>NZ_WOSX01000046.1 GCF_011516735.1 Acetobacter fallax | reverse complement strand
ACTGCGCTCGGGTGATTTCAGTCCAGGCCATCTTGATCTCATCAGGTTATCGCAAACCCATGAATCATAACCCGCTGAAATCACTCAACTCATTTTCGGTCAGACACTCAGCGTCTGCAGGAAGCCGATATTCTCCGGCCCAGTCCCGATCATTTCGGGGCAGATCAGTCAAATACCAGATGCATAAAGATAGCGTCAGAACACCGAGGGACAGGCGGCCATAAACTGCATGCCGTCCGCAGTAAGAGGCGATCATGGCCGATGGGAAAAGGAGAGAAAGGCTGACACGCAACAGAGGAGGTGTTACTGTTGAATAATACAATGCCAGAGCGCCGGATATCGTGACAACAATCAGAACAGACCAGCCGATTACCCATCTGCCCCATTCTGCGATGCCACGATTTCTGTTCCGTGCTGTCTCTGTGAGGAACGAGTTAACCATTGAGTGCTTTCGTAGCGGTCCTGGAGTGGCCGGACGCACTCCGCGGGGCTTCATTGCTTTGACTACCAACTAACGATTCATACATGTTCTTCTCATACCTGGCCGACAAATCACCGGCGGATCCGATCTGTTCGAGAAGGATGCGCCTGACCTCCGCAATGGTTATCGGGTCAGACTGAGTGGAGTGACCGGAGTGACGGACAACCAGTTCGGAATCAACATCTGGAATATGGGCACTTTCGTAGCTGACGACACCGTCATCGGCGTTCTTAAGAGGACCGTCTCCCAGAACGGGGATAATCGAATGGGCATGGACTGTCGGCGACACAGGAATAGCTGCAAGAGCCTTGATAAAAGGACTGTCAGGCGACATGCCGTATACACTTCCGGCCCGCCATGGCTGCATGTTCGTTCTGGAACTTGCCACGTCACCTGTAACGACCTGTTGAATGATATCCGTGACAGTTACAGGAAAACTGACGAAGCGGCCGACCAGGCGCGCGACCGAGTATCCTGCCAGATAACTTCCATGCTGCGGTGTTGAGATGAAAACGACTCTGTGAACTTCCGGCACAGGTGTCGGAAACATAGCTTCTTCAAGAAGGTGCCGCGTGCGAGGCGAAAAGTCGAGACTTGCCAGCGGATGTTTCGTCACACCGTTCCAGAGTCGGTTACCGGCCTGGATAACCAGCATTTTTGCAAGCAGGCCGCCCTGACTGTGTCCGATGAGAGTTATCTGGCCCAGTGCAGGATCTGCCTGTGTTCCTCCAAGCTGATTGACGGCCTGCTGGATCGAACGCCTGAGTTCAAGTGCCGAATAAGGAATCGGATTACCGGTGCCATATGAAAAGAGCCAGAACTCAAAATGTTTACGAATGACCGGATCTTCAAGAAGATCATTGATCATGTCGGCCCAGCGGGCAGGACTTGATGCGGTGCCATGAACCAGGACAACCGGCATATGACCATACTGATGCGGTTGTATGGCGACCAGTCGGGGGCTGTGACCATCAAGAAAAAGGCTGCCGTCCAGAAAGCCACGATATTCGGCTGACCAGTCGACTGAATCCTGCAGGCTGATTGCACGCGCGGCGGTCGGCTCATAGTGTAACGGTACGGAGTCATCGCCGATAATACGATGATCTTCCACATCGATTGCTGAAACAATAAACCGTGCATTCAGATGATCTGAAAATATTTGCCGCCGTGGATCATCAAATTCCACAAGCAGATTGACCGGGATGCGAAGCTTATCCGCGATCTGAAAGGAACGGTCCTCCGCATCTGAAAGTTCAGGCAACGCGGCAAGCGGCTCTCCAAGACCGGGATGACGGTACACATTTTTGACTCCGTCAACAGAAAGCCTCGCAGTTGGACGCAGGTCTGTCAGCGGATGGCCATGCCAGTTGAGGCTGGGCGTTCCTGCATTGATGTCCAGCGAGCCGAACGGCAGTTGCCAGCTCTGGGGCGTAATCTGAACAGGCGAGCCCAGCGCCTCGGTCAGGCCCAGCATGTAAATGTCACAGGCCTGACGAAACCGCGGGTCATAAGGACTGGGGCGGATTGCCTGTGCCTCGCCAGGAGCCAGATAAGCATAAGCGTATAGGGCTGCCGCCATAAAATCGGCCCGGAAATGTGTCTGACGACCACGCAGATAGTTCAGTTCTGCAAGCGCAAACAGCCTGTCGCCGACATCCGGGCCAACCGTATCCGCAGCGGTTATTCCACGGAGCGCGGCGATGGCTGCTGCTGGATGGGCCTGCCAGAGCTGACGCAGATTCTGGCGTTCAAGGACGATCTGTGTGGCATTACTCAGGACCCGGCCAGCAAGAGCACTGCGCGTTTCGTCCAGATATGCCCGGGTAAGACCAAGATGGTGAACCGAGACGGGAGGCGTGCAGCCAGAAAGGGAGAAGGCCATCACGGAGGCAGCAACACAGATACGGAGAGAGATAGAGGAATGGAAAAAAGTCATCGTGAAATGTATCTTAGTCGCCAGGGCGAAATGTGTCATTTCACGGAATAAGCGGCAGGACTACGGCTCCATGAGGCACTCGCGGCACCATGTCTGCCGGGCCGCAACTGGCAGAATCATTACAGGTGCATCCGGAATGCCGGTCATCAGGCTTCCACAATAAAACATTCGACAGGCACCAGGCCGGGTTCGAAGAACTGCACGGCTTCTGTCCCGATTTGAAGGCGACGCGCCGGACGAATGACGCTGCGCCAGGACTTGTGGCAGCTAGCAGGGAACCGGACGGGCTCTGGCATTTTCTCAGGCCTGAGGTTTTTACCATCGGGCCCCAATAATAATGTGTGCCGCGGAGCCACGACCAGAAGCTGCGTGTTTTCATACAACCGATGGAATACGATAAGATGATCGTCAGTGGCTGCAACGGGTTCATACGAGCCGCATGTGAAAAGTAATGGATGCCGGGCCCGGCATTGCAGGAGCAATCGGATCAGGAGCAGCTTGACTGCCCCGTTTTTCCACTCGGTTGCAGCCTGATCGAAATCTGTTTCGTTTCGCAGCAGAGCTTCTCGCCTGGAAAAATCAACAGGACGGCGATTATCCGGATCAACCAGACTAAAATCCCAGAGTTCGCATCCCTGATAAAGATCAGGCACGCCCGGCGTCGTCAGTCGTAACAATGTCTGCGAAAGGCCATTCAGTGCTGCTGCTGGCGCGATCCGCTCAGAGAAAGCGGTCATTTCGGCAAGGAAGACTGATGAGCGTTGGGAATCAAGCAGCATCGCAAGGTAGTCCTGGCACGCGGCTTCGTAGGTTTCGTCCGGGTCCAGCCAGTTTGTATGTCGCTTGCCTTCACGAAGGGCCTTGGTGAACCACTCCGAAACGCGCGACACCAGTCGTTCAGGCCGACCGTCAGACGGCCACACGCTGAGCAATGTCTGATAGAGCATCAATGCGTCGACGTGATCCGGACCGGCTCTTCCGGTAAGTTTCGTCAACCAGCGCCGAACACAGCCTCGCCACTCCTCAGCTGTTTCGCTTATGACTGCTATCCGCATGCGGCTATCCTCGCCGCGCTTATGATCATGCGTTGCCGTGGCGAGCATAGCGTGAGGGTAATTTCGTAACCTTACTGTGCATGCCGTATGAAAATCTGATACTGTCCGGGCCAGTATGCCCGGGTCGCTACCGACCTCATTCCGCGATATGAGTCTCACGTACCGATAGAATGCTGTATCCTCAAGAGATTTTGCAGATAAAGGGGCTGTCAGATGTTCAAAGGCACGTTGTGCTTCTCTGATCATTATGGAAGGCATGTTTTCGGGGTGTGAGGCAAGCAAAGCGATGATGCGATCGAGAAGACCGTATCGCGATGGTAGCAGATCCGGACGAGATTTTTTTGCGGCATCATTCAGCGAGGCCAGATCGGTTCTGTGATCGAGCAGCATGCCATCGGCGTAATATGTCCGATACGGAACAAAATGTCGGAACACAGCACGCATGACATCGGAAATCGCAAAGTCGGTATCATCATGAATGCTACATCCATCATCCCGTTCCCTGCCCTCTTCGGCCAGCAAAGCCTCTTTAAGGCAGGAGATGAGGCGGGAAAACTCTGCTGCAAATAGTCCTGGCAGAATTTCATTACGAGCAGTCAGTTCGATCGCTGCCACGGCCGGATTGCACCCGGAACATTCCTCCCAGAGTTCATTGAGAACAGCTTTTCCATTTTCGTCATGGAGCACCGCGGAAACCTGGTCCATAAAATCGTAACCGGTCGTTCCCTCAACGCACCACTCCACCGGAAGCCTTTCCGTGGCTCCCAGAATTTTTTCCACGTAAATCGATATCCTGTTACCAGCTTCAGCAGGACGGAATGGTGCCACCTGCAGGAAGCGATCACGCAACCTGCGGCAGTAGACTGCCGGTGCAGTAAGGCCATCAATATGGTCGACCCTGACACCGTCGATCAGACCGTGAGCAAAAAGAGAGATGACGTAATCATGTGTCGCCTCAAACACTTCCATGCGCTCAGCAGTGATGGCGCCAAGTTCTGTATTATCGAAAAAGCGTCTCCAGTTAATGACTTCATTCGCTGTCCTCCACCATATTGCTCTCCAGTTCTGGCGACAGATCAGAGTATGAAGTTTCTTGCGACCTTCTGACGTTTCCGGATTATACAAGCTCATCAGCCGGTTCAGATTTTCCTGCCCTTCAGGCGTTTGGCTCCACCCGGAAAGTCCTGCGAGTGCTCTGTCGACATCACTATCGGGAATCATCCGTTCAGTGACTGCGCAAAAAGCAGCACATAACTCACGAGGGGCGGCAACCTGTTTTAACAACGATCCATAATGCGCCGGGCAGACAGGAAACCGGTGCTGGTGATGAAAAACAAAAAAAAGACCCGTTTCCGGATCGTTTTTCAGTTTCAGAACGCCGGATGCCAATGCTTCTCCATAAGGACGATCCAGAAACGGAAGGACGACTTTACCATGTCTTTCCGGCGCATATGCCTTCCAGGAAATATCAAAAAACCTGGCGTATGGACTGTTTTCTCCCCAGGCGAGCACATTCTCCCACCAGATGTTTCCCGCTCCGCCAACTGCCATATGATTAGGAACAATGTCGATGATCAGTCCCATTCGATGAGCGCGCAGAGCGGTCACAAGACGTCTCAGAGCGCCCTCACCTCCGAGGTCAGGTTCAATGCTTCCGTAATCGAGAATGTCATAACCATGCGCTGATCCCAGGCGACTACGGAATAACGGGGAAGCATAAATATGGCTAATGCCGAGTTCCGCAAAATACGGCACAAGTTCAGTGGCATCATCAAGTGTGAAACCCTGCCTGAACTGAAGTCTGATCGTTGCTCGCACAGGACTATCCGTAACTGAACCAAATAGTGTTCCGCTTTCATTATTCATGACGCGGTCTTTCGGCGCGCAATGTAGCCAGGCGGCGTGTAACGGAAACCCGTGCCAGGAGTGCTTTTGTCGCAGCGGGATAACGCCTCCGCCAGTTCGGATGCCCGGAGATCGTTCCGGGAATATTAGGCTGCTCCGCAAGCCCGAGAAGATCTTCGAGTGGTACGATTGCCATTGGACAATCCGTATGGGCCACAAGCCGGATCACCCTGTCCACGACCGTTTTTGCACCACATTCCGATGATGAAGGCTCAGCCTGTATGCCGACAGAAGCAGTGACTGTTTTATCGGCTGCTTCCTTTCTGCTCCGTGCCGTAACAGGATGCCTGTAATCCATTACCGTTGTCGTATTATCTGGTTCTGTTTGCAGAGATGTCCACAGAGCGGTGCGATCCCGCTCCCTTTCCGCCTGAACCTTTTCCTTGTCATTATCAGATCTGATCTGACCAAGTTTCTCTCGCCAGGCGATGTCGGTTCCCTGCCACCATCCGGCGATCGTTGGAAGATCATGCGTTGTCGTCATGGCAACGGAGGTTTCTGACCATTTGTCAGACGCTAAAAATGCACCAGTTGTGTCACGCTGGAAGGGAAGCACGTTCATCCCCATGAGGCCGTGCTGTATCGCGGCCTTACGAAAGGCTGGTTCGACCGTGCCAAGATCCTCGCCGATCACCACGGCATTTGCTCTCGTTGCTTCCAGCGCCATAAGCCGAAGCATGTCATCACGCGGATAGGTCAGGTAAGCGCCATCCTCAGCACCGCCTCCGTCAGGGATGACCCAAAGCCTTTCAATTCCCATGACGTGATCGATACGCATCCCGCCGCCATGCGAAAAACCTGCCCTCAATATCTCGATAAAAGCCCGGTATCCTGTTGTTCTGAGTGCTCGGGGTGAATATGTCGTCAGTCCCCAGTTCTGACCGGCCTGGCTCAGCGCGTCAGGAGGTGCGCCGATTGAAAGACCGATAAGGTGATCTGTCTGACCAGACCAGCATTCACTCCCTGCAGGATCGACACCGACAGCCAGATCACCGATCAGACCTATTTTCATTCCTCCCTTTCTGGATTCGATATTTGCAGACTGAAGACTGCGCGCTGCAATCCATTGCAGGAATTTGTGAAAACCGATCTCTACCGCCATATCGCAGACAAAACGTTCGACTTCCGGCGTGTGCGGACTGCGGATCGGTTCTGGCCATAATCTCCAGTCACCTCCTCCCGGACCGCGTTGCACCTCTTTTGCATGCAAGGCTTCAAAAACAGCATGATTCTGCAGGGAGTTTCCACCGGACTGGACAAAGGCAGTAAAATCTCCGGATTCAGGGTGGGAAATATAACTGTCGTAAAGCGTTCTCAGCAATTTCAGACGAAATTTAGCGGCAGTCGGCCAGTCGACAAGGTCCTGCGTTTCCAGGCATTCGGTGATATTCTGCGATATCCGCGCCCGCCGCATCGCTGCCCGGATCGTCATGGTGTCAAAGACGGAATGCGGGTCGGCAAGGAGAACATTCAGAAACAGACGGCTGGACGGTGAATACGGACTGTATTGTTGAGGCCTGGCAGCGAACATGGCATGAACAGGGCTAAGCATCAGAGCATCCGCGCCGGCACGACCGCTGACCCGCGCCAGCTCGCCAACTGCTCCAAAATGGCCGATCCCACCATCCCCCTGATGTCTCAGACCGTAAATCTGTGCCGCCAGGCCCCAGCAACGTGGTGTTTCACGTCCCGTAAAACCGGAAACAGCCGGGCACCGTGCAGGCGCTACAGCCAGCACGGTCGCCTGATCTCCAATGGCAATCTGATGATAACCCGGTGTTTTCACCGCTGGGATAAGTAACGTTCCATCGCGCGCTCTCTTCAGTTTTCCTTCTGTTTTCAAACCATTTTCGAGCGTGAGTACAAAACGCACAGTGGTTTCTGCTGCGATGCCCGGAAGACCTTCTCTTCCTTCTGTCGGCAACCGCGTGACCTTACCTTCATCGGTAACGATCATAGCGGGCATCACCTCCGGCAAAGAGGCGCCGTCGGGGCTGTCCAGAACTGCAAGCAGGCGTCGCAGGCTTTCCGGCGAAACACGCCGGGCCTTGCCCCGGGCATCTCTCCAGCGGACTTTCAGCCCGGCAAAAGCAGCCTGTTTGATAAGCATCTGATCAGACACGGATCTCATCCTTCAGCCAGACGGCAATACTCCCCGGACCAAAACGACGGACTTCGCTTACCTCTCCCCTGGCGCAGATCAGTTTTCCATCCGGAACCGATGTCAGGGACACCGGCTTTGTGCCGAGATTGATCACAATTGAGAGCAAAGCACCGTCGGCCATTGTCCAGGATGCCAGCAGAGCCGGGCATGAAGCACCCTCGTCATCTGCGAGAATGGTGACACCAGCGCTATGTGCATCCTTCAGTCGCGGCACAATAAATTGCTGGCGAAGCCCCAGCAGTTCCCGTGTCAGTTCCAGCCACGCCTTATGATCACGCTCACCGGTGACGGACCGGTCGGGACGAGATTTTTCGAATGTCTGCACTGCATTCGGATCAGGAATCAGCTTCCGTTTCTCCGACTCATGAAAATGACTGAATGACGCGAATTCACTTCGCCGGCCTTCTCTGACAATTTCAGCAAGTTCTCTATTATGACTGGTGAAAAAAAAGAAGGGCGTGCGACATCCCCATTCCTCGCCGAAGAACAGCATCGGAATCTGGGGAGAAAGAAGCATAAGCGCGTAAGCAGCCTTTAGCGCATCCGGATCAGCAAGCACCGTCAGACGTTCACCCAGGGCGCGATTTCCGACCTGGTCATGATTTTGCAAAAACAGAATAAATTTCTCTGCTGGCAGGTCACTGCTTCCGGAACCACGCGGTTTTCCGGTCATCGGAGATGGCTGCCCCTGAAAACAAAATCCCTCCTCCAGAACTACCGCCAGAGACAGAATGGGGTCTTTAGAAAAATTCTTATAGTATCCTTCATTTTCGCCGGTAAGGAGCACATGGAGGGCATTATGTGCATCATCATTCCACTGAGCTGTGAAACCATCCCGCAACAGGCCCGCATCGTTATTCTCGTTTTCCAGAATCAGATGAACGAAGCGGCCTGCTTCGATGGTGTCGGATATGACCTTGTGTAACTCCTCCAGCCAGTTGCGTTCAGTGATGGCCTGCACAGCATCGAAACGGAGTCCGTCGAAGCGAAATTCCATAATCCAGTAGAGAGCATTGTCCAGGAAAAACTCACGAACCTGGCTACGGGTAAAATCAATGGCGGAACCCCAGAGTGTATGTTCGTTTTCCGAAAAAAACTCCGGGGCATAGAGTGCGATGTAATTACCGTCCGGTCCGAAATGATTGTAAACCACATCAAGAAAGATCATCAGACCGAAACGATGAGCCTGATCAATCAGATATTTGAGATCGTCCGGTGTGCCGTAAGATGACTCCGGCGCAAACGGAAATACACCGTCATAGCCCCAGTTTCTGTCGCCGGGAAATTCCGACAGCGGCATAAGTTCAATCGCAGTGACGCCCAGAGCGGCAAGGCGCGGCAAGTCTTCAGCTATCTTTCGATAACCGCCGCCAAGACCAATATGAATTTCATAGATGACAGCCTCCTCCCACGGACGACCGCTCCAGTCCGGGCATGTCCACTGATAAGACGACGGATCTGCGACAGCACTGGCACCATGAACGTCGTCAGGCTGCGAACAGGACGCAGGATCAGGAACAGTGACGTCATCGGCAACACGATAACGATAACGAACTCCAGCCCCGCTATGAGTCTCACATTGAAACCATCCGTCATCCTGGGCATCCATCTGAACGGAAGCCAGTCCTTCGCGCTCAAGAGTTACGGCAGAACATGAGGGCGCCCAGAGACGGAAGCGCGTCAGATCAGGTCCGACGAGAACCGCCCCCTGCCGTCGCTGATATCGGAAAAATCCTGACATCGTATCCGTTCTCCTCTGTGCGCTTTATGCGTCGGGGGAAACCTTTGCGAGATTTAGTTTCAGCAGAACAAGAGAGTGCGCGGCGACCATCACACTGCTGTTTCCCTCAGATTCTTTAGTTACTTCCATTGCTCCTGCTTCTTTTTCCACACTACTGACAAGCAGACTCCAGTCTCCATCTGGTCCAGGAAGGACGCATTGTATATCCTGAGTTCCAGGGTTCATGATCAGGCAGGTCACATCAAGAACGTCTCCTGCTCCGGCAACCCGACGCAGCCCCACAACCCGACGCTCATCGCTGTTCCAGTCATCAACCGACATCGACGCTCCGGCGCTGTTGAACCATGCAATATCCGGTAAATCGGGGCGCGGCTTATGTCGCCCGTGCATGTAACGCGCCGCACGAAGCGAAGGATGAGTTTTTCTGAGGTCGATCAGGCGCTTTGTGAATTCGTGCATCTCACCTCCCCGGGGCGTTTCCACAAGGGACCAGTCTATCCATGATATATCGTTATCCTGACAATAGACATTGTTATTTCCATTCTGGGTCTGACCGAATTCATCACCCACGAGAATCATGGGAGTTCCATGTGCCAGCAGCAATGTCGCCATCATAGACCTGCGGATGCGGTCACGTGTCGTTATAACGCCGGCATCATCTGTCGGCCCCTCCACACCCCAGTCGCTACTATAGTTTTCCTCAGCTCCGTCACGACTATCTTCACCATTGGCTTCGTTATGACGTCGCTCGTAACTGACGAGGTCCATCAACGTGAAGCCATCGTGGGCAGTCACAAAATTGACGCTCGTGCAGGGACGACGCCCGCGCTTATCGAACAGGTCGCCGGACCCTGCGAGGCGAGCAGCCATATCTCCCTGTATTTTCGCATCTCCCCGCCAGAAACGACGCGTCGTATCGCGAAATTTGTCATTCCACTCCATAAAGCCAGGCGGAAAATTCCCCACCTGGTATCCTCCCGGGCCTGGATCCCACGGTTCCGCAATCAGCTTTCGCGTTGAAAGGACGGGATCCTGCAGAATGGCATCGAGAAAGCCGGACCTCTGATTATAACCGTAATCCTCGCGTGCCAGGATAACAGCCAGGTCAAATCTGAAACCATCAATATTAAATTCTGTCGCCCAGTAACGCAGAGAGTCCAGTGTCATCTGCATCACGCGGGGATGCGCAAGATTCAGTGTATTTCCGCATCCGGTATCATTGATGTAATGCCGTTCACTTCCAGGAACGAGACGGTAATAGCTTGCGTTATCAAGGCCGCGATAACAAAGTGTTGGTCCAAATTCATTCCCTTCGCACGTATGATTATAGACAACATCCATTATTACTTCGATGCCAGCCTGATGGAGCTTCCTTACCGCAGTGCAAAAATCCGCAGCTTTTCCACGTCCGACATAGGAAAGCTGCGGAGCGAAAAAAGATAAAGTATTATAACCCCAGTAATTTGTGACGCCACGTTCAATCAGGAAGCGATCGGTGACAAATGACTGGACAGGGAGAAGTTCAAGCGTCGTAATTCCGATATTCGTAAGGTAATCAATAAAGTGCGGATCAGACAATGCGCGAAATGTTCCCTTCTGATGCTTCGGAATACCTTCACGTTTCATTGAAAGGCCACGCACATGTGCTTCCATGATTATCATATCATCTGATGATATGTTCGGCCTTTTATCATTTGCCCATGATTTTTGCGTGTCAACGACACGACATTTTGGCATTGCGGAAGCACTGTCACGTCTGTCGAATGAGAGGTCGGCGCGTGCTGAATTCACCCTGTATCCGAACAGCGCATCGGTCCAGTGCAGATCATTACTGAGTTCTCTGGCATAGGGATCAATCAGAAGTTTATGTGGATTAAAGCGGTGACCTTTGACCGGATCATAGGGACCGAACGCACGAAAGCCATAGTACAAACCAGGTTCGGCATCAGGAAGATAGCCGTGCCAGACTTCATCGGTGTATTCCGGCAAAGCAATACGAGCAATTTCCTTACGTCCGGCCTCGTCGAAAAGACACAGATCGATGCGGGTTGCGTTGGCAGAGAAGACCGCGAAATTGACTCCGTAACCGTCATACGCTGAACCCAGAGGCCATGGTTTACCCGGCATCAGTGAGGAAGGAGTCGGCGCCATCAGACCTCCGGAAGAAAGGGTGAGAGAATGAGAACAGCGAGCGGAGGCAATGTCAGTTCGCAGGACCAGTTGCATCCATGCGTCGGCTGTCCCTGCGCGTTTACTCCGCCGCCATTGCCGGTATTACTTCCGCCATAAATCTCTCCATCGGTATTGATAACCTCATGCCAGTATCCGCCGGAAGGAAGACCCACTCTGTACTGATGTCTGACTAAGGGAGTTGTGTTCCACACGACCACAACCGGCACACCGTTCGGTGCAAAACGTGCCCATGCGAAAACCGCGTTACTGACGTCGTCGCCGATAAGCCATGAAAATCCCCGGGGATCACAGTCTGCCTCATGCAGTGCCGGATATGCCCGCATCATATGATTGAGATCAGCGACCAGACGTTGCATCCCGGCCTTCAGCGGGTCATTCAGTGCCACCCAGTCGACTTCACCATCATGATTCCACTCGTGCTGCTGGGCAATTTCACAGCCCATAAACAACAGTTTCTTTCCTGGATGACACCACATAAAAGCCAGATAAGAACGGAGGTTGGCGTGCTTCTGCCAGTAATCACCAGGCATACGCGCAACCAGCGAACCCTTCCCGTGGGTTACTTCGTCGTGTGACAGGCTGAGCACGAATCGTTCAGAAAAACCGTAATGCATACCGAACAAAATTTCTGAGAGATGATAGCCTCGCCAGAGCGGATCGCGCTGGATAAAGGTGAGCGTGTCGTGCATCCACCCCATATTCCACTTAAAAGAGAAGCCAAGACCCCCTTCCGGTGTCGTATGCGTCACGCCCGGCCAGGCCGTGGACTCTTCGGCGATGATGATCGCATCAGGCACTTCTCTCGTGATCACATCGTTAAGTTCTCGGATGAAACTGACTGCCTCCAGGTTTTCCCGACCGCCATGAACGTTCGGCACCCAGTCCCCCTCCACTCTGCTGTAATCCCGATAAAGCATGGAGGCGACAGCATCTACACGCAGACCGTCAATGTGGTATCGCTCAAGCCACATCAATGCACTTGAAATCAGAAACGCCCTCACCTCATGGCGTCCAAAATTGTAAATCAGAGTATTCCAGTCACGATGGACACCTTCACGCGGATCCATATGTTCAAAGAGGGCTGTGCCATCAAAACACGCCAGCCCATGGACGTCGTTTGGAAAATGTGCCGGAACCCAGTCGAGAATAACACCGAGACCCGCAGCGTGACAGGCATTGATAAAGGCTGCGAATTCTGGCGGTTTACCATGTCGGGCCGATGGAGCGAAAAGACCGAGAGACTGATATCCCCACGACCCTCCGAAGGGATACTCCATGATGGGCAGAAGTTCGATATGGGTAAAACCCATTTTTACAGCATAAGGAATTAATTCACGCGTCAGATCATTCCAGGTCGCGGTCCGGTCCGGATCCCCTCCAGGCCGGCGCCATGAAGAAACATGCACCTCATAGATCGAGATCGGCGCTTCGGGAGACTGCCGTCCGGCGCGTTCGCCCATCCAGGCGTCGTCACTCCATGCAAACCGTGTATCCGACATAACAAGTGATGCTGTCGCCGGTGGCCGCTCCGAAAAACGTGCAAAAGGATCCGCTTTTTGCGGAAGCAGCGATCCATTTTTTGCCATGATCTCAAACTTGTACCGCTCACCGGCTCCGATGCCAGGAATGAAAATTTCCCACACTCCCGCTGCATGCCGCAGCCTCATTGAATGCCGCCGACCATCCCATATATTGAAGTCGCCGATGACCGAGACCCTGCGGGCGTTGGGTGCCCACACCGAAAACCGAACCCCCTCAACGCCGTCAATCATCATTGGATGAGCACCAAGCATTCTCTCCGGGTGATGATTTATTCCTTTGGAAAATGTGTTGAGATCTTCTTCATCCAGCAACGGACCAAAAGAATAAGGATCTGCTGCTTCCTCAACCGCATCAGCCCACGTGATACGGAAGTGGTAGTGTGCTCCCTGCGGGACCGTGCCAATATACATACCGGTATCATCAACGGGCCGCATGGCGCGTTCGGCGGGCGCTGAGCGGGGTCGCTGGACGACCAGTCTGACTTTGGCCGCATCAGGATAGAATGCCCTGATGATATCGACTTTTCCGGCATTATGTCTGCCAAGAATCGAGAACGGATCGGAGCAGCGTCCGGCCAGAAGATCTCCGGTCTGTTCCGGAACGATATAGAGCGAGTCATCATATCTTCGCGTCACGCATCTGCTCCCCGGTTTATCGATATGATTTTCGGCCCCGCATCCATCGCCCTTCTCAGGTCGTTCGTCGTGTCTTCAGACTCTCGTCATCAGGGACGGTCCTGAAACTCCGGGTTTCCTTGCAACACGCCTTTTCTGGTTCATGTGCTTTGCGAGCTTTCCGCCAGACCGTTCAGTGCCCGGCAGACGGACAATGTTGTGGCCGATCTGTTCAACGATTTCGGTTCCGGATAGTTTTGCAAAAAGCCTCACATACTGGACTGCTTTTCCTCGCCATGAGACATCCGTCATGGCACCGTTTCTCTGAAGATTCATCCACGCCTCACGATCGCTCCTGAACAGCGCGCGCGCGCGTTCAGTCGCAGCGGCGAGAGAAAGCGGATCGACCGGCGAGAACAGAAATCCGGTCGCGACACCGCGACTCACAGCTGCCTCGTTCGCGTCGACGATCGTGTCAGCCAGACCACCGACCCGTGACACGACCGGCACCGCGCCATAACGAAGAGCACAGAGTTGTGTCAGGCCACACGGTTCGAACCGTGATGGAATGAGAAGCGCGTCAACAGAGGCCTGCATACGATGACCCAGTTCTTCACTATAACCAAGATGACAGGCGAAACGTCCGGGGAACTTTCGCTGGAGAGCCGACATGGCGCGGTGAATTATCCGGTCTCCTTCTCCTACGACGACAATCTGCGTATTGAATTTCAGCAGACGCCCCATGATTTCAGGAAGAAGATCAATTCCCTTTTGTCTCGTCAGACGGCTGACGACGCCAAGAAGAAAAGCGTTCCTGTCCTGTGGCAGACCAAATTCGGACTGGAAGGCGAGCTTGTTTGAGAGCCGGGCAATCACGTCACCCGCAATGTAGGGGAACCTTACGACAGGGTCCCGCGCGGGATTCCAGATCGATGTATCAATACCGTTGAGGATGCCGCTCAGGCAGTCGGCACGCGTCCGGAGCAGTCCATCCAGACCCATACCCCATTCACTTCCCTGTATTTCCTCTGCATAGGTCGGAGATACCGTGGTGATCCAGTCGCTGAAGAAAAGGCCAGCTTTCAGAAAGCTGATACGTCCGTAAAATTCGCACCCGTCAACCGACAGCGCCTCCTCCGGCAGACCAAACCGGCTGCGGTCGTATGTGGAAAAACTCCCGTGAAATGCAAGATTGTGGATCGTCTGCACAACCTTCGGACGACGGGACATTCCGTGAGCAAGACAGACATTTTCGCCTTCATAATGCAGATATGCTGCGGTCAGTCCGGCCTGCCAGTCATGTGTCTGGATGATGTCGGGGTGATAGCCTTCAATGACACCCTGACCGATGAATGCCGCTGCGCGCGCAAGAGCCGCGAAGCGAATGCCGTTGTCGTTCCAGTCACATCCATCTGGCCCGAGATAGGGATTTCCCGGACGATCATACAATTCGGGAATATCAAGAATGAAAAGATCATTTTCTCCGATCTGGCAGGACCATATCAGCCCTTCATATCCAAGAATATCCGGCATACGTAACGTTCGCGCGGGTGTATCCCGCATAGCCGCAAGTACAGCAGGGAAACCGGGCAAAAGCGTCTTTACGTCAACGCCGTAATTCGAGAGTGCTTCTGGCAACGATGCCACGACATCTCCAAGCCCTCCGGTTTTAACGAACGGAAACATCTCCGATGCCACCGAGAGCAAACGGATCGGACGAGAAAGCATCGAGGCTGCAGGAACCATCGTCTCGTTTTCCTTTTACCACTCCTCGCCGGAGCAGGCTGCTGTCATTAAATTGCCTTCTTTGTATGAACGACTCAGGAGGCCGTGACAGACACCCTTCACGAGTAAGTGATATCTCGCGGCCAGTTCTGATCCGGAAGTGCATTCGAAAGAGAAATCGTCCTCAATTCAGCAGGCTATTTTCAAACCTTCCGGCGCATGGAGCTTGCGGACATGACCCGAATGTCATTTCTTTTTAATAATGGCATCGGCTTTCCGTCAGACTGACAGCGAATAATCCAGCACGCCTGCCTGAATGGTATTCACCGTAGTGACGGACGCTTATGAGCGTCTCCGTCCATTGCGCTTACCACCTTCATATATCAGGCTTCCCGCCAGCATGTGAGCTGTATGGACAAGCGCGAAATGGCTGAAGGCCTGAGGAAAATTTCCAAGTTGCCGACGCGTTTTCGGATCGTATTCCTCAGCCAGAAGTCCGACATCATTGGCGCAGGTAATCAGCCGCTCGAACATCTGCTGCGCTTCATCCCTGCGGTTCTCCATCACGTAAGCATCGCAGAGCCAGAAACTACAGGCAAGAAAAGAACCCTCCTCTCCCACCAGTCCATCCGCACTCTCTCCATCAGGCGGATAACGAAAAACGAAACCGCCACGCAGCAGGTCGTGCTCTATCCGGGCGACTGTGCCCTTCACACGTGGATCACTGGCAGGCAGAAAACCAAGCTGAGCGATATGGAGCAGTGATGCATCAACCCTGTCCGCACCGTAATATTGCATGAAGCTGTTGCTCTCCTTATCGAAGCCCAGTTCGCAGACTTCGGCGTGAATTTCATCACGCGTCGCCTTCCACAGTTCGACATCACCATCGAGACTGAAGTCGATCGCACTGGCGATCATGCGATCAAAGGCGAACCAGCACATCATTTTTGAATAGACGAAATGACGGGTACTGCCCCGGACTTCCCACAAGCCGGAGTCAGGTTCACGCCAGAGACCGAGGAGCCGCTGCGCGATCGAGCGCTGCAGGGGCCAGACCGTATCCAGCCCCTGCAGACCATCACGCCGTGCGGCATCAAAACCACCGATCACCGAACCGTAAACGTCGAGTTGCAACTGACCGTGGGCCCCATTACCCACCCGTACCGGGCGACTGTTTTCATAGCCACAGAGATGGGGAAGTTCGATTTCGGTCAGTCGCCGCTCACCATGCAGGCCGTACATGACCTGGAGCCCGTCAACCGCGCCGGCGGTCGCGCGCATCAGCCACTGATGCCAGGCGCTTGCTTCTTCGGCATAACCAGAAATGGCCAGAGCGTGAATCGTCCATGCGGCGTCACGGAGCCAGCAGTAACGGTAATCCCAGTTTCTGATGCCTCCCGGCATTTCCGGCAGAGATGTGGTAGGCGCTGCGACGATACCGCCAGTCGGCTGATAGGTCAGAGCTTTCAATGTCAGCAGTGAGCGGCGGACAATGTCTTCATAAGGTCCTTCGTAAAGACAGCTGCTGGCCCACTCTCTGCCTTTTGCGATCGTATGCCGCAGCAGAGCATATGGATCACGAGGCAGCGGTGGCGACACATGCGATGGGAACCACTCCAGCGTTGCAAAACTGCTTTGCCCGGCAGAAACCTCGAATTCACCTTCAGTCGAGAAGTCAACATTGGTGAGATCTGCACTGCTACTCAGCCTGACGGCATCCGGCCCTGCAAAAGCGTAGAGTGCCCCTTCGTAGCGCTGCATCCACGGAATGCGCTCTCCATAACCGAACCGGAGCCTGAGATCTGATCTGAATGCGACTGTGCCTTCTTCACCACGAACGATACGAACCAGTTCATGAAGATCGCTGCTGCCGGGTGGCGGCATAAAATCCCGGACAATGGCCCGGCCTGTGCTGGTCTCCCACGCGGTTTCAAGAACCATTGTATCTGGCAGATAACGACGGGAAACGACTGCTTCCGGATCTGCGGGCCGCAGTGACCATTCACCGTTTTCGGGTGTACCCAGCAAAGATGCAAAGATCGCCTCTGAATCGAAGCGGGGCATACAAAGCCATTCAATCGTTCCGTAGCGATGGATAAGGCCGGCGCAGCGCGCTGAACTGACAAGAGCGTAGTCTTCGATCAGACGATCCATGCAGCATTCCATTCCAGGCTGGCACATAGAGACATGCACGAGACGATAATGTGTGGAGAAGGCGTAAGTTGCTCCCCTGGAATCAGTAAATCAGGGGAGAGGAAGCGCTGCTGGCAAGCCTGCATGCCGCCCGGCTGTATTCACATTTACGTTTCGACACACCACATTTTTTTAAAACAATGCGTGGGCCTACGGTGTCAGCACGCCCTTCAAAAGGCATCGCTGCTGTGGCGGAAAAAGCTGACCGGACCAGCAAATGCCAGCAGAAGTTTGTTATATTCCAGAGCCAGAAGATGGAATGTTTTTCGGTCGAATGGCCTTCGCAGAGCTGGCGACTGTACTGCGTAGGCATGAAGGGTTACGTCCGGGAGAGCCCTGGAAATTTCCAGCATTGCACGACGGATATGATAGCCGGCTGTGACAACGATCAGACTGTGGATGTCATTTTCCCGAACCCACCCGGTGGTTTCCACTGCATTTCCGGCTGTCGATGTTGCACGACGTCCCAGCGTTACGCGATCTGCGAGAGCCGGAGGCAATGCCGGACCAAGATCCGCCAATGTCACATGCGGATCGACACCTGAAATAAGCAGGAGATGTCCGGAATCATGTCTGAGTAACCGAAGCGACGCTTCGACCCGACCGTTGCCTCCCGTCAGGGCAACAATTCCATCGGATGACGGAGGGATGCGGGGCGGACGCCAGGCGTCAAAAATAAACCAGGCAAAACCAGCCAGCCAAACGCCCAGCACGCCACCGAGAAAAAGACTGACGACAAGCCACGGGGAGCAACGCGAACGACTTTTCATGGAAGACGACGCAACCATACTCTGACAATAATCTGTGCCGTCAGCCATCCAATAACAGCAGCAGCTATCGGAACGCAGACGAGTCCGCTTATGAGGCCGGATGGCACATGGCTATCCATGAGAGACCCGAAAAATCCGGAAATAATGGCTTCGCCATCCTGCGCGGGCTCCATTGTCGCCTGCGGGCCGGAAAGAGGCGCCATAAGCTGCGTCACGATTACAATCGGTGGCACCCCCAGCATTGTCCCGACAACACCTCCCATGAGGGAGAGCCCGGCCACACGGCTGCCGAAGCGGCTTGCGACGTATCCGTCTGCGGCGCCAAGCCCATGCAGAATCATGATACTCTCACGGCGTGCACCCAGACCAAGCCGGGTTGCCATGCCAATCACTGCGGCGCCGATACCGCTGACCAGAATAATAGCCAGCGCTGCGCAGGCAACGAGACTTCGCGCGACAACCTGGAGCCGCCGTCGCCAGTCATCGTTCCGCTCGATCAGCGTTCCCGGTGCCAGAGCAGCTATTCGGGACGAAACGTCTTTTGTCAGATTCATGCCCGGGGCAAGATGAATTTCTATCACACCAGGGAGCGGCAGTGCGGCGGCACCGGAACTGCCAAGCCAGGGCGTAAGGAGCTGATCCAGTTCCTGCGCATTAAGCCGGTGAACGGTGGAGACGTCAGGTTGCCCCTGCAGCGCCTCCATCACGGCATCGATCCGTGGACGCTGACTGCCTGCCTGGTTCTGTCTGTTGTCCGGCGGTCTCTCTGTCGTACCGGCCTGTGTCGCCGGCTTTTCAGGATCAGGTACCTGCACCGTTATAAGATTTTCCGCGCCCTGCGCCCATCGGGCCGACAAAGACTGCGCACCAAAGACTCCGGCCCAGGTGAGCGCCGCCAGCAGACTCATTGCGGCGACCATCGCAACAAGACTGCGGTCAGGAAGGGCATGAGCAAGCGCAAGTCCGTCACGCACCCGTCCCCGACGGTCACTCATCGTTTATCAGCCGGCCATGGTTGAGACGAAGGGCTGGCGCGGGAAAGCGGCGCACCAGCGCATCGTTATGCGTGGCGACAATAACGCTGGTACCCATCGCCGCAATGTCCCTGAGCATGCCGATCACACGGTTTGCCTGAGACTCTTCCAGCGCATTGGTGGGTTCGTCAGCAAGCACCAGGTCCGGCCGGGCAATGACGGCACGCGCAATAGCCGTCCGCTGCTGTTCGCCGCCTGAAAGCTCCACCGGGCGCGCATTTTTTCGTGTTGTCAGGCCGACCCAGTTCAAAATCGCATCGACTTCCGTGACGACATCTGCCTCATGCCGGCGCTGAAGACGCAGCGGCAGGGCGACGTTATCGGCGACGGAAAGCGTTGGCATGAGGCGAAAATCCTGATGCACCATTCCGATTCGTTGTCGGAGACGGGCCAGGACAGAGCGTGTCGTTCCGGGAGTTATGTCCGTGCCGAGCAGTTCGAGCTGGCCGGACACAGGCAGCGCTTCAAGATGAAGCAATCTGAGAAGCGATGACTTTCCGGCTCCTGATGGCCCGAGGAGCCACCTGAATTCACCCTGTGCCACTGAAAAACTGATCGCAGGAAGAGCCGAAAGAGTTTCTCCGCGTCGGCCCCTTATCTGACTGGCATGCCGCCACGTAACATTGTGAAGCCGAATCATAACGACGCACGCAGAACCAGTCTTGAGAAAACGGGGTTACGAACAGACACAAATTAGCATAACGCAGCGCAGATGGCGGTGTCGACGCTCTTTTGCTGAAGCCTTTCGCGATCGTTCTATCGCGTTTAGAAATTAGGAACTGATCAGAGGCATACTGTTAACAAAGATTGATTATGCCATGGGAAGACGGGACCTCCTGTGGCGAAAATGAGGAAGCCGGATGCTAATCGTTTGTCCGTCCTGCGGCGTTAAATACAACGTGCCAGGATCATACCTGAAGAGGGAACGCGTACTTAAATGCGCGAGCTGTGGGACGAGCTGGGTCGTTCCGGCGATTACTGTGGCGGCACCGGAAGCTGCATCCCCTGTTCCGGTTGAGACGCCTTCCGTTACGGCTCCGGTTTCAGAGAAGAACGTCCCCTCATCGGCAGAGCCGGAACTGAAGACCGGTGAAATCCCGGATGCAGTCAGGCAACAGTCAGAAGAAGCGGCCCCACAGAGGGCTGAAGCTGTTTTCGTTACCGGGGCGCCGGTAACAGAGCCAGACGCTTCGGCTTCTGTCCCGGCACAAAATCACGCACCACATGCGTCTTCTGAAGAATCACAGTCTCCGGATATTCGCGAACCGAAATCCTGGCCGGATGAACCGGACACAGCGTTACAGATCGAAGAGCCTTCACAGTCAGACAGAGAGTCTCTTTCCCTCGTCACGGCACCTGAATCTGCAACTGTCACAGAGCCTTTATCAGACACCAGTCATCACCTTACGTCGGATGCCCACGGGTCTGCGGACTCTCAGGCTGAAGTTCACAAGATCCACCAGGAAGATCCGCGAGCCCCGTCTCCACTCACCACACCTGTGTCTGAATCAGAAACTGAGCACACTCACTTCAGTTTTCTGGACGACGCTCTCGCACAGAACGCGAATGAAAGGCGGACGTCACAATCTCCGCAAATGTCGGCCTGGGACGAAGCTGCGCTTGAAGATCAGATTGCTCACTCATCCTGGCATCAGCATACCGATGAGCATGAAAGCCAGGCTGATGAGCCAGAAAACCTCGACACCATGGAGCCGGAACATCTCCATGCCCTGATGCAGCGTAACAAACGTCAATCGGTGCAGCCTCCTGTCGCTGACGATTTCGCGCCTGCATCAGCGGCAGAACATGAGCAATCCGGTACAGACCCGGTTCCGGGTCGCTTTGATGATGTCGTTGCTCGTCTTCGGGCAGCGCGCACCGAAGATGCGGTCGAAGATCATCTTCCTCAGACTTTTCCGCATACGGAAAATCCTGCTCCACATTCAAAATCTCCATCTCACGAAACGAAACAGGAGGAAGCGTCTGCTCCGTGGGTTCCGGCCTGGGAGCGGGATCAGCAGCCCGAAGAGCATCTGGTCGAACCTGAGCCCGGGCATGAAGAAGACGACGAACTGCCGGTCTGGGCGAAAGTCAGCAGCGCTGAAACGCCGGAAACGCATTCTGATACAGCTGAAATCTTACCGGCAGAAGCAGATAAGGCTGAAACACGTCACGTCCTGCCGACCGTTGATGTCACAGAAAGACTTCGCAGCGACATTTTACGGCGAGGTTCTGCGTTACCACAGACTGAAAAACCGCGCCCGATGCTGGAACAGGCAGCTTTCTGGAAGAAAGCATGGATTGCGAGCGGAGTGTGCGCGGGTATGGGACTGGCTGCGTTCTGGCACTGGTTCGGTGCGCTGCGCGAAATCTGGCCCGCGCTTAATCTGCTGTGAAGAAGATATCGCGACGCCCGGCAGATCGGGGCCGCGATCATCTGTCACATGGATCGGGCGGCGATGGCGGAGAGTGTTGCCCCCAAAGCAGCAATCGCCATGAGCAAAATGCCATCAAAGATCAGACCTGAGGGTGTGAGCAGATGCGATCCCACCATGATCTGACCGGGAATTGCATCTGCGACATGAGACATGACATCACGCGCCTGCGCATCAACACTGGCCGCACCAGATGAGACAGCTCCGATAACATGCGGCAGAGCCGCCCAGCCAATACCGAGAATGAGAACAAGCGGAGCCAGAAGTTCGGCCAGTTGCTGGGCGAGATAAAAAAGAAAATACAACACCGACCATATCGCCAGGCGGATGATGGATGTCAGACGAGGCCCCGCAGAGCGTTCACCGCCGAATTCGGCAGGATACCGTGACCGAAAACTGTCATCGCTGGGGCTCATGTGGTGTCGTCTCTCTCTGCTGACCAGTTCACGTGGGCTATATTACTCGCGCAGCATGACGCGCCACGCCGCCGTGCCGTCAGCCGACGTAACGTCCGCACGACTGAAAGGCAAATTCCACAGGCATGGCGCCACGAAAATGAAAGATTTTTTTACCGCTGGTACACTTTCCCATAAGAGGCTGCGCCGAGTCCGGGGCAACTGCATGGCGCGCCAGCAGGTGACGCCAGCGGAAGCTGACATGTATAAAAACCGGCCTTACACGTGCCACCCAGCGGAGTACCGGGCGGATAAGATCCAGGGGCGACTGGCGTGCCGGCCTGGCCAGTGCATGCGGAGAGTGCCAGCACCGCCACGCCGGCAATAATTTTCCTCACGTGCCTGTGGAAGCGGGCATGAAACAAATGCGACATCATTACAGTAGCAACCTCATGTCTCCCTGGGCCGGGCGATCCATAAAATGTTCGCCATCCCGGATTGAACAGCCATTATAATGCGCTAACGCTCTGAAGCCCATCCGGGTGCAGATTCATCTGGCAATCGCCTCTCCTGCCGCGTGCCCGCTGGCCCAGGCCCATTGAAAATTATATCCTCCGAGCCAGCCTGTGACGTCGACAGCTTCCCCGACTGCGTAAAGTCCGGGAACGCCTGTTGCTTCCATTGATCGGGAAGACAGTGCATGGGTATCTATCCCGCCTGTCGTGACTTCTGCTTTTACGTAGCCCTCGCTGCCTTCAGGTGTAATGGTCCACGTTTTCAGCGCCGCTCCTGCACCGCGCAGAAGCTTATCCGGCCATTCCCCGGCAGCTTTCTCGCCCAGTAATTTCGGTCCCAGCAGTTCCGCGAGGCGGCGGGGCAACCAGTCAGAGAGCACAGCGATTCCATGTGCACGGGAACGGCTGCTTCTTGCCGTTCTGAGACTCGAGAACGCATCCTGTCCTGGCAGGAGATCTACCAGGAGCGGCTGCCCGGAACGCCAGTAAGATGAGATTTGCAGAATCGCCGGCCCTGAAAGCCCCCGATGCGTGAACAGCATGGCCTCTTCAAATGCCACCTTACCGCAGGCAACACGCACAGGAAGGGAAACGCCAGCCAGATCTCTCATCCATTCGAGTGCATCGGGCTGAACACGAAGTGGCACGAGACCGGGATGAAGCGGGACAACAGGGAGACCAAATTGTCCGGCCAGCCGGTGCGCCAGACCGGTCGCGCCGAGTTTCGGGATCGAAAGGCCACCGCATGCAAGAACCAGAGCCGGCGCCTCGAAAGTCCCGTTGTCAGTTTTAACGGTGAACCTGCCATTATGACGTACATCCTGAATCGTCTCGCTCAGGCGAAGCGTGACATCACCGGCAGCACATTCATCCAGCAGCATGGCGAGGATAGCCCGAGCCGAACCATCGCAGAAAAGCTGGCCCAGCGTTTTTTCATGCCAGGCGATGTGATGCTTTGCGATCATGTCCAGGAAACTGGCTGGCGTGAAGCGTGCCAGTGCTGACCGGGCGAAATGTGGATTTGAGGAGATAAATCGCCGGGCTTCGACATGAATGTTGGTGAAGTTACATCGCCCGCCACCGGAAATCAGAATTTTGCGTCCCGGCTCGTCATTATGTTCCAGCACAAGTATCCGCTTTCCGCGCTGTCCGGCGGTCAGGGCCGTCATGAGACCGGCGGCTCCGGCTCCCAGGACAATCGCATCAAACGCTTCAGTTCGCTTACCTGTCATAGATAGTCCTGTCTGATCGGGTAGAGGGTCAGCAGGGCTTGTTTCACTCAAAACCACTCATGAAAAGACTTTGTTCCTCTTGGAAGCTGTTTCAAAATTCTGAGAGTCCGATCCGAAAGTTTTTGAACAATACCAGCCTGTTGTGATTCATCCGTCTTTACGAAGAGATGGAGTGAATGGTGACATGGACTGGTATTGCCCGACGTGAACATA
>NZ_WOSX01000045.1 GCF_011516735.1 Acetobacter fallax | reverse complement strand
CGTATAAGGCCCCATGACTGCAAAACATATGGTACCACCTTTATGAGACACAGCACACGGCTGTATTCCATGACGTGTTGCACTTGTCCGGGACAGTCCGTCCAACGATCCTCTTTCGGACACCCCCTACTTCCACCTTTTGTGGTGAACGGAAGCGTTGCGGCACTTCTTCGGTGCGACTACATTAGAGGAGTCGAAGTTGAGACTAACGAAGGAGGTTGATATGATAGCGCCGATCTCTGTTAGGCTGGATGCGCCTACAAGGAAAATTCTTGAGGACGAGGCCAAAATAATGGGTGTTGGGTTGGGACGTCTTCTGAGGCAGATCGCCGAGGCGCGAGCGCGTGATCTGAAGAGGAAGCGCATTAGGGAGGCTAGTGCGGCAGTTGGTCGGCGCGTCGCCAGTAACCCGGATGCGGCTGCATTTTACGAGGATTGGGGAACGCCACGTGCAGAAGGCTAAGAGGAAGCCCGCCGGTCTGACCCCAGGACAGATTGTCGTTGCGGACTGGCGTGGCGACGCGCTCCCAAAGGAGCCGAACAAGCGCCGACCGGCTGTGGTTGTTGAGGAAACCGACCTGTTCGCGCCGGGTTATCCAAATGTGATTCTAGTGCCGATTACGGAAGACGAAGATCTGGCAATACCGGATTTGTCGGTCGTGATAGAGCCGACCAATGAGAACGGCTGTTCGAAGCGATGCGTTGTCGTCTCGCACCTTGTGACGACGACTTCCAAAGCCCGCATCAAGCCAACGACATCGTGGATCACTTCCGAAGAGTTGGCGGAAGTTCGGCAGCAGATCGCCATGGCAATAGGCCTGACATAAGCCTGTGCGAGATAGCTGCAAGCTTTCAGATATCCGGTATCCCACAGATAGCCGGTAGCGTGTAGATACCCGATATCTAAAAAATGAAGTTGCTTGCGAATGTCGTGACTAATGGAAATTTCTGGCCCTGACCGCAACCGGCCTGCTATCATTCTCTCCGATCAGCCCAAGCAGCATGGTCCCGTCTTCAAGGTTTCGGACCACGACGTGCATGACATCGCCTTCGCGCTGCAGGGCGCCGTGAACGATCATCAGCGACGCCCCCATGGCGATGGCCCGTTGCGCTTCGATCCGGTCTTTCCACAGGATCAGGCTGGCCACCCCGGTTTCATCCTCGATCGTGACGAACATCACGCCTTTTGCCGTACCGGGGCGCTGACGCATCAGCACGAGGCCCGCAATCACCACACGGGTTCCGTCCCGTGATGTCGCGAGATCCTCACAGGGAATAATGCCTCTTTCCGTAAGCCCCTCGCGCAGGAATGCCAGAGGATGTGCCCGCAGGGTCAGGCCGGTCGCGAGATAGTCTTCCACAACGTCCGAGCCTTCGGTCATCGGGCGCAGGATGACGGATGGTTCAATGACTTCCGGAG
This sequence comes from Acetobacter fallax, assembly GCF_011516735.1. Taxonomy (GTDB): domain Bacteria; phylum Pseudomonadota; class Alphaproteobacteria; order Acetobacterales; family Acetobacteraceae; genus Acetobacter; species Acetobacter fallax. Next base: position 24,342 of record NZ_WOSX01000045.1, on the reverse strand, counting down.
CAGGCCGGTTACGTCCGCGATCTGCCGCTGCAAACAGAGGGAGAGGTTCATCCGCCAGCCCCCTGATCTGCCACAGGGCCGTGCGGCGATCGCAGTTCAGGCTGGCAAACGCATCCGCTTCGGCCAGGCGCTCAAGAGCGACCGTTGGAACGTCCGCTCGACGCCAGACGTCTTCGACACTTTCATAAAGAGGCATGCGATTGGCAATCAGACGGGCGGCGTCCGCGTTCGCCAGTCCTTTCACCAGCCGCAGACCGAGCCGAACGACCAGCCGCGCACTGCCCGGCCGACCTTCAAGCGTACAGTCCCAGCGGGACTGGTTCACACAGATCGGTCGCACCTCGACCCCATGCTCGCGGGCATCGCGGACGATCTGGGCGGGAGCATAGAACCCCATGGGCTGACTGTTGAGCAGTGCGGCGCAGAAGACGTCCGGGTGATGGCTTTTCAGCCACGACGAAGCGTAGGCGATCAGCGCGAAACTTGCCGCATGGCTCTCGGGAAATCCGTAGGAACCAAATCCTTCCAGCTGTCGGAAGGTGCGCTCGGCGAACTCCTGCGTGTAGCCGTTGGCCACCATGCCGCGCACCATCTTCTCACGGAAATCGGCGATCGACGCCGTATGATCGCGCATCTTCATGCCGCGCCGCAACTGATCGGCCTCACTCGGCGTAAAGCCCGCACAATGAATGGCGACCTGCATCGCCTGTTCCTGAAACAATGGCACGCCCAGGGTCTTGCCGAGGATCCGGCGCAGGGCCGGCGAAGGACAATCAGGCCGTTCCAGACCTTCGCGGCGGCGCAGATAGGGATGGACCATATCCCCCTGGATGGGGCCGGGCCGCACGATCGCCACCTGAATCACCAGATCGTAGAAGGTGCGTGGCCGGGTGCGCGGGAGCATCGCCATCTGGGCGCGGCTCTCGATCTGGAAGGTGCCGAGCGTGTCGGCACGAGCGATCATCGCGTAGGTCTGTTCGTCTTCGGGCGGGATCGTCGCCATGTCATAGGCGCGGCGCCCGTGCCGCACCAGAAGATCAAAGGCGCGCTGCAGACAGCCGAGCATGCCGAGGCCGAGAACATCGACCTTCATGAAGCGCAGTTCGTCAATGTCGTCCTTGTCCCAGACGATGATCTGACGATCCTCCATCGCCGCCGGCTGGATCGGTACTAGTTCGTCCAGCCGGTCATGGGTGAGGACGAAGCCACCGGGATGTGTTCCCAGCTGACGCGGAAAGCCCAGGATCTGGCGGGCGAGATACAGCGTCAGAGACAGACGCCGATCACGCAGATCGAGGCCGACCTCTCCTGCGCGGGTTTCGAGCTTTCCCTGATCGTCCAGCGCGGACGCAAGATGTTTCGAGAGCAGGCCCAGCACATCGTCGGGCAGGCCCAGCGCCTTGCCGACGTCGCGCACCGCGCCTTTCGGCTGATAGCGCATCACGGTCGCGCACAGGGCCGCCCGCTGGCGGCCGTAGCGCCGGTAGATCCACTGGATGACCTCCTCACGCCGGTCGCTGTCGAAATCGACGTCAATGTCAGGCGGTTCACGCCGTTCCACCGAGATGAACCGCTCGAAGAGCAGACCGGAGCGCACCGGATCAATGGCGGTGATCCCGAGCACGAAGCAGATGGCGCTGTTGGCGGCCGAGCCACGTCCCTGACAGAGGATTCCGATGGCGCGCGCATGGCGGACAATGGTGTTGACCGTCAGGAAATACGGCGCATAGCCAAGCTGACCGACCAGCCTGAGTTCATGCGTGAGCTGGCGCCGCACATCGTTGGGTGCACCGGCCGGATAGCGTGACGGCAGCGCCTCGCGCACCAGACGAACCAGCGTATCCTGAGAGTCTTCGCCCTCCACATCGGTCTCGGACGGATACTGGTAACGCAGTTCACTGAGCGAAAACCGGCACAGAGAGGCAATCTCGCCCGAGCGGGCCAGCGCCGCTTCATGGCCCCGGTAGAGCGAGGCCATTTCAGCCGGGCCGCGCAGATAGCGATCCCGCCATGGCTCGCGCAGCGCGCCGAGTGCGTCCATGCTCACATTGTGCCGGATGGCGGTAAGCAGATCCTGCAGCACACTGCGGTCGGCCGCGTGATAGAGCACATCGCCGGTCACGACTGTCGCGACGTTAGCCGCTCCGGCCATCCGCTCCAGCGTGTTCAGGCGTTCCGTATCGCCTGCCCGCCAGTGACGGCTCAGGGTGAGCCATATCCCGGTGCAGTGACGGCGGATCCGCGTGAGAGCATCCAGCCGTTCCTGCAGCACGGCATACGGGGCGTCCGAAGAAAGCAGCAGCAGCAGGCGGGAGGCGCGCTCGCCCGTCAAATCACTCCAGGTCAGATCGAGCCGTCCGCGCTCGCCGCGCCGATGGCCAAGGGTCAGCAGGCGACACAGCTGGCCCCAGCCTGCCCGGTCCACCGGATAGGCCAGCAGAACACTGCCGTCGCACAGCTCCACACGTGTGCCGGGCAGCAACCGGACCCCTTGGGTCTGTGCGGCGGCATGAGCGCGGACGATGCCGGCGACCGTGCCATGGTCGGTGATACCAAGCGCCGGATAATCAAGCCGCGCCGCACGGGCGAACAGGTCTTCAGGATGGCTGGCGCCACGCAGAAACGAGAAGTTCGTGCAGGCCTGCAGTTCCACATAGGCGGATGAGAGCATGCCTCATCTCCCGTGCGGATGCCGGTGCGGCGTCGCGTCGGGCTGCGGGGCGCCGGGCCTGCGGCACAGCACGAAGCCGCTGCGCTCGAGATGCTCCACCAGACGTTCGGCCACCACGCGGGCCATCAGTTCGTCGGCATCATGCACGCGCCGTCGTCCGTCATAGCGAAGTCCATGAATCAGCGCCTCGGCGATCTCGGACGGCGAGGCCGGTGACAGGTCTTCCTTCGTTTCGTCTGCCCCATTCATCAGAACAGCCCGTGGAGGAACCATGCTCCATCCCCTGTCCAGCTGTGCGTGCCGTCGCCCTGGCGATACAGCCAGAAGCGCTCGCCATCTTCAGTCTCGGTAATCCAGTAATCGCGGGCGGCGTGAAACTCGCTGTCCGAGAGCCACCATTCCCCCTGGATGCGCTCAGGACCGTCTGCGCCCCGCACGCGATGCGTGCGGCCGTCCCAGACAAAGCGTTGCGGTGCGCCACTTTCGGTCCCGGCTTCGACACGTAAGGGCTTTGGCGGATCGAGCAGTCGGATGGGGCGGACGAAAGAAAAGGTAGATGTCGGCTCGGCCGCCTCCTGTGTGACAGGGGACTGTGCCTGAGCGCGCTCAGGGATCTGGCTGGCACGTGGCGTAAGGCGGAACACCCGTGACGCGCCGACACGGTTGCACAGGCGGTCCACCAGACAGGCGAGATCGCCACCCCCAGCCTGTCCGCGCCCGAGCACGGTCTGGTCGCCCGTGGTCTGCCGCGCTTCATGGTGGGAGACGGTGAGCGTCATCACTTCGATCCCGAAACCCGGTTCGATGACGGCGATCCGTTCCTGCAGAAGGCGGCGCAGATGGGCTGGCTGATCGACGGGCGACGCGGTGCCCACGCGCACCGGCTGGAGCGTGCCATCGACACGCTCGCAGACCAGATCGAGCTGCCGTGCGCCCTGACCGCGCTGGTGCAGGATCTCGGAGATCTCGTCCACCAGTTCAGCGATCACCACCGCCAGAGCCTCGGCCGTGCCGATCGGTTCCACCATCTGGCGCTGCGCGCGGATGGCATCGAGCGGAATGACCGGACGGATGGGTTCGGGCCGAACGCCCAGCGCCTCGTCCAGCCGGTGCATCAGAAGATCCCCGAAACGCCGTGTCAGAGGCGCGCGGGCCGTGCGCCGCAGATCGCCAATCCTGGTAAACCCGAGGCGGATCAGCCCCTCGCAGGTTTCGGTCGGCAGGCGCAGGGCCGCAACGGGCAGGGGATCGAGAGCGGCAGCCGTGCCGCGCGATGGAACGAGTGTGTCCCGCTCACGTCCGAAGCGCGCCAGCGCGTGCGCAGCGCCAGGCGTGTCCGCAAGGGCGAGGCGGATATGATAGCCCAGCGCTTCCAGCCGTTCGCGCACAACCGCCAGCATGGCGTCCTCGCCGCCATACAGATGGGCGCAGCCGCTGGTATCGCACCATACGCCGTCCGGCGGATCCGCTGACGTCAGTGGGCACAACCACAGACACCATGCCGCCAGTCGCTCCAGAGCGGCCTCATCCGCTTCCCGGTTGCCCTCAAATGCTGCGAGGTCGGCGATCAGGCTCCGGGCATGGGCCAGTGTCATTCCAGGGCGGACACCAGACTGCCGGGCCATCACATCGGCCGCCATCACCACGGGGCGCCGGCCATCATGCTCATGCAGTACAAGCCCCCTCCCGATGATCTCCTGCGGGTGGCGACGCCGCCACAGATCTGTGTGCCACAGGGGAAGCCAGATCGAGAGGATCCGTCGCATGACCGGGTAATCCGTATGTCCAGGTGAAAGCGCGTCCGTCCCGGCTGCGAAGCAGCTCGATGCGCCAGTGTTCCGGACCGATCACGCAGTTCAGCGACACCGGGCGCGCCGCGCCGATGCGCCAGCGGGTTTCACAGGCGCTGGGGGGCGGTACTGCACCGTTCGGGGCAGGGCGGAGCAGGAAACCCGTGGTGCCGGAGCTTTCGGCCGCAAGCTGCAGACGACGTGATGCGGTGAGGGAGAGCGGAACACAGAGATCGCAGACCAGCGCCGCCACCCCGCGCTCGCGCAGGATGTCCTCGCAGAGCGGCAGAAGATCGCGGGTCTCGCTCTGCACACAGATCAGGCGTCCCGGCGCGAGGCCTGCGCCCTGCAGTCCGGCTGCATGCAGGTTGAGATGGTGTGCTGCAAGCCAGACCACCTGGCCCGGTATCCGGGCCAGAACGTGGGCGACAAACCGCGTGGGGCGGGCGAGCAGGACACGGTCACAGCCGGTTCCGAGGAGCTCGTGGACGCGGCCACGGCTCAGGCCCCCGCCCAGCCGCGCATCAAGAGCGGTGAATCCTGTCGGCAGATAGGCGTCCACCCCGGCAACGGCGTGATGCCGCTCCATGCGGCGGATCTCATCGCGCAGGAGCGCGAGCGTATCGGCTGTTCTCCCGGCCATGGTGTGTCCTCGCTCAAAAACAAGAACATAAAGAGAACAAAAGGCCGGAGCGAGTCAAGTTCAGTTCGCATTTCTGAGGCCTAATATGCCCGGAGACAGGCAATTGCTCAGACTGTCGGGTTCTCTCTTCGAGGCGTCTCTCTCATTGGGGGGAGGCGTCGAACTTTGCAGGGGATGACGATGGAGCCCCCTTCCCTGCCGGATTCAGCGGAAATTTGTGCTTTATGTCAGTGAATGTTTTTTCTTTCGTGATTATTTTCTGCTCGACACGTGGAAGTTGCGTTAAAATCCAGGATGCTGACTTGGAGAGCGCGAGCGATAAAATCGTAACATAGACAACAAAATATAAAATGATGCCTGTTATTGGGTAATTACTGTCAATAGTCTTGAAGTTTATGAAATTCCAAGCAGCTCCTATAAGGCCCTTTCTTTGCGGAGAAGAACTCGTCGCTGGCGCTGGTTTTTTTCGTATCCGTCTGATTATTTCAGGCCATCGTAAAAAAAATGCTCCCGAAATTAAAATGCTTCCAGAAAAGCATAATACAGGAATCCACAGAGGACAATCTGGGATGGTCTTAGTCACCATCATCCAAGATCCAAAAGCGCATGAAATGGGGACAGTACAAAAAAGAAGCCAATCTTTAGTTTTATTGGTTTCTTCTATCAGTTTGTCGCGAGAAATATTACCACCTTTTGGTATTCGTCGTATTTGATATACGGCTGCCGTTGACATTGCGGTGAAATAGACTGTAACCGCCGTGCCCAATCCACTAAGTACGTAATAAGAGCACAGTTTTATTATTTGTTCTTTTGCCGACATGATTCTTAATTCGCTTATATTCTGACGTGTGAAGTATCTCGTCTAAATCGATAATGGAGAGCCTAACCAGTGCGGGCCGCTATAAAGATTGCTTCACTCTTTATGGCGTCTGCTCTTATCGCGGCTCGCGGGAAAAGTCTTTTGCCGTTGCTGTGTTAGTCGCCACTCTTGTTTTTGCGTTTACGCGCGTAAAGCATCAAAAGATGGTCGACAAACTCCTGGGTGTCATGGAAGTCCAGCGCCATTTCGAAGAAGGCCACACGGGTCTCAGGTTTAACCTTAATGTTCAGCTGAGCGGATCGACCTGTGCGTCTCAGCGAGCGTCCGTCCACCTTCACCCGGTCAGACCGTGCCGTGAAGCCTGCCCTTCTGGCATCATCAACAGCCGCTGCCGTTGTGGCTTTGTCTACAGCAGGTCTTTTTTGCGTTTGGACCTCCCGACCAAAATCACTAAAATCAAGCTTCGCCCTCTGTGGTTCTTCAGTCATCGCAGGTTTCCTTTTGGGCAGGCTTGATTGTCTCCCGCAAGGGCTTTGTTGCACAATTCACTGATTGGTCGAACTGAACGCTTTTATGGTTTTTGTTACGCGAGCGCCTGGGTAATTGGGGTTCCGAGTGCTGTGAAGCGGTTAAGGATAGCAACACGGATGTGAACTTCGGTGATCTGACGGTCGAAATCGCGTGCTGTCAGACGCTGGCCCAGCAACTTGATGCAGTGCATCTTTGTCTCGACGCGGCTTCGTCGATGATAACCGCTCCACCGTCTCCAGATAGCCCGTCCGAGATGCCTGCAGGCCCGCAGTGTTTCGTTTCGGGCAAGGGCTCCCGCTGATGTGGGGCTCCATGGCTTTGCGTTTTTTCGAGGAGGTATGACAGCCTGAGCACCACGTTCGGCAATGGCTTCATGGGATTTCCTTGTATCATACGCGCCATCAGCCGTGACACTGGCGATATCCTCTTCATCGGAGATCTGCCCCAGAAGCATCGGCAGAACCGGAGCATCACCGACATTGTTTTTCGTGATTTCAACAGCTCTGATTTCCAGAGATCCTTCGTCGATCGCGATATGAAGTTTGCGCCAGATACGACGTTTCGAACCGCCGTGCTTGCGCCTGTGCCATTCACCTTCTCCCTCGACCTTGATTCCGGTGCTGTCGATCAGAAGATGGAGCGGACCGTCCGCACCGCGATAAGGAATATCGACCGTCAGGGATTTCTGCCGGCGGCTCAGCGTGCTGAAATCCGGCACGGACCACGCAAGTCCGGCCAGACGCAGGAGACTTTCGACAAAACCCGTCGTCTGCCGCAGCGCAAAACCGAACAGAACTTTCAGCGTCAGGCAGGTCTGGATCGCAGCATCGCTGTAACCCGGCTGACGACCACGGCGTCCTGTCGGAAGCCCCTCCCAATTCATGGATGGGTCAAACCACACCGTCAGAGATCCACGCTTCTTCAGCGCTGCGTTGTAGGAGGACCAGTTCGTCGTTCGGTAGCCCGTGGGTTGCGGCTTGCTCATGAAAACCAGCTAACAAACTGGATTCAAACAGGGAATCCCTCCCACGTATTTGCGCAACAAAGCCATATTGTTGGCTGTATTTTATATAAGAGAAAGAATAATATTATAAATTTAATAAAAAATACAAATAAAATGTAGACTGAATTATTTCATATTCAGGATGCGGCATTGCGTCCGGGTTGGTGTTTTCAGAGCCTGTTTGGAAAGTCATGGGTGAGCGTTTCTTCGGATGAGATTGGCGCCCATGGCGACGAGGATCATGGCTTGTGAGACGTCGATGCGGCGCTCGTAATCGCGCACAAGGCGTCGCCAGCGGGTCATCCAACCGAAGGTACGTTCGACGACCCAGCGTCTGGACAGAACCTCGAAGCCTTTAGCCCCGTTACGGCGGCGGATGATCTCGACGACGAACTCCAGATAAGCCGCCTTGTCCATCAGTTGGAGGCGGTCATAGGCGCTGACGTGCCCCCCTTTTTGTATCCACTCAAAAGGAGAGTTCCCGTTTTTTATGGCTTGGGGTTGATGGGATGACAAGGGTCTCGGGGGCATGCTCCCGAGACCCTTGTCTGGCGATCTGATCCGGTGTCCTGCCATCCAGTTGCCTTTGTTGCATGCAGTGACCACGATTTCACAAAACAAGTTCTGATGACAGTTTATACGCATGTTCGCGACTGAAACAAACCAGTCCTGAACCTGGAATTCATTTATGAATTGGGTGTGTTTTTCGCCCGACATACGTCGCGAAAATGACGCTGCCAATGATAAGACCCAGTCCGACGATCAGGATCGGAGTGATGCGTTCATGCAGAAACACCGCAGAGGCAATAACACCGATAACCGGCACCCCCAGCGTGATATTCGACATAATGAAAGTTGAGACGCGACGCCCCACCTCGGCCGAAATCACGAAGCAGAAAGATGTCGCAATGGGACCAATGAACAGAAGTAAAATGCAGAGTTCCGGCGTCCATTGCGTGACATGAGGCCTTCCTGCAACTGCCAGTGAAATCACGGACAGAACGGCAGTCGCAAAAAGCATCTGCCATGGCGCCAGATCAATTGGACGCGAAACCCACTGATGACGACGCACATGTAATATCACGAGCGACCATCCAATTGCTGCGAGAAGCAACATCCCGGCGCCGGTCAAAGCGCCGGGACGGTGCCAGTCCGTTTCAAGAGGAGAGCAGATCAGGCCGATGCCACTCATCCCCACAAGCAACGCCACAAGCTGCATTGATGTCGGCTTTTCCCTGAAGAGAATCCAACCCGCGAGCAGGCCCCATAAGGGCGTCGTGTAAGCAAGAAGCGCGGCATGACTTGCATCGATATATTGCATAGCGGTCACACCAAGAGCGGTAAACGCCATCATCTGCAAGCCGCCTATACTTGCGAGGATGGGCCAGTCACCCCGCTTTGGCAGTTTCAGTTCACGCCGCCAGGCAAGACACAGGAAAAGGCACAGGCCAGCCGTTGCAAAGCGCAGTGTTGCCATCCAGAGGGGATGTATCAGCCCGACAGCAATTTTCATGGCGGGCCAGCTCAGCCCCCAGAGCAGAATCATTACGCCGACCCAGAGTCCTGTCGCATTTCCTGTGGAATCATGACGTGACAGTGCAGCGGTCTGTGCAGACATTCCGGTTGAGCCTGACATGAGTGGAAATCCGTTCTTCTCTGCGCTTCGGTACACTTCAGGAATGGGTAACAAGCAGCGCGTTTTACTGAGATAGAAACATTAGAGAGTGCATACAGGTAATTTTTATCTATCTTGTTCATTATGTATGGATATTCAGGTAAGAAAAGCCGCTATATTTCAGAAAGGAGGAATATCTTGCCTGCCATCCCTTGCTTACCGGATGCCGCCAGTATCCGTATCCTGGACCTACTTCAGGAAAACTGCGAAATCAGCAACAACGATCTTGCAACAATGATTGGTATTTCCGCCTCGCCTTGCTGGCGACGCCTCAACGACATGAAGACACAGGGCATCATCCAGCGCTCTGTCGCCATCGTCGATCCGCTTGCCCTCGGCCTGGCCGTCAACGTGTTTGTTCATGTCTCCCTGACGCATCAGGACAGACAATCTCTGGAAATTTTCGATAACGCAGTTCGAAACCGTCCGGAAGTGATGGAATGCTATCTCATGTCGGGAGAGTCGGACTATATGCTGCGTGTCGTGGCGGAAGACCTGATAAAATTTCAGGAACTTATGATCGACTTCCTGACGAAAATTCCCGTTGTCTCCAACATACGGTCAAGTTTCGCTCTCAGCCAAGTCAAATATACAACGGCACTGCCGACAGGACATCTCAATAGGTAAAGGAAAATCCGCCGTTACTCTACTTCAGAAATCAATCGAAATACTGTTTTACAACACAGTATCCCGGAATGAATCCATTTCAATACTATACTCTGATATCTTCGGTCCATTATCAGGCTTTCCATAGCGCAACCGAAACGCGCTTAGGGAAGTCGTCACGAGTATCATGGCTCCACGTGCCAGCAGACCGATCACAAGAAACAGCACCCCGACCATGGTGATGGGTTCCAGATAACGATAATGCATGTCACCGAAGATGCTTGCTTCTCCCATCATGTCCATGACCGAGATCGACGAAAGCAGTGGCGTCTCCTTGATCAGGGCGATGAAGTAATTACCAATGACAGGAATGACCGGCCGGATCGCTTGTGGCAGGATGATATAACGCCAGGTCTGGAACCGGGTCAGATTACACGATGTGCAGGCTTCCCATTGTAGTGCAGGAATGGCTTCGATGCCGCTTCTGTAAACATTGGACAGATAGGTTGCGTAATGAATGCCAAGGCCGGCAATGCCACAGGCAAGCGCCGGCAAGGTGATATTCGCGTACGGCAGAAGATAATACAGAAAGAAAAGCTGGACGAGCAGGGGCGTTCCACGAATGAAATGAGCGATTCCCGACACGCAGAAATGGACTATACCACGCGTGGTCTTTTCCAGAATCGCTATGACAAGACCAAGACTTGCAGCAAGAGCAAACGAGCAGAGAGTCGCTATGAGGGTGATCTGCAATCCTTTCATCAGACGCGGAAGTATCAGGATGATGAAATGGTTGTCCCAGGTCATGATCTTATACCTTCATGCTTTTCGGACCGGAAGCCCGCATGGCAGCCTGCACGAGCGCAAGAATGCCGAGATAGAGAAGGAAATAGACAATCAGCGTTGCGGCAAAAGGCAGAAAGGTCTCCCCCGTCCTGATCCGGAACTGCTGCGCCTGGAACGTAATGTCTGCAAGCGAGATCAGCGAGACAATCGAACTGGCTTTCATCAGCTCGACCATGTTATTTCCGAACACAGGCAACATGCGTGGAAAGGCCTGTGGCAGGATGATATACCGGTATGACTGATACCGCGTGAGATTGAGTGCATAGCAGGCTTCATACTGATCCTGACCCGTGGCCTGCACGGCACTCCGGACTACTTCGGCTCCATAGGCGCCGACATTGAGACCAAGTCCCAGAATGCCCGCAAATAGTGGGGAGAGAAGCAGACCGAACGCCGGCAGCGCATAGTAAAGCCAGAAGACCTGAACAAACACCGATGTACCGCGGAAGATTTCAATATAGACAATGCTGAAGATACGGACAGAACGCCAGCGCGAAATCCGGCCAAGCCCGAAGACAAAGGCACAGACAAAAGCCAGCGCACTTCCCGAAAGCGTGAGAAGCAGCGTGATTCCCAGGCCATGCAGGATCGAACGCGCCAGGTCCGACAGAACCAGCCCTGTCATAACGGCGCCTCTTCCCCACAGAGTTCCCTGCGCGTATGGCCTCGGGCCAATCCCGGATCGAAGCCATGCGCCCGAAGGATCCGGTCATAGGTCCCGTCGCTCTTCAGCGTGGCAAGCACACGATCATAAGCATTTCTGAGTGCTGTTGCATCGGGACGGAACGCTGTTCCGGCACACATCACGGGTGTACCCCCGACCAGGACCAGAGAAAATTTCTGTCCTTGCCAAAGATCGGCCAGATGTTGCGCCGAAGAGGCAGGCAGGGAATATACTTGGATGCGCCCTGCCCGGAGCATGATCATCCCGCTGGGACCATCAGGCACCGGAAGCAGCCGGTCGGCCGGAACCCCGGCAGCCTGTGCTTCCCGCTGCTCCGTGCCCCCCGCAGGCACTCCGATCCGGACAGATGCATCGGCCGCCACGTCACGATAGGTGCGCAGGGTAGGATGATCGCCCATCTTCATCAGGAGAGCCTCCCGGTCACAAAGATCCGGTTCCGAAAAGGCCACCGCCTGGCAGCGCCCCGGTCGGATGAACAGCCCTGAACTGATCGCATCGCTGCGCCTGGCCAGCAGGCCGGGGATGAGTGCTCCAAATGTCGAGAGAACGCCAGCCAGTTCCCGAACACCCATGCGCTGGAAAACAGCACGTGTCAGATCCGGGCCGGCCCCTCCTGTCCGGCCCTCTGCATCGATGACTGTCCAGGGTGGTTCGTTGGATAATCCGAGCCGTACATACCCACGCTTTCTCAATGCTTCCAGTTGGGGAGAGTCTGAAACCGCCGCCGTCTGACTTCTGGCCGACTGCCGGGTGAAGGAGAAGAAAACGCCGATAATCACGGCGCATGTCAAAATCTTTGTCGAAAGAAGCCTCATACCGCCCCTCATGCATTCAATGAGGGCAAGCCGAGAAAAGCCCTGGTGCGCGCGTCTTTCGGATTCGTGAAGACTATCTCTGGTGGTCCATCCTCGACAATCTGGCCATGGTCAAAAAACAAAATCCGATCGGCAAATCGACGGGCAAACTCCATTTCATGCGTTACAAGAAGCATGGTCGTTCCTGTTGTGTCCGCAATCATGTTGAAAATATCAAGAACCTCACTAACACGCTGCGGATCGAGAGCAGATGTTGGTTCATCGAAAAGCAGGATATCAGGTTGCAGCGCCAGTGCCCGCGCTATGGCAACACGCTGTTTCTGGCCGCCGGAAAGCTGGTCCGGAAGCAGATACGCCTTGTCTCCGAGGCCGACAGTTTTCAGAAGATCATGCGCCCGCGCTTTCGCATCCGCCTTCCTGGCACGGCCATTGAAAATCTGGGGGAACGCAATATTATCGAGTACGCTCAGATGCGGAAAGAGGCCGAAATGCTGAAATACCATCCCGATCCGGGAGCGCACTGGCCGAAGACGGTTCTCAGGAAGCAAATGTGGCGTTCCGGACGCCGTGTCATACATCGGAACGCCTTCGATAAGGATCTGTCCCGAATCAATTGTCTCCAGCGTCATCAGGATACGAAGGATCGTCGTTTTTCCCGAGCCTGAGGGGCCGAGCAGGGCCACCTTCTGGCCCGCCGGAATATCCAGAGACAGATGGTCCAGAACAGTCGTTCCCTTAAACGCCCGGGACACATCTGAAATCGCAATCATCGGGTCTGGTGTAAACACGGGCTCCATAGACGTCATGCTTCGTCTGTCAAGACACCAAACGATGCCACGCAGTCACCTGTCCTGATCAGTCCGGGAAAATGACGGGCAATCAAAAGACCGTCACAGGGAGCAGCAATTTCTGCTGGTGCCACGCCCATCCTGTCCGTGCAGTGAATACGCGCAATCATGCCGCCCTTTTTTACGGGTTCCCCCAGATCTGCAAGCATTTCAAGAAGCCCATCCTGTTCGGCAAAGACAAAGCTGTCGTCTCCCGGCATGTCCAGCCACCGGGTTGTTGCGGGTGAAACGTCACCGGCGACAATGCCGAAGTGCCGAAGGACGTTCATCACGCCTCGTCTGGCAATCCCCGCTGTTCTTGCAGAAACCGTGCCGCCACCGCCCAGCTCTGTCGTGATGAACACCTTCCCCATTTCTTCGATGGCCGTATCGAACATCCCACGGGAGTCTATCTCAACCATTTTCAGCGAATAAGGTGCGCCAAACGCCTTCACCGCGGCAAAACATTTCTTCTCCTGCTCACGGTCGGGCAGCATGTGAGCCGCCGCGAACGGAATAAAATCCAGCGTCTTCCCACCCGAGTGAAAGTCCAGAACGATGTCGCTCATCGGCAGCAGGACACGCTGGAAATAATCCGCGATCTTCTCTGTCACGGTGCCATCGGGCCGGCCGGGGAAAATGCGGTTCATGTTCCCGCGGTCAATTGGCGAGGTGCGCGTACCTGCTCGAAAGGCAGGATAATTCATGGCGGGGACGATGATCACGCATCCGGAAACAAGCGAAAAGTTCAGCTCCTGTGCCAGGCTGAACAACGCCACCGGGCCTTCATATTCATCGCCATGATTTCCTCCGGTCAGCAGCGCGGTCGACCCTTCACCATTTCGCACTACTGTGATCGGGATCATTACCGAACCCCAGGCGGAGTCATCCCTGCTGTAGGGCAGTCGGAGGAAGCCGTGATGCACTCCGTCTTGGTCAAATGGAATCGTTGCCACAATAGGCGAATCAAGCAGAGTTCCGGTCATATCGCGCCGTTCAGTCCTTCACAAACAGTTTGCGTGGCACATTGGCCAGACAGTCATAGCCATTCCCGGTAATGAGAATGCTCTCGGTGGTCTCGAAACCCATCGTATCCAGCCAGAGGCCGGTCATGAAATGGAACGTCATCCCCGGTTCCAGCACTGTCTTGTCACCCGGTCGGAGGCTCATCGTACGTTCGCCCCAGTCGGGCGGATAGGACAGACCAATCGGATAGCCCGTCCGATTGTCTTTCCTGATCCCATACTTCTTCAGAACGGCAAAAAACGCATTTGCAATATCCTCGCACAGGTTGCCGGGTTTTGCCGCCAGAAGTCCTTCTTCCATGCCTTCAAGAGTGGCTTTTTCGGCATCGAGGAAAGCCTGCGTCGGCTTACCAAGAAAGACCGTGCGGGAAAGCGGGCAGTGATAGCGATTATAGCACCCGGCGACTTCAAAGAATGTGCCTTCTCCTTTCTGCATGGGCCGGTCATCCCATGTCAGATGCGGCGCCGAGGCGTCGCTTCCTGACGGCAACAGAGGCACGATTGCCGGATAATCTCCACCGAATTCGGCTGTGCCGCGCAGGCCTGCATCATAGATTTCAGCAACGAGATCGCATTTTCTCATTCCTGGTTCAATTTTTTCATAGATACGGGAATGAATGTTTTCGACAATCTTTCCCGCCCGACGCATATAGACGATTTCCTGAGGGCTCTTGATTGCACGCTGCCAGTTCACAAGACCGCTTGTATCGGAAAAGCGTGCATCCGGGAGACCGGCGCATAACGCAGCATAAGCCGCCGCTGAGAACCAGTAATTGTCCATCTCGACACCGATTGATGCCGTCTTCCAGCCCCGATCCGCAATCCTGCCTGCCAGATATGACATCGGATGGCGTTCGGGTGACTGCACATAGATGTCCGGATATCCGATAATATTCTCTTCACTGATCCATGCCGTCCGGCGTGCGCCGTTCGCATCCTGCTCCCGGCCGAACCAGACCGGCGTGCCCGAAAGCGGCACGAGCACACACTGATAGACATAGAATGACCATCCGTCATAACCGGTCAGCCACGCCATGTTGGACGGATCGCTCACGATCAGAAGATCCACGCCGCGACGAGACATCTCCCGGCGCGTTTTCTCAAGGCGCGCCTCGTATTCTTCGCGTGTGAATCTGAGTCGTGCAATGCTCATGTGAAAGATCCTTCGGTCTGCGCAGCAGGAGAAACGGTCATGGAATCATGGGGCAGGACGGGCAGGTTCAGAATGTCGCACGCACCGTTCCGAAATACTGGCGGGGGGCGCCGATCATGAACGACTGATAATCTCCCGTGAACGGGTTTCCGTTCTCACCCATAGTGCTGATATAGGATGCGTTGAAGAGATTGTAGACATTGAATTCGAATGTCATGTTCTTGAGAAATCCCTTCGTTCCGATCTGGTATTTCGCGCCGAGATTCGCAATCCAGTATCCGGGAACGGACGTATCGTTCATGTAGCTCAGATACCGTTTTCCAATGTAATTGACATCGAAATGAGCGGACATCCGTTTGTAGGCGTAGTCAACACCCGCTTTGTACATGAAGTCCGGGTAATTCACCACTTTCTTCCCGGCCTGATGATATACCACGCCCGCCGTTGTGATGTCTGATCCGTAACGGGAATCATTGTAGGAAACGCTGTTATAGATCGAAAGATGCTCTACCGGTCGGATGGTAAAGGCGGCATCAACTCCGTTCATTGTGACTGCACCAACATTCACAACCGTGGAAACCGGATCGACAATCGATGCAGATGCCATCGATTGGAGACGATTGAAAAAATTAACCCGATAGAGGTTCAGAGATGCTGAGAGCAAGCTTGAGTTGTAGCGATAGCCAAGCTCATAGGCCCAGTCCGATTCAGGCTTAATCGTCTTCTGGAGTTCACGGAACGTTGCCTGGTTGGTCACTCCCCAAGCCTGCCCCATCTGATACCCTCCCTGTGCATAGGCGCGCCTGTTCTGTGATATATCGAAATATAGCTCGTGGCCGGGCAGAAATAGCCAGTTGGCACTGATGTGCGGCAGAAAGGCTGCTGCCGTCGTCAGGGAGCCCGACGGAAGCTGGGATTGTCCGGTATAGGCGGCGTCGTTGACTGTTCCGCCACCATGTGTCGTGACCAGCATGGATCGGAAACCTGCATGGACACTCAGGTTTTTGAGAATATGATATGTATCCTGAAGGTGATATTCGAACGTGTTGGTATTGTAGGTCGTCCCCCAAAGCTGGGCGACAGGATTTTTGAAGCTGCTCATGGAAAGCGGATTCAAGGGCTCGCCTTCTCCGAGAAGAGGCATCTGATACGCGAAATAATCCATTATGTACCGGTTGTTCTCATACCAGACTCCTGTGTTGATGGTGTTGCGGGCAACCTCATAGGTCACACCAGTCGTGAAGCCATATCGTGCAATTGAGCCCTGATGCTCCTGATAACGCAACGGCGCTCCATTCGGGGAGGAAGCAAACGGACTGGCATAACCGCCCCAGCCGAGGTTGGAATGGCCATAGGCAACGCTGTCCCAGGTCAAATTGTCCGCCAGCGTGATGTGCGCCTTCAACCCTCCCAGATAATCCCGTGCAATCGCGCTCGAATCATAGAACATGGCATCCAGGGGATCGTTCGTTTTGTTCTGACCGTTCGTGAAAATGCCCTGCGCCGCCAGATAGGCGCCCTTGTAGTTTGGATAGAAATTATCCAGACGGGGACCCAATGTGTGCAGATAGTTGAGCGAGAGATCCTGATAGCTGAGATATTGCTGGTCATCCCAGTCGAAGAACGCCGAAATCTCACTCTGCTCACCGATCGGCTGAACGAGCTTGGCATTCACCTTCTGGTCGAACAGCGGGCCGGAGCCTTTCCATTTATCGCTGTTGCTGCGCGCATAGGAAACGAAGAAACGCGTACCCGAGGCGTTGAGATCACCCGAATTGATCCGGACAAATGTCCGGAAGGCACTATTGCTGCCAAAGGTCTGACTGATGTCAACCTGATGCTTGTGGGCTGGATCCATGGAAGTGAAACTGATTGCGCCACCGAGGTTGTTCGTGCTGGGCGTATCGAGCGCACCCGCACCCTGGGACACATCCATGCGGCTGATGTTGTCAGGTGAAATGGCTTGATTGATTCCAAGGCCGTTGTAATTTCTGTAGGTCAGCTCGCCAAGAGGAACACCGTCGAGTGTAAAACCGATCTGGTTCTGGAAGAAACCACGCACATAAAGCTGCGTTGCCCAACTGTCCTGCCCCATTGGGTCCGCGGCTGTTAAAAGAACGCCGGGCTGCTGGGCAATGACCTTGAGAGGGTTTGTTCCCGGAACGAATTTTTCGATGTCGTGCGCCGTCATCACCTCACTGGAACCATGAGATGCCCGATGCATGACGACATTGACCGATTCATCTTCAGATTTGATGGCCTGACGGGCACGTAATCCGGATGCAGAACTCTTTTTTTCCCTTACATTTTTCGGGGTGACAGGATCCTCCGACGCCTGTCGTTGCAAGCCAGCGGCCCGACTTTCAGTACTGCCTGCCGATACAAACAGCGTTGTGCATAACAGCAGGCGGCACAAGGTGCTTTGTTTCATCCGTACGTTCCTCATCAACGACCAATGGCTACTGGCTCGTGCATCTCATCTGGAAACAACCGGCAGCGAAAACGCAGATCACATACAGCGCTCACCTGCCGTAATAAAACGGTCGGCTGTAGTCGTTATGGGAGTATCTGGCTTCCGCGCCCGTCTAATTTCATATCGGGATCAGAATAACAAAGCAGAAGGAACGATTGGCATCATATCGCGATGGATTTGGGATGATATTCTGCGTTTTTTTGCTATAATGCACATTATTTCACAGGATACTCGCATTTTGTGCTGCAGCATCACTGCGTTCGGATCAGGGTTCCTGAGCAACCCGCATCGCCGGTACTGTCTGCCTTACGCAGAGCCGGTAAAGCCCGACATCACGTTCACTTTGCATAGGCTCTGATTGTGTCCTTAGTACACGCCTGATAAACAAAAATCTGCACATACACCGGATCAATCCGGCCGCTCCCTCCCCCTGACACTGTGTCGATATGAGAAAGTCATTATGTTCGTTGCGATATACTGACGACATTTGCCTCTGAAACAAAACAAACTTCCACGGCTCTGAGGATTTTGTATTCTGATCCGCAGATCAATTACTTATGATCTCAGCTTCGATGCCGGAAACCGTGTTTCGCTGATTTCCCGCCTTACAGGCATCGCCTCGGAAATTCGCGTGAAACAACGACATGAATGTCATGAAAATATTCCTTCCTCCCGTGCGATTTATACGTTCGCTGAATTTTTTCCATTGATCATGAGATGAAATGCACCATCAAACTGCATATATGCACATAAATTCATCTCGTCAACGCATCAAAAAGAGGAAAATAATCAGATAAATATGATATACTCCGCCTGTAACGATTTGTCGGATTAAAGTCCCGGAAACGAAATGAACCGGTAGTTCGACGATGCTGTCCGGCACATATGCTGGCATTCCAAAAGAAAGCCAGCTCTGGAATATTTCTTAAAATGTCCGGCGGGGTGCCGTGACCAGGAAGCGGCATGAAACGGCAGACTGTTCTCACCATCAGAAAAATTGTCGCGCCGGAAGCGAAGCTATGAATGACGCAACACGTTCTCCTGCATTTCCCCGCCTGACGTTTCTTCTTCATTTCATCATCCTGGACGTGATTTCACCATGACATTGCCTGCACTTCGTGATGTGATCGCTGCTTCCCGGCGATTGCACGGCCATATTGTTCGTACACCGCTGATGCCGTCCGCCTCCCTGTCGGCCCGGAGTGGGGCGGAGATCCTACTGAAGCTGGAAACCCGCCAGACAACCGGAAGCTTCAAGCTACGAGGGGCGACCAATACTCTGCTGCTGTCAGGGCGCCATGCAAAAGGCGTGGTGGCCGCCTCCACGGGTAACCATGCCCGCGCGCTGGCCTATGCCGCGCGGGAAATGAGCAAACCATGCGTTGTCTGCATGTCGTCTCTTGTTCCCGAAAACAAGGTCGTGGCCGTGCGCGCACTGGGCGCGGATGTCAGGATTGTCGGACGCTCCCAGGATGATGCCCAGGACGAAGTGGATCGGCTGGTTATATCCGAAGGGCTTTTGCCTGTTCCGCCATTTGACGATGAACGCGTCATTGCCGGACAGGGCACGATTGCTCTCGAAATTCTCGAAGACAGACCGGATGTTGATACCCTGCTCGTGCCTCTCTCCGGCGGAGGGCT
This sequence comes from Acetobacter fallax, assembly GCF_011516735.1. Classification (GTDB taxonomy): domain Bacteria; phylum Pseudomonadota; class Alphaproteobacteria; order Acetobacterales; family Acetobacteraceae; genus Acetobacter; species Acetobacter fallax. The sequence continues at coordinate 5,138 of NZ_WOSX01000045.1, read as the reverse complement.
CGCAGGCGGTATCGCCATGGCGGCCAGGTCGATCAAACCTTCTATCCGGGTCGTTGGAATCAGCATGGAGAAGGGAGCCGCGATGGCGTCCAGCCTGCGGGCCGGGCATCCGGTCGCTGTTACGGAAGAGCCAGGCCTCGCGGATTCTCTCGGTGGCGGCATTGGAATCCCGAACCGTTACACGTTTGATCTTTGTCGAACCTATCTTGACGATGTCATCCTGCTTACCGAAGACGAAATCGCCCGGGGCATCCGTCATGCTTACATGGAAGAACAGGAAATTGTTGAAGGAGCCGGTGCCGTCGGACTGGCAGCACTTCTGTGTTCCCGGCTGAATGTTTCCGGAACCGTGGCCGTTATTATATCAGGGAAAAACATCGACATGATTCGGCATCGGCAACTCGTTTCCGAATATCGGAACGTATGACGATGCAGATCCTCAGCGAAATCCAGCTTCGCGATATCATGAAACCTGACACAGCACTTATCGATGCCGTGGCGGAAGGTTTTCGTATGATGGCTATGGGGGCCGTCGTGATGCCCGATATTCTCAGGCTCGATATTCCTGAGCGCGGAGAGGTCGATGTCAAGACTGCCTATGTGAAGGGAGTGGAAAGTTTTGCCGTCAAGATCAGCTCTGGCTTTTTTGGCAATACCGCTCTGGGATTGCCCAGTCTGAGCGGGATGATGGTTCTGCTGAGCGCAGAGACGGGTGTTACAAAAGCCGTTTTGCTCGACAATGGATATCTGACGGACATACGAACCGCTGCGGCCGGTGGTGTAGCCGCTCGCACGCTGTCCCGATCGGACTCTCATATTGCTGCCATTTACGGAGCAGGCTTGCAGGCACGTCTGCAACTTGAGGCGTTGACGCTGGTGCGCCCGATCACTGAGGTGCGCCTCTGGGCGCGTCGCTCCGAACAGGGCAAGGAAACGGCTGCATGGTGCGAGAGAACATATGGCATCCCCGTGCGGCCCTGCGATGATCCGCGGGAAGCCGCCAGAGGCGCCGATATCCTCGTCACGACTACTCCGGCGACAACACCAGTCCTCATGCGCGATTGGATCGAACCTGGCCAGCATATCACTGCCATGGGATCCGATGCGGAGTTTAAGAATGAACTCGATCCCTGGATTATTACTGAAGCTTCGCTCTATGCGGCCGACAGCCTCAGACAGACCGCGCGCCTTGGAGAACTGCATCATGCCCTGAAGGCCGGCCTGACGGTTGAGCCATCCCGTTCCACCGAGTTGGGTGCGATACTGAACGGAAGCCATGCGGGGCGACGTGCACCGGAAGACGTGACGGTGGCTGATCTGACCGGAACCGGTGTTCAGGATACTGTTATCGCCACAATGGTCTGTGAACGATGGAGGAAATCCATGATGAAGACAGGAAAGGACCAGTAATTTTATATCTGCCTATTCAGGACAGGATCAGTCTTCATCCGGGATTTCAACGGGAACAGAGAAACCGGCCTTCACCCTGTCCATCACAACAAGAGTCTTGAATCCTCTGATATCAGGGTTTTCGTAGAAAAAATTTCGGGTGAACACTTCATAATCTTCCATGCTTCGTGCCGTGACATACAGAACGAAATCCGTCTCGCCCGTCACGTAAAAGCTGTTGACGATTTCCGGTGTGATCCGAAGTGCTCTTTTAAAACGGTCAATGATGTCGGAGCGTTCCCGCTCAAGTGTGACCAGAACGATCATCTGAATCGGACGTCCCACGGCACGGGCCGAAATTATCGAAACATCGCCTTCAATCACACCGACATCACGAAGGCGCTTTAACCGTCTCTGACACGCCGTGGCGGAAAGCCCGACCTGATCGCCAATCACCTGTGATGTCAGACGATTATTTTTCTGCACGATTTCAAGAATACTCGCATCAATGCGATCATAAAGCTTCATCGGCTGGAAATCCTCACCAAAATCCATATCACGATCTATATCATATCAGAATCGAAAAATTACGCAGTAAATATGTTCAGAAATGACCCTATAATCTGGTGATCAGGAAGCACTCCAGGTTTTACCATAATATGAAAACGAAAGAGAAAATATATGCGTGACGACAGGTAATCGTATCGATACAACAACGTAAATCGGATTAACAGGCTTCGTTCCTGATGAAATTTCTTCTATTTAGGTATACGATATGAAAAATGTGGGTGTTGGCACAGAATCGATCTGGGCCGGAGAAAGTGACGTATTTTCCGAGGGCGCGATTTGCGTGCCTGTCTATAATTCGGTTGCATTTGGCTACGAAGATATGGAGGAGTGGTTCTCCGTCGCAACCGGGTCCAAACCCGGCTATATTTATTCAAGAAATACAAACCCGACAGTGCGTGTTCTTGAAGAAAAGATCAGGATAATGGATGGCGGTGAGGAAGCGACCAGCTTCTCGACCGGGATGGCCGCGATCAGCAATACATTGCTGGCATTGCTGGGCCCAGGTGATCGTGTTGTCACCATCAAAGATACATATGGCGGCACCAACAAGATATTCATCGAATTTCTACCGAAGATAAACGTCAATGTGTGTCTGTGCGAGACCGGGGATCATGATCTGATCGAGCGGGAAATCGCAAAGGGCTGCAAGGTCGTTTATCTGGAATCTCCCACCAATCCGACACTGAAGGTTCTGGATATCGCTCGCCTGGCCAGAAAGGCTCATGAGCATGGTGCCATTGTCATCGTTGACAACACGTTTGCCACACCCATCAACCAGACTCCTCTCAGTCTGGGAGCCGATGTCGTCGTTTACAGCGCGACGAAATATCTCAATGGTCATTCCGATGCAATGGGTGGACTTGCTGTCGGCCGTAAGGATCTTATCGACCAGGTCTTCCACTATCGTGAAATCACCGGCGCAAGCCTCCATGCTCAGTCAGCCTACATGATTCTTCGCGGAATGAAGACGCTGGAGTTGAGAATGGGGCGTCATAGTGAGAATGGCATGAAGGTGGCAACGTTTCTGTCGACTCATCCCAAGATCGATAAGGTGTTCTATCCCGGCCTTAAAACTCACCCGGGTCATGAGATTGCCAGCCGGCAGATGAAATCTTTTGGCGGTATGATGAGTTTTTCTGTGAAGGGTGGCTTCGACAAAGTTATCATCCTGCTGGAAAATCTGCGCTACGCCCATAAGGCAGCAAGCCTGGGTTCGGTTGGTACTCTGGTCGGTCCTCCCAGGACCACGAGCCATGTGGAATTGAGCGCGGAAGAGCGCGTGGCAGCGGGAATCCCAGAGAGCCTGATACGCTATTCTGCCGGGGTGGAGGATAGCGCCGATCTGATCGCAGATCTTACCAGCGCTCTGGAAAAGATTTGAGACATGGCTGAAGCAACAAGAACCGTCTTGTTGCTTTTTCGGGATAAGGGCAGTTTCTTTTGATTTCCGAATGCGAGGCATGGCTTATGTGCTTGCCATCATCTTTGCCAGGCCTGTACCTGGGGGCTCGCCAGCCAGGCCGTCGTCAGTTAGCTCCGATGATTGCGGCGACGAACAGAACGGCCACGAGGGAGAATGCCCCTGACCTGTTTCAGTCTGGGGAAGAAGCGTTCAATGATGTTTCTGTTTTTGTAGAGCCGGAAGCTGATTTTCCGTGGATTGCGACAGTTTCTCCTTGAAGGGATGACGACTGCAATCTGCTGCTCTTTGAGTTTTTCGATGAGCGGATCGGCATCGTAGGCCCTGTCAGCGATAAAGGCTTTGGGCCCGATTTCATCAGGAAGAGGTTCTGCTTCCGAGATGTCGGCTCGTTGCCCTGGCGTCAGGGAAGGACCCATGGCCTTTCCCGAAGCATCGGCAATGGCTTGGATTTTGGTAGTCAGTCCGCCACGGGATCGGCCGATGGCCTGATCCACGCCCCCTTTTTACGGGCGCCCGCACTATGCTGGTGAGCCCGGACAATCGTGCTGTCGATCATCATATATTCGTTGTCGTGACCGGCGGCCAGATGCCGGAAATCCGCTCGGTCACACCGCTTTCGCACCAGCGACGCAGCCGCCGGTGCACGTTCTTCCGGTCCCCGACCCGGGCGGGCAGATCACGCCAGGGGATGCCGGCGCGATAGCGAGAGCGATACAGCATGGCCTTGGACTTGCTACGGTTATGTGCCGGATATGACCCTGAAGAATGTTTCGATTAGGACACACGTCCCATAAGAGATGCCCATCAGACATCACACACCGGCCGGAGCGGCTCGTTCTTCCCTGCGTGCGAGTTCTACGGTTCCGAACTGTATGTCCTGAGACAGGGTGACGGCGCCCTGCTTTCCGAGTTCCAGCGCGGCGAGGAAATGTGCCGCTTTTGCCGCGTTGCGCTGCAGCGACGCCTCGCGATCTTCTGGCCGGATGCCTTCACTTTTCACCAGCCCGTCCTCCAGCCGGTACAGCCCCCTGCCCTCTTCCCCCAGATGCTGACGCCACCACGCCAGGGCCTGGCTGACGGTGAAACATGAGAAACGCTGCGGCAGGGCCGGACGCACCGGCTGCAGCCTCAGACGTCGCCGCAGCAGCGCAAGACAGGCGTCGAGCAGATCGGTCTGCAGCAGCGCGGCTTCAGCCCGGTGAGGCTCCCCCTCCCCGCCCCGGCCGAACACCTGGTCCCCCAGCCGCGGTATCTGCGAGATCGCAGCCACGGCCTGCTCCAGCGCCGCGCGCCGCAGCACCCGCTGGCGGAGGGCCTCCGTCTGTCCGGTCGCCGCCTGCCGTTCCGGTGTCCCGTCCCGCAGCATCAGGGCCGAGCGCAGCTGCAGCAGCGTCGCCGCCAGCACCAGCCAGTCGGCGCTGCGGGCGAGCGGCCGCGCACGAACACCCTCTTCAACAATACGCCCCAGCTGGTCGATCAGCTGCAGCAGCGACATCCGCCGCAGATCCAGCGCTCCGCTGCGGGCCTGCTCAACCAGCAGAGCCAGCGGACCGGCCCAGTCCTCTGCCTGCAGATGCGGGGACCCGTCAGACATCGTAGAGCGGGCGGATCCGCAGACACAGATCCGGCCAGTCGCGGGCGATCCTCCGCAGCGCCGCCCAGGGCGTCCAGTCCGCCGACCAGAACCCGAGCGTCCACACCGTCTCCGGCGCCACCGGTCCGGTCTCCACGGCCTCCACCGTCTGCAGCGGACGCG
>NZ_WOSX01000044.1 GCF_011516735.1 Acetobacter fallax | reverse complement strand
TGCGCTCGGGTGATTTCAGTCCAGGCCATCTTGATCTCATCAGGTTATCGCAAACCCATGAATCATAACCCGCTGAAATCACTCAACTCATTTTCGGTCAGACACTGAGACAGTAACGGACTGGTATTCGATCCAGGGTGCTGAATACTATATTGATGACGTTTGCCGTCATGTCTTCGCTGATTCCGATGACGAAGACTTTGTGATTGCGGGTGAGTTCCATATTCGCGGCTGGTATGTCGTTCCGGGTGTTTCCGGGTCCGGTCATCTCTATGCTGTTCTGATCGGGGACGAGGAGACGCCGCCGATCTTTATTCCGACGGCTCGTGAAGTGCGGTCTGACGTGATGGGGCTGTTCCTTGGTGCGCCGCGCCGTTCCGGCTTTGCCGGGCAGGCGGCATTGCGCGGGAAGTGGTGCGAGGGCGTCTTCCGCATTGGTCTTGTGAATGTGGTTCACGGGCGAGGGGCGTTCCAGCTCACCAGTGTACAGATCGAGGTTGAGGGCGGTCAGATCATTGGTATTGCGCGTGTTCCGCCGTCCAATGGTCAGATTCTTCGCGATTTCGAGCGGATTTCGGAGAGTGATGGCCTGCTCCGGGGCGTGAAGCTGGCTTCGCTGAACAAGCCTGTCGGGCAGGAATATAAGGGCGATCTGGAGTTCTATATCGATTACTTCACCGGCATCATTGAAGATGGTGGCCGGCATGAGCGGGATCTCGAAGAGAGCGATATTATCATTCGCGGCTGGGGGTTCCTGCGTGGCATCTCCCGGGCAGGGCAGCTTTATGTTGCGCTTGTGAATGAGGATAACGGAAAAACGGTGTTTCTCGGGACGTCCCGGCTGATCCGTCAGGATGTCCAGACGATTTTTCATGATGCACCGCTCTGCGTTGGTTTCGTCGGTAATCTGAGTCTGAGCAAGGGGCTCAATGAGAAGCTGGATGGCTGGTATCGTGTCTGTCTGCTGAATGTCGTCGCAGATGAGATGGGGATGCGGCCAACGGGCATTCGCGTGCTGTGCGAGGCGGGCCAGATCAGATCGGTTGAGCAGGATGGACCATCGGATGCGACTGTTGCGCTGTGTCAGCAGAGTGCTCTGGAGATGATTGAGTAACAGGCTGTTTTAACGTGCTTCGCGACTGGATCTGAGTGTTTGTGTTGATGTCTCTCTCTGAGCTGCCTTCGGTATTCGACTGGCACGCGGACGCGGCCGGTGACCGTTCGGGAATACCTGTGTGGCTCAGGTTTGACGCGGAATGGTATCGGGCGCGCTATCCGGTTGCTGAAGATGTGCTTAAGGCGGGAGATTATCCGTCTGCTCTTGAGTATTATCTGCGGGTCGGTCAGGGGCTGGGACATTCTCCCAATAAGTGGTTCGACGAGTCCTGGTATCTTGCGACCTATGCTGATGTTGCCGGGACGGTTGCCAGCGGAGAGTGGTCGTCCGGCTTTCAGCATTATGTGCTGCATGGTTATAAGGACCGGTCACCACACTGGTTGTTTTCCGAAGATTATTACCGGACGTTCAACCCTGAGCTGACATCGTTTGTCTTCCGTGCGGAGGGGGTTGCAAACGGGTATGATCACTACCTGTCGGGTGGAGAGTGCGGCTACCGAAGTGGCAGTATTTTCTTTGATCCGGCGGTGTTTTCGTATTTTTCCGGCAGGCCAGGGAGTGCCGACGCTGCTTCAGCGCGGAGTGGTGGCGACAGGTTCTATCCTGAGTATGGACAGTTTCTGGGCAGTGCGCCCGGCTTTGCTGATCGGTGCCGTACATCCTGGTATTTCGATCCTGTCTGGTATCTGGACCATTACCCTGAAGTCCCGGATCTTATCCGGGGCGGTGAATATGGCTCCGCGCTGCATCATTACATCACAGCCGGTCAGTATAAGGGGTATTCGCCGCAGGAAAGTTTTTCGGAGGAGTTTTACCGGAAGAAATATCCTGACGTTGCGGAGTGCGTGACGGCGGGGCTCTTTCGTTGTGGGTATGACCATTTTCTGACGGCCGGTGCTGTTGAGGGGCGCATCCCTGCTCCGGATGTTTCTCTGGCGCAGTATGCATCGCTGGCGACGGTTCGGGCAGATATTGAAAGCGGGCTGTTTCGCGATCCGTACGCGCACTGGATTGCCTCGACTGAGAAACAGGATGCGCGGTTCTGCGCGGACGACCTGGATGAGATGGATGCCAAGCTGGCATTTTGCCGGCTGGCGCGGGGGCTGGCGCAGGGGGCTGCACGCGGCGGCGGTCTGGATTTCACATGCGCCGGGATGCCGGTTGTCAGTGTGATCATGGTTCTGCACAACCAGTTTTCGCTGACGCTGATGGCGCTTGCGTCTCTGCGCGACAATTTTGATGGCAATATTGAACTCATCATTATTGATTCATGTTCCGGTGATGAGACGGTTCATCTTGAGCGTTATGTTCATGGCGCGAAGATCGTTCATCTGAACTATAACGCGGGTTTTCTGCTGTCCTGCAATATGGCGCTGGACTCCGTGACCTCGAACGCGGTGCTCTATCTGAACAATGATGTCCGGCTTGCGCCGGGGGCGCTTCGGGCGGCGCTGAAGCGGTTGCAGTCCGATCCGCGTATTGGCGCGGTTGGCGGAAAGATTATCCGGACGAACGGGCTTTTGCAGGAAGCCGGATCGATCATCTGGCGTGATGGCGCGACGTTCGGGTATCTGCGGGATCATGATCCGAATTGTCCCGAAGCGAATTTTGTCAGGGATGTCGATTACTGTTCCGGTGCGTTTCTGCTGGTGCCTGCGGTTCTGGCGAAAAACCTTGGTGGTTTCGATCAGAGTTATTGCCCTGCCTATTTTGAGGAAGCCGATTTTTGTGTGCGGCTGATCAGGAAGGGGTATCGGGTCGTCTATGATCCGTCTGTCGTTATTGAACATCTGGAGTTCGGGTCCTCGACGTCTGCGGCCTCGATGTCGCTGATGCAGAGAAACCGCCGGATCTTTATGACGCGTCAGGCGGAGTTTCTGAGGCATCAGCTTCCGGCTCATCTGGGCAATACGGTTCTTGGGCGGTCCCGGCGGAGTGAGCGGCCACGGGTGCTGTTTATTGAGGATCGCGTGCCGCTGCGGACGCTCGGGTCAGGCTATGTCCGGTCCAATGACATTGTGCGGAGCCTGGCGCGGCTGGGTTGCGCGGTGACGGTCTTTCCGATTAACGCGCATTATCACTCGCTGGGTCGGATTTACGGCGATTTTCCCGACACTGTGGAAATTCTGTTTGACCGGTCCGCGACCGATCTGGATGGATTTCTTGAGGAGCGGACAGGGTCATTCGATGCTGTCTGGATCGGTCGGACGCATAATCTGGCACGAATTCTGCCGGTTCTTCATAAAAACAGCCGCTATATGCCCGCGAAGGGTTTCATTCTTGATACCGAGGCCGTGGTGAGTCCCCGGCTGCTGATGCGCGATCGGGTGCTTGGTCCGGGCGGGCCACGGGGCGACATTGAAGAAAAGCTTCGGGCCGAGTTTGAGTGTGCTTACTTCTGTCAGCAGATTGTTGCTGTCACGACGCAGGAAGCGAACTTCGTAAGACGGGCTGGTCATGCGAATGTCAGCGTTCTGGGGCATGCGCTGACAACGCGGCCGACGCCTGCGACATTCAGCGAGCGCCAGGGGCTGTTGTTTGTCGGGTCGATTATTGACGACACCTCTCCTAATCTGGACTCGCTGTTGTGGTTCATGAAAGAGGTGATGCCGCTGCTGAGGGAGACGCTTGGCGATACGGTGCGTCTGACGGCGGTCGGGTTCAGGACGCCTGGGGTTGATCTGCGTGGCCTGCGGGAGTTTGACGGCATTGATGTTGTCGACGGAGCGGATAGTCTGCGGGAGTTTTATGACCGGCATCGGGTTTTTGTCGCGCCGACGCGCTTTGCCGGGGGAATTCCTTATAAGGTTCATGAGAGTGCGGCTTTCGGGGTGCCGGTGGTCGCGAGTAATGTGCTGATCGGGCAGCTGGGCTGGAAGGCGGGCAGGGATCTGCTTTCCGGCGGGGAGCCGGATGCGGCGACATTCGCGGCGGCTGTGACGGATCTGTATCGGGACGAGGAAGTGTGGATGCGGGTGCGGTGCGAAGCGCTTCTTCGGGTTGAGGCGGATTGCGATCCGGCGAAGTTTGATGCTTCGGTAGAGGAAATTCTGGAGGCGGCGCGCCGTTAGGCGGCTTTCCCATGGTACATGTGGTCTGAGGCGGCCGGGTTGGGGCTTGAAGAGAACGATGGTGGATAACGTGAGTCAGTATTCAGGGCGGGTTTTGATTTGCAGCGGTGGCCGGTTTGAATCGCAGGCGAATGCTCAGGTTCGTGAGTCGATCATGGCGGGCTGGGGCGAGTGTTTTGGCGATGAGAATGTCTTTGCGGCCAATATCAGCGGTGCCGCTGCGGCGATTCAGTATCTGAAGCCGACGATTGTTTTTGGTATTGGCTCCTATCTTCCTGAAAGCACCTATTTTGGTGAGGTGGCGCGCGAGGCGAAAAAGATCGGCGCGGCGACAGTGTTCTGGGCGACGGAAGATCCTTATGAGCAGGATGCGTCTTATCGTATTTACGATGATTTCGACGCGATTTTTTCGTGCGAGCGCTGGGGTTCGAATTTTTATACGCGCGGGAATGTCTGGCATCTGCCGCTGGCGGCGTGCCCGAAACTGCATTACCGGCCGATTGTCGAAAACGTTGAGCGGACGATCGATGTTCTGTTTTGTGGCGTTGCGTTCACGAACCGCAAGGACATCGTACGCGGGCTGATGCCGACGTTACGTAATCTGAATATCAAGATTGTCGGGCCGGGCTGGGGTGAACTGGGCATTGGGTTTTCGGATGCGCGGCTGGAGAAGGAGCAACTGGTTCAGTTCTATTCGCGCTCTAAACTGGTATTGAATCTTGGTCGCAGCCTGAGTTTCGAGAACAAGCGATTCATGATTGCGCCTTCGACGCCTGGCCCCCGGACCTATGAGGCCGCGGCGGCGGGCGCGATGCAGATTTTCCACGAAGATACCTACGAGATTCGTCGGTATTATACGAAGGAAGAGATCCCGTCGTTTTCAAACCGCAAGGATTTTGACAGGCTGGTCTCGACGTATCTCGATAATGAGGCGCTGCTTCTTGAGACGGCGAAAAAAGCACAGGCCCGGACGATGGCGGATCATACATACGGGCATCGTATCCGGCAGGCGCTGGGTGTGCTGAAAGAGAATGGATTTCTCCCGGCCTGAATGGCGGGTGAGGGGTGACTGTCACGGCCTCTTTCTGGCGCGGACGAGGGATGAGCCGGGAGCTGCTGCTTCCGGTTTTTTCTTGTGGTGCTTCGGATTACGTCTGGCTGGAAATATGGTAACCGGATTGATACGAATCATAACCGGGGTACGTTTTCCGTGCTCTCGTCTGTGCATGTTACGGATTGATGCAACTTTACGAACAGTCGGGCGCCAGGAACGGACCTGAAGACATAAAGGGCAAGACGGAAAAATGGTAGCTTCACGTTTTCTGGTGACTGGCGGAGCTGGTTACGTTGGCAGTCACATGGTTCTCGCTTTGCTGGATGCAGGCCATGAGGTGACTGTGTATGACAGTCTCCGAACGGGGCATCGGGCTGCGGTTCCGTCCGGAGCCCATTTTATTGAAGGTGACCTGGCTGATCTGCCGCTGCTGAATTCGGTTCTGGCTGATGGTCCCTGGGATTGCGTGTTCCATTTCGCGGCTTTGTCGCTTGTGGGCGAGAGCATGCAGCATCCTCTGATGTATATGACGGCGAACGGGGCGCTGGGTTTCGGGCTGATTGATGCCTGCGTGAAGAATGGTGTGAAGAAGTTCGTCTTTTCTTCCACGGCGGCGTTGTTTGGTTCGGCCGGTGACAAGCCGATTGATGAGACGACGCCGGTTGATCCGGGTTCGCCTTATGGTGAAAGCAAATACGTTGTTGAGAGGGCGCTATACTGGGCTGACCGGATTCATGGTCTGCGGAGTGCCTGTCTGCGATATTTCAACGCGGCTGGCGCCGATCCGGCAGGGCGGGCGGGTGAGGATCACCGGCCTGAGACGCATCTGATCCCTCTGGTGATCGATGCGGCGCTTGGGCGGCGGGATGCGCTGACGCTCTTCGGGCAGGATTATCCCACGCCGGATGGCAGCTGTATCCGTGATTATATTCATGTGACGGATCTGGCGCAGGCGCATCTTGCGGTGCTGCCGCTGCTGGATGATCGCAGTGTGACGTTCAATGTCGGGACCGGGAAAGGGAATTCCAACCTGGAGGTTATTCAGACAGTGGAGCGGGTCAGCGGGCGAGCCGTGCCATGGAAGGCCGGAGCGCGGCGACCGGGCGATCCGGCGGTTCTTGTGGCGAGTCCGGCGCTTCTGATGAAAGAGACGCCCTGGAAGCCATCTTTCGCGGATCTCGATAAGGCTGTGGAGACGGCGCTGGCGTGGCGTGAGGCTCATCCTGGTGGCTATCAGAACTGAGGGAATGACAGACGTGGCGCCTGTGCCGGAAGACCTGATTGCGGCGGCGACCTCGGTCCGGGAGCGGGCTTATGCGCCGTACTCGAATTTTCGGGTCGGCGCCGCGATGTTTTGTGATGATGGTCGCATTTTTGCGGGCTGCAACGTTGAGAACGCGGCGTATCCTGAGGGTCTCTGTGCCGAGGGCGGTGCGATTTCGGCGATGATTGCCGCAGGTGGGCGCCGCATTGTTGAGGCTGTGGTTTGTGGTGGAGGCGCGCCCTGTCCGCCATGCGGTGGTTGTCGGCAAAAGCTGCGCGAATTCGGTGTACCTGCGATGAAGGTGCATATGGTGGATCCGTCGGGCGGGGTGCTGCTGACGCGAACACTGGCTGAACTGCTGCCTGACAGCTTTGGTCCGGATAATCTCGGAGTGGCAGACGTTCAGGCCTGATTCACGGCGTGTGTCTGTTCGGAATGTGAAAGGTTGTTCTGAGGCGTGGGTGGTCGGGCGCATGAGCCGGTGTGCCATGTTCCTGTGCTCCGATGTTCAGAGTCCGGACAGCCACGCTGCTTCGCGGTTCATGGTCTGCTCCATCAGAGTGGTTTCTCACCTGGCTGCGAAACTTCTGAAACAGTTATTCAGAGCACAGGATTTTTATGTGTTCCGGTGATTTTTGAGCCCGGTTGCTGGTATCCTGCGATCTCAGCAACCGGGCCCGAAGAAATCTGAAGCGATGAAATTCAGTGTCTCAATGCTTACTCTTTCAATAGAAGCAGGTTTACACCCCAAAAGATTAAGGAATCGTAAATTCCGGCACAAATATTCGCGTTTGAAAATATTTCATAACGTATTGGCGATGATCGGCGTAATCGGATTGTCGTTTGTCTCGCGGGCCCAGGCGCAGTTCATACCGATACCACTGAGGCCCGGCGTCGGGGCGGACGACGCACGTCATGCGATTACAATGCAGGGGCTGCCGTGGAGCGCGATCGGACGGGTGCAGACGGAACTGGGCGGGCGCTGCACCGGGTTTCTGATTGCGCCGATGGTGGTGGAGACGGCGGCGCACTGTCTCTGGATTGCGAAAACAGGGCGGTATATTCAGCCTCGGGATGTTCATTTCCTGCGGGCTTATAATCGGGGAGAGTTTGCTGCGCATGCGCGGGTGGTACGGTTTCTTGTGCCGCCGGGTTATGATCCCAGGCGTGAAGCGATGACGGCGGCTTATGATCGGGCGACGCTGTTTCTTGATGTACCGACGGGGACGGCGGCTCAGATTCTGCCGGTTGCACCGGGATTGCCGGCATCCGGTGAAGAAGTGGAACTTGGTGGTTACGAGCAGGATTTCAGTGAAATCGTGACGTCTGACATGACCTGTCATGTCACCGGTATTGCGTCCGACGGAGAGAGACGTCCGATGATTTCGCATGATTGCGATGCGACGCGGGGAAGCAGCGGGGCTCCTCTGCTGGCGTGGCGGGACGGGCACTGGATGGTGCTGGGTGTGCAGGTTCTGGCGAATTCCGGGCGTGGAGGCGAGGCTGTGCCACTGGCTCCCGTGTCATCCGGGGCGGATCGTGGAAACCGCTAACGACTGATACCGGAGGCTGTATTGACCTCTGGCGTGGTCCAGGCCGCAGCCCTGTCAGTCTCACTCAGGGCAAAGGCCGGATCTTCTGCTATTACACCGGATCGTGATCAACATAGTATGCATCTCAGTTATTATTTTTGTTGTTGAATAACCCAAAGCGCGCAACGATGCGGCTACAGGGCAGAATCGGGATGGTCCGGTTCTGTTCGGTTCATTAATCCTATTTGCCAGGAGTTCCGCGATGGAACGTCTTGCTAATCCTGCCCCTCTCGGTCTTGCCGGGTTTGGCATGACCACGATCCTGCTGAATCTGTGTAATGCAGGATTTCTCCCACTGAATTCATCCGTGATTGCCATGGGGATTATTTTTGGTGGTGCGGCGCAGATGTGCGCCGGATTACTGGAATATCCGAAGGGTAATACGTTCGGGCTGACGGCTTTTACGTCTTTTGGCGCATTCTGGATCTCGCTTGCTCTGCTGATCTTCCTGCCGAAATTCGGTCTGATCGGGGCTTCGGGTCCGGCGGCGATGGCCTGTTATCTCGGCCTGTGGGGTGTGTTCACGGCGTTTATGTTTGTTGGCACGCTGCGGTCGAACAGGGTTCTCCAGTTTGTCTTCGGCTCGCTGGTTGTGCTGTTTGCGCTGCTGGCGCTTGGAGAAGCGACGGGTAACATGGCGATTACTCGCTTTGCCGGCTTTGAAGGACTGGCCTGCGGTGCTGCGGCTCTTTACCTGGCGATGGCTGAGGTGATTGAAGAGCAGCTTGGCCACCCGGTTCTGCCGGTTGGTATTCCCCGTGTCCTGACGCGTCTGCCTTCGGGAGCGCCACTCGCCGCCTGAGTTCCGGCTTTTATGACGCTTTCTCTGTCTTCATGCATCCCTGTGACCCGCTGGTTTCTTTACCGGCGGGTCATTTTTTATTGTTTTATCTGTCTGTTCTTTGTTGATGCTGTCAAAGGCCTGCAGATTCTGGTGTGTTTTTACGGATCCGGCAGAATGGATCGTGATCGTGGGATGCTGGCCGCCGTCGGGGATCAGAGTGTCGTCCGCATTTTTTCACGGAGATCGTTGCAGCGTTTGGTGAACCGGCTTGCCTTTGACGCGGTGAAGAAGTTGATGATGAAAGCGGCGCCGAGGGACAGGAAGGAGAGGAAGACGAGGATTTCATCCCACGGGGTGACAGCTTCGTCGTAATGGAAGGCTGAGTACATCAGCAGGCTGAGGCTGAGAACGGCACCGATGATACCGAAGACGCCGGTGGATTTGATCAGAGAGTCTTCGAAATTTTCAAAGTCGGCGGTTTCGCGCCAGAGATCGAAAAGCTGGCGGTCGATGTTTCCGACGTTTTGCTTGTGTTCCGCAATTTCACTGTCGGTTTGCTTGTGCGGATTTTTACGGTGAATATCCAGTTCCTGCCGGGCTTTGGAGAAGACGCGTCTGCGCTCCTTGATGGCGGGAAGACTGATATCGACGAAGCTCAGGATAGCGACGTTAAGTCCGGCTGAGAGCTGGACGACGGCCTGAAAGTCTCCCCATGTCATCGGCATCGTGCTGAACTTTGATCTTTGGTCCGTTGAGTGTCTGTGGACAGACGGTGGCGATAAGCATTCTGCAGGAGGATGGAATGTGCCAGCCTCTTTTTCCTCATGTCTGGTATTTGGGACAGCGCAAGGCACGGGAGATCAGGCGGTTGCTGTTCCGACCATCATGGGATGATGCTGTTTGTTTTTCGGGCAAATGAGATGGTCTGCTGTACGAGATGCCATTCCGGCAATCTGTATGGAAAAATAAGGGGGTCGGAGTTTGTGATTATGCCAGAGGCTGTGACGACTGACCTGTGGATGAGAGCATCTCCGGGCTCAGCCTGGAGAGGGACCATGGTACCCTGAACTCCGGTTTGCTGATGGTTTGCAAAGACAAACCTTTGCCGGATTCCAGGGCAGAGCCCTGCCAGCCTCACTCAGGTCAAAGGCCAGACTCTCTGGTATTTGTATAACGTCAGGCGCTTTTGTAACCGAAATATTGTGGCACACGTTTCGTGAAGGCGCCGATATTCCGTCTCAATATTGCAAATTGTTTAATTAATAGCTTTTGTCTGAAACGCCTAATAATATTCCGGGGGATGCGGTTTTTCGGGCCATTGCGCAGTATGTCGTGATGGCGCGAGGGCTGGCATTCAGGCAGCGCGGAGGCATGAAAACATGTCTGATACCAGCTTTGCGACCGATAACGATTATTCTGCTGAAACATGTGATGACGGGAAAGATGCTTTTGATATCTTTCCTTTTCTTTCCGACGATGTTCTGACGAATGTTGTCGAGGAGATGAATACATCTGGCTTTGGTGTTGTCAGGGGCTGCATTAATCCTGAGATACTGATGCCGGCGGTTCGGTTTATTGAGGAGCGGGTCGCGGCATCCGGTGGCGAATATGTGGCTTTCGCCGGCTCTGACGCGCTGGCAGGCACTTTTCTTGCGGGATTATCTTCATCGCCTTCGTTCAGGGCTGCCTGCGAGACGTTATACCGGAAGGGAACGGGGCTGCGGGCGCCGGACACGCCGTTCTACCAGCTTCTGCGCTGCCTTTCCGGTGGCACGGGTAAGCAACATTCTTTTTACTTCCATTATGATTCATATGTTCTGACTGTTCTTCTGCCGATTGTCATTCCATCCGACGGAAGAGCCGGGGATCTGGTGATGATCCCGAATATGCGTCGCCTCAGGAAAACCTATGCTGGCAACCTGATCGATAAGGTTATGCTGGAAAACCGTGTCGTTCAGAAGGGCCTGAAGATATTCGTTTCGTCCGGTTGGCTGCCGGCGACACGGGTGCGCATGATTCCGGGTAATGCTTATTTTTTCTGGGGGTATCGTTCGATTCACGCGAACGAACCGTGCGACCCGGACCGAACCCGCGCTACGGCGCTGTTTCACTACGTTAATCCCCATGCGGAAAGTGTCGTGCGTGAGAGGCTTGGGAGGGGATGGGCTGCTGTCAGGCACGGGCATGCGCGGGCGAACGGCCTGTGGCGGCAGCGTGTGTAGCGACCAGCTCCCGTTACTTCGGAAAATTCGTGACTGTTGAGTGAATAATAACAAAACGACGTCGTGAATGGAGACAAACAGAATGAAAAAGAAACTTGCGGCTGAGTTCTTCGGAACGTTCTGGCTGGTGCTGGGTGGGTGCGGAAGTGCCGTGCTGGCCGCGGCTTTTCCGCTACACGGCATTGGCTTTGCCGGTGTAGCTCTTGCCTTCGGGCTTACGGTTCTGACGATGGCTTTTGCTGTTGGCGGGATTTCGGGGGGTCATTTCAATCCGGCGGTTACACTGGGATGCGCCGCAGCCGGGCGGTTTCCCTGGAGCGATGTGCTGCCTTACTGGGGCGCGCAGGTTGCCGGGGGCTTTAGCGGTGCTGTTGTGCTGTATATCATCGCGTCCGGCACGCCAGGTTTTGCTCCGGGGCAATTCGCGGCGAACGGATATGGTGATTTGTCTCCGGGACATTACGGGCTGTTGTCTGCTCTGGTGTGTGAGACGGTGATGACGGCGTTTTTCATCATGGTCATTCTCGGAGCGACGTCGGTTTCGGCTCCGGCCGGATTTGCGCCGATCGCCATTGGTCTTTGTCTGACGATCATCCATCTCGTTTCCATTCCGGTGACCAATACGTCGGTTAATCCGGCCCGCTCGACGGCGGTGGCCTTCTTTGCCGAGGCGGGGGCCGCGGGTCAGTTGTGGCTGTTCTGGGTTGCTCCGTTGCTGGGGGCCGCGATCGGGGCGGTTCTCTGGAATGCACTGCTTGAGCCTGGTGTGAACCGGCGGACGGAGCCTCTGATTCCGGCGGTGGCACTTTAAGCGTAAGCGCTCTGACGATGAGGTATCCGGGGGCGCTCGCTTTGGACCTGTGGCGACGAAGGTATTCGCGCAGCCAGTCGTGTCAGGCAGTTTGAGGGTTCGGGCTGTTTCTGTCTGTTCGGAAAGTAGCCGGTATGGCTCTGACGGTTCAGGTCAGGAACGGCGCGAAAACGGGATCGTCGAAGCGGGTGAATTCGGTCTCGTCCGTCGCGCTGGTGGTCCGGATCAAAAAGCGTGTTCCGGCACGTTGCGCGGCGATACCGTCGCGTTCGGGACGATCGCCGATGAGCAGAGTGCGTGATGGTGCCGCTCCGGCCTCCGCCATCAGTGTCAGCAGGCCCTGCGGGTGCGGTTTGAGGCGGCCGGCATCGCCTGCCGTGACGACGAACTCAGCCTTCAGTCCGAGTGCGCGCAGCTTATCGCGGGCGGGATAGTCCGAGAGGATGCCTACGGTTTTGCCCGCGCTTGCGAGGCCGGCGAACAGACGATCGGTTGCCGGGTAGCGGCATGCCCGCAGGTGGCGCAGCGGGCGGCGGAGCATCCATTCGGTGACGACTGCCTGCACTGCCGCCCTGGTCACGCCGGTTGCTATGGCGGTCTCGTGAAGTAGACGCGCTTCGAAATTCTGCACCTCCGCTTCAGCGAGAGCCTCGCGGCGCCTGCGAAAAGCGCTGATTACGCGCATGGTCATGAGGTCGCCGCGCGGAAGTGTGCGTGTGACCAGTTCCCATGCCATCCGCGTCCGTAACCGTCGCTGGTCGTATAATGTGCCGTCCACGTCGAAAACGACGAAATCGATCGTATCCCAGTCCATTTTCGTGCGCTTTCAGCCGGTCAGCTGAGCGTGATGAAGTGCTGGCTGGTCAGAGTGTTGAGCCAGGGGATATTGATGAAGCTTGTCAGCGCGAACACAATCGCCAGCAGGAAGACGATCATGATCAGGGTTTTTTCGCGGTAGAGACGTTCCGGGCTCTGAGCGGAAGACCCCGCTTCCATCGACAGCGCGAGGTAACAGGCGAACAGCACGGCGATCAGCGGCAGCGTCAGGATGTATTCGATGCGGTATTTGATGAGGAAAACCGCGAGGAAGAAACCTGCCAGCAGCGCGTAGAGGAAGGTGGAGACCGTCAGCGAGACCTCGGTATAGCCCGCGAAGCTGGCGCGATAACGGGTGAGGAGTTCCCTGCCGTGCGATGCGGTGATTTCTCGGTATTCGGAGAAACGCTTGGCGGCCATAAGAAACGCGCCGCCGAACCAGTAGGCGAGGATCATCGAGGCGGGGGGGAGTGTTGTCGGGTCGACCATGGCCCAGCCGATTGTCAGGCGTAGCGGATTGTTGATCGATTCGGAAATGACGTCGAGGAACGGCTTGTCCTTACTGCGGAGCGGGGGGACGTTGTAGATGAGGCCCTGCGTCGCGAAGATCGCTGCCGTGACGGCCATCAGTCTGCTCGATATCAGTGCCGCGGATAAGCCGACCGTTACGCACAGCGCCCATTCGAGCCAGACGAATCGGGGATCGAGATCACGCTGAACGGCGGTTCGGCGGGATTTTGTCGGGTGATGGAGATCGGACTCGCGGTCCAGAAACTCGTTGATGACGTAGTTCGCCGAGGCGATGCAGACCGCTGTGACAAGACCGCACACAATATTCAGGAGTGGTGTCGATGTGTGCCATCCCCGCAGCAGCCAGGCGAGGACCGCGCCGGGCACGATGAACACATGTTTCGTGCTGTGATCGAGCCGCGCGATGGCGATGTAATCGCGCAACATTCCTGTCTCGCGAGCCGGTGTCGGGGTTTTGATGGATATGTCGGTCATGAAACATTCCGCGTTGGCCGGGACACGAGATCTGGCTGAATGCGACTTTTCCGTCGTTGCCCCTGCGGAGGCGGGTGTCGATTCCCGCGTCGTTCTGCATGTGACGAAGTGCCGGCTTCCCCGGATGAAGGCGGCACAGTCTGGCGTAACAGAGATCGTTACGAATAACACCGGGGAGGTTCTGATGGCTGCCCTGCATCGTTTCGATATCGGAATATAGTTTTACACGGCAGGCCAGTTCGGATCTGTATTATTCCGGTTGTGAATCGTGGTTTGTCGGTGTGTATTCGGGCAGGGATCTGCGTGGCGGTACTGGACTGAGGCATTGCCGGCGGATGGCAGGCCATGCCGGGTGCTCTGTCAGGGGCAATTTACCTTTTGGTGACCATGTGACATGCCGGAACGGAGTTGGCGTTCACGAAGGGAAATGCGGTGCGGGACAGCCCGGTCGAATGCGGGTCGGCAGACTCCCCGCCTTTTTCTGCCCCGAAGCCGTGGTGGGTGCGGCTTCTGATCACGCTGCTCGGGGCTTTCATCCTTTTTGTTCCGACCATGCTCAACAGGGACGTTTTCCTCTACTGGGACACGCCGACCTATATCAATGGCGCGGAAACGGGCCTGGCGAAGCTGTTCGGTGAGCATTTTGGGCTGACGCCGTCCCGGGTCATTCCGACAGCGGGGCTGGGCTCGACCAGTGGCGGCGTTTATCTCGCGGGACGGTCGGTTTATTACGGCGCATTGCTGGTCGCGGCGATCGTGGCGGGGTCGCTGATGATCGTGGCGGCGGTTCAGGCGCTGGTGGTGTCCTGGGTGATCCTGTTCTTTTTCCGGGTGTTTTTGCCAGGCAGAGAGGGCTGCGCCCTGCTGTCCATGGTGGTGCTGACGATTTTCACGCCTCTGGGTTATTTCGTCGGTCTGGCAATGCCTGATGTTTTCGCCGGAGTCATCATTCTTCTGATTACGACGCTGCTCTGCGGGTGGCGGCAGACTGGTCTGGCTGACCGGGGGGTGGCGTTCGCTGTTCTGAGCTTTGCAATGCTGGCCCATAACAGTCATCCGCCGCTGGCGTTTCTGACGATCCTGGCAGGTTGTATTTTTATCCGCCCCGGCCGGGGAGCCGGGATATCTGTGATCCGGCCGGTCATGCTTATCGGGATCGCTGTCTGTGCTGGTCTGGTCGGGGAAGTTGTGTTTACCCGTGTCGCCACGCATGCGATCGGGGTGCCGCCGGTCCGGCTCCCGTTTCTGTCCGCGCATCTTCAGGAGATGGGGCCGGGGACGACTTATCTGAACAGCCATTGCCCGCAGGCGCATTTTGAAATCTGCAACGATCGCGCCAGGCTGCCGGTGGACTGGCGCGATTTTATGTTCAGCACCGATCCTGTCACCGGCGTTTTCGCGCTGGCCGATGCTTCCGCCAAACGACGGATCAGTGGAGAACAGGTCGCTTTCGCGCTTGCCGTGCTGAAGGATCAGCCGGTTGCGACGGTCGGGGGACTGGGCGTGGCTTTTGTGAAGCAGCTTACGATGTTCCGTGTGCAGGAAATTTATATCCTGGACACGGTGGCGCCCTGGCTGCCGCCGGCGGAATACCGGCGGGCGATGCAATCCGTGACGGCGGGGCTTGGGAATCTGGAACAGGTGCTGACTGTTTTTACATATGTAACGGTGAGTCTCAGTGTGCTGGCGCTGACGGCAGCCGTTATCCGGGCGCGAATGTCCGGGGAACTCGCGCGGGGTTCGATGCTGTGGTCAGCGACGAAGATCGTCATTGCGGGACTTATTATCAATGCCGCTGTCTGCGGGATTGTGGCCTCGCCCTACGATCGGTTTCAGGCGCGGGTGATCTGGCTTTTGCCCCTGCTGGCGCTGGCGCATCTTGCCGCGATGAGCCGCCGGCGCCGGCCTGCGCTGCCGGAGACCGTTTCAAAGGCATCAAATGCATAAAAATTCCCGTAACAACGGGTGATGTTGTGTTTTTCAGTCCCGGTAGCCTGTCTACTGCAACCGGGATCAGTATTTAGACTCTGGACCTGTTAAACTGTTGTTTTGAGCGGCCCGTTGTCATTCACAGGTTTGCCGATGGAGGTGAGACTGTGAGTGACGCATTTTTGCTGTCTGAGAGCCAGATGAACTGGCATCTGTATAAGCAACGCTACCTGATCGAAAACATGTTCGCAAAGCTCAAAGACCGGCGGCGGGTGGCAACACGATATGACCGCTGCGCTCACACCTTCATATTCGCCATGAATATCGCTGCGAGCTTCGTCTTCTGGCTCAAAGAATGAATCCTGAGCCTGGTAAAGAGTCTTTTATATCGGGGCGATATCCATGGCCTGGAGGCTGAGGAATTCGCGATAGGGGCCTTCGCGGCGTTCGAGTTCGGCGGGGGAGCCGTCTTCGACGATGTGGCCTTTCTGCATGACGACGATCCGGTCGAAATCCTTGAGTGTGGAGAGGCGGTGGGCGACGGCGATGACGGTGCGCCCGACCATCAGTTTTGAAAGTGCGATCTGGATATGCTTCTCGCTTTCGCTGTCGAGCGCGCTGGTGGCTTCGTCGAGGATGAGGATCGGGGCGTTACGCAGGAAGGCACGGGCGATGGCGAGGCGCTGACGCTGGCCGCCGGAGAGTTTGACGCCGCGGTCTCCGACTTCGGTGTTGAAGCCCTGTGGGAGCGCGGTGATGAAATCGGTGCAGCCGGCGGCATCGGCGGCGTGACGAACATCTTCGTCCGGGGCTTCGGTTTTACCGTAACGGATATTGTCGGCGACGGAGCGGCGGAGGAGGGAGACATCCTGCGGTACGACGGACATGCAGCCGCGCAGGGCAGCTTCCGACAGGGTGTTGATGTTGTGGCCATCGATCAGAACGGCGCCACCCTGTGCGTAGCGCTGGCGCTGGAGCAGGGCGAGGACGGTGCTTTTTCCGGAGCCTGAGCGGCCGACGAGACCGACGCGGGTGCCGGGCGCGACGTGCAGGTTAAAGTGTTCGAGGACATTGGGGCCGGTGGGATAGGCGAAGGTGACATCCTGGAAGCTGACTTCTCCGGTCGGGGGTTTTTCGAAATCGATGGCGTTGGGCTGATCGGTCATCTCGTGGGGCACGAGGATGGTGGTCAGGGTTTCGCCGAGGCGGGCGGTGTGCTGGACGGTTTCGACGAGAGCGACGGCGAGGTCGCGCGTGCCGTGCAGGATCATGAAGCCCAGATTGACGACCATGACGACATCACCGACGGTGGCGGCGCCGTTCTGCCAGAGCAGGACGACCCAGATGAGCAGTCCGGCGGTGAGCACGGCTGTCAGGAGGGCATGGACGAGGCGGAGCTTTTCCATATTGCGGAGGGATTTTCCGCGTGTTGCCATTTCACCGTGCAGGGTGGTGGCGAGGCGGCTGCGCTCATAGCCCAGCATGCCGAAGGTTCGGACCAGGGGAAGATTGCCGACGACGTCCTGCATTTCGCCGTCCACGCCCGCGGCTTCGGTTGCGTAGGTGGCGTGGAGGTGGCGGCCACCGCCGGCCATGCGGAACATGAGAGCGGCGAGGCTGAAGGAGAGGATGACGATGACGCTGCCCATGAGGGGGCTGACGGTCATCATCAGGACGATGGAGAGCA
This sequence comes from Acetobacter fallax, assembly GCF_011516735.1. Taxonomy (GTDB): domain Bacteria; phylum Pseudomonadota; class Alphaproteobacteria; order Acetobacterales; family Acetobacteraceae; genus Acetobacter; species Acetobacter fallax. The sequence continues at coordinate 9,786 of NZ_WOSX01000044.1, read as the reverse complement.
GGACATTCAGGCAGGGCGGCAGGATGTTCCAGGCGAGCAGGCTTTCCAGCGTGAAGGTGGCGTTGCCGGCTGTGGAGATGCGGGCGGCGAGGGCGGCGGGCATGCGGTCGGCGAAGTAGCCGGTGGAATGGCCTGTGAGGTAACGGAAGAGATCAAGCCGGACATCGCCGGTGACGGCGACGAAGGTTCTGGCGGCGAACCATCCCGCGACGCGCCAGGAGAGGTTATCGGCGGCGATGATGGCGGCGAGCCAGGCGACGGCGATCCAGACCGGGCGGATGGAGGCGTGAGCGTGTGCCGCCTGCGTGCTGGCGTTCATGGTATCGACGAGGTGCCGGATGGCGGACGACGAGAACACGGCGCAGGCGACGGCGAGGACGACGAATCCGAAGACGATCAGGTGAGGCAGGGCGCGGCATTTCGCATACCGGGCGATGAACCTGACGGGGTGTCCCGCATAGTGCGGGAGCTGGTCGTCGGGAATTTTGATATCACTGTCGCGCTTCACGCGTGGGCAACCATGCGGCAGGTCCGTTCTGTCAACTTTTGTTCAGCCTAGGCGTTTGTCTTACGTGAGGAAAGCATGCGCAATCATGTGTCACGGATGGTTTCTGTAATGCATCTTTCGGGCATGATGATTCTGGCAGTGGCTGTGTTGCGCGTCCGCACGTAATGTCCTGCGATAACATAACAAGACCGGAGTTTACTGGCACATGCGTATCGCCCAGATTGCGCCTCTTCATGAGGCAGTGCCTCCGAAACTTTATGGTGGCACGGAGCGTGTCGTTTCGTTTCTGACTGACGAACTTGTGGCCATGGGCCATGAGGTGACGCTTTTTGCGAGTGGTGACAGTGTGACGACGGCGACGCTTGAGGCGGTGTGGCCCCGGGCATTGCGGCTGGACCCTGAAATCCGTGATCCGATTGCGCCGCACATGCTTCTGATGGAACGTGTGGCGCGGCTGGCCGATCAGTTTGATATTCTGCATTTTCATATGGATTACTGGCCGTTTACGTATTTCAGCCGTCAGCCGACCCCGTTTGTGACGACGATGCACGGGCGTCTGGATCTGAAGGAATTGCAGCCGGTTTTCGATGCGTTTCCTGATGTGCCGATTGTGTCCATTTCCAACAATCAGCGTTTGCCTCTGCCGCAGGCGCATTATGTCGGGACGGTTCTGCACGGGCTTCCGGAAAATCTGCTGACCCCGCAGCCGGGTCCGCGCGACTACGTGGCGTTTCTTGGCCGGATCTGCGCGGAGAAAGGGATCGACAAGGCCATTCGGATTGCGCGGGCTGTCGGGGTTCCGCTGAAGGTCGCTGCGAAAGTGGACAAGGCGGATGTCGCTTATTTTGAGAGCGAGATCATCCCGATGCTGGGTGACGGTGTTGAGCTGATCGGGGAGATTGGTGACCATGAGAAGGCTGCGTTCCTGTCCGGGGCGCGGGCGCTGCTGATGCCGATTGACTGGCCGGAACCGTTTGGGCTGGTGATGATTGAGGCGATGGCGTGCGGGACGCCTGTGATTGCGTTCCGGCATGGTTCGGTGCCTGAGGTGCTTGAAGACGGTCTGACGGGTGCGATTGTGACCAGTGAGCAGGAGGCGATTGCGGCTTATCCGGCAGTTGAGGCGCTGGATCGCGGGAAAATCCGGCAGGAGTTTGAGCAGCGTTTCACGGCGCGTCGGATGGCGGATGATTATCTGGCGATCTATCAGTCTCTGATTGATTCCCGGAAGGCGTGACGGGCTGGCTGTGACATCTCCTGCTGAAAGCGGTTTTCGGGCAGACTCATTCTGACAGCAGGACATTTCCCGGGAGGGCGTGGGTGACAGTCATGACGTCAGCCATGGTTGACCCGACTCATGGAGGCGGGAAACGATGTGTTCCCGCCGCTTTTGCCGGCAAGATCAGCCAATGAGTGTGTTGTCGTGAAATCTCGTCATATCTGGAGGCCTCTGAGCTGGTTTTACAGCGACCGGCACCGGACGGACACCTCGCCCGGAGAGCCGGGTTTGCTTGACCGTTTCAACGACCGTCTTGCTGTTAAAATGACGGTTATTTTCGGCAGTATCTGGTGTGTCTATGCCTTTCTGCTGTTTTCGCTGATTCCTGTTCTTGAGCCGACCTGGCAGGGGCCGCTGCTTTATGTCAGCAACTCGATCCAGCTTGTGGCGCTTCCGGCACTGATGGTGGGCAGCGCGATTCTGACGCGGGGATCGGATCAGCGTGCGACCGAGGATCATGCGGCGCTGATCGAGATTCTGAACGATGTGCGGGAGGAAGTGGCCCGGTTACGGACGATGACGACGGGGATTGCTCAGACGGAGAAAGAGAACGCGGATCGCCCGACGGATGTGGTGTCGATTGCGGATGAAGCGCTGATTACCGTGAATGAGCCGGGGGGCACGGTGTCTGGCTCTTCGGGTGGTTTGCGGGGTGCGGACGCGCCCCGGAGCTGAAGGTTGTGCGCCTGTCGGGAGGGAGGAGCCTACTCCTCGCCGAGAAGATGCAGTACGATCTCGCGACGATGGGGTGCGCGACGATGTTCAAAGAGGTAGAGACCCTGCCAGGTTCCGAGCGCGGGTTCTCCGTCGATGACGGGAATGGACAGGCCGGACTGGGTGAGCATGGTGCGCAGATGAGCCGGCATGTCATCAGGACCTTCGCTGGAATGGATGTATCGGCCGCCCTGCTCGGGGACGAGGGCCTCGAAGAAGCGGGCGATGTCTTCCTGCACGGTGGGATCGGCATTTTCCTGCACGGTGAGCGAGCAGGAGGTGTGCGGGCACCAGATGGTGAGCAGACCGGTGGTGAGGCCGGTTTGTGCGACCCAGTCCGTGACGGGATGCGTGATGGCGACGAGGCCTTTGCCGCTGGTTCTGACGGTGAAGCGATGTGTGTGCTGCTTCATGAGGTGGCTCCTTTCGGCGTGACGGGCATTGTGTTTCCGTGGGATGCCGGCGCGGCGTGACGGGTCTGATATGCTGGCGCCGGACTATCTGATGGCAGGTCTGGAATCATCATGTTTCCGGGAAAAGGGGAATGTTCGTCTGCGGCGCGTGTTGCGGGCGGGTGTTGCGCTGGCGGCGGTTCTTTGCGGGATGACTGCCGGAGGAGATGCCCTGGCGGCGGACGAATTTAATATCGACGATCCTTTCGGCTGGAATGAACTCAAACAGAAATGGGCGAAGGCCGGTGTCGGGGTGAGTGTTTCCGATGCGGAAGAGGTGTGGGGGATTCCGCGCGGGGGCGTTTTGCCTTCCGAGCATTATATCGGGGCGACGACGGTTGATCTTGTGCTTGATCCGGCACGGCTGTCGGGCATGAGCACGGCGGACGGAGCATGGGGAACGTTTGAGATCAGCGCTGTGGATATTCGGGGCAAGCCATTCAGTAATTATCCGCTGTATGCGTTCAATCAGACGTCGACAAGTGAGGCGGACCCCAATCTGCGGCTCTATGAACTGGCTTATAACTGGCACAGCGTGGACAATCGGATTTCGGTTCGGGTTGGCAAGCTGGATCTCAGTAAGGAGTTTATGGTCAGCGACACGGCGCAGAACTTTCTTAACGGATCATTTGGCTGGCCGATGCTGCCCAGTAACGATCTTTATAATCAGGGGCCGGCCTCACCTGTTGCGGCGCCTGCGGTCAGGCTGAATGTTGCGTTTGCGAAGAAATGGCTGCTCAGACTTGCTGTCGCGGATGATAACGCGACGGGAGCGCGTCGGTTTATCAATCAGAATGATCCGTGGAACCAGAACCAGGACCCTAGCGGGACAAAGTTCTGGTTTGGGACGGGGACGTTTGTGATTGGCGAACTGAACAGGGATGTCAGCTTCGCGGGGCATGCGGGGACGTGGAAGGCGGGATTTTTCGCCGATAGCGGAGCGTTCCCGCTGCAGGCTGATTCTTCCGTCAGCCGGAAGGGGAACTGGGGCGTTTATGTAACGCTGGACCATACCCTTGTGAATGATACCGGAATGGGGGCGCTCAAAGGGTTTGTGCGGTGGAACTATACGGGGCTTTCGGATCGGAATCAGATTGCGTCATCGCTGGATGCGGGGCTGGTTCTGGCGGGGCCGTTTCATCGGAGCGATGACAGTCTGGGGCTTGGATTTGGCTATGCGGCGCCGAGCCATTTTCTGACGACGCAGCGGCCTGATGGCAGCACGAAGACAATGCGAAACGAGTATCATATTGAGCTGACCTACACCTGGCAGGCGTGGTCATGGCTTTCGGTGCAGCCGGATGTTCAGGGGCTGATCAACCCGAGTGGCGGGGTCTATGATCCGATCTCGAACAGGAAGGCACAGAACGCACTGATTTTCGGGCTGCATCTGGGGGTGTCGTTGAAATGGATCGTGTTTTGTCAGAGCGAGCGTGTCAGGCGGCTGTGTGAAAAACGTCTCAGGGCGCCGTTTTTTCCTTATTTTTCTCAGGTTCCCGGTTTGGGGGGATGCTGGCGGGGGAGACGGTATTCAGGAAGCGTTCCGCGAGGGCGCCGTAGAGCGGTTGTTTGCAGATCATCCGTGAGACGCCGAAAGCGAGGAATGAGCTGGCCAGAAGGGCGAGGGTGACCTGCTGGTTGTCACACATTTCCATGACGATGACGGTTGCGGTGAGCGGGGCCTGCACGACGGCGGAGAAGTAGGCGACGGTTCCGAGCAGGACGACGGCGCCGGGTGTGGCCTGCGGCAGGAACTGGGCCACCCATCCACCCATGCCGGCGCCGACGGAAAGGGAAGGCGCGAACAGGCCGCCGGGGATGCCGGAGCAGTAGGAGACGATGGTAGCGATATATTTCAGGATGAAATAGGAGGCCGGATAGTGTTCCTCGCCCTGGATGATGGCGCGGGCCTGTGCGTATCCGGTGCCGTATGTCATGCCGCCTGAGGCAAGACCGATGATGGCGAGGACCAGGCCGCAGAGGGCGGCGAACGCAATGGGGCGCTGAGCGATGAAGCGTCCGGCGGTGCCGGGGAGGCCGCGGGAGGCGCGGATCAGGATGGCGGAGAATGAGCCGCCTGTGATGCCGCCGAGCAGGCCGCAGGCGATGACGGCGATCCAGCTGGCGCCGAGCGGGACGATGGAGTCTGTGTGTCCGAAATAGGTGTAGTTGCCTTCGAGCGCGATGGCGGTGACGCCGGCGAGGACCACGCCTGCGAGGACGACGCCGCTGGTGCGCTGTTCGAAAGAGTGGGCGAGTTCTTCGATGCCGAACACGATTCCGGCGAGCGGTGTGTTGAAGGCTGCGGCGACGCCGGCGGCGCCTCCGGTGAGGACGAGGGCGCGGCGTGAGATGGCATCACCGAGATCCATGAACCGGCCGGCGGCGTTCATGATGGCGGCGCCGACCTGCACGGTGGGGCCTTCGCGGCCGATGGAGGCACCGGAGAGCAGCCCGAGGCAGGTGAGCAGGATTTTTGCTGCTGCGATCCGGAGGGAGAGGACACGATTGACGACGGTTTCATCGGAGAGATGCATGCAGGCGATGGCCTGCGGGATGCCGCTGCCCTGTGCGCCGCGGAAGAAGGTCCGGGTCAGCCAGATGGACAGGGCAAGTCCGCCCGGGGTGATGATCAGCATCAGCCACGGGCTGAAGGCGAGGATGTGAGACCGGAGTTTCGCTGCGTCATCGGCCAGTTCAGCGAAGGTGACGGCGACGATTCCGACCATGATGGAGCCGCCCCAGTAGATCAGTTTCCGGCGCCATTCCGCTGTTGTGATGCGGGCGGTTTCGCGGAAATGTCTGATACGGCCTGTAGTAGCAAGGGACATGCTGTGTCTGTTCACTCGTTCCGCGCTGCGTGGCGCGACGTTTCCGTTGCGATCGGTGGCGGTGTGCCGCGCGTTCTGTGGGCTTACGCCCGGCGCCTGGAGTTTCCAAGCCTAAACGCAGGGCTCATGCCAGGAATTGTGAAATGACGGGCATGATCAGTTTGTAACGCGGAAGGGGCGCATGGGTTCGTGAGTGAGCCTGCTGAATCTGGTCCATGCGTTCGATCTGCACCATTGGTTCAGCGATAGCACCGGAACGCTGTGATAATTGCTTCTCTCCGACTGTCAGCGATGGAGAACGCACATCCGGTCGCGCAACCTGACTGGCGTGGACACGTCGTTCGCCTCCGGCACCGGGGTAGCCGAACTAATCGCCAGCGTCTGATTCACACCGGGAGCCAGGAGCATAGCCTCCCCCTGAAGTCGCCGCATGCAAAGGGGTGACTCCAGCCGGCTCCGTGATGCCAGGAACCTGCGCACCAAAAGAGGAAACCGGACACCATCAGCATATAGGCCCGCCGCGTGTTCGGATTACGTCTCTGCGCGGCTAAGAATTCCAGGAAGCGTATCCGGGCGTGGTTGTCGCCCGACGCCGGCAACCCGGACCGGGATGCTAAAGCTAAGCCGGACCAGTCATCATCTTATTTCTTTCCAGATCCGCATTCATTATTTCTGTTTTATTACCGCAGCTTCGGTAAAAAATCGTAATTTTATTATAACTCGTTTTTTATTGTTGAATTTCATTAATGATACACGTAGCAAAAATGATACGTCCAATTGAGCTGGTTGCCACATGACCTGTAAAAATAATCCGAATTATATTTCTTATATTGACCTTATTCGTTTTTTTGCCGCATCGATTGTTGTTCTGTATCACGTCGGCTTCTTCTACTGTCTCCCTGGACAGGCACTGGCTGAACTGATGCACGAAACAATTTCCCCGCATGCAGTATTTAACTTTGGCTGGATCGGTGTCGAAATATTTTTCGTTATCTCCGGTTTTGTCATCTCCTATTCTGCTGCGCGAGGAAATGCTTCAAGGTTCGCCCTCAGTCGGTTTCTGCGTCTCGCACCAACAGCGTGGATATGTGCTTCCTTCTCACTAATTATCTACATCTTCCTTCATCAGGCTCCGATTATGCATCTGATGACCGCATATGCAGCCACAATAATATTCTGGCCGTTCCGCGCAATTGACGGTGTTTACTGGACACTGGGGGTAGAAGTCTCTTTCTATGCCCTCATTTTCGTGCTGCTCAAAACCAACCGCCTCGCCAGCCTTGAAAAGATCATGCTCGGTATCGGGCTGGTAAGCCTTGCCTTCTGGACCGTCTTTCTTACGCTTGAGATGGTCCTTCCGCATATACACATGTATAGCGCCGAAAAAGCTCTGCTCTGGACGCACAAGATAATCGCTGCTCGTATCCTGCAACTGTTTCTTGTTCAGCATGGCTGCTTCTTCGCTCTGGGCGTGTATATCAGGACCTGCGTGAACAGAGGTCTCCCGGGACGCCAGACAATTGCTATTATTGCACTTATCGCGGCTTGCGTAATGGAAATCATCGGGCAGGCTGATCTGTTATCACGAATCACCAGCACTCATGTCGGCTGGTTTATCCCAACGGTGATCTGGAGCCTTGCGTGTGCAGCCATCGTATGGGCGAGCCGACAGGCAGGTGCCAATGTCATGCCTGCCTGTATCACTCGCGCCGTGAGATTCAGTGGATGTCTTACCTACCCCCTGTATCTCTTCCACACTGCAGCAATTCTCTTATCGATCTCAGTTCTCACGCCGATTATGGGAACGTATGCTATTTTCTCTTCCGTCTGCGTGGCTTTTCTGACAGCGGCGGCCATCCACGTTTATGCTGAGCCGCTCCTTCACAATAGTGTCAAAACCGCGCTCACGTCACATACAGAGAAAAACTTTATTTTCTACCTGAAGCATAGAATGAGCGAATTTGCAGAAGTTTTTCCGGTGCTTAACGCGATGCTGCGTAATGAGAAGAAAAAACAGAGCCGGCAACAATAATTTTTACCAGACAGATGTTACGTGCTCAGGGCGTGTCGTCAGTTAAGGGTGATGAAGGCTGAGACGAGTTGTACGGCTGCGAGAAATATTGATTTCAGTTTATCGTAGCGTGCTGCGATACCCCGGAACTGATTCAGCCGGCCGAAAATCGCTCAATAATGTTTCTTTTCTTATAAAGGGAAAACCGGATTTTCCGTGGATGAATACGGTCTTTCTTTGACGGCATGACGGGTGCGATCTGCTCATAAAACGGTTTGCAAAAGCTCTATTGTCATTAAGTGCTGGCTTCTTCCCAGGGCTTTGCCCTGGAACCCACCAAAGGTCACAGACCTTTGGAAACCATTTAATGAAATAAATCGGGTGCAGGGGCCTGCGGTCCCTGCCGGGTTCGGGCAGAGCCCGATCTTCCGCCAGCCCGTTGAAAAATCACAGATCAACACGTAACGACAACAGAGCCTTTGCCGGGTTCCAGGGCAGAGCCCTGCCAGTCCCGCACCTGCCAGTCTCACACAGGTCAAAGGCCAGACTCTCTGGTATGACTGTCGCTCAGACCATACCGCCGCATTCGTTTGCCTCCCCCTGAAAAACAGGAAAAAACATAACAGACAATCCGATGGTACCAAGGCCTGTAATGCTATAGCCTGACTGACGACACGCCCTAGCACTACTTTGGCAGAAAATTTGTAATAAGGATTCCCAACGGGTGCGATCGGTGATTCATGGAAGATCAGCTGTAGTGGGAGCTGGCGATGAACACCGACTGGCAATCGGATCTGGAAGTATGGCTTGCGCCATTTCTGGCCGCACTGGGTCATAAAGCGCAGAGGGCGATGTGTCCGGCTTATATTGCAGGCCTGATCGGGCCTGGTGACCGCAAGAGCGTGCAGCCCATGGCTGCACGCAGTAGCGATATCCCTTATGACCGGCTGCATCATTTCGTCAGTGCCGGTGTGTGGGACAGTGCGCCACTTGAGGCTGCTCTGTGGCGTCATGCTGACCATCTGGTTGGCGGCGAGCGTTCGTGGCTGATCATCGATGATACCTCCCTTCCCAAAAAGGGAGAACATTCTGTTGGCGTGGCGCCCCAATATGCTTCGACCCTGGGCAAGAAAGCGAATTGTCAGACACTGGTGTCCGTGACACTGGTGTCCGTGACACTGGCTTCACGTGAAGTACCACTGATGCTGTCACTCCGTCTGTTCCTGCCCGACATCTGGACAGCAGATCCGGCACGCATGAAGCGGGCCGGCGTTCCACTGGAACATCAGGGCTCCCGGACCAAACCGGAGATGGCGATCGATGAAATTGATCGCCTATGTGCCGCAGGTGTCCGTTTTGGCTGTGTTCTTGCGGATGCCGGTTATGGCCTGTCTGCCCCGTTCCGTCAGGCCCTGAGCGCGCGGAACCTGCGCTGGGCAGTCGGAATACCACGTCATCAGAAAGTCTGTTCGGCCGATGTGGAGCTGGTGTTTCCGGCCAGAAAGCGCGGCCCATCCCGGATGCATCCGGTACCGGATCAGCAACTCAAGGAGGAGCTGGGCCTCGATCACTTTGAGGGGCGATCATGGACAGGCCTGCACCGACACGCACTGATGTCCATGATGGCCTACGCCTTTCTCCAGTCCCGGCGCCTCACGGCGGTTGGGCGGAAAAAAAAGAGTCACCGGCCCACCACCACAGCCCAGTCTGCCAGCAATACGACAGGCCATCCTTGATCGCATTCTGCGACCACCCATCGGGCAATGCCCGCACTGTGGAAACCTTCTGCTCCAGACGCCGCAACACATTCTGCCAAAGTAGTGCTAGCGACGATCTGTGGGATCACGTCGCGAAAAAGATGGCGAACAAGCCTTACAAGGTGAGGTGGTCCCGTCCGTTCGGACAGTTTTGCGGGCTTGATAAGCTATACCCGGTTGTTGTTATGCCGCCCTTCTGACGGCGTTGCTGTTGGCCATCTGGTCCGGGGTTAA
>NZ_WOSX01000043.1 GCF_011516735.1 Acetobacter fallax | reverse complement strand
ATCAGGAGGCAGAAGATACGGCTGAGACCGGTCAGACGGGATGAAGCTGCTCATCTCACCACCTTACAACCTTACCCCTTCACAGGGTACCCCAACCCGACAGGCTGCTAGTGGATAAAAGCAATACAGCTTCGAGCGTATGGGCGGATATGGCCTGTCGCTCAAAAGCCAGCGAGACCCTCATGGAAAAGCAGGGCTCTATCTCAAAGATCCGCCGGAAAAAATCGCATCTCAAACCCATACCCGGCATATCCAGCGGTGAAATACCGGGAAGCCGGTCATCCGATCCCGCGTCGAGCATGTCTTTGCCCACCAGAAATCACAGATCGGGCTGTTCATCCGCACAGTCGGCATTGATCAGGCCACCATGAGGATCGATCTCACCAACATCACCTATAATATGCGCGGCTTCCTCTTCCTCGAAAGGATCAGCAGTGCCGCATAGCAAGTCAGCACCAAGAAACCATCACTCTGCATGAAATCAGGTGATTACGACGTCAGTCAATAGTTTTTCGAACACTCACTTGGTTGCGTTTTATTATGATTCGGACAGAAACGATTGCGTTTATCGTATAATCGTCACGCTTTCGAAGCCGTAATACGGGCGCCCCGGGCTTTCGGGCGAGTCCAGGATGAGGGCGTGCGCGCCCTGGGCGGTGATGGGGACGACGAGATGCAGTGGTTTGCCGAGAGGGCCGATCGGCAGCGGGGCGGAACCGATGACGGTATCGGGCTCGTCGGTTGTACGGACGGCGAGCGTGTTCGGCGGGAGGGCGGAGCCGGGGCCTGTTGCGGCGCGCGTGTCGGAAGGGTCGTCTTGTGGGGTTCCGAAGAAGCGGCTCATGGGGATGAGGTCCACCGCCAGGGATTTCGTGCCGTAGAGGCTGGTGACGGGGATGGCGACGCAGTCGTGGTTGCGGTCGATGGTCAGGTAAGGCGAGGGGGCGATGGCGTCTGGCGTCGCGGGGACGATGGCGTCTGGCGTCGCGGGGACGCGGACGGAGAGTTTGCCGCCGGGGCAGGCGATGAAGGACGATCCTGTCCGCTGATCCGCGAGGTCGGGCGTGATGACGCGCCGGGTCGGGGTGGCCAGCGGGTGCCCCGCCTTATCGAACGGGATTGCCGTGAGAGTGACGCCGGCGGGTGCCTGGAGGGGGACGCGGTAGAGCGGCGCCGTCTGATCTGGTTCGGTGCCGTCAAGCGTGTACCGGATGAGGCCGGTGTTCGCCTGGTTCGACAGGGTGAGCGTGATGCGGCCTGGCGTGTCTGACGGCGTGGCCTGAAGGGTGACGGCAAAGGCGCCGTCCGCGACGGGGACGCCGTGTTCTGACTCGCGGCGCATTTCGGCGGGCAGGCGGTGCAGGAAGCTGTCCCATTTCTGGAGCGGGCGGGGTGTCCACGCGATTTCAGCCAGCGCGCTGGCCCGAGGGAAGGCGGCGTGCAGGACGGACGCTCCGGAGGTAAAGTATTCTGTCCACAGCGCGCCTTCGACGCCGAGGATATGTTGCTGCACCTGAGGAGTGGTTCCGGGCGGGAGAGGGTCGAACTGATAAACGGTCGCCAGGGATTCGATGGGGTAGCGGCCGCCGGCAGGCTCTTCGTCGCGGTTTGTTTGCAGGTAGTCGAAATAGAGGGATGACGAGGGCGCCATGACGGCGTCGTGGCCGGCTTCCGCCGCGGCGACGGCGCCCTTCACGCCGTGCCAGGACATGACGGAGGCGGAAGGGGGCAGGCCGCCTTTCAGGATTTCATCCCATCCGATCAGGCGTCGGTCGTGACTGGCAAGCCATGTTCCCAGACGTTCGATGAACCAGCTTTGCAGAGCTTCTTCGTCCCTGACGCCGAGGGCGCGCATGCGGGCCTGCACGGAGGGGGAGGATCGCCACTGTTCCTTCACGGCTTCGTCGCCGCCGAGGTGGATGAAGCGCGACGGGAAGAGTTCGAGGACTTCGGTGAGGACGTTTTCGATAAAGGTGAAGGTGCGGTCGTCGGTGTTGTAGAGATAGGGGTGAATGCCCATGACGGTGGAGACCTGGGTGGGCGTGCCACCTGATCCGATTTCCGGGTAGGCGGCGATGGCGGCCTGCGCGTGTCCGGGCATGTCGAGTTCCGGGACGATGGTGATGTTGCGTGCCTCGGCGTAGGCGACGATCTCGCGGATCTGGTCCTGCGTGTAGAAGCCGCCATAGGGGGCGCCGTCGCCGTTCGGGCCGGAATCGGGGGCGTGACGCCAGGCGCCGATGCGGGTCAGTTCCGGGTAGCGGCGGATTTCGATGCGCCAGCCCTGGTCATCGGTGAGGTGCCAGTGCAGGACGTTCAGTTTCAGGCGTCCCATGGCGTCGATCATTGTGCGGATGTCGTCGGGCGTCTGAAAGTGCCGCGATGAGTCGACCATCATCCCGCGCCAGCGCAGGCGGGGTTGGTCGCGGATGCGGAGCGCCGGGATTGTTTTTGTCGGGGAGGAGAGGAGCTGGGCGAGGGTGACAGCGCCGTAATAGAGGCCGACCTGATCGTGGGCGATGATGGTGACGCCGGTCGGCGTAACGGTCAGATCGTAGCTTTCGGCGGGGGCTGACGGATCGGCGGGCAGGAGGCGGAAGTGGAGGGTGGGGGTTGCGGGGGTGCCCGTTGCACGGGATGCAGGCGCGGCGACGAGGGTGGGGCCGGACCGGGAGTGTAGCGTTTCGAGCAGGATGTCGGATTGCGCGGGGGCGACGTTGTCGGTCGTCACGGGGAGCGTTGCGGGAATTCTGAGATGGCCTGCGACCAGCGTCATGCTGGCGGGGAGCGGCAGCAGCGGCGGAATGTCGTCGGCTCTGGCCTGCGCGCCGGTGAAGAGCAGGGCGGCGAGCGCCGTTGTTGCGAGCGGGCGGCGATGGGAGGGGCGCATCATGGGGTGTGTCCTCGTTTGTCGCGTGGAGCGCGTCCTGCGCGCCTGTGCTTCTGTTTCGTAACTATAACGATCATAAGCACGCATGCACAACAGGAGAGTGACCATATTTGCGCTATGATTTGCGAGTATTCGACATTTTGTGGCGATCTACGGCCATGCGATGGTTCTTTCCGGGCGGTCTGATGAGGGAAAATGTCGCAAATCAGGTGGGCGTGGGCGCTGGCGGACGCAGTTTGCGAGCGGTGAATGCACGCATTTTATTTGACATCAATCATATACGATCATATGTATGATTTTATAGAGATGGTTCCGCTCCTGATCGACTGGCGGATGATGGTCGCCGTCAGGAGTGGCGACGTGAGGAGGTGTATAGAGATGCAGCAGGCGGACCTGTTCCGTTTCACAGGTGGTTTTCCGGGCTGCTTTCGGGGCCGTTTGTTCCGCTGCTCTCCTTGTCGCCTCCCCTGCTGCTCCCTGGATGGTGCTGTTTTCCTCAGCCCGTTTTCCGGCGATCTGCCTGAATGACTGAAACCGACGGCATTCTGGCGCTCGATGGGGGCGGCTCCAAGACGCTGCTGATCGGCGTTCTTCGGGATGCGACGGTTTTGGTCCGGCGCGTGGCCGGCGGCTCCAATCCGTTTGACCAGCCGTGCTGGGCAGACGTCATCGCCGGCATTGTCCGCCCGCCGGTTCCGTTTCAGATCCGGGCCGCCGCGTTCGGGATGGCCGGGCATGGCGAGAGCACGGCGACCACGCGGCAGCAGGACGATCTGGCGGGTTCGCTGCTGCCGGTGCCGGTCCGGGTTCGCAATGATGTTGAGATGGCCTGTCTCGGGGCGTTTGGCGGCGGGCCTGGCGTGCTGCTGCTTTCGGGGACGGGCTCGATGGCGTGGGCGCGCGGGGCTGACGGGCGCAATATCCGTGTCGGCGGCTGGGGCCCTCTGTTCGGGGATGAGGGCAGCGCCTTCTGGATCGGTCGTGAGGCGCTTTCCCTTCTCACGCAGGCGCTGGACGGGCGCGACGTCGGGGCTGCCGATCTGGTGGAGCCGGTTTGTTGTTATCTTGGTCTGACGGACGAGGGTGATGGGATCAGGGCGGCGCTTCTCGCCTGGTATTCGGGTCTTGACCATGAGCGGTCGGCGGTTGCGGCGGTCGCCCGGTGCATGGGCGATCTGGCGGCGGAAGGGAATCTTTCGGCGCTGGCGCTGATTGACCGGGCGGCAGCGCATCTTGCGCGCCATGTGAGCACGGCGCGCGCGGCGCTGTCGAATGAGGCGTTCGTGGATCAGGGGCTGCCGTGGAGCCATGGCGGCGGGACGTTCGCCAGTGCCGCGCTTCTGGACGCCGTCGAGCGGCGTTGCGGGGCGTCGCGGCCCCCGTTGCTTCCGCCGGTCGGGGGCGCGGTTCTGGAGGCCGCCGGTCTGGCGGGCTGGGGTGTGGATGCAGCGTGGATTTCCCGTCTGGCCGCAGGCCTGACGAACGGGCTGTCGGCTGACGGGCTGAGTGAGGGTCCGATTGATGATCCGGGGGCGTGCGACCGCGCGGCCGGACTGAATGTGATGATGCCGAAGCTGGCGCCTCCGCCCGCTTCCAGGAAAAAGGACACGCAGGATGAACGCGACTGAGCGTGGTATTCGGGAGCAATTCCCGTTCTGGGACCGTCTGTCGATGGAAGGCGTGAAGGCTGATCCTTCCGTGGTTCATGCGGTGGTTGGCTGCGGCACGTCCGTGCACATCGCGGACTCGATCGCGGCGACGCTGTGTGAGCAGGGCGTGATGGCGCGGGCTGTTCCGGGCAACGAGTGGACATGTCGCCGGACGAGTTATGTTCCCGCGTCGGTTTCGCCCCGGGTTGTGGCGCTGTCGCGCAGCGGGGAGTCCACCGAGACGGTGGCGGCGGCGCGTGCGAGCCGGGCGGCGGGGCTGCCGGTGACGGCGTTCACCTGCGCGCCTGGGAGCACGCTTTGCGGAGAGGCGGACGAACTGGTTGAGTCCGACACGCATCCCGAGGAGGACATCGTGATGACGGCTTCGGCCAGTCTCATGCTGCTGATGGGGCTTCGCTACGCTGGTGTGGACGCCGGGCCTGAGACCACGGCGCGCGCGCGCGCCCTGCTGGATATGGCGGACCCGCATCTGGCTTCGCTGATCCGGGGTCGCGGGCATTTTGTGTTTCTTGGCGGCGGCGCGCTTTACGGCGTGGCGCGTGAGGGAGCGCTGAAGCTTCAGGAAATGAGTCTGAGCCAGACGGAGGCGCATCATCCTCTGGAATATCGTCATGGGCCGGTCAGTCTGATCGATGAGCGGTCTTTCGTGACGATCCTTTATCATCCTGACACGATTGAGGAGGAAGCCAGGCTGGCTGACGAACTGATCGGAAAGGGCGCTGTCGTTCTCGGGATTGGCGGGCCGGGTACGGTGACGCTGCCAGTCGACGGACCGGCTTCGGTGCGGCCACTGGTGTGTCTGCCGGTGCTCCAGCTGCTGGGCGAGTATGTGGCGCGGGACAAGGGTCTCGACACGCTGAAGCCGCGTCATCTGACCAAGGTCGTTACCATCGGCTGATGCGCCGCGACGGCGTGTGGTCATCTGTTTCCCGAGCCTGAAGGGTTGTCATGTCGATTGCTCCATTTTTTGATCTTGTGAAGCAGATCCATGATCCGTTGGCGCCGCGCGGGAGTCGGCGGGGGCTGACGTCGGTCTGTTCCGCGCATCCGCTGGTCATTGAGGCGGCTCTCGGGCGGGCGGCGCGGCTCGGGGAGCCTGTGTTGATCGAGGCGACCTGCAACCAGGTCAATCAGGAGGGCGGCTACACGGGCATGACGCCGGTGGATTTTCTCGATCTTCTGCGCGGAATTGCGGAGAAAGTCGGGTGTCCGTCCGATCTGATCCTGGCTGGCGGCGATCATCTTGGTCCCAGTCCGTGGAAGACGCTTCCGGCGGAGGAGGCGCTGAGCCGGGCGGGCGACATGGTTGAGGCTTACGCGCGGGCGGGGTTCGTGAAGCTGCATCTGGATGCCAGCATGGGGTGTGCGGGCGAGCCCGCGGCGCTGGCGGACGACATTGTCGCCGCGCGGGCCTGTGCGCTGGCCGGGCGGGCGGAGGCTGTGGCGCCGGGGCGGGTGGTTTATGTGATCGGGACGGAAGTTCCGGTTCCGGGCGGGGCAGCTGAGGCGCTGGACCATCTGACGCCGACGAGTCCGTCTGCCGCTGCGGAGACGTTGCGGCTCCACGAGACTATGTTTCGCGCGGCGCTGGGCGACGAGGTGTGGTCACGGGTGATTGCGCTGGTGGTTCAGCCGGGTGTTGAGTTCGGGGTTGAAGAGGTCGCTCTTTACGACCGTGATCGGGCACGGTCACTTTCGGACGCGCTGGTCGGGATGCCTGGGCAGATTTTTGAGGCGCACTCGACGGATTACCAGACCGCGGAGGGGCTGCGGGCTCTTGTTGAGGATGGGTTCGCGCTGCTGAAGGTGGGGCCCGGTCTGACGTTTGCGTTGCGTGAGGCGCTATATGCGCTGGATGCGTTGCGGGGGGCGCTGCTGCCGCAGCAGGAGAGTCTGCGGGATGTGATGGAGCGTGTGATGCTGCATGATTCTTCGCACTGGGCGGGCCATTACGAAGGGTCTTCTTCGCAGCTTAGAGTATTGCGGCATTATGCCTGGAGTGATCGCATCCGCTATTACTGGCCGAAGCCGGAGGCCGGCGAGGCGGTAGACACGCTGTTTTCGCAGCTTGCGGACACCGGGATGCCGGACCCTCTGATCAGTCAGTTTCTGCCGACTCTGTTTGCGAGGCTGCGTTCGGGTGAGATTGCGCGGGAGCCTCGGGCAATCGTTATTGCAGCGGTGACAGATGTGCTGGACATGTATGGCGCGGCGTGCGCGCCGGGGTCCGGAAAAGGCGTCTGACCGTTAGTATTTTTTAAGCGTGCGGTGTGGCTACCGGCTCGCCGCGTCGGGGCGCTGTCCTTCCGCGCGTGTTGCTGTTGTGTTTGCATGGCAGTGTTCCTGCGCGGCCAGGCGACGGGGCGCCGTGTCATGAGGCATGGTGCAGCGAATATTACGGGCGGCGAGAGATCACGCCGCTGACTGAGGGAGCGTAGTCATGAAACTTTCCGGGCAGATCGTGTTGCCGGACCGCATTCTCCCGGGTGAGGTCTCTTTCGACGGGCGGATTGGCGCGGTTGTCTCCGTGCCTGACGCGCCGCGCCGTTTCATTCTGCCGGGATTTATTGACGGGCATGTGCATGGCGGTGACGGCGCCGACACGATGGACGGGGTGGACGCTATTCATCGTCTGGCGCGGTTCCATATGGCGCATGGCACGACGACGATTCTTCCGACCACGATCACCAGTCCGTGGAGCGAGGTGATGGGGGCGCTGCGCGCTGTTGCCGAGGTCTGCGGAACCGGAATCGGGGCGGGGCCTGTGGTGCATGGGGCGCATCTTGAGGGACCGTTCGTCAGTCCTCACAAGTTGGGTGCTCAGCCGCCTTTCGCGATTACGCCGTCGCCGGAACGGGTTTCCGAGGCGCTGGCAACCGGCGTGGTGCGGGTGGTGACGCTGGCGCCGGAACTGGAGCATGCGGTGACGGCGATTCCGGCGTTTGCGCGGGCCGGGGTACGGGTCAGTCTCGGGCATACGGTGACAGATTATGACGGTGCGTTGCGCGCGATCTGCGCGGTCTGCGCGGCCGGTGGGACGGTTGGCGCGACGCATCTGTTCAACGCCATGGCCCCGGTTGAGGGGCGTCGTCCGGGGCCGGTAGCGGCTCTGATGTGCAGTGATGAAGCTTATGCCGAGATGATTTTCGACACGCATCATGTTCATTCGGCGAGTTTTCGTCTGGCGCAGCGGATGATGGGGGGGCGGCTTGTGTTCGTGACGGACGCGATGAGGGGCGCGGGGATGCCTGAGGGGCCGAGTCAGCTTGGGGGGCAGGACGTGATGATCCGCGACGGCGCGGTGCGTTTGCCGGGCGGGTCGCTTGCGGGCAGCGTGCTGACGCTGGACGTGGCGCTGAGGAATGCGGTCGGGAGCGGCGGGATGTCGTTGCCGCAGGCGGCATCGCTGGTGAGCACCAACGCGGCGCGGTATCTGGGGCTTCATGACCGGGGGCTGATTGCTGCGGGGCTGCGCGCGGATTTTGTTGTTCTGGACAGAGATTTGCGGGTCGAGGAGGTCTGGGTCGGGGGCCTGCGCACCGTGTAGCGTTCCGGACCTGCGCTTTATCGTGTGGGGGAATGGGGACGGGGCCCTGGTCTGTTGAGAAACAAGAGGTTTCCGGAGGCTCATGAGACCTGTGCGCGGGTGTGTGATTCCGGATAGGCTTGGCTGTTTTTTTTGAGGCGAACACCTGCGGTGAATTGCCCATGATGCTTGCGGCCCGGAGGAAGGATCGAAACGCGCCTTCCATGAACAGCCTTTCTGCCCTTATGCCTGACCCACCAGGTCTCATCATCATGCTCGCTGTGTGACGCGATGATCGTGGCATCACGATCGTGCCGGTCCTGCCCGGTCGACCGATGTGCCATCATCCGCTCCAGCGTCAGAAAACAGCATCAGCGAATCACGCTTCTACCCAAATGTCACACACCCGCGCTCAGGTCTCTTCAATCAGCCGTCAGGTGCTGGTCAGTGATTTTTAACGGAGAACCCCGGGGGCTGCCGGCACCCGGAAGGAATGGCGGGTTTCTTCACCCCGATCTTTTTTTCCGGTCTGCTCTTTTCAGACAGGCGGGGCGCCCAGATGCGGTGCGGAGAATGTCTGCGAGACACGCCACGGGATACATTTCGCGCCCATCAGACGCTCGCCGGGACTGGCGATGGCGCCGCCGCCGACGTCCAGGCATTCGCCAGCTGCCGTCAGTATTCCGTCGCGGTGATAGCGGAAGGTTTGCGACGGAACGCCTGTGTGACAGGCGCTGAGGCCGACGCGGCCGGTTCTCGGATCGAGATTCAGGCATTCGCCCGGGAAGGCAGCGTTGTGGACTGGTCCTTCCTGTCCGTTTGTGTCTGGGAGGGTCCAGTCCTGAGCGGGGGCTGCTGAGCAGGCGGCTGTGACGATGTGGCCGTTTTTGCTGATGTCGAGACAGAATGGCGCTTTGCTGAACGCGTACTGGGCGATGGCGATCTGGCCTCGTGGTTTCACGGTGAGGCAGGCGGAGGGGGCGATGCGCCAGGCGGCGTTGTCGTGGGCAGCCAGGGTGACGGTGAGGGCTCCGGACGCTTCGATCCGCTCTGGTTTGCCGGTCCAGATATCGGTGAGATCCAGGGAGCAGGATTTTGCTTCCACGCCCAGTCGGGAAAGCGGGAGCGTGCGGGTGACGGTCTTGTCATCCTTGTTCAGGATGAGGAAGGCGAGGCCGCCGTCGGCCAGAGGTTTGAGGACGACGTCCATGCCGGCGTCGTCGGCGGGGTTGTCCCGGAGCACGAGCCGGCCACCGGCCCCGAGGGGATCCTGATCGATGGCGATCATGCCGGGATTTTTCAGAATAGCCAGTGATTGTGCGTAATGCGGGTCTGAGGCGTCGCGCACCATCAGCCGGAGATCAGCGCTGACGAGGAGGGGGGCGCCCATGAGGGACCAGAGTGCCATCTGGCTACGCTCTTCGGCGCTGGTGAGTCCGTCGTCACCGATGAGTAACTGGTCGGCATCGTTCCAGTTTCCTGGCGAGACGTAGCGGGACAGCGCAACCGTGTCGGTAAAGCTCTGGTAGACGCCGTCGAGACCGGCGCGGGCGGGGTCTGTCACGAGCCATGGATCGTCCAGGGGGCGACCGTCGGAACCGATCCGCGTTGTGGCAACGTCGGGGCCGGTTCGCCACATCTGACCGAGCCCGCGTACCCAGGACATGGACTCGTATTTGAGCGGGTCGGAGGGGCCGAATTCAGCGGGGGCGGATTCGTCGAACAGGATTTTGCGGGCTGAGCCGGCGGTGGCGGCGCCGAGGGCGTCGCCCATTGCACGGAACAGGTCGGGGAGGCTGGTTTCGGGAGCGCCGCAATTATCGAGTTTCAGAAAATCGACACCCCAGCGGGCGAATTTCAGGGCATCCTGAGTCTGATGGCCGGCTTCTCCGGACGGCACGTATTCGCAGGTCAGATAGCCGGAGGTATTGTACAGTCCGGCGAGAAGTCCCATCCGATGCACGGTGGCCACATAGGCGGTCAGGTCGTCGTCGAAGCCGGGCTGCTCGCCACCATGATGGCGGGGCGAGGTCCAGCGGGAGGCGCCGTGCAGGTTTCCGTCGGGTCTGCGCTCCATCCAGCAATCATCGGTCACGAGGGTCCGGTATCCGGCTTTTGCGAGGCCGGACGCGGTCATCGCCCTGCCCTGGTCCGTCATGAAGGTCTGAAAGCTGTAATGGCGCGCGTCGCCGCCGCCGAGTGGGACCTGGGGGACACATGTGAATCGCGCCCAGTTGTTGAATCCCATGGGGGGCGTCGCGGCGAGCGGCGTTGTGCTGCTGGCGGCGATTTCGTCGGCGCGGGCCACGATGGGGGGGCGCGGCGGCGGCTGCGAGGGCAGCGGCCGCGAGCAGCGTTGACCGCAGGACTGGCCGTCGGCTTTCTGGCCGACTCTTTGTTCGGAATCCTTTGCGGTATTGTCGCTGCTTTCTCATTCTGGCGGTCTCCGGAGCAGGGTCTGTGCGGACGGAATCAGGGTTGCGCGGAAACCGGGTGATCGCGGAGATGGGCGGCGATGTCGGTCGCCTCGGCGTAGGTGTCGCCGGAGGGAGTGTCGGGATAGGTTTTTCCGTTCCGGCACCAGTCCTCGCCCACGGCGTACCAATCGATCGGGCGGGGTGGTTTTCCTGATTTCAGCGACGTTTCAAGGCTGTCGAAAAACAGGGTCCAGCGTTTCATGTAATAGTCGCGGGTGAGGCCGGCCCAGTCTTTATTGGCGTAGTCGCGCAGATGGCCGACCTGGCTTGCCGTACGGCCGCCCCAGTTGGTCAGGATCACGCGGGCGTCATAATCCGTGAGGGCACGTGTGGCGGCGTCATCGCTCCACGAGCGGGGCCATTTGAGCCATGTTCCGACGAGAAACGACGAATTTGTCGACAGGAGTTTATCCTGGCGGTCCATCAGGTACTGCCATTCCGTGGTGAGGGCGTTCAGCGTTTTGAGGTCGTGCGCTTCGAAGGCGTCTTTGATTTCCGGGAGGAGGGCGCGGGCGCGGTTGGCGACGGCCTGGCGCGTGACGTCCACCATGTCGTATCGCCATGCGGGCGTCGCCCGGATTTCCGGTGACGACTGACGGAGTTCGTCCATGGCCTGTTCGAGAATTTCGGGTTTATAGGGGATAATTTTCATGCCGTTCCATGCAGCGGAACGGGTGTCGAGCGAGGGTTGGGCATTGAACAGGGAGTCGGGTGCGGCGCTGGCTTCGCCGTAGTCGTTGATGCCGGTCGCCTGATAGGAGAAGGCGCTGGCAAGCAGGAGGCTCCAGGCTTTGCGGGCGTGCGGATCTCCGGGCTGGCCATATCGGCGGTCTGCGTAATCCTGTGTCCAGGCTGGCAGATCGATGCTTTCCGTGCGCCACGCGGCTTCGGTGAACAGGTCGAAAATATACGGGTTATTATCCATGCCTTCGGGGAAGACGGCTGTCCCGATCATGGTTTTCTGTGTTTTCCACAGCTCGGGAAGACGGACGCCGTATTCGTAGGATGGGCCACCGAGCGAAGTGCGTCCGCCGAAATCCCACAGGCCGCCGTAGAGGAAGGGGGCGCCGAGGAAGTCGCTTGCGCGGTCGTCACGGCGGCGGGTGTTCTGCTCCAGATCGACGATGAACAGCCGGCTTCTGTCGACGCCGGCCAGCATGGCCTGGTCGGGCTCCTTGTACCACGCCATCATCATCCAGAGGGCGCCGGGATGGGCGGCGTCGAGCGCGGTCTGAATGCCGCGTCCGGCTTCGGCGATCGGCACGTCGCCCACGCTGCCGCCTTCCTGGAATGGCTGAATGTCGTAGACAGGAGCATTCCCGAACATTTTTTTCTGTTCGTCGTAGTATATGGAAGCAACTTTTGTGAAGAGCGGATCACGCGGGTCCAGCCAGGCCGGACGTGTGAAACGGTTCCACTCTCCCTGTCTTATGACGTGGGCGGCAGGAAATCGTTTGCCGAAATCATCCGGCACCATGCCGTAGAAACCTGGCAGGATCGGCTTCATGCCGAGGGCGTGGAGGCTGTCGATAATCTGGCGTGCGGACTCCGCGCGTTTTTCAATCATATCGAGTGGAAGAGGACCGCCATAGCAGCAGATATTAGCCATGAGCTGCCAGTTGATATGGGCGGGCGCGCTCAGCCATGAGCGGATCTGCTGGTCTGTATAGCCCAGTCGGAGGAAGGTGCGGTAGAGGACAGCGTCGGTTCCGCGTTCGATCAGCAGGGTGTTCAGCCCGTTCATGGCGTACACGTCGATTTCGTGGCGCCAGCGCGGCCAGTTCCAGTATGGCGAGGTGTAGCCGTCGGTGTTCTCGTTCAGGGCGTAGCGCCAGGGGAGCGTCGCTGCGCCTTCCATCGGTTGCGCCGGCGCGGGCAGCAGCTTTGCTGATGGCGGGGTAACTTCGTTGGGTGAGATCGTGGCGTGGGCGACGTGTTTGAGATACCAGTTCACACCGAACAGCAGCGCACTGTCGCTTGTGCCGCTGACGTGGATGGCGCCTTCATGCCCGGTGACGCGGAAATGCTCCGGCCCCGTCCCTTTTGTCATGAGTTCCAGGGAGATCTGCCTGGCGTGATCGGGAAGTAGTCTGGCGACGACGTCCCGAGCTGCGCCGACATCGTCGGCGTGAGCGCCGGCGATCGGGGCTGAGCCGAGCGCCAGCATCATCATCAGTGCGCGTTTGAGTGAAAAGTTTCTGCGGCGGACGGGAAAGATTGTCTCTGGCATCATTCAGAACCCCGTCGTGACGGAACAGATGACTGCCGGGGTGGACCCGATATAGTAGCTCGGGGCGCTTCCGGCGATGGTGTGGCCACCGACGTTGACGGCGTGAGCATTCGCTGAATATCCATACACGCCGGAGAGGTAATGATTATTGGCGAAGTTGCTGACGTTGATCTGGATCTGAGGATGTTTCATGAACCCGACATTGTTGAAGCGGTAGCCCGCGGTCAGATTGCCGACGACGTAGGCGGGGATGGATTCGTCATTCATGAAAGTGGAGTATTGCCTGCCGGCCCAGCTCGCGAACAGATTCCCGAAGATGTGCCCGTCATCGTAGTTGATTCCGGCGGACCCGCTGAGGGTCGGGCTCATCACCATTGTTTTCCCGGCGGTCGGGAGGGCGTAGCCTCCAACCATGTAGTTGTTGTCGATGGTGGTGTGCAGGTACTGGAAGGCAATGTAGGGGCTGAAATGATGCCAGGGGCGCAGGCCGACTTCGGCCTGAAGGCCACGGATCGTTTCGCCGCCCATGTCGATGGGCTGCGTTACCAGCTGGGTTCCGATATAATTTGACGAGTTCACCTGATGATGGACGAGGTTATAATTGAACAGTGCAAGGGAGAAGCTGACCAGACCTTTGTGGCGGAAGCCGACTTCCTCGCCGATTGCGAATTCCGACTTCTGCTCTGTGCGGCGCTGCATTGTCGGAACGCCATGTCCGTTCGGATCCCACAGATCGATATAGATTTCTTCCGATCCGGGCGCACGGAATGAGGTGGTTCCGTTGATGTAGACCTGATCGTTCTTCGTGATGAAATAGGTGGCGGAAAACTGGGGCAGCGGCTCGGCGTAACTGCCGCCATTCATGTAGTTTTCGCCGGGAATTTCGTTGGTGGCAACACGATGGATCATGACTTCACGAAAGCCGGCATTCAGAATGAGTTTGTCATTCAGCGCGGAGTATTTGTCGTTGATGAACAATGCGTTGGTCTGTTGTTTGAAATTGATGTCATATCCCGTGAGGACTTTTCCGCCAACGATGATCGGGTATTTCCCGAAGGAGTTTGAGACACTCCCTGAATAATCCGCTGGCGTGAAGGATTCCAGTTCCGAGTGTTGAAGGTAGGCGTACCAGTTGCCTAACGTCAGTGTATTGTGTGCGGTTTTCCAGGTGAATGCCGTCGTGATTCCGCCTGTGGACTCACTTTCATGGTCGAAACTCATGGCTGTCGTCACGCCGTTTGTCTGCCACGGAAGATTCAGATTGCCGAGTTGCTGGTTGCCGAGATAACTGCCTTCGTTATTAAGGTTTTCTCCGCCGTTATAGAAGGCGGCGTCAGCGATATAGTAAGGCGTAATGTCCAGCGTCATGCCGTGGTGCAGATTCAGGTGCGCCTGAATGCTGGCGAGTGTGTCCGTGCGTGTCTGAGTATGAAACTTTCGGTAGCTGGTGTCGCCTGGCGTATAGTTCGCGTCCCAGTTATAGTGATTGCCGTATTCCTCGTACTGGGCCATCGTAGGATAACGCAGGGACTGGCCGGACTGATGGTTCCAGCCGAAATTCGCCCAGACGTGGTTATCGTCGCCCCATTCCTTGACGGCTTTGAAATCGACATGGTGTCTGTCGACGCCGCCCAGGCCTCTCCACTGATCGTAATGATTGTTTGAATAGGACGCGAAGGCTTTGATGCCGCTATGGCCGATTTCGCCACTGTCCAGACGGAGAAACTCGCGGCGCATGTTGTTGTTGCCATAGGAAAGATCGAGTAATCCGCCCATTGTGGAGCCCGGCATGACAGTGTCGATCGTCACCTGACCGCCGACGGCGCTGTAGAACGGTGCCCAGATATCGCTGCTTCCCTGTGTGAGCGTCATCGCGCCGATGTTTTCGTTATCGACCATATCTGCACTGAAGATGTTTGGATTGACGGGGTCACCCAGAGGGATTCCCTGCATGACGTAGCCGATTTCGCCCTGCGTCAGACCGCGAACGGTGAGGCCGTCATGAGCGGACCCGCCATAGGGATCGGAGGCGCCGCCGACGACGCCAGGAAGGGCGGACAACATCACGCTTGGAGACACGGCCGGGCTTTGCTTTGCGATATAGTCGCGCGTCATTCCACTCTGGGAGCGAGCGACGGTTTGCGGGGGCATGAGGCCGCCGCCAGGCGTGGTGTTGGTAACGCCGGTGGCGGACGCGACGCCGGCGGCATGCACGGTCACAGATTCGGCTTCGCCGGCGGCGTCGACGCCGGTGCGGCGAGGCGTTTTCGCGGCTGAGGTTGTCGCCCCGGAGACTGTCGCCTGTGTGGTCGCCGTTGTGCCGGCGCCTCTGGTAGCGGCGTGATGCACAGGCTTATGTGCGGAGGGCGTCCGCGCCCGTGAGGACGAAGGTTTGCCGCCAGTCGCTACAAGTGCTGTGCAACAAAGGATAATTGCTTTTCTCTGAAGCTTCAAGAGCGCTACTCCATGACGCGGCCATTCAGGCAGACGACAACCGGAACCGGATGGAACCATACTTTCGTTGTGTTACCGGAAGGAGTTTGGTGTCAGAAATGATCGCAATGCAACCACAAAATACTCAAAAACGATCATTTTTGGCTATGTGGGTGATTTTGCCGGAGATTTCTCTGTCAGTTTAGTGCTGCGAATTTCCGTTATGGCTTCTGAACGGCACGGAAGGGGGAGATCTTTTGCGCCGTGTGGCGAGAGGCGCGTGGGACAGGGGGAGAGTTGATGGTTTCTCTGTCTGTCACCGTCCCCTGATGGTTTTATGCTGTCAAACACGGACGTTTCAGGTTTTAAGTAAGCGTCGCAATAGGGATCGGGGTGGTAAAACGAGTTTGAAAATCAGCCCTCTAATCCGATTCGATAAAAAACAATCATAACACTTCATTATTTGGATTGCATATGATTGAAATCACGCAGCATGATCTGGAAGAGACCGATGGAGGCTTCCGAGGGTGTTCGCTCCTGTCAGTTATTTCGACCGGAATGCAGTGAGGACGGCGCGATGACCACCGCGAGCGAACTGCGGATGCCGGGTTTCGTGCTTGTGCTTGCGGGCGTGCTGTTTTTCTTCATTGGCGTGATGACATGGCTTAACGGGCCGCTGGTGGCTTTTGCCCGTATTGCGTTTTCACTTGATGATAACGACGCTTTTCTGATCCCGTCTGTCTTTTATGCCGCGCATTTTTTTGGCGCGCTTCCGCTGGCTGTTCTGGCAGACAAGATCGGCTCTGTGCGCGGCATGAGTCTCGGGTTGGTACTGATGGCTGCGGGAACAGCGTGCTTCGCTGTTTCGGCGGACTTCCTTGCGTTTGGCGCCGCGCTGGGCTCGTTGTTTTTGCTGGCGCTTGGCGTCACGCTTCTCGGGCTCGCCATCAATCCGTATGTGGCGCTTCTGGGAGGGCTGGGGACGGCGTCCCGGCGCATCGCCGTTATGGGGCTTTTCAACAAGGCCGCCGGCGTGGTGGCGCCGCTGATGTTTGGCGCGACAGCGCTTCGCTCGCTGGGCGCGTTGTCGGCGTCCATCTCCGCCGCGCCGGATTCCCGGATACGGGACGCTTTGCGCGCGGGATTCGCCGGACAGATCGTGGCGCCTTATGTTTTTCTCGCTGTTACCCTGTTCCTGCTGGCGGTTGTTGTGAACGTGGCGCCGTTGCCACAGCTATCTCATCCGGTTCCGCTCACACCGGCGGCGAAAGGCGGCCGGATACGGTGCGGGCGCACGCTCTGGCTGGGGACGGGGTGCCTGTTTCTCTATGTCGGGGTGGAGGCGATCGCGGGGGACGCGATCGGGACTTACGGCGACCGTCTCGGATTGCCGCCGGATTCCACCAAGTTCTTTTCCTCCCTGACCTTTGTTGCGATGGTTGCGGGGTATTGCGGTGGCATGGCGTTCATTCCGCAGGTGCTGTCGCAGCGGGCTTATCTGGCGTCTGTCTGTGTTCTTGGAATGTGCCTGACGGTTGCGGCTTCTTTCTCATCGGGCATGAAATCGGTTCTGTTCATGGGCGGACTTGGCTTCTGCGACGCGATGATGTGGCCGATTCTTTATCCGCTGGCGATCCGCGGGCTGGGCGAGCGGACGCTTCAGGGCACGGCGGTTGCGGTCATGGCAGTCAGCGGCGGGGCGGTTCTTCCAAAGCTGTTTATCTGGCTTGCGTCATTTCTGAGCTTCAGAGTCTCCTTTCTGACGGTTGTTCTGCCTTCATATTTTCTGATCTTTGCTTATCTGGTTTTCTGCGGGAGGGAGCGCGACGATCTTCCGGTCGGGAAGGCGTCCTCCGCGGCCCGTCAGAGAGAGCCGGAGGGCGGAAGTGGTCAGGCGACGGACGTTCCGGGGACGGAACTCGCGTGACGAAACATAATCTCTCGAAAAAAAGGAAAACCGGCATCATGAAAGTTGGCATCGTAGGGCTTGGTTTCAGGCTTGGTTATCTGGCCCATGTTTTCAGCGTGGTTCGGCCCGATTTCGAGGTTGTGGGATATGTCGATCCGGATTCGGCGGGGCTTGCTTATATGGCTCAGCGCGGAGTGTCTCCGGGAACGCGCTATGACAGTCTTGAAGCGATGCTGGAGACCGCCGGGCTGGATCTGCTGATGGTCGGGTCGCCGAATGTGTTTCATCTGGAGCATATCCGGATCGGTCTTGAGCATGGCATGAAGATTTTCAGTGAAAAGCCTGTGGTGGTCGATCTGGAGCAAACTCTTGCTCTGGCGCGTCTGCTGTCGGATTTTCCATCGGATCAGCTGATGGTTGGTTTCGTGATGCGGTATGCGCCTCTTTATCAGGCGCTGAAGCAGGCGCAGGCGGACAATATGCTGGGGCCGATCGCGTCTATTGAGGCGGCGGAGCATATCGCGCCGTTTCACGGGGCGTTTTTCATGCGGGACTGGCGTCGTTACACGCAGTATTCAGGCGGTTTCATGCTGGAAAAATGCTGTCATGACCTTGATCTCTACAACAGTGTTGTGGGCGCGAGGCCGGCGCGGGTGGCGAGTTTCGGGGGGAGGCGCAGCTTCATTCCGGAGAACAGGCCTGAGAACTGGGGCGCCAACGACACGGAGGTTTATTTCCGCAAGCCGAGCGGCTGGCTGGGGACGGACGAGGTCTTCGAGAGCGACGCCGACATCGTGGACAGTCAGACGGCGCTCATTGAGTATGAAAATGGCGCTTCTCTGGCGTTTCATGCGAACAGCAACGTTGCTGATCAGTTCAGGCGGTTCTGTATTGTCGGCGCCAGGGGGATGGCGGAGGGCGATTTCATTCGCGGGTTCATGAAGGTTCATGACGCGCGGACGAGCGAGTGTCTTGTGGACAGTCGCTTTCCGCGCAGCACGGCGTTGTCGCTGCATTATGGCGCGGACGAGCAGATGGCGGCGGATG
The DNA here is from genome assembly GCF_011516735.1 of Acetobacter fallax. Classification (GTDB taxonomy): domain Bacteria; phylum Pseudomonadota; class Alphaproteobacteria; order Acetobacterales; family Acetobacteraceae; genus Acetobacter; species Acetobacter fallax. Next base: position 9,967 of record NZ_WOSX01000043.1, on the reverse strand, counting down.
TGTATGACCATGTTCTGGACGGGCGTCCGCTTCCGGTTTCGGCGATTGACGCACTTGAGGTCGGACTGCTGGTTTACATGATTGAACAGGCGCGCCGGACCCGGAGCGTGATTGAGCTGGCGGATCACTGGATCGCCTTTGACAATGCGCTCGGACGCGCGACGGTGCGGGACGGGGTGGTCTGAGGGAGTTCTGACGCGATATTCCGGGTGAAGGGGGGCTGTGCCGCGTCTTCCCGTCATGCGCGTTGATTCCGGGCGGTTTGACCGGATTGTGAGCGGCCTGTAGGTTCCCGCCGCCATATCCGCGCAGTTCGGTTGAGTAGCCTGCGGATTTTTCGTCAGTCCGGAGAATGATCCTTTGGCTTCTGATCGCCTGACACAAATTCGGCGTTATCTCTATCTGAACGGGATGACGGGCGTTCATGAACTGGCGGAGAAGGTTGACGCCTCGCTGGCCACCATTCGCCGGGATCTTCAGCGCCTGGAAGAGCAGGGCGTCATTGTGCGCACGCATGGCGGCGCTGCGATCGCCAGTTCCGTCGGCATGGAGATTGCGTTCGAGACCCGCGAGAATCAGGGGCTGGAGGCGAAGCGGGCCATTGCCGATGAGGCGTATGGACGGTTGCGTCCGAATTCGGCGATTTTTCTGGATGCGGGGACGACAGTGCTGCAACTGGCGCATCGCATTCATCTTGAACCAATGCCGCTGACTGTCTTCTCGAACAATCTTGGCGTGGTGGACGCTCTGATCGATCTGGACTGCGTTCAGACGGTTCTGCTTGGCGGGCGCATCCGGGCAGCAAACCGAAGTGTTGTCGGACCGTTGTCGGAGCAGGTGATTGACGGATTGTGGTTTGACCAGCTTTTTCTGGGGGCCAGCGCGGTGCAGCCGGACGACACGATCGCGACGCCGGACATTGATGAGGCGCGGCTCAATTCGGCGATGCTGGCGCGGGCGTCTGAACGATTTCTTCTTGTTGAAAGCAGTAAGTTCGGGAACCATGCAACTTACCGGGTGGGTCAGCTGACGCAGATCACGCATCTGTTCACGGATTCCGGTCTCGACGAGGACTGGCTGACCCGCCTGGCGCAGCTCAATGTGCCGTGCTCGCTGGCCGCGCTGGAAAGCGGGCCGGTGTCTGACGGGATTCCGACAGCAGACGGAGTGGGTAACGACTGATGCACCGGGGGGCGCCAGGCTGCGTTCCGGGCCTTTTTCGTGATGCTCGGTCTGTTGAGGGTGACATGAATGCGGCTTCCGTCCCGCACTCCGGCGAAGGCCTGGTTTTGAAACGGCCTCTGACTTCTAACGTCCGGGGACCGGGTTTTCAGCGAGTTTGCGGCAATTCCGGCTCTGCCCGGACCTGACTGAGATCGCGATCCCTTCAGTATCCGATGATAATTTTTGATCTCGGCAATAAACGGCATGATCCGGCACTACGGGGATCGCGGGCGTCGTCTGTTTGGCGCAGCGGGGTGCGAAGCCTCAGCCCGATGGGTATTTCGCCGGGTACGGCGCCGGGGAGCGGCCCTTCCTCGACGATGCGTCCGGCGTAGAGCACGCCAACGCGCTCGGAGGTTTCCACAGCCACGGCGAGGTTGTGGATGACGAACAAGATGGACGTGTCGCGGTTTAGTTCCGGACCTTGGGTTATCTGTTAGGCGGCTTTGCGCTCATGATCCGGAGAGTTTTTCCATTGGAGGGCGGAATGAAGCCTCTGTGGATTGTAGAAATCATTGATGTAGTGCGCGATGGCCTCCTCGGCTTCATGGCGTATTCCCCATGCCTGCCGCCACAGGAGTTCAGCTTTCAGGGTCGAAAAAGCTCTCCATGACAGCGTTGTCCCGGCAGTTTCCTTTCCGGCTCATAGAGACGATGAAGCCATGCGCGGAAAGAAGTCTGCGGTAGTCCTCTGAACAATACTGACAGCCACGATCAGCATGATGCACACAGCCTTCCGGCGGCTGACGCAAGGCAAGCCCGTTTCAGCGCCGTGACAGCAAGGTCCGCTGTCATCCGGCCATCAAGACTCCATCCGACAATCCTTCGTGAGAAAAGATCAGGCACCACAGTCAGGCAGACCCAGCCTTCACATGTCCAGATGTAAGTGATGTCTGCTACCCACTTCTGGTTGACTGCGCGTGCCCAATTGGTTCTGCACCCCAAAACCCGGACCTGTAACACCTCAAACAGGGTCGGTGAGAGGCCTGCCAGACACAGAAGTGGTCCCCGATTTTCGGACAGGTGATTAAGCCATAATCCGCCCTGAGAGAGGGCGGATTATGGGCAAGGTTACGAGGAAACGGTATTCGGGTGAGTTCAGGTCGCAAGTGGCACTGGAGGCGATCCGTGGCGAACTGACGCTGGCGGAACTGGCGTCGAAGCATCGTGTGCATCAGACGATGATTGCCTGATGGAAACGCCAGGCGATCAAGGGGATGGCGGGTATCTTTTCCGGGAAGTCGGGGTCAACAGCATCGGCCCGTCCGGTTGACGTGGAGAAGCTGCATGCGAAGATTGGCGAACTGTCGGTGGAACGGGATTTTTTACGCGATGCCTCTGTTCGGCTGGGCGTGATCAGAGGCGGCAAATGATCGACCTGAAACGGCCGCGGCTCCCGGTGGCGCGGCAGTGCACGCTGTTACAACTCAACCGGTCTGGCGTCTATTACCGGCTGATGCCGGAAAACGCGGCGAACCTGGCGCTGAGGCGGCTGATCGACGCACAGTTCCTGGAGACACCGTATTACGGATCACGGCAGATGACGTGACATCTTTGGCGCCCGGGCCACGAAGTTGGCCGTAAACGGGTCGGCAGGCTCATGGCAAGGATGAGGTTGCGGGCGATCGACCGGCCCAACCAGATGGCCTGGTGTTCTGATATCATCTACATCTCCATGAGGCGAGGTTTCCTCTACCTCGTGGCGATCATGGACCGGGCGACGCGCAGGATTCTGGCCTGGCGCCTGTCGAACGCGATGGACGCCGGGTTCTGCATCCAGGCGCTCCGGGAAGCACTGACGCGCTACGGCTCACCGGAGATTTTCAATACCGACCAGGGCTCGCAATTCACACCGCCCCGCTTCACCGAAGTATTGGAGGAACGTCAGATTCACATCAGCATGGACGACCGTGGCCGGTGGCATGACATCAACCGGGTATAGCTTATTCAACCCCAAAAACCGCCCGAATAAACGAAGCCACCTCTCGCGGACCGGTTTTCCCCTGTAGTGGTCCATGTGGACCACAAAAAAACTGTGGATAAGTCATAAAAACTGTGGTGCCCCGTACGGGATTCGAACCCGTGTTACCGCCGTGAAAGGGCGGTGTCCTAGGCCTCTAGACGAACGGGACAAGGCGGGGTGCTGGATAACCAAGGATCAGAAACAGGTCAAGCGATCTTCATGCAAAAGGACAAAAATATGCTCAAACAACACGCCGACCGCCTCTCAGCCTCGCCCGTCATCCATTTTTGCTGACACGGGCACCTGCCCCGAAAGCAGAACTAATGATGCGCATGGACGATGCCGGAACACCGTTTTTCCTGAGAGCGTCGGAAAGTGTCCGCGCGCGCAGAAGCCCGAGTTCGACTGCCTGGCTCTGGTCAGACGCGCTCATGGAAACAGTCTCGCCACTGCAATGCAGATATAATGTCGACGTCCCTCGCGATCCTGAAAGTTTGCTCAGTGTGCTCTCCTGACCCGGACTCAACTGGTCGGAGCCGGGCAGGAAATGAATGATAACACCCTCTTGCTGAGAAAGGTCATAATCGGGATGAACCCGGTCAGGCAGACCGGCATCCGCAGGAACACTGAACCCCGGAAAAGATGGCGCCGGAGGTGGCCCGGCCGGAATTTCCGGCAAAACCTGCGAAGACCCCGTAACCGCCGTGGCTTTATTACTCACAAATACGGGCATAGCTATTTCAGCGTCATCCGCATTTGTCGCTGCCGTCGCGTTTTGCGGCTTCGATGGTGATGCAGCCGCAGGCGGCACAGAAGCCGGCGTGGGCGAAGGTGGTGAATCCGCCGCATCCAGAACAGCCCCCATCGCCCCCTCCGGAATTTTCGGCTGGGACGAGTTTCCTCCAGTCGCCGGATTTGCTGGCACAGTCCCGCTGACAGACTGTCCACCTGCCGTTCCAGGTTTCATACCAGACGTCTTGCCAGCCGCTACCTGCCCTGGTGGCGGCGGAATTATCGGGGTCAGGGTGCCATTCTGCGCCTCTGTTCGCTGGCTGAGATTTCGTGCAGTGATCAGATTGCCGGTAATCGTCTGCCTGAGGGCCATGGAGGGGAGTTCCGGCGCCGCTGTCGGTGTCAGGCCGACTTTCGGATAAGGGCCGTTGAGTCCCGGCGCCGGCGGACGTTGCTGGGCAATCATGCCACCCTGGTACTGGTGATACCAGTCGAGCGTCGTATCAACGGCATCGCGATGATGGCATCCGTCCAGGATCAGGAGCGAGGCTGGTAACATCACACTCAGCAGACCACGCAGGGTCGGTCGATGTGAAACGGGTGGATGCCTGGGTGCTGTCATTCGCTCTGTCTTAAAAGTCATGTGGTCCATGAGGGAGCGGCAACTGCGACTCTGAAGCGGTCACGGCCCTCTTGGCATTAGCTGCGTAGCAGAGCAGGATAGCACCATGAAGCTGTATCACCGAACCAGGGAGGCCACTTCGATGAACGCCACCCATACGCAGGATGACGCCATGAAAGACCGGGTCAGATTCGATGATGAGGATCCGAATGGCCCTGATATCCCTGAGCCCGAAGGGCCGGAGGTTAAGGAGCCTGATGACAACAAAACACTCTCATCCCCGATCAATGAACTTGAGACCCGTCTGTTCGATCAGCGAAAAGTGCTGATCTTCGGCGGCATCAACGACAAGATCGCGCGTGATGTAACAGGGCGTCTGCTCGCGCTCGCCGGGGCGTCCGACAAGCCGATAGACGTCTACGTCAATTCGCCCGGCGGTCATGTGGAAAGCGGCGACACCATTCACGACATGATCCGTTTCGTAGACTCCATAGCGCCAGTGAACATGATCGGAACCGGCTGGGTCGCTTCCGCTGGCGCACTGATTTTCGCGGCAGGCCATAAGGATCGCCGGTTCAGCTTGCCAAACACGCGATTCCTGCTGCATCAGCCGATGGGTGGCGTCAGAGGTCCCGCAACGGATATCGACATCGAAGCCCGCGAGATCATCAAAATGCGCGAGCGGCTGAACCATCTTTTCGCCCGTGAGACGGGACAGTCATACGAAAAGATCTGCAAGGACACAGACCGTAATTATTGGCTGTCCGCGCATGAGGCGATTTCCTACGGCCTCGTGACCAGGATCATTTCCGCTCCGTCCGACATCCATTAACAACAGAAACCCCGCGCTTCGGCGCGGGACTGATTCAACATGCGCATGGACCAGTGCAAGCAGCACTGATCTATGACCTGAAAACGTGAGCGCACTGCAAATGAATGCTCTCGCCGATATTTATACACGGCTCCCCGACAGTATCGACGATCTGCCCCCGCCACCGAACAAGGCGGCTGTTGAAGAAGCGGATTACAGATCCCGGCACTGGAGTTCTCCCATCCCCGGACCGCTGAAGCCTGGCTCGCCGGAGCATAAGAAGGCCATCGCGGATATGTTCCGTGAAACCTTCAATCCTTACAGGCCCTCAGTCATCGACTGGCCGAAGCTCGACCCTGTGACCCTCAAACGTGTGACATCACTTCCGATCTGGGACATTGCGGTCCAGACAGAAGGCAAGGCGCGGCTACGGATGGCAGCCTATGCCAGTCTGGTCACAGATCCGGATATGAAGGACGCAATTTCACGCAATGCGTGGGAAGAAAACCGCCACAAAGAAGTGCTCAGCAAGCTCGTCGAAGCGTACGATATTAAAATGGCACCCGAGCCAGCCTATATCGAGCCGAAGGACGTCGAATGGGCCTATCTGGTGACCGGATTCTCCGAATGCACCGATAGTTTCTTTGCCTTTGGCCTGTTTAAAATCGCTCAGACGTCTCACTTCTTCCCTGAAGAACTGATTGAGACGTTCGAACCCGTCATGCAGGAAGAATGTCGCCATATCCTTCTGTTCGCCAACTGGCTCGCCTGGTACCGCGCCGTGATGCCAGCATGGAAGCGTCCATGGTTCGAACTCAGGATAATCGCCGTATGGGTCTTCCTCGTCTACGAACGGATCGGTCTGGCAAAAACCGTCGATGACGATGGCAATGAGCATGTGCAGGATAACAATTTTACTGTCACGGGCACAAAAGAGATGTCGAGCCAGGATATTTCTCTGGCCGACTTTCTTGAGATCTGTCTGACAGAGAATGATAAGCGGTTTTCAGGCTACGATCCACGCCTGCTGCGGCCAGAACTGGCCCCAAATCTGGCGCGCACGGCGCTGTGGGTGCTTGGTTTGTTCGGAAAAAAGCCTCATGTCAAAACTGAAGCCGCACCCGTTGTCGTATGAGGATCAGCGCGGGCTCTGAGGCCCATAAGCGTCTGTTCTGCGACCAGTTTATCGCCACGCACCAGAGTTTCGAGCCGGAAACTCTTCCCTGGCCTGAGCTCGAAGAACGGGATCTCGCGCGTCTGCGCAGTATCCCGTTCTGGCAGGAGGTTTACCACACAGAACGGCGCGCTGGCGCAATCGTCGATGCATTCGCTCCCGGGATCGCAGATCCCCTCGTGCAGAAAGCCGTTGCGTTACAGGGCATTGAAGAAGCACGCCATGCCCGGCTGATCAGAACGATGATAGATCTGTACAGCATCGACGCTTCTGAACAACCGATCGAGACATTTCCACCCGACCTTGAAACAGCCTTTATCGACTTCGGCTTCGGTGAATGCCTTGATGCCTTTCTGGGCTTCGGAGCCTTTAAAACAGCTCGCCAGTCGCAGTTTCTTCCCGAAGCCCTGTTCGAAATTTTCGATCTGCTGATGTTTGAAGAAACACGGCATATCGTGTTTTTCATCAATTATATGGCCTGGCGCGAGCATAGCCGTGGTCTCGGACGTCTGCGACGTACTCTGAAATCCGTCCGGTTTTATGGACGCGCCGCCGGACGTCTCGCAGGAATGGTGAAACGTGGAAAAGACGATCACGGGCATGATTTTGCCGTCACTCAGGCGAGCGTATTCCTCGACGGTTTTGCCTTTCCGCAATTCGTTGAGGATTGCTACCGCGAAAACGCTCGTCGAATGGCCGAATTCGATCCGGATCTGATGCAGCCACGGTTACTGCCCGCCGTTGCCGGTCTGGCCCTGAAGGGCCTCCGTTTCTGGTCTCAGCATAAAGCTGACCGTCACGCCTGATGCAGTCAGTTGCATGTCCTGTTTTCCACAATATCCACCATCTTGCGCAAGAAGATCTTTATAATGCGCTGATCACTGTCAATTTTTAGAAGTGTAGTTTTTATAATTCAGGAATATAGTCAAAAATTTTCTGGAGAGAGGGTCATTTTCCTCCAAAAAATCTATCACTGTTGTTCTGTATTATGTTTTTGCTTTTGAAGTGACCAGAGAATTATTCAGACTAAGTGCCGCCAGTAGCGTCAGGAGATGTTTCGCCGGAGCCCGTTGTGGTTGAGGTCGGAGCTGGATCTACTGTTTCCGTCGTGCGCGAAATCGGAACAATGATCTGTTGAGTGCATGTTCTGCCCTGTTCCGTTTCGGCCTGCACATTAACAATCTGGAATGTGCCCGCCGGACCGGAAGTCAGCATGACGACAGCCTGGGTCCCGTTATAAGGTTCAGCCCACACCACAGCAAGATCGTAAGAAAATCCACCTGCAGTTTTAACGGCAGCCGAAACACCTCCGGATGTTATCGTATCACCCGTATCAACAAGCCAGTTGGTGAAATCGACACTATAATCCAGTATGGCGGCGCTCGATTTTGCGGGCAGTTCCGGAATAAATCCCGTCGTTGTCGTAACCCCACGCTGAGCCGTCGGGATCGGGGAACAGCATCCGGACTGCGCTGGTGGAATCCCAGGTACAGTATAAATCCGAAGCGGGGAGGGGATAAGACTGTTAGGCAATGCAGCGGTGGTCATACGAGCCCTTGTCGAAAATTACGAAACACGCACTGCCCGGATCAGGTCACATTTGTCCGACAGACAGGAAAACCATGCAGATGACGGACACTATCGCTTTCAGCCAGCAACGTTACGTGATGGGTGCATGATAGCTGTCCATGCCTGACAGGTCGGTACTGTATGATGGTCTTTCGTTTTGGACGTGTCATGGTTTTGTTCCGGCCTCTTTAAGAGGCCGCCCAGGATTATCCTGAGTCTTTAGAAATATTTATGATTCCATGTCGGTAGCCCCAATTCGGAGGAGGAGACCGATGTGGACCATTGAGAACCGCGTCCGATATGACCGCAGCGAACTCCGCTATCCCAGAGGGGTGGTCCCTGATTTTCGGGCCGGGCATTAAGTTATAACCCCATTTGAGAGATGACGGGTTTGATGGGTAAGGTCACGCGGAAACAGTATTTGGATGAGTTCAGGTCTCGGATTGCGCTGGAGGCGATCGGAGTGAGCAGATGCTGGCGGACCCAGGGCGAAGCATGGCGTGCATCAGACGATGATCGCCCGGTGAAAACGTCAGGTAATCGAGGGGATGGTGGCCACACTCTCACGCAGGCCCACGGTTGAGGCAACAGTGAGTCGGTCGCGATAAAGAAGCTGCACGTGATCGGCCGGCTTCTGGTGGAACGGAATTTTTTGCGGGCGGCCTCTGTTCGGCCGGGCGTGATCAGAGGCGGCAAATGATCGACCTGCAACGGCCACACCTGTCGGTGTGACGCAGCAATGCAGGCTGTTGAAGCTCAATCGGTCTGGCGTCTATTACCGCCCGCGCCGGAGAATGCGGCGAACCTGTCGCTGATGCATCTGATCGACGCGCAGTTCCTGGAGACGCCGTATTGCGGCTCCTGGCAAACGACACGACATCTCCAGCGCCTGTCGAACACGATGGAGGCAGAATTCTGTATCGATGCGTTGCAGGACGCACTTGCTCGTTACGGCCCGCCGGAGATTTTCAACACGGATCAGGGCTCGCAATTCACGTCGCCCTGGTTCAGATGAACCAATAGCAGCGCCGTCAGAATGGCGGCATGAAATCAATCAGGTATAGCTTATTCAGTTCCTGAAATTGACCAAATGAACGGCGCTACCTCTTTACAAGCGAAGAAAGATAAAAAATATTTTCCAATTACGGGGATGCTGCGATGACGTCATCGACGACGTGCTTCGCGATCCGGGTCACGTCGATAGCCGCAACTGAACCGGAATTAACATCCATAAAAGGCTGTTGAAGGCGGATCGTCTCCGAGACACGTCGATCACGCCTTATAGCACCAGCAAACTGAGGAACCTGGTGAAGGAAACGGCGACAGGCTTCAGCAAGAACGCTGTAAACAGCCTGTCCCGAACGAATGCCTGTCGCCTGATTGACGACAATTTCTGCATTTGTCCTCGAGAATCCGTCCAGTTGCCGGTCTTTGATCGATAGTTTGAGAACCGCATAAGCATCTGTCAGTGCCGTTGGTTCTTCGGTTGTCACCAGAAGAAGCTTATCCGCCGCCGCCGCGATCGCTCTGGAACTCCAGTCTATTCCGGCGCAAAGGTCTATCAGGATAATGTCATAGCCCGAGAGTGCCCGAAGCTGCGCAAGCAGATCATGAATGCGGTCCGGCCTCAGCAGATTTAACGTCGAAGCGCCAGAATGACCAGGAAGAATATCAAGTTGCAACCGACCTGTAGTATCAGGAAGGAAATATGGCGTGATCGCATCAGTGATTGAAACCTGATGTTTGAGCAGATGCGTAATTGAGGTGGTCCCGTCCGTTCGGACAGTTTTGCGGGCTTGATAAGCTATACCCGGTTGTTGTTATGCCGCCCTTCTGACGGCGTTGCTGTTGGCCATCTGGTCCGGGGTTAAC
>NZ_WOSX01000042.1 GCF_011516735.1 Acetobacter fallax | reverse complement strand
GAAGGATGTCGAGACAACAATCTCGTCATCCTGCGCATGGTTGATGATTGCCCATATCCGCAGAGTTCTGCGAAAAATCAATCAAACCGCTTTCTGATTCAGGCTCTCAGACCTGGGTTCGGGATTAATGGCTTTCCTGCCATGTCAGTGCCGGACGTGTTGCGTTTCCCCTCCCCGGTTTGTTTAATGTGAATGATGTGCGGATGTCTGCGGCCTCTGGCGGGTTTCAGGGGAGCGCCTGAGCTACATCTTTACGATGTCCGGTTTTTTTCGAAGTCGGCATAGAGAGTCATTCCGCCATCGATGAAGAGGGTCTGGCCGGTGATGTAGGAGGCCTGATCGGAGGCGAGGAACAGAGTGGGTTCGGCGATCTCACTGGATTCGCCGGGGCGGCGCATGGGGATGTGTTCTGAGATGGCCTTGTATTTTTCAGGGTCTTTTACCCATGCATCGTTCATGGGGGTGACGATGGCGCCAGGAGAGACGGCGTTCACGCGGATGTTGCGGGAGGCATATTCGAGGGCCCAGGTGCGGACCATGTTGCCGATGGCGCCTTTGCTGGCGGAGTAGCCGAGGAAGCCGGGTTTGGGGATGATCTGGTGGACGGAACTGTTGATGACGATGCTGCCTTTTGTGCCGTCTTTGACCCAATGTCTGAGGACTTCGCGGACGCAGAGCATGACGCCGGTGACGTTGACGCTCAGGACTTTCCCGAAGTCGGCGAGGGAGATGGATTCCGAGGGGGACTGGATCTGGATGCCGGCATTGCAGATGAGGACGTCGAGGCCGCCGAATTCCTGAAAGGCTTTGTCGATGGCGTCGATGACGCTCTGTTCGTCGGAGACATCGCCGACGCATTCGATGTGGGGGCCGGCGGTGACTTTGGGGAGTCTGGGCAGGAGGTCGTCGAGCTTGTCTTTTTTGCGGCCGTTGATGGCGACGCGGGCACCTTCCCGGGCGAAGGCGAGGGAGATGGCTTCGCCGATTCCCTGGCTGCCGCCGCTGACGAAGACGCGTTTGTTTGTGAAGCGCCGGGCGGACGGGGTTTTGGTGTTGGTCATGCGGGGTCCCTGAGTGTGTGGCCGGCGGATGAGTTGCCGGGGCTGGTCAGGGAGAGAATGCCTGAAGGCAGGGTGGAGTTCCGGGAGTGTTGAAATCCGGGCGTTGCGCGGAAGCGGCTGAAGGCGTGTGTTTTTGGAAAGGCTCTGTTGTCGTTAGGTGTTGATCTGTGATTTTTCAAAGGGTTAGAAAAAGATCGGGCTCTGCCCGAACCCGGAAGGGGTCGCGGATCCCTTCACCCCAATCTGTTGATAAATAAGCATGTTTCCAAAGGTCTGTGACCTTTGGTGGGTTCCAGGGCAAAGCCCTGGGAAGGAGCCAGCACTTAATGACAACAGAGCCTTTCCAAGGGTCTGAGCTTTGAGGGTTTTTATCCGTCGATCTGGCTGAAATCAGCGATCAGGCGTGTCATCCGCACCAGTTCGGATAGCAGTTTCAGGCGGTTGCCACGGATCTGTATGTCGTCGGCGTTGACGATCACGCCTTCGAAAAACGTGTCGAGTGCCGGGCGGAGGCTGGCGGCTTCGCGCATGGCGTCGGTGAAGCGTTCGGCCGTGATTGCTGTTTCGACCTGCGGGATGACGGTTTTCAGGGCGGCGGCCAGCGCGATTTCCTCGGGCTGGGTGTAGAGCGCCGGGTCGGGAGTGCCTTCGTGAGGGCCGTCTTTTTTGTCCTCGATGCGGAGAATGTTGGTGGCGCGTTTGGTGGCGGCGAGGAGGTTTTTGCCGTCTTCCGTCGCGAGCATATCGGCCAGGGCCTCCGTGCGGGCGAGGAGGCGGGTGATGTCGGTGTCGTAATTGCCCGCGGAGATGGCGGCGAGGATGTCGTGCCGCCTGCCTTCGCTGCGAAGCTGGACGCGGAGGCGCTCGGCGATGAAGCCGGGCAGGAGGTCCAGGTCCGGGGCGTTTTGCAGGGCTGCCGGCAAGGCTTCCGCGGCTTTGACGAACAGGGCGACGAGATCAAGCCGGAGGCCATTGGTGCGGATCAGGCTGATGATGCCGAGGGCTGCGCGGCGGAGGCCGTAGGGGTCACCGGAGCCGGTGGGTCTGGCGCCTGCCGCGAAGAAGCCGGCGAGCATGTCGAAACGGTCGGCCAGGGCGACGGCGACGGAGACCGGGGCGGTCGGGGTTTCGTCGGACGGGCCGCGCGGCTGGTAATGCTCGGAGATGGCGGTGCAGACGTCGGCGGGTTCCTGGTCGTGGCGGGCGTAGTAGCCGCCCATGACGCCCTGGAGTTCGGGGAATTCGCCGACCATGCCGGTTGAGAGGTCGGCCTTGGCGAGCAGGGCGGCGCGGGCAGCGTGCTGCGGGCTGGCGCCGACCATCGGGGCGATGAGTTCAGCAAGGCGGACGAGGCGCTTTACGCGGTCGCCCTGGCTGCCGAGATCGGCGTGGAAGGTCACGTTATCGAGGCCTGCGATGCGGGATTCAAGCGGGCTTTTGCGGTCGAGATCCCAGAAATGGCGGGCATCGGCGAAGCGGGCGCGCAGCACGCGCTCGTTGCCGGCGATGACCTGGGCGCCGCCGTCTGAGGGGTCGATATTGGAGACGAAGGCGAAGCGCGGGGCAGGGCTGCCGTCGGTGTGGCGCAGGGCGAAGTAGCGCTGATTGACGCGCATGGAGACCTGCATGACCTCGGCGGGGAGTTCCATGAAGGTGTCGTCGATGCGGCCCAGGAAGGGGACGGGCCATTCGACGAGACCGGCGACTTCCTCAACCAGGCCGGGATCGGTGACGATGGCGAGGCCTTCCCCGGTGGCGAGCTGGTTGATGCCCTGGAGGATGGCCGAGCGGCGCTCGGCGGCGTCGGTGAGGACGCGGCGGGCGCGGAGACCGTTCTGCCATTCCGTGAAGGTGCGGGCCTGGAAGGGCTCGGCTTTTGTGGCGCCTGCCGGGTAGAAGCGGTGACCTTCTGTGAGATCGCTGCTGGTCAGGTTATGGCCGTTATCGGGCGTGCCGCCTTCTTCCGTGGCCAGCGAGAAGGGGACGATGGTGCCGCCGAGCGTGCAAAGGATGCGGCGCAGCGGGCGGACCCAGGTGAAAGTGCTGCCCGTGCCCCAGCGCATGGATTTTGGCCAGGGGAACTGGCGGAGCAGGGCGGGGAGGCGCCCGGCGATGCAGACCTCGGCGGCGATGGCCGGAGTGTTGCGGGTGAGGACCCAGAAGCCGCCTTCGAGCTTTGCGTCGTCTTTGCTGGCATTGTGTTTGCGGAGGAAGCCTTCGAGGGCTCGTTCCGGCGCGGTTTCGCGGGGACCGCGCTCCTGGATGGTTTCGGCGGGGACCTGGGCGTCCAGCTCGCAGACGAGGGCGATACGGCGGGGGCCGGTGTAGCTCCGGGCCTCGCGGACGTTCAGCGCGGCGAGGGCTTTGCTGATCTGGCGGACGAGTTCCTCACCGGCCGGCTGCTGCATGCGGGCGGGGATTTCTTCGGAGAAGAGTTCGAGAAGAAGTTCAGCCATGGTTCAGCCCTCGCTCTTTGCGGTTGTCGGGTCTTTTGCGAGCCAGGTTTCGCAGCAGAGTTTCGCGAGGTTGCGGACGCGGCCAATATAGGAGGCGCGTTCGCTGACGCTGATGACGCCGCGGGCATCGAGCAGATTGAACAGGTGACTGGCTTTCAGGCACTGGTCGTAGGCGGGCTGGGCGACGCCGGCTTCGGCCAGGGCGACGGACTCTTTTTCCGCATCGATGAAATGCTGGTGGAGCATGGTGGTATTGGCGAGTTCGAAGTTGTGGCGGGAGTAATCCTGCTCGGCGCGGAGGAAGACGTCGCCGTATTTCAGGCCGTCATTGTTGAAGTCCAGGTCGTAGACGTTTTCCTTGCCCTGCACGTACATGGCGAGGCGTTCCAGACCGTAAGTCAGCTCTGTTGACGGGACGGTCACGGGGATGCCGCCGACCTGCTGGAAGTAGGTGAACTGGGTGACTTCCATGCCGTCACACCAGACTTCCCAGCCCAGGCCCCAGGCGCCGATGGTGGGGTTTTCCCAGTCATCCTCGACGAAGCGGATGTCGTGCAGGTCCGGGTCGATGCCGATGGCGCGGTAGCTCTCCAGGAGGAGCTGCTGGCTGTCTTCGGGTGTGGGCTTCAGCAGCACCTGATACTGGTAATAATGCTGGAGCCGATTGGGGTTTTCGCCGTAGCGGCCGTCTGACGGGCGGCGGCAGGGCTGCACGTAGGCGGCTTTCCAGGGCGTGTCGCCGAGGGCGCGCAGGGTGGTGTGCGGGGAGAGCGTGCCGGCCCCGACTTCGGTGTCGTAGGGCTGGAGGATGGCGCAACCTCGTTCCGACCAGAAGCGGTGGAGGGTCAGGATCAGATCCTGAAAGGAGAGGGGCTTCGTGGCTGGACTGGCAGGCGCCGGGGACATTGCGGGCACGGGCTCCGGTTACGGGTCTGAGGGGCGGGCACCATACAGCGGGGGGCGGCCGGGGGGAAGGAAGGGGGGGCTTCGACCGGTGGGGTGGTTTTCCGGAAGGGGTGGGTGCGCCGGGCGGTGGCTCGGGCCGGGCGGGGTGATTCGGGAGGGGGCCTGTCTCTGCCGGGACGGTTTCCGGAAGCTTTTGGTTTATATATGGAATGAGTTTGGAGTGAGGCAGGGGATGCGGCTTTGGTCGGGAGAGCAGGCAGTCCGCTTTGCGAACAAAAAATGAAATAAACGTCTGATTACGTAAAATCGAATACGATTCCCACAAGAGCAGTCTCGTTCGTCATGAGCGCCATAGTCCCTGAAACAGTGGACAGTGCCGTCCGTCCGCCCCGCTACTTCACCCCCGACACGAAACCACCCCCACAACTTTCCAAACGACCGTCGCGTTTCACATCAGAGCGCGGTATGAGGGCATCCGCCGTGTCGCACCGATCTGCGGCCATCGGGAAAAAGGGGGAGCCCGTACGTATGTCCGACTGTCTGTTCCAACGCTACCGCGCGCACGTTGTCGAGGTAATGCGCCGCATCGTGCCCGGGATCGGGGACGAAGTTCTGGCACGCGTGGAACTGACGCCGACGCGTGATCCCGCGCATGGGGACATGGCGACCAACGCCGCCCTCGTCGCCGCGAAACCCGCCCGCCGCAAACCCGCCGACATCGCCGCCGAACTGGCACAGGGCCTCCTTGAGGTTCCCGGTATCGCACGCGCCGAAGCAGCCGGCCCGGGCTTCGTGAACATCACCTTTGATCCGGCTGTGCTGCAGAGCGTCATCCCCGCAGTGCTCGGCACTGGCGAGGCCTATGGTGACTCGAAGCTGGGTCATGGCACGCGGGTCAACGTCGAATACGTGTCGTGCAACCCGACGGGACCGATCCATGTCGGGCATTGTCGCGGCGCGGTGGTTGGCGATGCGCTGGCCAGTCTGATGGACAAGGCCGGCTACAGTGTCACCAGGGAATTCTACATCAACGATGCCGGTGCACAGGTGGCAGCCCTCGCCTGGGCGACTTACTGGCGTTACCTCCAGGCCATCGGCACGAAGCTGACGGAAGAAGAGTTCGACGCGCTGGTGCCCGGTGGCCTGCAATATCGCGGCGATTATCTGATCCCGATCGGGCAGGCCCTGGCCGAAGCGCATGGCGCGGGCCTCGCCGATGACGGTGGCCTCCCCGCCACGCCGGACCGCTGGTTCACACTGGTCCGGGAGTTCGCCGTAGCCCGCATGATGGAGGGGATCCGCGAGGATCTGGCGTCACTTGGCGTCGCGCATGGCATCTTCACCTCCGAGGCAAAGGTGCTGGCCGATGGCGTGACAGACCGCGCGATCGGCGACCTGGAAAGCCGGGGCCTGCTCTATGAAGGCGTGCTGGAGCCGCCGAAGGGCAAACTGCCGGAAGACTGGGAAGCCCGTCCGCAGACCCTGTTTAAATCCACCGAATTCGGAGACGACGTGGATCGCCCGCTCCGCAAGTCGGACGGGTCGAACACCTATTTCGCCAATGATATTGGCTATCATCTCGACAAGGTGGAGCGTGGCGGCCAGGTGCTGATCGACGTGCTCGGCGCCGATCACGGCGGCTATGTCAGCCGCATGAAGGCCGCCGTGCGTGCCCTGACCGACAATCGCGTGCCGCTTGAGGTCGTGCTGTGTCAGATCGTGCATATCGTGCGCGACGGTCAGCCGGTGAAAATGTCCAAACGCGCAGGCACCTTTGTCACGCTGCGCGATCTGCTCGATGAGGTTGGCCGCGACGCCGTCCGCTTCACCATGCTGACCCGCAAGAGCGACGCGCAGATGGAGTTCGATCTGGACGCCGTCGTCGCGCAGACCCGCGATAATCCGGTGTTCTATGTGCAGTACGCTCACGCCCGTTGCCGCTCCGTGCTTCGCGCCGCGGACGAGATGCTCGGCGCCACGGCCACCACGCCGGAGGCCCTCGGCAAAGCCGGTCTCTCTGACCTGACGGCGGATGTGGAACTCGCCCTGCTGCGCCGGATCGCAAGCTGGCCGCGCACGGTCGAGGGCGCGGCCGCCGCTCGCGAGCCGCATCGCATCGCGTTCTATCTCGGTGATCTGGCCGCTGATTTTCACGCCTTGTGGAACCGGGGTCGTGATGACGCCGCCCTGCGTTTCCTTCAGGCCGATGCGCCGGACGCCACGCTGGCCCGCGTCGCGCTGGTCGCAGCGACGGCGATGACGCTTCGCTCCGGTCTGGCTGTCATGGGCGTTGAGCCGGTGGAGGAGATGCGATGACACAACGCGACGATACGCCGCCCGATCCGCATGAGGACCGGCTCAACCGCGCCCGTGAGCGCATGAGTACGGATTACGACGATGCCCCGCCACCCCGTCGTGCCAGCAGGCCAAAATGGTGGGAACCGGGCAGGGTCCTTCCCACTGATCCGACGACCCGCCGTCTCACATTTGGCGCGTTTGGCCTCGGGGCTCTGCTGGTTCTGGGCGTCGGCGGCTGGACGCTGTTCGGGCATCATCAGAGCGGTATTCCGGTCATTGGTCCGCCTCCGGAGCCGATCCGTGAGAAACCGGCCAATCCGGGCGGTATGGAACTGGATGGCGCGATGGCGCCTGCGGATGTTCCCGGTGGCGCGGCTCACCTTGCACCCGGCCCGGAACAGCCCGATCCGGATGCCCTGGCCGCGCGCTATGGCGGGAAAGCAAAAGAGGACACCGGAGACGGCGATGGCGCAGCGGCGCCCGCGCCGGAAGGTGCGACACCTGCCCGGCAGGCCGCTCCTGCGAAAGAGACGGGTCCGGCGGCGCCGCAACCGGCTGATCAGTCTCCGGCACCCCCTGCTCCCGCGCCTGTGCCCCCGGTTCGTGAGGCCGCGATTCCGGCTCCTGCGCCAGCCGGAAAACCCCCCGCCGCGCGCCCCGCTGCTGAAGCGTCAGCAAAACCGCAGGCTCCCGTAGCGACCGCTTCCGGGCCATATGGCGTGCAGCTGGCGGCCGTGGATTCCGAAGCGTCGGCGCATAAGGAATGGGAGCGGATCACATCCTTCGCACCGGATCTGTTTGCCGGTCATTCACCGCTGATCGAGAAAGTCGTCCACAACAACGCCATTTTCTACCGTCTGAGAATGCGCGGGTTCGACAGCGTCGCGGCGGCTCAGGCGTTCTGCGTCAGAATTCGTGAACACGGACATGCCTGCAACCCCCTCCGTCCCTGAGCTGGTGCCGGAGGCCGACGCGCAGGACACCGCCCTCCGTTCGCCTCTGCTCCATCTCGACGGTTTCGACGGACCGCTCGATCTGCTGCTCGATCTGGCCCGCGCCCAGAAAGTTGATCTGGCCCGGATTTCGATCCTGCAACTGGTCGAGCAGTATCTGGCCGTCGTCGAATCCGCGCGTTCGATCCGGGTGGAACTGGCGGCGGACTGGCTTGTCATGGCTGCCTGGCTGGCCTGGCTGAAATCCCGCCTGCTTCTCCCGCCTGAGGACGGGCCGGATGAAGAGGCTGAGGACGCGGCGGAACTCCTGGCCGCAAGGCTGGAGGAACTGGCCCGCATCAACGTGGCGGCTGGCTGGCTGGCTGAGCGACCGCAACTCGGACGTGATGTCTTCGCGCGCGGCGAGAGCGAATCCCTGGTGGAGGTCGACCGCTCCGGCCTCGCGCTGGACGTGCCGCAACTCATGCGCGCCTATATGGCCGCCATCCGCCGAACGGTGCGTCACCGGGTTTACACGCCCCGGACCATCCGGTTCTGGACCGTGCAGGACGCTCTGAGCCGGCTGAAACGTCTGCTGGGCGATACGCCACCGGGCTGGAGTTCGCTCGATGCCTTCATGCCGGACCTTCCCGACAGTGCTGACGAAACCGAAACCATCCGCGTCCGCCGCGCCGCCATGGCCGGAACGCTGATCGCGGGGCTGGAGCTTGCCAAAAGCGGAATGCTGGAACTGAAACAGGAGGAAGCGTTCGGCCGCATCATGCTCAGACCGCACGAAACAGACAGTGAAATGACCGAAGCCGGAGCCGAAGCATGAGTGACACCGAAATCATGCCGGAAGCTTATGATACGGACGTTATCGTGGCTCTCGCCGAAGGCGCGGTCGCGGAGAACGACAACGTCCCTGTTGCCGGTCAGCCGGATGAACTCCCGTCCGAACAGGCCGTGCGTCTGGTCGAAGCCCTCATCTTCGCCAGCACGGAGCCGGTCAGCGCCCGGACCATTCTCTCCATTCTGGAGGGACGCGACCTGGTCCCGGCCTCCGTGGAAGACCTCAGTGCCTATGTGCGCGGGGTGCTGACAGCCCTGGTGGCCCGTTACGAAGACCGGGGCGTCGGACCTGTCGAGGTCGCGGGAGGCTGGCAGTTCCGCACCGCGCCCGATCTGGCGCCGCTGCTGACACGCGTGCTGCCCAAACCACGCCGCCTGCAACGCGCCACGATGGAGACGCTGGCGATCATTGCCTATCACCAGCCCTGCACGCGTGCGGAAATCGAGGAAATTCGCGGCGTCAGTGTCAGTCAGAACGCGCTCGACACGCTGATCGAAGAATCGCTCGTCGCGCCGCGCGGACGCAAGGAAGTGCCGGGCCGACCGGTCCTCTGGGGCACGACGCCCGATTTTCTGCGGCATTTCGGCCTGAAGAGTCTCAACGATTTGCCCCGGCGCGAAGAACTTCTCGGCGATATGCCGACCTCACCGAGAAGCCCGATCAGCGGCGCGACGGATCTGCTGGCACAGAAACCTCAGGAAGCACCGGCCGGGGATGACGATGGTGACAACGTCATGGTGGAGCCGGATGCCGGACCTGAGAATGAGGCTGTGCCGGAAGACGCCGGGCACCTGGATGGGACGCAGGAGTGAGTCATCATCGTTCATCCGGTTTCCCGTTGCGGTGGGTCATGATAGGTCTGTTCCCGGCTCCGGCGGTTTCGTCGGTTTCGCCACGATATGATGTGTGTCTGCGCCTGATTGCGGCCCCCGGTATTTTGCCCGGGCCGCGAGGCGCTGCTGGTGCCGGCGGGAACGATGTTTGATTTTGCCTGGTCGGAATTTGCGCTGATCGGGGTCGTGGCCCTTCTGGTGATCGGTCCGAAAGACATGCCGGTCGCAATCCGGACTGTCGCGCGCGCGGTGCGCAAGGCGCGGGGACTGGCTGGCGAATTCCAGTCCCATGTCGATGAGATGGTCCGTGAAGCCGATCTCGGCGAGGTGCGCGATCATGTCCGTGACCTGCGAAACCTGGACGTGCGCGGGAAGATCATGCGGACGATCGATGAAAACGGTCGCCTCCGCCGCTCGCTGGATGACCCGAT
This sequence comes from Acetobacter fallax, assembly GCF_011516735.1. Lineage (GTDB taxonomy): Bacteria > Pseudomonadota > Alphaproteobacteria > Acetobacterales > Acetobacteraceae > Acetobacter > Acetobacter fallax. The sequence goes on along the minus strand of NZ_WOSX01000042.1, from coordinate 18,410 downwards.
GACGCGGCAGCCGCCGCTCATCAGCACTGCCACGCAGTCCGTTCCGGTTCTGCCATCACATGACGGCACAGAGAATAATGGCACAGGGGATTTCCAGCCGCCCCCTCTCGTTCCGCCACCAGCCCGCCCCGTGATAAGCGCGGTCCCGCTGGACAGCACGATATCCGTTGCGTTTCAGAACGCTGAGGTCACAGAGGCGCCGGCCTGTCTGCCGCCGTCCATCGTCCGCCGCATCGCCTCAGGCCGCCGGCACATGCTGGAGACGCCCGCGTTTCTGCCGCCACCCCGGGTTCTGCACGGTGACCGGCGTGTAGCACCATTTGAGGCTCCGCCCCCGGAAGGGCGGGCATGATTGCGATGATGAAGGAGGACGCGTCCTGAAAGACGATTCTATCCAGGACGAACCCATGCCCCTGCTCGACCATCTGGTCGAGCTGCGGCGCCGGCTGATCTGGTCCGCCGTGAGCTTCGCGCTCTGCTTCGCGCTCTGTTACCACTACGCGGGCGACATCTACCTGTTTCTCGCCCGTCCGCTCGGCGACATCATGCGTCAGAAAGGCGAGCAGCCGCATCTGATCTACACGGCGCTGTACGAAGCATTCTTCACCTATATCAAGGTGGCGATTTTTGGCGCCGCGTTCCTGTCATTCCCGGTCGTCGCCATGCAGGCCTGGATCTTCGTCGCACCTGGCCTCTATCGTTCCGAGAAGCGGGCCTTCGCGCCGTTCCTGATCGCCACGCCCATCCTGTTCCTGCTCGGCGCGGCGCTGGCCTATTATTTCATCTTTCCCGTCGCCTGGCGGTTTTTCCTGTCTTTCCAGACATCTGGCGGCGATGACGGGTTGCAGATCCAGCTTCAGGCCAAGGTCTCCGAATATCTGGCTCTGGTCATGAAACTGATCATGGCGTTCGGGATCGCGTTCGAATTGCCGGTGGTGCTGACACTGCTCGCCAAAGTGGGCATCGTCACATCAGCGCAGCTCAGAAAGATGCGGCGTTATGCCATTGTCGGCGCCTTCGTGGCCGCCGCGATCCTGACGCCACCGGACGTGATCACCCAGACCGGTCTGGCCGTTCCGCTCATCATACTTTACGAAATTTCCATCATCTCGGCGCGATTTGTCGAACCCAGGCCCGCGCCCGACACCGAAGATAAAGAGGCTTCCTGATGCACGACATTCGCGCCCTCCGCGCTGACCCCGACGGTTTCGATGCCGATCTGGCCCGTCGTGGACTTGAGCCCGTGTCGGCATCCATCCTCGCCCTCGATGAGGAGCGCCGGGCGGCTCAGACGACGGCACAGGAAAAGCAGACCCGCCGCAACGCACTGGCGAAAGAGATCGGCGCGATCAAACGTCAGAAGGGGGACAGCACAGACCTGGAGGCCGAAGCCAGAACCCTGCGTGAGGAGATGGAACAGCTCGACGCAAAGGCGCAGGCACTCGATACGGAGGTGAAGAACAGGCTGGCGGTCCTCCCCAACCGGCTGGACGCAGTCGTCCCGCCCGGCCCCGACGAAACCGCCAATGTCGTGGTGCATGAGCGTGGCGCCCGGCGCAATTTCAGCTTCACGCCAAAACAGCATTTCGAGCTTGGCGAGGCGATGACGCAGGGCGGCCTGCCACAGATGGATTTCGCCACGGCCTCAAAGCTGTCCGGTGCCCGGTTCGTGTTCCTGCGCGGCGGCATCGCCCGTCTTGAACGCGCGCTCGGACAGTTCATGCTCGATCTGCACGTGACCGAACATGGCTACAGCGAAACGCAGGTACCGGTTCTGGTGACCGAACAGGCGATGTACGGCACCGATAAGCTGCCTAAATTCGCAGATCAGTCTTTCTGCACCACAGACGGGCGCTGGCTGGTGCCAACAGCCGAAGTGCCGCTGACGGCTTCGGTGATGGGCGAAATTCTCGATCAGGCGCAACTGCCCGTTCGCATGACGGCGCTGTCGCTCTGCTTCCGCTCGGAAGCCGGTTCAGCCGGGCGCGATGTTCGCGGAATGCTGCGCCAGCATCAGTTCGAAAAAGTCGAGATGGTGTCCGTCACCACGCCGGAAGAGAGTGAAGCGGAGCATGAGCGGATGACCGCCTGTGCCGAACGCGTGCTCGACCTGCTCGAAATTCCATTCCGCCGAATGCAGCTCTGCGCGGGTGATACGGGCTTCGGCGCGGCCAGAACGTTCGACCTTGAGGCATGGCTGCCCGGTCAGCAGGCCTGGCGGGAAATCTCATCCTGCTCCAGCACGCGTGATTTCCAGGCCAGACGCATGAACACCCGCTATCGTCCGCAGGGCGGTGGTTCCCCTGTCTTTGTCCACACACTCAACGGGTCCGGCCTCGCCGTGGGCCGGACGCTGATCGCGGTGATGGAAAACTGGCAGAACGAAGATGGCAGCGTGACCGTCCCGCCCGTCCTGCGACCGTATATGGGCGGGCTGGAAAAGCTGTCCTGACAAGCACGAGGCGGTGCGTCTGGTCCTGAGCAGCGGCCTGTCTCCTGGAACCCGGCAAAGGCTCGCCTTTGCAAACCGTTTGTTATCAATAAACCGGGGTGCAGGGGCCTGCGGTCCCTGCCGGGTCCGGGCAGAGCCCGGAGACTCTCATCCACAGGTCAATCTTCATAGCCGCTGGTATTACCCCGGACCGGGTCAGCTCTCACTGGTATTCAACATCGAACCCATAAAGTAACCGGAACGCTTTCTCCTGAATCTCACTCTATTGTGATGAGATCGTTTCGTCTTACAAAAGCGTTCGATGCGGCAGAGGCTCAGCAGGACGATGACCTGTTTTCAACCGGAGCAGGAAAGCATCTTTACGGGCAGCTTCCTCTGACGGGGATACGATTTAGCAAAACGGAAAAGACAGATGGCTGCGGTATTCAGTCCACGGGCCAATGTCATCGCAACAGTATGCATGATTGGCGTTGCGGGCTTTATAGCGGGAGGCTGCATCTGGTGGTTCGCGTGGCCACGTTCGGATTATGTCCGGCGCGTCGGCTGGACCATTCAGCAACCTGTTCCATTCAGTCATCAGCATCATGTTTCGGGACTGGGTATCGATTGCAGGTTTTGTCACAGTAGCGTGGAACACAGCGCGCAGGCCAGTCTGCCACCGACCTTTACGTGCATGACCTGTCATTCACAGATCTGGACAAATGCTGACATGCTCTCAGCCGTTCGCAATAGCCTGACCAGCAATACACCACTTGTATGGGCACGTGTAACCGACGTTCCCGATTATGTTTATTTCAACCACAGTATTCATGTCGCCAAAGGCGTCGGATGCGAAAGCTGCCATGGCAACGTTGCCGCCATGCCACTGACTTATAAAGCAAAAACGCTCACAATGCGTTTCTGTCTCGATTGCCATCGCGATCCGGGTCTTCAGTTGCGACCAGTCGCCAGTATTTACGACACGGACTGGCACCGTAACAGGACGACGCCGTCTGCGGCGGAACTGATGCGTCAGTACCATGTCGGTGCCCGTAACCTGACGGAGTGTTCGATATGTCACCGCTAGACGGATTTACGGAGGCGAACAGTCTGACAGAGAGAGATCTGACAAGAAGGTTTCCACAACTGGAGCAGGCTCTGTTACATCCGCTCGACCGCCGCAGAGTCCTGAAATTGCTGGCGATGGCGCTCGCCGGTGGCGCTGTGACGGGATGCGATCCCGGCACACCGGATCGCGGTTTCGTCTCTGCCGTCCGGGCAGCTCCCGGCATTGTTCCGGGTCTGCCCAATGTCTATGCCAGTGCCCATGTTCGTGATGGATACGCCGAAGGTATTCTTGTTACCCATCAGATGGGACGGCCGACCAAAATCGAAGGAAATCCGGTGCATCCGGCGAGCCTCGGAGCCACCGATGTCATGGCACAGGCCTCGATTTACGATTTCTACGATCCGGACAGAGCCAGCGGCCCGTTGCATGAGGGTCTGCCGGCATCCTGGCAGGAGATTACAACGGCATTACAGAACTTCCGTCTCAAAGCAAAAGGCGGGAGAGCCGCAGGTAAAATCGATTCCGGCTTGCGGATACTGACCGGCACTACGACGTCGCCGACGATCGGTTCCGCGATCGACTCCCTGTGCGCGATGTTTCCTGGCGCCGTCTGGCATCAATGGGATGCCATTGATCGGGATGCAGTCCGTCAGGGTGCGACCATGGCCTACGGTCAGTCGGTTACGATCCTTCCCGATATTAACAGGGTAGATGTTCTTCTGGCCCTTGACAGCGATCTTCTGGAGGCATCGCCCGGCCACCTGCGCCATGCGCGCGCCTTCGCATCGCGGCGTAATCCGGCACGGGGAACGATGAACCGGCTTTACGCTGCCGAACCGCTTCCGTCACTGACGGGTGTTGCCGCCGACCATCGCTTTATCGTGTCACCCACAGACCTGAATGAAATTATCGGCCGGTTATCCACCGGTATTTTACAAAACGAAGCACCATCCGGTGGCCCGGACTGGCTGGTCCCCGTCATCGCGGATCTCCGCGGGGCTCCGGGCCGGGCCATGATTCATCTCGGTCCGCATCACGCCTCTGAGGCGCACGCCACCATCCATGCCCTGAATGAAGCGCTCGGAGGCCGGGGCCAGACGTTCGACGTGTTCGGAACACCGGAATATCAGGCTGCCGCGCCGGGTGGTTCCCTGTCGGCGCTGATGGATGACATGGAACGCGGACGGGTGAGCGCGCTGCTGATCGTCGACGTGAATCCCGTTTATCAGTCGCCCCGGTTCGCCAGTGCACTCCGCAACGTCGATCTGAGCGTCTGTCTTGCCGATCGCCCGCATGAAACCGCTGTCGCATCCCACTGGCATGTTCCGCTGGCCCATGCGCTGGAGGACTGGGGAGATGCCCGTGCCGATGACGGCACGGCCACCATTATGCAGCCGCAGGCAGGCGCCCTGTATGGCGGAATGAGCACGGTCAGCACCCTGCATGCCTGTCTGGGAACACCACTGCATCCGGCCATGGATCTCGTGCGCCAGACATGGCGCGACCATCTGCCGGATGTAAGGAGCTGGCACGATGCTCTGGCCTCCGGAATCATTCCCGGGACGGCCTCACCACGGATCGACGTCGCACTCCGGCCGGCGGCACGCCGCATAGCATCGCCATTGCCCGCATCCATCGCAACGGAGAGCCCCGTCCTGCTGCTGCGGCCGGATCCTCATCTGTGGGACGGACGGGGTGCCAATAATCCCTGGCTTCAGGAACTGCCGCGTCCGCTCAGCAAGACCGTGTGGGATAATCCGGTGTTTATAGCACCGGAGATGGCGAAGACTCTGAGCGTTCATAACGGTGACGAAGTCATCCTGTCGGTCGGTCCGCACCAGGTGAGGTTGCCGGTATGGATACAGCCGGGACAGGCTTCCGGATGCCTGGTCGGTTTGCTGGGGTGGGGGCGACGTCATGTCGGGGAGACAGGCAATGGCGTGGGGACGGATCTGTATCCGCTTCGTGATCAGGCCGGTGTCGTCAGCATTGTTCCCACCGGGCGACGAGCGACACCGGTTGCCTGTACGGAACATCATGCAACGCTGATCAGTGAGCGATCTTCCGATATCGTCCGACACGCAACACTGTCGCAGTTTCAGGAAAATCCTTCGTGCCTGAAGGAAAGCGCGGAAACTCCGTCTTCGGACGCCACACTTTACCGACGGCAACCCGATGCTCCCGTGGCATGGGGCATGAGCATCGATCTGAATGCCTGTATCGGCTGTAACGCCTGCGTGACGGCCTGCCAGGTGGAAAACAATGTGCCGGTTGTCGGGCGGGACGAAGTGCTCCGTCAGCGGGAAATGCACTGGCTGCGAATAGATCGTTCCTATGAGGGAACGCCGGAGGCCCCGGAGACGTTCTTTCAGCCGATGCTCTGCATGCATTGCGAACAGGCGCCTTGCGAGACGGTCTGTCCGGTCGGGGCCACAACGCATGACTCGGAAGGCCTGAATGTGATGGTCTATAACCGCTGCGTCGGCACCAAGTTTTGTTCCAACAACTGCCCTTACAAGGTCAGGAGATTTAACTATTTCGCCTTTGCCGAAGAAGAGCGTCGTCCGCCGGTCAGCCGTAATCCTGATGTTTCGGTGCGCTCACGCGGCGTTATGGAAAAATGCACGTTCTGTGTTCAGCGCATCGCGCAGGCACGGATCGTCTCTGATCGGGACGGGACGCCGGAGCGGGTTGTTACCGCCTGTCAGGCCGCCTGTCCCACGCAGGCCATCAGCTTCGGCAACCTGAGCGATCCGGAAGCGGAGGTGTCAGCCCGAAAGGGCAGTCCGCTGACCTATGTCCTGCTTCCGGAACAGGGAACACGGCCGCGCGTGACCTATGAAGGTCGTATCCTCAATCGCAATCCGGCGATCCGGCTGTGAGCCCGTCGGCCATAACGCCGATGACCGCCATGCCCGTCATCGCGCCCGGCGAGACTGCGCAGTCAATGACGGAGCGGATCTGTGACATCACCCTGCGTGAGGACAAATCCGTCCGGACACCGCTCTGGTGGTGGATTGCTTTCGGTCTTTCCTTGTCTCTGCTCGGTGGCGGCGTGGTGTCCGTCCTCTGGCTTTTTTACGCCGGTCTCGGCATCTGGGGGATCGACTGGCCCGTTGCCTGGGGATTCGACATCCTCAATTACGTATGGTGGATCGCCATCGCGTCCGGTGGCACGTTCATTTCCGCCCTGTTTTTCCTGCTGGGTGTCGAGTGGCGTACATCGCTGAACCGGCTCGCCGAAAGCCTGACTCTTTGTGCCGCGCTCTGTGCCGCCATCTTCCCGATCCTGCATCTGGGCCGCCCGTGGTTTTTCTACTGGCTTTTCCCCTACCCGAACACGATGGGTCTGTGGGCGCAGTTCCGGAGTCCGCTGGTGTGGGATTTCTTCGCCATTCTGGCTTACGTCCTCTGTTCGACGTTGTTCTGGTATTTCGGTCTGCTGCCTGATTTCGCGACGCTGCGCGACCGGGCGCAAGGGCGCGGGCAGCGCGTGTTTTACGGTATTCTGGCCATGGGATTCCGCGGATCGAACCGGCAGTGGCGGCATTACCGTCCTGTCTATGCCGTGACCGCCGCGCTCATGGCGCCGCTGGTGGTGTCGGTGCACAGCATCGTCGGCATGGATTTCGCCGGTGCTGCTGCAACCGGATGGCATTCGACCCAGTTTCCCCCGTTCTTCGTGTTCGGCGCCGCCCTGTCCGGGTTTGCTGTCGTGCTGCTGGTCCTGCTGCCGCTACGCCCGCTTCTGGGTCTTCAGCCCTACATTACCGCGCGTCATATCGACGTGCTGGGACGTCTGCTTCTGACCAGCAGCCTGTGCGTGACCTACGCCTATATCATGGATGCGTTCTCAACATTCTATGGCCCGGATCAGGCTGACCGGACAATGTTTCTCATCCGTGTTTCCGGCCTGTACGCACCGGTTTACTGGGGCACCGTTATTCTCAATGGCGTGCTGCCACAACTGTTCTGGTGGCGGTCATTCAGACTGAATCCGGTGCTGACCTGGCTGATCTGTTTCGGAGTGCTTGTCGGCATGTGGCTGGAGCGGTTCCAGATCATTGTCACAAGCCTGGCCCGGACACAGCTCCCGTCATCATGGGGACAGTACACGCCAACATTCTGGGAGTGGAGTCTGCTGTTCGGCACGATCGGCCTGTTTCTGACGACATTTCTGCTGATCGTGCGGCTGATCCCGATCGTGGCCATGGCGGAAATGCGCGCCATGCTGAGGAGGCCGCAATGATCATTGCCTCCTTCGCAACTGAGGTCGGACTTGGGAAAGCCGCCACCGATCTTCTGAGCCGGAATGTCGGAAGGGTGGAAACGTATCTCGGGATGGAACCGCAAAATGACCAGGAGGGCTCTGTTCTGCCTGCCGCCATGCTGTGCGGCGGTCTTGCCGGTGGCACCGGAGGGTTTTTGATGCAGGTCTGGGCCACGACCATCAGTTACCCGCTGAATATCGGCGGTCGCCCTGATTTCTCGTGGCCATCCTACGTTCCGGCGACTTTCGAGCTGGCAGTTCTGGGCGCGGTGCTGACGGGGTTTATCGGCTATTTCGTGCTGGCCGGACTACCGCATCTGTATGATCCGGTGGACGAAAGCGACCGCATGCGCCAGCCGATGCAGGGGGGCTACGTGCTTGTCGTCTATCCGTCCGACAGGGCGGCTGTCTGGAACACCCTGTCCGCTCATGCACCCATCGGGGTGGAGGAGACAGAAGAATGAATGTCTCCGCCGCCGGGCTGCTGCTTGCCGTGCTGCTGCTGGCGGGCGGCTGCGATGACATGACACAGCAGAAAAAGGAAAATCCTTATGCCAGCAGCGAGACAGCACCCGCGACTGTGCCAGATTCAGTCGTGGAATTTCAGGATTCCGACCATCCGCCGCCGGCTCTGACACTTACCCTTCTGCAACGCGGGCAGTCGGAATTCCATGCCTTTTGTTCGCCCTGCCATGCGGAAACGGGGAATGGTCACGGCATGGTCGTGCAACGCGGGTTTCCGGCTCCCGAACCCCTGACAGATCCTGACCTGATGACCGCGTCCCCGCGGCATCTCTACGATGTGCTGACCGACGGCAAAGGCATTATGTACGGGTTCGCGCAGCGTATCAGCCCGGAGGATCGCTGGGCTATCGTGGCCTATATGCGCGCGCTCCAGCTCAGTCAGCACGCGACGCTCGCATCACTCACGCCCGAACAGCAGGCCATGCCATGAGGCGTGCCCGGACTCTGGCATGGAGCATTGCCGCGTTCGCTCTGCTGATGCTTATCGCGGGGTCTGTCTGGTCGCCGGGATCGGTTCCGGGTCCATGGCTTGCGGTCAGTGCTGCGTGGATTGGCTGGCCGCTCGGCAGTATGGCGCTGATCCTGATTCATGCGCTCACAGGCGGCCGCTGGGGGGACCTGCTGCGTCCTGCCCTGCGTGCCGGTGTCGCTATATTGCCGCTGGGCGTGGCTGTGCTCGCGGTTCTGCTACCCGGCGCACGCACGCTCTACCCCTGGCTACAACCAGGAGCCGCTGCCGGACTGTCGAACGGGTTCTATCTGAACGCACCCTTCGCCGCGCTGAGGGTCGCGATTTACGTGATGACATGGGGCATGCTCGGGGTGCTGTGTCTCCGTGAACGCGGTTTATCGCACATCGCCCCGGCCGGCCTGATCGCGCTGGCCCTGACTTTCAGTTTCGCCGCCACGGACCTGACTCAGTCACTCGACCCGCACTTCGTCTCCAGCGCTTACGGACTGATCGCCATAGCAGGGGCTATCCTGATGGCTTTCGCCCTGGCCTTGTTACTGAGCGGTCTGCAGGCCTCACCGCAGGATCTGCGTGATTTCAGTCGTCTGCTGCTTGGGCTGACAGTGCTGTGGGCCTATCTCGATTTCATGCAATTTCTGATCGTCTGGCAATCGAACCTGCCGGCTGAGGCCGCGTGGTACGGGCCACGCCTGCGTGGTAGCTGGGGCCTCATCGCCATTACCATCGCTCTGCTGCATTTCGTGCTTCCCTTTGGTATGCTCGTGCTTTCCACGCTGCAGTCACGCCGCCCGGTTATTCTGGCGATCGCGGCCCTGCTCGTCACGATGGAAATCGTACGAAACTGCTGGCTGGTGCTCCCGACATGGCCGTCCGTTTCATGGGGAGTGACGGCCCTCGTTCTTGTCGTTTTCGGTTCAGGAAGCGCGGCTCTGGCCATGCGCAGCCTGTCATCGGGAGGGGCATATGGCTGAACGTCATACGCCGGTTTCCGATGCCACTCGTCCCCGGCACGAACCACGCGATGTCAGGCCCCGCGCAGTCATTGCCGGAGGCATCGTCATGACCGGCACAGTGGCGCTGCTCGTGCTTCTGGCCGATCTGATGTTTCCGCAACATGTGCTGGACCAGTCGTTGCATCCTCCCTTTCCGGTGCCGCCGGAGCCACGTCTCCAGACCGATCCGGCTGCGGACATGGCGGCATATCAGGCGCAGCAGACAAAGTGGCTGGAGAGTTTCGGGTGGACGGATCGTGCATCCGGTATTGCCCATATTCCTGTCGGGCAGGCCATGCGCCAGGTTGCCCGTGACGGGATTCCAGGCTGGCCATCTGACAAGGATGGTAAAAAATGACTGTTCTGCAAACGACTTTCCGTGATCTGGTTCGGATCGTTGCAATGGTCATCCTGTTCTGGCCTCTTTATCTGCACGCGCAGTCCGGGGGAAACCCACTCCGGCCAGACAGCATGCAGGATCTGGCCTTCACGCAGCGTCAGGGTGTTTCACTGCCGCTCGACGCCCGGTTCACGGACAGCGAGGGCCGGACACTTCCGCTCAATACGTTCATTGCCGGTCGTCCGGCGATCCTGTCGATCGGCTATTATCGTTGTCCTAATCTGTGCGATCTGGAACGCGAGGATCTCCTGCATGCGCTGAGCCTCAGCGGTCTGAAGACGCCAGGTGACTACACGCTGCTGGTCGTGAGTGTCGATCCCGCGGAAACGCCGGCTATCGCCAGGGAGGCCCGGGCTGACGATCTTGCGCGCTTTCCCGAAACAGGTTCTGAACAGGGCTGGCATTTTCTTGTCGGCAGCCAGGAAGAAACCGGGCGCCTCTCCAGAGCCGTTGGTTTTCATTCCCGATACGATAACGGTTTAAAGCAGTATCTGCATCCCATGGGACTGATTTTTGTGACACCGGCCGGCACGGTGTCAGGATATGTGCTCGGGGTCGGCTACCGCGCCGGTGACATCAGGCAGGCAGTGTCCCTGGCAGCAAAAGGGCAGCGTAGCGCAGCTTCGCCGATCCTGCTGCTCTGCTTTCATTACGATGCCACCACCGGGCGCTATACGCTGGCGATCGAAAAACTTCTGCGGCTGGCAGGCGTATTGACGGTCCTGACACTGGGAAGTCTGCTCGCCATGGCGCACTGGCGCAGGCTGTCATGACATGGCTTCCCGCAATCTCCTCGCACGCACAGCGGATCGACATCCTGCTGGGCGGTTTGCTCGTGGTCAGCCTCGCGGTGCTCGGGCTGGTCTTCGGTCTGATGTTCCTGAATGTGATCCGTTTCCGCAAAGGAAGCCGGATGCAGCCAGGGCACGAGGTCACAGAGCATAAAAACTGGCGCTTTGAAATTGGCTGGACATCCGTGACGCTGATCGTCTTTTTCGGCCTCTTTGTCTGGGCGGCGCGACTATACGTCGTGGGCTTTCAGCCACCTTCCGATGCCATCCAGATTTATGTGACCGGAAAACAATGGATGTGGAAGGTGCAGTATCCGGGGGGACAGCGGGAAATCAACGCACTGCATGTTCCGGCGGGGCGTCCGGTACAGCTTCTTATGACATCGGAAGATGTTATCCATGACTTTTCCATTCCTGCCCTGCGGATCAAGCATGATGTGCTGCCTGGCCGCTATCAGAGCCTCTGGTTCACGGCCATCACAACGGGAACATTCCGTTTCTACTGCACGCAGTTTTGCGGCATCGGCCATTCGCGGATGACCGGAATGCTGATGGTTCTGGATCGTGCGGCCTACGCGGACTGGCTTGATCATACACCGGCCAGTGGCAGTCTCGCCGCGAAGGGCGAGGTTCTGTTCATTCGGAATGGATGCAGCGGCTGTCATGTTTCGAGCCGGTATGCTCCGGATGCCACCGATAACAGTCGCGCTCCTTCGATGGCCGGACTTTACGGCAGTCAGGTCATTCTCGCCGATGGCAGCGCAACGAGAGTCGACAGCGCGTTCCTTCATGATGCCATCGTCAATCCGCCCGAGTGGCGCCGTGCTGGTTACACGACGCAGATGCCCTCGTTCCGCAGCGTCCTGAGCGAAGACGAGGTCGCGGCCCTGGTCGCCTATCTTCAGACCCTCTCGCCCTCCATTCCATCCGGCAGAAGCCCGGGCGTTACCGCCGGGCAGGAAGGGAACTGACCGTTATGACGGAAACCCCCGCATCCCTTTTCCCGGAGCGAAGCTATCTGTGGCAGGATGGCACCCTGCGCTCATGGCTTCTGACAACGGATCATAAGCGCATCGCATTATTATATTTGGTTACAATAACGGTATTTTTCGCCACAGGCAGTATCGGGGCAGCCCTGATCCGCCTGCAACTGATCGAGCCGGGTGGAATGATCCTGTCCGACGAAACCTACAGCCGCATGTTCACAATGCATGGCATCGTCATGGTCTGGCTGTTCCTCGTGCCTTCGATCCCTGTCACGTTCGGAAACTTTCTGGTGCCGCTGATGCTGGGCGCCCGGGATCTTGCCTTTCCACGTCTGAATCTTCTGAGCTGGTATCTGTTCGTGGCATCCGGACTTCTGGTGCTCTACGGGCTGTTTCGTGGTGGCCTGGAAACCGGATGGACGTTCTATACTCCGCTTTCAACGGATTATACCCAGGGACGTGTCCTGCCCGTGGTAGCCGGTGTTTTCCTGAGTGGTTTTTCCTCGATTGCCACCGGGGTCAACATCATCGTCAGCATCCATCAGTTACGGGCGCCTGGCATGACATGGTACCGCATGCCGCTGATGCTGTGGGCACTTTACGCGACCAGTGTGATTTTTGTTCTGGCTACCCCCGTCCTGAGCATCACGCTGCTGCTTCTGGCTTTCGAGCACATTTTCCGTGTTGGTGTATTTGACCCGGCTCTTGGCGGCGATCCTCTGCTGTTCCAGCACCTGTTCTGGTTCTATTCCCACCCCGCCGTTTACATCATGATCCTGCCCGGCATGGGCGTAGTGAGCGAAATCGTCAGTACTTTCTGCCACAAGCCGATTTTCGGTTACCGGTTCGTGGCATGGTCCTCCATTTCCATAGCAGCAATTGGATTTCTGGTGTGGGGACATCATATGTTCGTGGCTGGCACATCTCTGTACGCCGCCATTGTCTTTTCGATGCTCAGTTTTCTCGTCTCCGTTCCATCGGCCATAAAGGTTTTTAACTGGCTCGGAACCATGCACGGTGGCTCCATCAGACTGGACGCACCCATGCTCTACGCCATGGGTTTTATTGGCCTGTTCACGGTTGGCGGCCTGACCGGCCTGTTCCTTGCCTCGCTGGCAAGTGACGTGCATCTGACGCAAACCTATTTCGTCGTCGCCCATTTTCACTACATCATGGTGGGCGGGATGGTGTCCGCCTATTTCGGCGGGCTGCATTACTGGTGGCCCAAGATCACCGGTCGTATGTATCCGGAGATGTGGGGACGCATTGCGGCCGCGCTCATATTCTTCGGTTTCAACCTCACGTTTTTCCCGCAGTTCATCCTCGGATATGAGGGTATGCCACGCCGTTATGCGACATATCCTGAACAGTTTCAGGTGCTCAACGTGCTGTCATCCGCAGGCGCGAGCATTCTGGCCGTCGCCTATGTGCTGCCGCTTGTCTATTTCACATGGTCACTTTTCAAAGGAGCGCGGGCACCGGGAAATCCGTGGGCAGCAACAGGGCTGGAGTGGCAGACGTCATCGCCGCCGCCCACGGAGAATTTCGCCCGGACGCCGGAGGTTACATCTGGCCCATATGATTATGCCACGCTGGATCGCCTGAACAGGACAGCGGCGGAGGAGGCGCCCCATGTCTGACGCCGCGGATCCCCATGGGCCGTACGAAACTCTCCGTCATCAGGAAGAAACGACAATCGCGGGAATGTGGCTGTTTCTTGCAAGCGAAAGTCTGCTGTTCGGTGGTCTGTTCCTTGTCTCTCTTATTTATGCGCACACTCGTGCAAACGGCTGGGCCGCGGGCGTCCGGCACACGGATCTCGTCATTGGCGGCGTTAACACCGTCATTCTGATAACCAGCAGCGCGATTTATACTCTGGCGGTGGAAGCAGCCAGACAGGATCATAAACGCCGGGCAGTTCAGGCCGCTATGACTGCCGCGGCACTTGGACTGGTCTTCCTGCTTCTGAAAGCTTTTGAATGGAGTAAGGAGTTTAAAGAGCACCTGTTTCCCGGTACACATTTCGCCATTACTGGTGCTGATGCGGGGGGCGCTCAGTTATTTTATAGTTTCTATTTTCTGGCCACCTTCCTCCATGCTGTGCACATGATAGTCGGCACTGGACTGATCGCATGGATCTGTCTCAGAGCAGGAAAGGTAAATCCCGGGAAGAGCTGGAATACATCTGTGGAAATTGTTGGTTTGTACTGGAGTTTTGTCGATCTTGTATGGATGATTCTGTTTCCTGTGCTCTATCTGGTCGGGAGGACATGATGGGACGTATTTTCCTGTGCTGGAGCATGTTGCTGCTGCTTCTGGCAGGAGAAATAGTTGCAACACAAAGCGGCCTGGACAGGATGATCTGTGCTCTCGCCGTTCTGATGGTTCTCATTATCGTAATTGGATTTATGAAGATTTTTCAGGCTCCCTCCTTAGCCATCATTTTTGCGGTCGCGGGCCTGTTCTGGCTTGGTGTGCTGCTCATGCTCGGTAGTCTGGACAGTTTTACCCGCACCAGTTTCTTCACATCCGGGTTGCCTGTGTCACACTGGCCATGGCAGTCAGTATGATGGAGATGATGACTGTAATACCAGCGGATATGAAGATTGACCTGTGGATGAGAGTCTCCGTGCTCAGCCCGGACCCGGCAGGGACCGCGGGACACCCCGGTTTGCTGATCATAAAACGGTTTGCAAAGGCTCTGTCAGCGTTACGTGCTGGCTTCTTCCCAGGGCTTTGCCCTGGAACCCACCAAAGGTCACAGACCTTTGGAAACCATTTTATTATAAACAGATCGGGGTGAAGGGGCCTGCGACCCCTTCCGGGTGCGGGCAGAGCCCGGTCTTTAGCTAACTCTTTGAAAAATCACAGATCAACACTTAATGACAACAGAGCCTTTGCCGGGTTCCAGAGCAGAGCTCTGCCAGTCCCGCACCTCCCGGTCCTGCACCAGCCAGTCTTATACCGGTCAGAGGCCAGACCCGCTGATATAATACCAATCCGCATAAAGCCTGGTCGTCATAAAGAAGTCCTGTATCAGGCCGAAGGCTTTCCGGATCGGCAGATCATTGAGGGCGCATAGCTGGTGCCTCCTGCTATCGGGTGCAGGAGCCAGTGCATCGCGTCACGTCACGTGGTGTCTCTTCCAGTGTGCGGCGCATGGTCTCTGCGATCCCGTCATCCCCGATCCGGACACTGGCGGATTTATGTTTGTATCTGTGACCGGGTTATCATTGCCGACCTCACGGTGAGATGAGCCAGGGACAGGCACGTTTATTTATAAAGCTGGTCAAATATACCACCGTCAGAAAAATGCTTTTTCTGAACAGCCGTCCATCCGCCCAGACTTGCTATGTCGAACGTCGCGATTTTCGGAAAGATGTCACCATGCCGTGCCAGAATCGCGGGATCACCGGGTCTGAAATAGTGTTTGATACCGATTTCCTGGCCTTCCTGAGCAAACAGGAAGTCGACATAAGCCGAAGCAATGGCTTCGGTCCCATGAGCCTTAACATTTTTGTCGACAACAGCGACAGGTGGTTCAGCAAGAATGCTGACTGAAGGAACGACAACATCAAATTTGTCCGGTCCGATATCACGTGCCGCCAGCAGTGCTTCGTCTTCCCAGGCAATAAGAACATCCCCGAGCTGCCGCTGGACAAAAGAGTTTGTTGCGCCGCGGGCACCGGTATCGAGAACGGGGACGTGTTTGAAAAGTGTTTTCAGATAGGTTTTTGCGGCTTCTTCAGAGTTTCCATTCGAGCGTAATGCCCATCCCCATGCGGCGAGATAGTTCCACCGCGCGCCACCGGATGTTTTGGGATTGGGAGTGATGACCTTCACGTCATCACGGATCAGATCCGGCCAGTCCCGGATGTTTTTCGGATTTCCCTTACGAACAAGAAATAAGATCGTGCTCGTAAAAGGGGTGGAATTATGTGGCAGTCGTTTCTGCCAGTCTGTGGACAGAAATCCATGCTGAGCCAGAATGTCGATGTCATATGCCAGTCCCAGTGTTACCACATCGGCAGGAGCGCCTTCCAGAACCGAACGGGCCTGCGCGCCGGAGCCTCCGTGGGATGTTTTTACCAGAACCCGGTCGTCCGGATGTTGTTTTGTCCAGCTTGCTGAAAAAGAGCGATCGATTTCTGCATAAAGTTCACGGGTCGGATCGTAAGAAACGTTCAGGAGTGAGTAATTTGCAGCATGAGCCGGACGAAGCGTTATGCCGGCGAAAGCAGCTGCACCCGCGGTCACTGTTCCCTTCAGAAAAAAGCGACGGGAGAATTGGAATCGATTATACGACATCGTTATATCTTCCAGTTAAATCAGAAAGTCGCCTGAATGCGGCCGACAATGGCATTTCCGTCCCGACCGAACAGATTGACGTTACCTGACACACCTTTTGACCGTGAGGCGATGAAGCGTGCGTAATCGAGCATAAACTTGATGTGCTGGGTCGGGTACCAGTTGAAACCTCCCTGCCAGACTGTCTGCTGATTGCCATTGATGCCCTTACCACCCTGGTTCGGAAGATCGTTCAGATCCGTCACGCTCCAGCGTCCGCTGACTTCCAGGGCACCCCAGTGATTGTGCAGGGGATCGAAGTCGTATTCGACTCCCGGTGTTGTAAATGCCGCTGTTTTTTCGTTGTAGGCACGGGGATGCCCGAACAGCGTATAGTTTGCAGCTACGTACCAGCCATCAAACCCGAGTGACGGAAGGTTTGTGACCATGGACTGTTGATTACGCTGCACGCCGATATGGTAATATTCCCCTTTCAGCAGGAAACGTTTCCATCTGACGCCGAACTGGGGGCCGGCCGCCCAGATCTGCGCGACATTGGTAAGAGCCCCGGAGGTAACAAGCGCGGTTTCCCCCAGCGGAACTTCCATATTATCACTGAAGGTATAATTTCGCCCGCTGGAGTTTTCATTGACCTTGAATGCCGCGGTTGCCCCGGCTCCGACATGCACGTCGATGTCCTTTGTCATGTAGGGGCGCCCGACCAGACGCACGATGGCACCTGTCTGGCTATCCGTGATCGTGGTGTCTTTCGATCTGTCACCGAATTTCTGGCCGGTAAAATATGCTGCTGCGAGCCAGCGCTTTTCATAATGCTCGCCACCCACGCTGAATCGCGCCACACCACCGGCGAGATTGCGCACCAGATCAATGATCGTCGGACGCTCCAGGAACTCGAAGGCATTCGCCCGCTCGGCGCTCTCCTCTTCCATGCGCGGCTGAAAATAACCGGCGGTCAGCGTGGTATGGCGTAGCCCGGTATAGTTCAGGTTAGCCTCAAAAAGACCAGCCGTGCCATCGACTGAGCTTGAACCGAAATCAGGCGTCACATTGGCGACCCAGTCTTTATAACGCCATGTCAGATAGATGCGCAGCCGGCGCGCATTCTCCGTCAGCTTGTTGAAGTTCCCGGAACCCTCGCCGGCTTTAGGGCCGGCTCCCAGGAAGCCGCCGATATCCTCCTGCGCAGTCAGACCGATGGAGAAAGCATAGGCTTTATCCTCGGACGCGATTGTCGGACGTCCTTTCGGAAAACCAACCTGAATCCCGCCAATCTGCATTGTCTCGTCTTTTGATGTGGCCGCTTTGAAATCCGCCCAGGATTGTGCCGGGCCTTCTGACGACGCGAGACGGCTGTCGGCCGCAGAGCGTGGACCATCAGGAAGGCGCGGCGGATGGCGCGCCGCCTCCTGCTGAGCGAAGACGGGTGTCACTTCCGGCACATCGGCTGAACCGGGCGAATGCAACCGATGGCGAGCAGGGGCACCCGCCAGCTGCGTATGAGAAGGCGTCTGATTTCCGGGGTGTTCATAGTGTGCGATGCGCATCTGAAGATGCTGAATCTCGCCCTGCATTTCGCGCCGCATGGCCGCCAGTTCTTTTCTGAGGGCAGCAACCTCGGGGTCCTGCGTTGCCGCATGGACTTCACATGGGAACACAATTGTCATTGCGGTTGAGGCTGTTAGCACGACCTGACGAAGAGAAAAGGACATAGAAGGCGACCCATATAACACTATTATATATCGTTGATTGATACATAAGCCATTTAATAATCGTAATATACATTTTCTCCGGACACAATGAGCTTCCGGAAGATTTTATATAACGATGATAAGTTGTTGTTTGTGGGGCGAAATATCCTTCAAAGACAGGTTCAGTTTTGCCCCGGTTACGCGTCGGGAGTTATGATTCCACCATCCGCCAAAACGGAGGATCATCATTAAAAGTGTCATGCGGGTCAGGCGATTTCACCTGCGCAGCCTCACAAAGGTCACTACTGGAGGGGGCCCTCGTCGTCATAATCCCGAAGACCCCCTGACCCGACAGGCTGCTGATGGATAATACCGGAGGGTCTGGGCTTTGATCTGTGTGAGACAGGCCGGTGCAGGACCCGGCAGGGCTCTGCCCTGGAACCCGGCAAAGGCTCGCCTTTGCAAACCGTTTTATGAT
>NZ_WOSX01000041.1 GCF_011516735.1 Acetobacter fallax | reverse complement strand
AACCATCGGCGAACTCCTGCGCAGCTACACTCCCAGCGAATGCGCCAACTACTTCACCAACTCAGGATATGGACCAACATAAAATCATCACGCTCTAATGACAACAGAGCCCGGCCTCTTTTGCCATGTGTCAGTTCCCGGCCTGGGCCGGTCTTATTTGCCGGGTGTGGACGGTGCGTTTTCCAGCGGAATGGCTGTGGCGTCCGGTGAGGATTTCACGAAGGCGAGGGCGCTTTGGATCCGGACGAGGTCATCAGCTTCGGGTTTGAGGCCGAGTGCGATGTTCCACTGGTCGATGGCTTCGGTTTTGCGGCCGAGATCCCAGTAGGCGACGCCGAGATGATAGTTCACTTCCGCGTCGAGCGGGGTCTGTTCGGCGGCGTGTTCGAGGAGTTGGACGGCTTTTGCGACGTTACCGGTGCGGAGACAGGCCCAGCCGAGGCTGTCACGGATGGCGCCGTCATCCGGATCGAGCGAGAGGGCGCGTTCGAGGAGGGCGATTGCGTCCTGCTGGTGCTGGCCGCGCTGAATCCAGCCATAACCAAGGAAGTTCAGGAGCAGGGGTTCGTCGGGCATCATCTGCCGGGCGGCCTGAAGGTCGGCTTCGGCTTTGCTCCAGTCGCCGGTGCGTTCGTAGGCGGCGGCGCGTTCGAAGAGGAGGGTCCATTCCAGGGTGTGGCTGGCGCGGGCGGTATCGACGGCGTGACTGAAAGCGGTGATGGCTGCGGGCCAGTCTTTCTGTTCGAAGAGCAGGGTGCCGAGGGCGCGGGAGGGCAGGACCTGCTGCGGCTCGTCATGGACCAGGGCTTCGAGGGTCTGACGGGCTGCGACGGTATGGCCAAGTGTGTCATCGAGCAGGGCCCGGCGGTATTGCGCGACGCGGATCAGCGGGTCGGTCGGGGCGATGCCGCTGAGCGCTGTTGCGGCGACGTCTTTATGTCCGAGATCCTGTTCGACTTCGGCCAGCATCAGGCGACCGATGGCCAGTGGCGGATCAAGGGTGAGGGCCATGCGGAGCATCATGGCGGCGGCGACGTTGATCTGCTGCGCGCCTTCGCTTTCGGAGACGTGTTCGGCCTGCTGATGCATGAGGAAGGCAACGAGCATATAGGCATGCGCCAGTCCCTGCTGCGGGGTGGTGACGGGCGGGGTTGAAAGGGCGGCCTGGAGTTCGGGCGCGGCGATGGCGAGTGCGGTGTCCGCGCTGGTCATCTGCCGCATCAGATCGCGGGCTTCGGTCTGTCGGCCTGACTGCCACAGCCAGTTGCCGAGGGCGCGGGTGAGCAAAAGGTCGCGGCCAGGCATCTGGCGCCGGGCGTCATCATAAAGGCGTCCGGCGAGGATGGTTTCGCCGTTGAGTGCGGCGATGAGGCCGGCATGGACGAGATAGAACGGCATGGCCGGTGAGGCGCTGGTGGACGGGGCGGTGAGCTGGCGGATGGCATCGGCGCTTTTGTGCTCTCCCGCGAGGCACCAGGCCTGGAGGAGAGGAGCGAGGAGCTGGGTGAGGGCGTCGTTGGGCATTGCTTTATAGGCGGTGGCGGCATCCTGCCAGCGGCCATGCAGGGCGGCATCGTTGCCGATGACGAATGCGGTGAGAATGGTGCGACCACCGGGATGTTTCGCGCTTTCACGGGCGAGGGTGACGGCGTTCGGGTCTCCGGCGAGGGCGCTCTGCGTGAAGGCCTGGCGGGCGATTTCCGGATCGTTCGGGTCTGCGGCGAGGGCGGCACTGAAGGCTTTCGCGGCGGCGGCGTAGTCATCGGCGCGGGAAGCGACGAGGCCAACGAGGAAATCCGGGGCATCGACCGGGTCCGGGCTGGCCGGAAGCTTCGGGTCGGTAGCTTTCGTGGTGCTGGCCGTCGTGTGGAAAAGGGGCGGGGTTTTGCTGGTGGAGTCCGCGAGAGGAGAGACTGCGCGAGTTGTGGCCTGTCCGGAGGAGGTGATGGTGGTACCGCAGAAAAGTGACGTCAGCAGCAGGACGGGCAGGACCGGACGGGATGACATATACCCTTAATACCCTTGCGAAGGCTCTTGAGCCTGTTGACGGGCGGCGACTCCCGCCTCTTCGGGAGGGGGGCTGCCGTAAACGGAGTGTGCGTGAACGTGTAACCCGCGTGGCGTGAGGAGCCAAACATGGGCCTTTGGCGGCGGCTTGCCGGGCGCATGGGGGGAGTGTGTCAGGAGTTGATGAGGATATGGTGTATGGGTCTGGCGTCGGAGGAGTGCTGAGCCGGTGATGATCGGGGGCGGCGTGATGGATGGCGTGATGGATATTGAAACGGCGCGGGCACTTCTGCGACTCCAGATCGAATGGGGCGTCGATGTTGATCTCGACGAGGCGCCGCATGACCGGTTTGCGGAATCGGCGGCGGAGGCGGCGCGGCGGGCGGCGGCGCGTCAGGATGCCGTGCGGGATCGTGGCGTTTTGCCGTCCGGCGGGGAAGTCGGGCCTGGTGTGTATGAGCCAGAACCGAAACCACCTGCGGAGCAGGCGGATGGCGGGTGGCGTGAGGAGGAGCGTGGGGGCGGTGGGGGCATGGCCTCCGTGGGGCGTGACCGCGTGGTGTCGGATCGGGTGGCGGCTGCTGTTGCTGATCTGGCCGGGGTGGACACGGTTGAGGCGCTGGCGCTGGCGATTGACAGATTTGACGGGTGCGTGTTGCGGGGCACGGCGACGCATTCGGTTTTGCCGGTCGGGCCGGTCGGGGCGCGGGTCATGGTGATCGGGGATGCTCCGGACGAGGATGAGGACCGGAGTGGTCTGCCGTTCTCCGGACTTGCGGGCGCGTTACTGGACAGGATGCTGGCGAGCATCGGGCTGGAGCGGGGGCAACTGGTGCTTGCGCCGGCGGTTCCATGGCGTCCTCCGGGTGGACGCGCGCCTTCACCCGTGGAGGTTGCGGCATGTTTGCCCCTGCTTCTTCGCAGTATTGCGGTGTATCGGCCGGAGCGTTTGCTGCTGTGTGGCGGACTGGCGACGCGGATGGTGCTCGGGGCTGCATCGGAGCGGTCGGGAGCCGGGATGTCAGTGAATCCGACGCGGCTGCGGGGTTCATGGTGTGAGACGGAGTGGGGGGCTGAGTGGGGTCCGGTGCGCCCGGCGCTGGCGATCAGGCACCCGCTCCAGTTGCGGGCGAGTGCCGCGGCTCGCCGGGAGATATGGGATGATCTTTTGTTGCTGGCAGTAACACTGGATGACGCAAAGGCTACTACTGACGTAATTGTGGAATAATTGTGTGCATTCAATTTGGGAATGCTTTGGTCAACGGTTTCTATTGGGGTGTGGTAATCGCGGTATTTCAGTGCATTGACGGCAGGTTAACCGGGAATTTCCTGCTGTCCATATTGTGGTGATTTTAAGAAAGCTTGCTTTTTCGGGTCGGAACTTCTAGACCCCCGCCACCATGCGAGCCATTGGACATATATCCCAATCCATAGCCACCAGAGTTTTGCTTGCCGGGGCGGCGCTGTTGACGGGTGCTTCCGTCGCGACTGCGCGTCCTGTTGCTCAGGGGTTTGATCCGTCGGATGACGGCCATCAGCGAGCCGGAGGTGGTTCGAATGCGCGACCATCGGGTGGCGTGCCCGGTGAGGAGTTCGCCATGGCGATTCCGCGGCTGCCGATGGAGGCTCCGGGCGGTGCGTCCGGCGATGACGGAGTGGTGGCTCTGCCCCGTCCGCTTTCGCCGGAGATGGCGACGCTGGTGCGGTCGATCTTCCGTCTTCAGCGGCAGGGGGCGTTTGCTGAGGCTCTGAGCAGCACGACGCGGCTGACGGACACGACGCTGCTGGCCGATGTGGTGGCCGAGCGGTTTGTGAACCCGGCCTATCTTCCGACAGCGGGCGAGTTGCAACGCTGGCTTCGGGCCCATTCGGATATGGCGGATGCACCGGCGATTTATGCACGGCTGTCCGCGATGTCTGACCGGGGTGTGATGCCTGTGGCGCCTTCTGCGGCGATCCTGGGTGGCTCCCGCATCATGACGACGGTGAATGAACTGTCAGGGCATCCGTTTGCCCGCAATGTTCTGCTGGACAGGACGGTTCAGGAGCGGGCGGCGCAGGGGATGAAGGGCGCGCAGAGCGCCATGCATCTGATTGCGATCACGCCGGGGATGACGCCGCCTTATGCGGCGCAGCTCGGGGGTGAGGTAGCGCAGACGCTGCTGAGTCTTGGCGATGCGGGGAATGCGCTGCTGATCGCGCGTGACGCTTTTGGTCGTGGCGAGAAGCGTGTCGGTTTCCCAGCCTATATTGGCGGTCTGGCGGCCTGGGCTCTGGATCGCAGGGACGAGGCGGTTGTGCTGTTCGAGACGGCCTCCCGGGCGGCTCTGGTGACACCGGATCTGGTTTCGGCATCGGCCTTCTGGGCGGCGCGCGGGCATCGGGATCTGGGCGAGCAGAGTGCGTTCCGGCCCTGGCTGCAGCGGGCGCTTGCGTCCCGGACGAGTTTTTATGGTTTGCTGGCGCAGCGGCTGCTGGACCGCGAGCCGCGTCACGCGGCGGAGCATGACGGGGTTCAGAACGCGGATCTTGAGATGGTGGCGGACACGGCGCCTTCGATGCCGGTTCTGACCGAGGTCGATATTGATGCTGTGGCAACGACGCCAGTGGGCAACCGGGTGTTTGCGCTGCTTCAGGTGGGTGAGCAGGGGCGGGCCGAGATGGCGCTGCGCCGCTACTGGCCGAAGGTTGTGCATGACACGCCTCTGGCGCGGTCGATGCAGCTGGTCGCGGCGGCGGCGGGCCTGAATGATCTCTCGCTGGAGATGGCGGATTCGATTCAGGCTGTTGAGCAGGCTTCCGGGCTGCATGGCGAGCAGCTGCCGTTGCCGGCGTTGCATCCGCGCCACGGATTTACGGTTGATCCGGCGCTGGTTTATGCGCTGACCCGGCTGGAATCGAACTTTGATCCTCAGGCTGTTTCCGGTGCCGGAGCGCATGGTCTGATGCAGATTCAGCCGGTGACGGCGGGGTTTGTGACGGGGCAGGCCAGCCGGTTCACGGGGTCTCCCGAGGTGCTGCATGATCCGGGTCTGAATCTGGAGATCGGCCAGCGTTATGTGCGGTATCTGGCGCATCTGACGACGGCTTCCGGGGATACGGCTTCGACCGGGGTGCCGCCGGAGGGCGGGGATCTGATCCGTCTGCTGGCGAGCTATAATGCCGGACCGGGGGCTATTTCGCGCTGGGAGGCGGCCAGCGGCGCGTCTTCTGACCCGCTTCTTTATATGGAGCGGCTGCCGAACCCGCAGACGCGGGCTTACGTGGCGCAGGCGTTCTCCTATCTCTGGACTTATGCGGACCGGTTGAGTCTGCCGACTCCGTCTCTGGAGGCGCTGACGCTGGGGCACTGGCCGGGGTTCCGTGCGGAGTTGCAGCTGGCGGCGGCGCGGTGGCCTTCGCGGACGATTCACTGAGACCATGTGAACAGCAGTCGGGCAGCGCTCTGGCGTCCTGATATTTCCCACAGCTTCTGATCTGTTTTATCGGATGAGTGTGTCTGAGCCGTTTATTCCTCCAATGCCCTCTTTGCCGTCTGAGTCCATGGGTGGGCTGGGTGTGCTGATCCGGCTGCGGCGGAACGGGTTTTCCGCGTTTCCACAGCGCTGTTTTGTTGACTCTGTCGTACCATTGAAAGCGCTGGGGCGTCCGCTGGTTCTGGCATGCGGGCCGGAGGCGATGAAGGCTGTGCTCTCGGTGCAGTCCGATGAATTTCAGCGTCTGAAAATGGGGCGACGGGTTCTGAGTCCCATTGTGGGCGAAGGGATTCTGGTCAGTGAGGGCGACATCTGGAAGCGGCGAAGGCGGGCGATGGCGCCTGCGTTTACGCCACGGATGGTTCCGACACTGGCGCGGCATATCGCAGTGTGCGCGGCAGAGGCGGTCGGGAGATTGCCGGCTGACGGACTGGTGAACGTCTTTGCGTTCACGCAGCGTCTGGCGCTCGACATTGCGGCGGTCACTATGTTCTCGATGACGAGCGAGCCGTTCGGGCTGGCGCTGCGGACGATGGTGACGGATTTCATGACCGGGATCGGTCAGCCGCGTCCGTCTGATTTTCTGCTGCCTTTGAGGATGCCGACCGTGCCTGGCTGGCGGCGGCATCGGTTTCGGCGCCGCTGGGTGGCGCTGGTGGAAGCGATCATTACTGAGCGGGAGGAGATGCCGGCTGGCGATGTGCCCCGGGATCTGTTCGATCTGCTGGTGCGGGCGTTCGGGGATGAGGCAGGGGTATCATCCGGGGAAGCCGCTCCGAATCAGGTGATGATCGACGAAGTGGCGACGATGATTGTCGCCGGGCATGAGACGACGGCGACGGCGCTGTTCTGGGCGTGTCTGATGCTGGCACGGGTGCCTGAGTGGCAGGAAGAGGTGGCACGGGAGGTGAGTGATGTCGATCTCTCGCCAGACCATGCGGCTGCGTCGTTGTCGGCGTTGCCGGTGACGACGGCGGTGATGCGTGAGGTGTTGCGGCTGTTTCCGCCGGCTTTCATGACCGGGCGCGAGGCGGAGCGGGACACGGAGCTGTGCGGGGTGCCGGTGCGGCGGGGTTCGATGCTGTTGCTGCCGTTCTGGATGCTGCATCGGCGCCCGGAGTTGTGGCGTGATCCGGACGGGTTTGATCCGCGCCGGTTTCTGGATGGGGACGAGCCGGACCGGTTTGCATTTTTGCCATTCGGGGCAGGGCCGCATGTGTGTATCGGGGCGCAACTGGCGATGACGGAGGCGGTGCTGGTACTGGCGCGGCTGGTGCAGGGATTCCGGTTCAGCGTGCGGGAAGACGTGCCGGTTGTGCCGGTGGGGGTATTGTCGACGCGGCCGGGGGGAGAGGCGGTGTTCCGGTTTGAGACCCGCAAAGAGGCGTGGTCAGTCTGAACTGGTCCGTTTTGCGCCATTGGGGGCTGACCGGCTGATGCCGACGTTGCCGCCATTTGCCACGACCGGGGCGTCGCTGGCTGCTTTTCTGGCGAGATCGAAATGCGTGGCCTCCCTGTCAAATGCGCGCCGGATAACGGCCTGCTCCGTTTCGAACATGTATCGCCTCCGGAATTGTGCTACAGGCCGGGCGGGACAGCCGGCAGATCAGGACCCGAGTGACCGGATCTGCTTCATGCGTTACTGATGATGCTCTTTAAGAACAGCAGAGACATTTTCAGAAATCTGCGCGGCATTGGCTGTCACTTCAGGCAACCCCATCAGTTCTCCGTATGCAGCACGGGAGAGAGGGCCGGCAACAAACAGCGTCTGCTGTATTTGTCCTTTTGCGAGAACATGCCCGTTCTGATCTGTGTGAAGGCCCAGCCCGACCGGATCGCATTCGAGCAACCCATCGAGCGACAGCTGTTCCAGAAAAGGCTGCGACTTCAGAACGCTTCCATGAGCAGGCCCTGTTGTGGCTATCACGGTATCAACGTCAATGGTTTCCTGTCCTCCTCCGCGATGGGCAAGTGTGACTGCTATTGTGCTGCCTTCAGTATGTGCCTCGATAATTCTGGCTGCCTCGGTTTTCAGACGGCCTTCTGAAATGAGGCGGTCGAGGATGGCGCTTGTCTGTGGTGCAATGCGAAAGCGGCGCGTATCCCAGAAAGGGCGAAGATGGCGGACCAGTCGCCGACGTTCGCTGACCGGCAGGGCGCTCCAGACCTGAGCAGCCTGTTTCCGAAGGGCATTAAAGACTGTCTGCCATGGCCACTCCGGATGTATACTGATAATTTCGCGTACATTATCAAGTAGTGCCCGTGCAGTCCTGGCCGGACGCGTGGAAAAATCACCATTAGCCGAAACGTTCGAGGAAAGATCGCCACGTGACGTTTGTCCCCGGCGGGAAATGGCAAGGATAGCTCCTGTGTGTGCGGCATGATCGAGCGATGCGACGACATCCGCCATCGTAAGACCTGTGCCGATGATCAGCACCCGGGCATCCTGTGAGACTGAGGTAAAGGCATTGGGTGCCCATGGATCAGCAATCAGCGATGGCAATGTGCCGCCAGTGGAAGCGAGCAATCGGGAAAGCGGAGCAGGCAGAGCCGGAGCCGGGTGCGATGTCGCGATGACAACGACCTGAGCTTCCACCTGTGTCCCGTCCGCAGCTTTGACCAGCCATCGTCCTTCGGGACGTGGTTCGACCGAAACCACCTGTGCAATCCTGTGCTCCACCCGGCCGTTTTCGAGAGCGGGCCTGATCCGGTCAGCAACATAGCGCCCGAAAACCGCACGGGCCGGATAAACGGAGCCGTCGGAGTGGGTTGCCTGCGGATCAGTGTCCACTGCACGGGTCTCATTAATCCAGTCCTGAAAATCCTCTTTTTTATCGGGAAGAAGACTCATTCTCGATGCGGGGACGTTGATCCTGTGGGCAGATACAGAGGTACTGTAAGCGAGTCCGGCTCCCAGTACGGGACGTGGCTCAAAAACGACGATCGGTTGTATCTGTTCCGGCCGGGAAGCCAGATGAAAGGCAACCGCCGTGCCGGTAAAGCCGCCACCGATAATTACAACACCGGCAGTTGACGTTGTTCTGCTGTCCCGGATGCGTTCTGACACTGCTATGTCGTCCATTCGGCGTCCTTTACGTGTACCGGAGACGACAGCAGGCCGGCACGAGCCAGGGCCGCCAGCACCGGATAATGCACGCTGGCGCCACGGTTGAAGGCAATGCTTCGTGATTTCAGATCCGCCATGTCGGTGACGGGGGATTTCCGATGTGCCAGAATGGCTTTCCTCTGTGAGGCCGGGGCTCCGTGGCCGACATAGAGCAGCCGGTCTGCCCACAGGTTCCGGGCGAAAACAGGGGGCGCATCTCCCGTTTCGCCTGCGTCGATCGCTCCCGCTGCACGGGCGCGGCATGTGGCAAAACCGGTGAGACCTGCGACGGTGCCATGAAGGGTCGCATGGCGACTGAGGGGGGTATGTCTGTTTTCTCTCAGAGGCTGTTTCAAAAGCTTCACTGCTGAGCGAGAACGCCCCTGAGAGGCGTGTGTTTTTGAGCACGGAAGCAGAGCGGCGGCCGTGCGGGCCGTGAGAATCGGAGCGCGGAAAACGCGCGTCGGATCGCCGGCTGAGGGGCTTTTGAAACAGCCTCTGAGGTGTGACATCAGATATGGCTCACTGCGGGGAGATGCACGCGGCCACCGGGATGATCCGTTCGTAGTCTGTCACCCCGACCGAAGAGTTTTTCACGAAGTGTTCCGGGCCGGTATTCACGTTTGTAAATGCCTCGCCGTTGCAGGACCGGCACGATCAGATCAACCACATCGGTGAATGTTTCGGGAGCAACGGCGTAGGCCAGATTGAAACCGTCCACACCGGTCTTCACGACCCAGTCTTCGAGCAGATCTGCTATCCGCTCCGGACCACCTGTGATGGTGGTGCCCATTCCTCCGATTGCCGCGTGCTGTGCCAGTTCACCTACTGTCCACACGCGTCCGGGGTCCTGAACTGTCAGAGCGTCGATTGCCGAATGGATGGCGTCATTGCGGATGTGGCGGACCGGATCGTCGGGTGAATACCGGGAGAAATCAATTCCGGTCCAGCCGGAAAGGAGGGTCAGCGCGCCTTCAAGGCTGATATAGCGTCTGTAATCTTCCCATTTCGCCTGAGCGGCCTCATCGTCCGGCCCCGTGATGATGGTCAGCAGGGAGAAGATCAGGGGGTGTTCCGGCGGGCGCCCTGCCGCGCGTGCCCGTGCACGAATATCTGTCACGCTTTCAGCCACGACGGCTGCGGAGGGACCGGCCACGAAGACACATTCCGCGTGGCGGGCGGCGAATTCCCGTCCCCGGGCTGAAGAGCCTGCCTGATAAAGCACCGGTGTCCGCTGGAGAGACGGTTCGCTGAGATGGATGGCATTCAGTTTAAAGTATTCGCCTTCGTGGATAATGCGTCGCACCTGGTCGGGCTCGGTAAAGATGCCGCGTTCCTTATCGCGAATGACGGCGGTGTCACTCCAGCTTTCCTCCCACAGCCTGTAGACGAGGTGCAGATATTCATCCGCGATATCATAACGGGTATCATGCGATGCCTGACGTTTCAGACCCGTGCCCCGGGCAGCGCTGTCGAGATAGCCTGTTACGATATTCCAGCCGATGCGCCCGTCCGTGAGGTGATCAAGCGTCGACATGCGACGGGCAAAGGGATAGGGCGGTTCGTAAGATAATGTACTGGTCAGCCCGAAACCAAGATCGGATGTCACCGCAGCCATTGCGGAAATCAGCATGGCCGGGTCGTTAACGGGGACCTGCGCGGCATTCCGGAGCGCCGCGTCCGGGCTGCCACCGTAAACGTCGTAGACGCCAAGAACATCGGCGAGAAAGAGGCCGTCGAACAGTCCTTTTTCCAGTAACCTGGCAAGGTCTGTCCAGTAGCCGAGTTTACGATAATCGGCTGAACGATCGCGTGGGTGGCGCCACAGGCCGCTGGCCTGGTGAGACACGCAGTTCATATCGAAAGCGTTCAGGCGCAGTTCCGCCATCTTTGGAATCCTATTTATCTGGAAAGCTCTTTACCAGCCCGGACTGTCCCTGATTTTCCGGCGATGACCGGGATCGTGTCGCGACGGAAGCTCAGCGCCGTTCAGGCATCGCGGGGCAGGGCGGCATATCGTCTGGAAAACCAGACGAGACTGTCCGGGGCTTCGGTCGAGAGAACAATATCGACGACACGCGCAAGGACGACGGTGTGCGTACCGGCGTCGATTGCCTGGTCCACGATACATTCGAAGCTTGCAAGCGCATCCGCGAGCAGTGGGGAGCCGACGGTGCCGCGGTTCCATGTGGCTGCGGCGAAGCGTTCCTCCATCGTCTTCGAGCGACTGCTGAAAGCCGATGACAGGGCCTGCTGGTCGCCGGTCAGCACATTCACCGCGAGCGTGCCGTGATCCAGGATATACGGATGGGCGCTGGCGACACGATTGATACAGACCAGCAGGGTTGGGGGATCGTCGGACACACTGCAGACGGCGGACGCGGTGAAACCGTGACGACCGTTATCGCCGTCTGTGGTTATGATGCTGACCGCTGCGGCCAGCAGGGCCATGCCGTCCCGGAACTGCGCCGGGTCGGCGGACGGGGGGACGCTTCTGAGCAGAGGGTGGCCGGGGAGGCGTGCAACGTCTGTCTGTGCCCGGAGACTGAGGGACATGGTTACTCTCCCTTCGCATGTGGCCGGTGATCACCGGCTATGGTTTCACCGAAAGGCCCCATATTGCTGATCGATGCGGCAGGCCGGATCGGGTGGGCGAGGGGAAGGAGCGGCAGAACCTGCTCACCGACCTGGTAGGCTTCTTCCAGGTGCGGATATCCCGAGAAGATGAAAGTATCGATTCCAAGGCGTCGATATTCATCAATTCGTTCGGCGATGGTGGCCGGGTCACCGACAAGCGCCGTTCCGGCACCTCCGCGGACGAGGCCCACGCCGGCCCACAGATTCGGACTGACTTCAAGTTTGTCGCGTCTGCCCCCGTGGAGCGCCCGCATGCGATCCTGTCCGACAGAATCCATGCGCGCAAACACGCTCTGCGCCCTGGCGATGGTATTATCGTCAAGATAGGAAATCAGCCGCTCAGCTTCTGCCCAGGCGGCTTCGTTCGTGTGACGCACAATGACGTGCAGCCGGATCCCGAAGGAAACCGTGCGTCCCTGTGCCTCGGCCCTCCGACGGACGATTCCGATTTTCTCTGCAACCTGCGCCGGAGGTTCGCCCCAGGTCAGATATTTATCGACATGTTTTGCGGCAACGTCGATGCCTGCTTCCGACGAACCGCCGAAATAGATCGGAGGACCGTTTTTCTGGAAGGACGGAAAGAGGATGCGGCCTTCCTCGATACGAAAGTGTTTGCTGGTATAATTAACGGTCTCTCCCCGCAGCAGAGCGCGGTAGATATCGAGAAACTCATCGGTGACCTCATAACGCTCGGCGTGATCGGCAAAGAAACCATCGCCTGCATTTTCTTTCGGATCACCGCCGGTCACGACATTGATAAGGAGCCGGCCGCTGGAAATCCGGTCCAGGGTTGCGGTCATACGGGCGGAGAGTGTGGGGGACTGCAGTCCGGGCCGGACGGCGATAAGAAAACGCAGCCGTTCTGTGGAGGGAGCCAGTGCGGATGCCACGACCCAGCTATCTTCGCAGCTGCGGCCGGTGGGAATCAGGACGCCATAAAAGCCAAGCGAGTCTGCCGCACGGGCCACCTGCTGCAAATAAGGCAGATCAACCGGCCGACCACCTTTCTGGGTGCCGAGAAAGCGGGAATCTCCGTGTGTCGGCAGAAACCAGAGAGCATTGATCTTGTCGGGAACAGGGAAAGTCATTGTTGCGGCATCCTGATTGAAGGCTGTGCGGGGAACAGGGGGGCTGTGGGCGTGTTCAGTGCATCCGGATTACGATAGCGGGCGCCGGGATGCCTCTCCGGAAGCCGTGCCTCACCTGCACCAAAAAGACGTTCGCGGAGAGTCTCGCCCGGCGTATAGGCGGTCCGGTAACGGCCCCGTTCCTGGAGTTCAGGCACCACCAGATCAATGAAATCGCGTGCTGTATCAAAGGAATGATACTGACGCAGGTTGATCCCGTCGATATCGTCATCATCCAGCCAGGATTCAATTGCATCCGCCACGCGCTCCGGCGTGCCTGCGATAAAATAGCGTCCTTCATCGAAGCGGGCGATCTGCTGAAGAGCATCGCCAACTGTCTGTCCGGGATGAAAGCGGCGCCCCATATTGCCGAAAGCAGCGCCTTCGCGGGCGATAACGGATTCTATCGTCTCGGCGGGATCGAAGCGACGCAGATCGACTTCCGCCTGAGCGTGAACGAGCGCGCCTTCGACACTGTAGAACTCCCGATAATAGTGCAGTTTTTCCTGCGCCTCTTTCTCCGTTGGCGCCGTGATGATTCCCGCCTGCACGAGAAAGCGGATATCGTCCGGGTGTCTTCCGTAAGCTTCAGCGCGCTTGCGGGTCTTTGAAATATTATGCCTTACATCAGCCGTTGTCTGACCACCGATGAACACGACTTCCGCATGACGTGCAGCGTATTCAAGGCCGGCCGGCGAGCCGGTGGCCTGAAAAAGGACGGGTGTTCTTTGACGGGAAGGCTGGACGAGATGCGGCCCCGCGACCTGAAAATGCGTCCCCCGATGGTTGATGGGCCGGACGCGCGAAGGATCGGTGAAAATATCGGCAATACGGTCAGCAACGATGGCGTCATCATCCCAGCTTCCTTCCCAGAGTTTATAGAGCACGTCGATATATTCATCAGCGATCACATAACGTTCGTCATGAGGAATTTCGTCTTCCAGCCCGAAATTGCGGGCGGCGCTCTGAAGATAGGATGTGACGATGTTCCATCCCACACGTCCTTCCGTCAGTACGTCGAGCGTCGCCATGCGTCGTGCGAAGGCAAAAGGGGGCTCATACGTGGTTGAAAAGGTTACGCCGAAGCCAAGATGAGAGGTGACGGCCGCCATGGCCGGCACCAGCATCAGGGGATCAAGGTTCGGGATCTGCACGCCCTGGCGCAGCGCGGCATTCGTGCCGTCCGCGAACCTGTCATACGTGCCAACGACATCAGCGAGGAAAATCGCATCGAAGAGGCCGCGTTCGGCCAGTTGCGCCACCTCTTTCCAGTAAGACAGCTCCGAAAAACGGTGACGATTGTTACCGGGTGCACGCCATAACCCGTGAACGATGTGACCGACACAGGCCATTTCGAACAGGTTGACATGCAGGGTCTTCCGGGCGCCGCCCGACGGAGGGGTCATGATCGCGCGCTCATTCTCAACTCTGGCAGCCGTCGAAAAATATCCATATTCACTTCAACATACAGTATATTATTTAATAAACACGCTATCAAACATTTTTACGATGTCAACGTGGAAATAATTAACCGTATATTGTAGTGAAATATATAATTCCTTATATCAACGCCATAGATAGCCTTTGTCATGCGTCATCAGAGATTTGAGATTTCAGCTTTATGCGGTGTTCAGAATGCGCATCCGGCTATCACTGAAGTGGCCGACGAAAAATCAGTTTTCGGGCGTATCGGTAAAATACTATCGTATGAGATAAATTAAACTAGACATAACAAACAAAATGTAAAATACAATGAATTGTTCCATATAACAACGATTGATGATCGTATTATGTCTCTGCGAATTGTGTTCTGATGGTGCCTGCTTCCCTCTTCCGGACTTTCCGCAGGCGGATGTCTCACTGTTTCCTGGCGATAGCCGCAGTGCTCTTACTGCTTTCTGTAACCGGCTGCAGGCAGCACAAGCCCCATAAAGAGGCGACAAATCCCGTCGCGGGCGGCACACTGGTTTATGCGACCGACCGCGAGCCGGTCTGCCTGGATCCGCACGTTCATGGCGATATGCCACAGGTTTTTGTGGCCGAGCAGTTTGTGGACTCACTTGTCGCTATGGATAAATCAGGAAAAATCCTGCCATGGCTGGCAACGGGATGGACTGTGTCAGAAGACGGACGTGCGTGGACGTTCCATCTCCGGCATGACGTCACTTTCACGGACGGCACGCCGTTCAATGCTGCCGCCGTGAAGGCGAATCTTGACCATATGGCGAACCCACACACTTTATCGAGCACAGCCGGCGGGTATATCAAACAATATACAAGTACCGACGTGATCGATGATTATACGGCTCTTGTTCATCTGGATACACCTTATGCTGCGTTTCTTGAAGTGCTGGCACAGGGGTTTCTCGGCATGGAATCGCCCGCTGCCCTGCTTCGTTCCCGTGATGAAAACTGCCAGAGCCCGGTTGGATCAGGTCCTTTTCGCATCGTCGGCTGGGACCGCCAGAATGAAATCATACTCGATCGCAACCCGGCCTATCACTGGGGACCGCCGACAGCTTTGCATACCGGCCCGGCCCGGCTGGATCGCATTATATGGCGTATCATCCCGGAAGCATCGGTACGTTTCGCTTCCCTGCAGGCCGGAGAAGTCGATGTCATCGACTCACTGCCTCCCGAAGCCGAAACACCCGCGCAACGTAATCCCGATCTGTGGCTTCTGAAAGCGGACCTTCCCGGAAATCCAACAAACGGAACTCTGAATTTACGAAGAGAACCATTCCGCGATGCCCGTGTCCGGGAGGCCTTTGTCCGTTCAGCAGACGTCTCCGGCGCCTTGTCGAGCGTATTTTTCGGCCATTACCGGCGGGCAGGAGGCCCTTTGAGTCCGTCCACACCATTCTACAATCCTGAAACAGAACATCACGGAGACTACGATCCCGATCGGGCCAGGAAACTTCTGGATGAAGCCGGATGGATTGCCCGGACCGCCGATGGCATCCGCACCCGTAACGGTGTGCCATTGCAGGTGCATATTCCGATGCGCTCCTCCTTATCCGCTTCGGTTCGAACACTGTGGGAGCAGGTGCAGGCAACCGCGCGCGCCACGGGTTTCGACGTTATTCTGGAAAATGCCGATGATACGACTGTCACCGATCGTGAGAGCAGGTGGGACTACGATGTGCGGGTCGGGTACTGGAACACCAACACGGCAGACGTCATGCGCATTGTCTTTTCGTCCGCTTTTCTTGGCCCTCCCGGTCCGCAGGCTGGCATCCACCAGAACGCTGCGAGCTTCAGCGATCCCCGGTTCGACCAGATTATCAACGCGGCGCTTCTTACCAATGATCCGGAAGAACGAAAGACACTTTACGCGCGGGCACAGACGATCGCCTCTGCCGCCTTTCTCCAGATCACGACATATCCGCAGAGCACACGCATGGCTCTGTCCCGGGCCGTACATGACGTGCGTATCGAGCCATCCCTGAACGTCACCAGCCTTTATGATGCATGGATAACACGATGACCCCGTTTTTCCTGCGTATGAGCCGTGTTTTCGCTAAGCGGACTCTTAATGCCCTGACAGTTCTGTTCGCTGTCGCAAGCCTTTGTTTTGTCGTGCTTCAGCTGACACCCGGCGACCCGGTTCTGGCCATCATGGGTGGAGGCGCTACCAATGCGACACCGGAAACGTTGATAGCAGCCCGTCACGAATACGGGCTCGACCGGCCTGTTCTGGTTCAGTATGGTCTGTATCTCTCAAGGCTGGCTCGCGGAGAATTCGGTCAGTCCTTTTCACAGCACATGCCTGTCACCGAGGTGCTGCGGGTCCAGGCTCCCCCGACACTGGAACTGATGGCAACCGCTTTCGCCGTGGCCTGGCTGTTCGCTCTGCTTTCCGTCATGCCGACAGTGCGACGGCGTTATTCCGGACCGCTTGCATCGGCACTGGAAACCGTCTGTGCAGGACTCCCGCCTTTCTGGCTGGGACTTCTGCTGCTCTGGGCTTTTGCCTTCGAACTCGGTCTGTTCCCGCCAGCGGGAACACGTGGCGTAATGTCAATCGTTCTTCCCGCGCTGGCTATGGGTATCCCTCTCGGAGGTTTTCTCGCTCAGATCACGCGTGAATCGTTTGATCTGGCGCTTGATGAGCCCTGTATCCTGACAGCCAGAGCCCGTGGTCTGGACGACCGCACGGTACGCCTGCGCCATGTCCTGCGTCACGCTCTTCTGCCGGGAGTCGATCTCTCAGCCTGGGGCATAGGAGCACTCGTCGGCAATGCCGTCGCGATTGAAATGATCTTCTCGCGCAAGGGTCTTGGCCGGGAACTATTCCTGGCGGTGTCGAACCATGACATGCCCCTTGTCGCCGGCATCATCCTGTTCATCGCCGTTATCTACATCATCGCGGGGCTGCTGGCGGACCTCCTGCGTCGCCTCATCGACCCCAGGCTGAAAGCATCGTACTCATGACCGACATGACCATGCCTGCTCTCCGACGCGAAAGACGCGGCTTCATCGTGCCAGTGTTTGCCGCACGTCATACCGGCTCTCTGCTGGCTGTCCTCTACCTCGTTGTTCTGGTCACCGCATCTCTGGCTCCCGGGCTGTTCACGCATGTCGATCCCATGGCGATCGCCCCGCGGGAAGCCTTTCAGGGGCCTTCTGTCAGCCATCTGTTCGGCACGGATCAGTCAGGCCGGGATGTGCTGGCCCGCGTGATCCACGGAGCACGGCAATCTCTTCTGCTCGGCATAAGTGCCATCACTCTCGCGCTTTCCATCGCGACCATCCTCGCGCTGACTGGTGGCCTGGGTGGACCGGTGCTGGAAAAAGGCGTGCGCTGGCTTCTGGATGTCATGTTTTCCATTCCCTCCCTTGTCCTGGCTCTCCTGTTCACCGCAACACTCGGTAGTGGCATCATACCTCTGATCGTCGCCATAGGTGTCGGCAGTTCGGCGGGCTACGCACGCATTGTATTCGGTCAGGTGCTCGCCGTGCGTCATGCGGGATATATCGAAGCCGCGCGAGCGCTTGGTCATACGCCGACCCGGATCATGGTCCGGCATATCCTTCCCAACGCATTTCGTCCCCTGATCGTCATGGGCACAATGGGCATCGGTCAGATGATCGTCTGGTCCGCCTCGCTGTCTTTCCTGGGTCTCGGAGCTCGTCCACCGGCCGCAGAATGGGGGACAATGCTGTCCATGGGACGGGACTTCGTAGCCGAGGCATGGTGGATGACATTCTTCCCTGGTCTTGCAATCGTTGTGACCATGCTTGCCACGACTATAGCTGGTCGCAGTCTTCAGCGCGTTATCGACGGACGCATTTCATGAGTGCCGCGTCCGATCCGATCCTGCATGTGGAGAATCTCTCCGTCAGTTTCGCGACACGACGTGGTGAGCATGTCGCCGTCCATAATCTGTCCTTCACACTCCGACGGGGCAAAGTCGTGGCGCTGGTCGGAGAATCCGGTTCAGGAAAGAGCGTGACCGCACGCAGTATTATCGGACTGGCAGGCGCAGGTGCCCGTGTTTCTGCCCGGCGTCTCAGTCTCGGAGACGAAGATCTGCGTCATCTGTCGGAACGGCAATGGCGGAGCATTCGTGGCAGCAGGATCGGCATGGTCCTGCAGGACGCGCTGGTGGCGCTCGATCCGTTGCGTCCGGTCGGAAGTGAGATTGCCGAATCTCTGTTCGCCCATCACCGGGGCACTTCAAAAGAACGGGCACAGAAGGTCTGTGACCTGCTGGAGCAGGTGGGTATCCGTGACCCTGATCTGCGCGCTCGCCAGCGACCGGATGAGTTGTCCGGCGGCTTGCGTCAGCGCGCACTGATTGCCAGTGCCATCGCCATGTCGCCACCATTTCTGATCGCCGATGAACCGACCACCGCGCTTGATCCGACGGTACAGGCGCAGATTCTGGATCTTTTCAACACATTGCGCGAGGATGGAACCGGCCTGCTTCTCATCAGCCACGATCTGGGTTTTGTCGCGAAACTGGCCGACGAAATTATCGTCCTCGAACATGGCAAAGTCGTCGAGCAGGGGGCCGCCGAACAGATCCTGACTGCACCGACACACCCGTACACTATCACTCTTCTCGAAGCCGACCCGTCACGTCATCCTGCCCGCCCTGCAACAACTGTTCCCGTTGGCGCCCCCCTGCTTCAGGCGGAGAATCTGTCCTTCGTCCGCAAGGGACCTGATGGCGTTGTCCGCCCGATCATCGATGATGTGAATATTACCCTGTGGCCCGGCCGTACACTCGGACTGATCGGAGAGTCCGGCTCAGGAAAGACGACAACATCACGTATTATCGCTGGGCTGCTCCAGCCCGATACGGGCACGGTCACATTCCGGGGGGAGCCCTGGGTGGCAGCCGGTTTACAGGAGCGCACGCGTCGCGCCCGGCGCAGATTCATGGCGCTGATCTATCAGGATCCGCTCAGTTCCTTTGATCCGCGATGGACGGTTTTTGACATTCTGTCCGATGCGCTTCTGGTGACAGGAGTGCCGGTGACGAACCATAAACTGCGTATTACCGAACTTCTCGAAAGAGTGCGGTTGCCACCAGGCATTGCGGGACATCGTCCGGCCGGAATGTCCGGTGGACAGCGGCAACGGGTCGCTATTGCCCGTGCTGTGGCTGTAAAACCGGATCTCCTGATCTGTGATGAGCCTGTCTCCGCGCTGGATGTGTCGGTGCAGGATCAGGTTCTCACTCTTCTTGAGGAGCTTCAGGACGATCTGGGGCTGTCCTGCCTGTTCATATCACACGATATGGGGGTGATCCGACGCATGTGTGACGATGTGATGGTGATGCAGAACGGTCAGATCGTTGAAGCCGGACTCGCGACCGACGTACTGCTGAGGCCGCGCCACAGTTTTACACGGTCTCTCTTGGCGGCAGCCACGAAACTGTCCGCGAGCCTGCCTGCTGCGGTGTAATTACAAGGCACGGTGCTTCGGGAACAGTGAGGCCGCGGTCAGAGGCATATGCGCTGGCGATCTGACGCGCGTTTTCTGCGCTCTGATGCTCATGGCCCGCACGGTCGCTTCCGTGCTCAAAAATACTCGCCGGTCACGCTCCTTAGGGAGCGTTTTCGCCTGGAAGTGAGGCTTTGAAACAGCCTTTAAACATATGCTCAGGCTTATCTTATCTCTGCTCCCGGAAACTTCTGATATGCTCTGAACATACTACAACTAATATAGAATTGTCCCGCTTCCGGAAAACAGATGTTCTGTGTGGGACGGAGCGGAATGATTGATGAAAAGATAATACAATACCAGGCAGTGTTGAGTTTGATAATGGAAAGAGAGTCCAGAGCTCTGTTCTGCACCCCGGCAAAGGTTACAGACCTTTGAAATCTGGTTTGTTACTTAGCAGATCGGGGTGAAGGGGCCGTCGTGCGCAGCACGTCTCCGCGTGACCCTCCCTTCCGGGGCCGGGCAGAGCCCGGGCTTTTTTATGACTGTCAATTTTTAGGCTGGTTGATATTATAATATTGAACTTCGAAAGTAATTCATGAATATTATGGAATTTCAGGACGGAAACTATCAGACGATGTAAAATATTTTGAGATAAATGTTTTGCGTCAGGGCTTGTCGACCAGAAAACCCGGGTTGAGAAACTGGTCGATAAACGGATCGTAATGGCCAGGCCGTTAATTGAACCCGATTGAAACGCCGGCGAAGATACCAAATCCATCCCCCACCAGCATGGCAGCAGCACCGCCATTGGCTTCGGTGGCAACCGGAATCACGCCCGTTGCATAATGCTTGTTGGCCAGATTGTGCAGGCTGAGAAACACCTGGCGATGCTTATTCGGCCACAGGTAGCCGACATCGAAATTATAGATGTGGTAAGGTGCTGCTTTATAGTGGTTATCATACGATGCTATAACCGAAGACGAAACTTCAGCATCAACCGAAGCATAGAATCCGTTTTTCATATCAATATGCAGTTCCCCCTGATAGAAATGCTGAGGGATTCCAGGAATATAATTATGGCCCCATGTGGCATCATGATTAAATCGAAAGCTCTGATACGTATAGGCATTGCGCAGAGAGATAACATTTCCCTGCCATTGATAAAGCGTGGAATGGAACGAGGTTTCAACACCCTGATGTGTCGTAGGTGATGCATTGCCATAGCTTGAGATGTTCAGCAGAACCTGTTCCGGTGACGCCACCTGGAGCAGTTCATTGTGAACTGCGGAATGGTAGTAAGTAACGCTCCATTCTGTACCAAGATAATGACCGCTGGTGCCGACTTCAAAGGTTGTAGCCGTTTGGGGCCGCAATTTTTCCCACTCGTGCGGGTATCCTGTGGCCAGACCAGACGTATAGGCGGATCCTGCCAGATACTGCCAGTCCTGTGCCTGCTGCACACTGCGGGTGACGTTTCCGTAGATCTCAACGTTAGGATTTACGATATAACGGAATCCGCCACGTGGTGCAAAAAACAATGAATTCTGGCTGAAAGAGCTGGATTCCGGAAAATTCTGTTTTCCTGCACGCGGATTGTAGGTCAAAGCACCTGCTGCGGTCAGAAAAAAGTTTTTGAATATCTCAGTATTATTACGAACGTGGAACACAGTGTCGCTTGCCGCCAGATTTGAATTGGTGATGAGCTGGTTAAAGGAGCCACCGCCCTGGGCGACAAAGGCCGACGGGATACGGACGCGCGCTTCGACCCGCGATTGCAGGTCGTGCGATGTATAGATGCCGATATCCGTGTCACTGGCGTGACCCAGCAGGGAATCATGGCGCTGATAGTCCACGGTCCCTGTTGCATAACTGAGGTAATAGCGTGATGAGGAGGTTCCCAGCTGATGATTCATCGGCGCATTGATGTAAGAAAATCCGGCGACGAGTTTGGACTGATCATCAATGTGAATGGTTGTCCTGTCAGCAATAAATTCGCTGCCGGGCTCGATCGTTTTCGTGTTCAGGCCACGGTAGGCAGGTGCCATCTGCTTAGGGTTTTCCGCAACCTGCTCCCGCGTAAGGTAGAATGGATTGCCTTCCGATGTCTGGCGGTAACGGAAGAAGAAGCGTGTATCAACCTTGTCGTTGAACTTGAAACCATAGTTGAAATTGACGCCGAAGTTGGTTGTCTGGGTGTTTTGCTGATAACCGGCGCGGTATGAATTGGTTACGCTGAGGTAGTAATCTGATTTTCCAATAACGTGACCCGAACTGAGTTGTTCCTTGATGTAACCAAAGCTGCCGGCTTCAACGCGAGCCTGATACAGGTCTGAATTATAACCCGTTTGTGTAACGTAATTAATTGCGCCACCCAGCTGGGTCGAGCCGTAATCGATACCGTTACCGCCTCGCAGGATCTCCGTATAACGAATTCCAAGTGGTTCCTGCAATTCGTTGAACGTGCCAATGGGAGTGGTGAAGGGAATGCCGTCAAACAGGAACATGATGCCTGCCCGCGTCGCGTTCAGCCCGGTCTGAATACCGGAACCACGGATCGAAATACGGAGGTCATCCGAACCGCAAGGTGCCTGTGCAAACACACCGGGTTGATACTTAAATACGTCAGCATTGGTTGCATTGCGTGTTTTCAGTACCGTCGCTGCATCGACAATGCTGGTCCCGCCAGGGATCGTTGCCAGATAGGCCTCGGCCTGGCGGGTTGCGCTGGGATGGTGTTGATGGACCGAGACGTATTCGGTGCCGGTGGCGTTTAAGCCAGCATGCTTTCCGTGTTCGCCGCTATGTGCTGCTGCTTGCGGCTGATTATGTCCGCTTGTGCCAGGTGTCATTGCATCATGCATTGAAACTGACTTGTTCGGTGCGTGATGCATGTGGGCGTGCGAACCCTGGTCGTCCGGGTGCACGGCAGTTTGAGCCGCAGCATGTTGATTGGCGATCAGAAAGCTGAAAAGTCCACCCGCGAATACTGAAGTAAGCTTCTTCGGTGTCTCCCCGGGCAGAAGCGTTACGTTGCGCAGGGCAAGAGATAAGCGTTGTGAATGAGAAAGATGCTGGCGCGGTGATATAATACGCTTACTCATAGTTATATCCAGGAAAATGATATGAAAATACATTCGTAAATGTTAAAATAAATAATGCACATACATAAAATCACATGTGCTCACAAAATACATTTATGTGGCATATAAACAACATATAACATTACATAATAGTGCATTGCGAAGCCTCTTTAACCCACGATTTATACCAGCCAGCGTTAAGGCAGCCACACGGAAAGAGAGTCCCGGGGCTCTGCCCGACATCTCGCCAGAGGTCGCAGAGTTTTGGAAATCGGCTGCTTTATCAACATGTTATGGTGAAGGGGTCGTCGTGCGCAGCACGCCTTCGCGTGACGCTCCCATACGGGTTCGGGCAGAGCCCGGGCTTTTTATGACGGTCAATCTTTATGCGGGTTGGTATTATGCCGGAATTTTGTCCCGTGTTTATGTACGAATAAGAAGGACGATCGGGAAACATCCCTGTGTTCGAATGATGTTTTCAACTCCATGGATGCAGTGGCGGAAAACGCCCATTCAGGTAATATTCCCCGACAATCGCGTATTTCCACCTTACCGGGTCATGAAGCGTGTGAGCCCGTGCGTTTCGCCAGTAGCGATCAAGGCCAAGATTCCGATCTGTCGAAGCTGTTCCAGCCAGTTCAAACAGGCGATCAGCGGCTTCAATCGCGATTTCCGTTGTCAGAATTTTGGCTTTGGCAACGGCGATTTGCGCCGCGGCAACAGTGTCAGGTGAGGGAGCGTGTACTGCGGTGTCGATACTCCGGCCCGCTTCATCCAGCAGGGCCAGCGCGGCGCTAAGCCTTACATTCAGACTGCCTATGGCCTGAATAATGTATGGATCATCAGCAGCTTTTTCTGCGCCGCTATCAACCCATGGTCGCGTACGCGTCAGTACAAACTTTTCTGTTTCCCGTAACGCTCCCTGGGCAATACCGCCGTCAATTGCAGCCTGAATGAATTGCGAGATGGCACTGTCCGGAAACGGTGCTTCCGGCACGTAAGCTTTCCATACGGCAATCACACGGCTGGCTGGAACCCGAACGTTTTCGATAACGACCCTGCCGCTCCCCGTGCCGCGTTGTCCGAATGCCGTCCAGTCGTTGAAAACGGTTAATCCCGGAGAGTTACGCTCCGCAATCGCCAGTTGTGAAAGGCCGTTTTCATCGAGTGCGACAATCTGAATAAGATCCGCAGCGAGGGCTCCGGTACAATAGTGCTTGACGCCGTTCAGTATAACCTCGTCTCCGTCATGAATCAGGCGAGTCCGGAGATCACTGACATTTTTCGTTCCGCGTTCAGAAAAAGCGTTTCCAAAACGCTGACCTTCCAGAATGAGCGGAAAAAGATCAGCCTTCTGTTCTTCTGTCGCACTGGATCGGATGGCTGCAATCGTCGCCCAGTGGTTCTGCACCAGCTGAGCCAGGGAGGAATCTGCCGCCGCGATCGTAACGGCAACGCGACCGACCGTCACATAGGAGAGATCGGCTCCACCCCATGCCGCGGGAACAGTAATGCCCCACAGACCCGAAGACGAAAACGCATCCAGCTCGATACCGGGAAACAGATCCTCCCGATCACGTCTGACTGCGCCTTCTTCAGCCAGGACGGCGATCCTGCGTGCGGCATCCAGAGCCTGTTCATTATTTCGGATGACAAAAGCTGCCTGACGCGGCCACGGTGGCGGAGGGACGGCTTCTCCGCCACCCACCACAATCTGACTGATCATAAAATATTCCTGATTTCAGAGCGGTTGAGTCAAAAGTGCCGCTTGTCCTGCACGACGGCGGATGAGTTCAGCGTGCGGTGCGTGGATCCGTCCGCACAGTGCATCGCGATGACATCGTTCGAGGAGATTATGGGCGCTAAGCCCGGCATTGCCCGCAATAGCCAGAAGCTGCATCGTAAGATCAGCAGCTTTGTCCACGACCTCCGTCTTGATGACAGAAGCTGCGGAAGAAATCGTCGCATCATCGCCCGCGATCACGTCAGCCGCGTAAATGCGCAGAAGGAGGCTGTTCGTTGACAATGCAAGACTGATGCGTCCGACAGCATCCTGCATGGACGGCAATGTTGCCAGTGGTTTTCCAAGATTTGAAGGAATGCGTGTTCGCAGAAAATCGACTGTCCAGGCAAAGGCCGCTCTGACAATCCCGTCATAGAGCGCGCCCAGAAGACCGCAGTTCCAGTGCATGAGCACAGAGCCGGCGGCAGCTCTGGCTTCACCCTGTACGAGGATAGTCGTGTCCTCGTAAGGAATGACGACGTCGTGCAGGATGACTTCATGACTGGCTGAAGCCCGCATTCCGATATGGTCCCAGTTCGGAATAATCGTAATGCCGGGGGCGTTAGCCGGAACAACAAAAAGTCCGACGCGAGGCTGTTGCTCGTCTGTACGCGCCCGGACAACAAGTTCTGACAGGGCGGGAATGCCAGTGACGTAGGCTTTTCGGCCGTTGAGGCGCCAGCCATCAGCCGTTGCGACAGCCACAGTGCCCGGCAGACCGCCTTGCGACGCTGACCCCATATCCGGCTCAGCCAGAAGAGCGTTGATAAGGCCAGGCTGACGCACTGCCTGCTCTTCAAGCCGCCGGGCAAGCGGCTGGGGCCAGCTATCCCGCGCTGCAATGGATGCGTGGACCATGTAGTGGTTTACGAGCAGCAAAGCAGCGACCGGGTCGCTCTGTGCAAGAAGCCCGACCACTTCCTGTGCAACGGATAAAGGCGATCCGTAACCGCCTGCCGGAATGCTCACCGGCAGCCGCAGAAAACCTGCATCGGCGAGTTCCTGAACAGTTTCAAAAGCGAATGTTCCAGTGCGATCATGCTGCGCTGCTCTCACTGCGAAGCTTTCCCGCAATGGAGTAAGATGCCCGATCAGAGTGCTCACATCCGTTACAGTCGTATCGTAAGCGGGAGTGATACCGCTCATGCTGCACCGACAGACTGCGTTCCGCGCGACAGACTTTCGGAAGGGGCTCCGGGAGCGAACACGCTTTTTGTCACAATTAACGCTCCATGTGCGTATGTATATCTAATACAACGTGTTGTGTGGATATATAATTGACGCACATGAAATCGTGAGTCAATGTGCTGGAAGTTAAATATAAACACTTTTAGTTTAGTGAAACTAAGCGGGGACGTATGATCGCCTATCCAGAATCTGACGCCGGTCTCACTGATCCGGAGTCCGGAAACAGATTTCAGGAAGTCTTCCGGCGCATAGAGGATGGCGCCGTCGAACGCGAGCGGAACCGGACGCTTGCATTCGAGCCGATCGAATGGCTGAGGGAGGCAGGTTTTCTGAAGCTGCGCGTGCCGCGTGAACAGGGCGGCGCGGGACTCTCGATTCCTGAAACCTTTGCATTTCTGATCAGCCTCGCGGCTGCTGATTCTAATGTCCCGCAGATTGTAAGGGCTCATTTCGCGTTTGTTGAAGAGGAACGGCAACGGGCGGGACGATCCGATGATGCGGCAGCCACCCGGTGGCTGGAACGTATAGGCGATGGTGCGCTTTTCGGAGCAGCCATGGCAGAGTTGTCGGCCAGTACATCGACGGAAACGACACTTACCAGAGTCGACGGCGCCTGGCGCCTGAACGGCAGAAAATACTATTCAACCGGATCGCTGTATGCTGACTGGATTGCTGTCATCGCAATGGACGGTGAGGACCGTGTCAGGGTTGCTGTTCCGGTGAATGCTCCCGGCGTATCCCGCATTGATGACTGGGACGGCTTTGGTCAGAGACTGACAGGCAGTGGTACAACTGTGTTCGAAAATGTCCCCGTCGAGGAATGGCAGATCTATCACCGCAATACCGGAGACGATTTTCCGATCAATCGTTTCCTGCTCGCTTATTATCAGACATTTCATCTTGCCACGCTCGCAGGAATTGCGCGCGCTGTCCTGCGCGACACGATCGCGTTCGTACAGCCCCGAAGCCGGACATTTGGTGTGCCCGGAAAAACGAGCCCTCGTACTGATCCGCTGGTGCAGGGCGTCGTCGGGCGTTTGTCCAGTCT
Source organism: Acetobacter fallax (assembly GCF_011516735.1). Classification (GTDB taxonomy): domain Bacteria; phylum Pseudomonadota; class Alphaproteobacteria; order Acetobacterales; family Acetobacteraceae; genus Acetobacter; species Acetobacter fallax. The sequence continues at coordinate 1,991 of NZ_WOSX01000041.1, read as the reverse complement.
TGCTTTTGCTGCGGAAGCGCTGGTCGGGCGGGTCGCTGATACGCTGGGTCAGGCTGCATTGTTTCGGGAAAATGGGGACGAAAACGAAGAATTGTCGTTTCAGGCTGAACTGGAAGCTTATCACGCGCAGCAGGTCATTCTGCCTTTGGTGCTTGAAGCCGCAACATCTCTTTTCGAGGTTGGCGGAGCCTCTGCCACCAGTGAGAAACTGAAACTCGACCGTCACTGGCGTAATGCGCGCGTACTTGCATCGCATAATCCGGCAGCACAGCGGGAACGGGAATTAGGAGACTGGCGTCTTAATGGCGTCAGACCAGGTGAGGTGTGGCGTCAGGCGATTCTTCAGGAGCGTGAGGACAGAATTCACGCCCTGAACGTTACTCCTCTCAGCCAGAATACATGACAGCTTCATGATCGCGTCAGAATAGTGCTGCATATTCCGATCCAATGACATGCAGAATCCATCCTGAGACACGGTCAGCCACGGGCCGATGGCTTGTCGTCGCGTTCACATTGCTTGGCTTCATCGGGCAATTGCTGATCGGGAATCAGGCTCTTCCCGATGAAGCGCCGCGTGCCACGATCCGGCGGCTTACCGGAATTGACATTGCCGCAGCAGGGCGCCCGGGCGTCTGTGACAGTGTCATCCCGGCGGCCATGCACATGGCGGGGATGACACACACGTCTCATTGTCATGTAACGCATCATCATGACGGTTCATGCCCGCTCTGTTCCCTGCTGCAGATCCCGATCATTATCCTCTCGGGTCTGACATTTCTGCCACTTCCGCCCGCGCAGTGGGTGCAGCCACGTTACCGTCCTTTGCAGCCACGGGCGCCTCCGGCTACCGATATTCGTATTCTTCCGCCGGCGCGAGGTCCTCCCGGCACTGCCTGAACTTCTGAGCTGCTTTCCGGTCAGGGTGGAAACATCCGGACGGGCGGCACGGCTCTTAGCCAGCAGACTGAACACGACTTCTTCATGGATTGTGTATGCCGACGGACGGTGACTCACGCTGCTATTTCCGTAATCGTGCATAAGTCGATGAAATCCGGATGGTCAAACCCTGCTGGCTCCTTCCATGTCAGTTCGGGACAGCAATCATGTCACGTTATACCGTCCTTGCGCGTCCAATGCGTGGCGTTCACCTGCGCCACCTGGCCCTCGCCACAGTTGTGTTTACCATGCATGCTGAGGCCGCCAGCCCGGCCGACACAGTCGTATCTTCTTCGACCAGAGCGCACACAATGTTGTCCGGAAAAGAAAAGTCGCAATTGCGTGCGGTAGCAGTCCCCGCGCGCGCGACTGAGACTCTGTTCGTCACAGGGCGTGCGGTAGCCCCGGAAGTCAGGCGGTTCGCTCTTCCTCAGACGACGGCAGGTATTGACCGGCATCAGATTGAGTCGACAATCAATATTGTCGACACTGAAGATGCACTCAAATATTTACCTGGTCTCTTTCTGCGTAAACGCAATAACGGCGATACTCAGGCGACGCTTCAAACCCGGACCTGGGGCGTGAATTCCAGCGCACGGAGTCTGGTCTATGTGGATGATGCCTCTATCTCGGCCCTGATCTCGAATAACAATACAAACGGTGCCCCCCGCTGGGGAATGGTGGCCCCTGAGCAGATCGAACGGGTCGATATGCTCTATGGCCCGTTCGCAGCGGAATATCCTGGTAATTCGATGGGCGGTGTTGTCCTGATCACTACGCGAATACCCGACCATTACACGGCAACGATCAAACAGACCGGCAGTGTTCAGAGCTATGGTGCCTATAAAACCAGGGGAAATTACGGCACGTCAAACAGCGCCGTGACGATCGGCGACAGGAATGGCCGCTTCTCCTGGCTATTCAGTGCCAACCGCGAAGAAAGCCTTAGTGTCTGACCGAAAATGAGTTGAGTGATTTCAGCGGGTTATGATTCATGGGTTTGCGATAACCTGATGAGATCAAGATGGCCTGGACTGAAATCACCCGAGCGCAGT
>NZ_WOSX01000040.1 GCF_011516735.1 Acetobacter fallax | reverse complement strand
TGCGCTCGGGTGATTTCAGTCCAGGCCATCTTGATCTCATCAGGTTATCGCAAACCCATGAATCATAACCCGCTGAAATCACTCAACTCATTTTCGGTCAGACACTCAGACCGAAGCAGCGTCGATCTGCTTCGTCCACAGCGGAAGATTGTAGTAGTTGGTGACACGGGCAATTTTCCCGCCACGCACCTCAAAAAACGCACCGACGGGCAGAACGTATTTCTGACCCTTCGCCGGCGGAAGCCCCGCCTCGGTCTTCACATACTCACCATGAACAGAAAACTCAGCAGCGGCACGCGCACCGTCAGGCGTGGTCATGATGACAAGGCCCTTCGACTCTTCCTTGTAATATCCTTCCATTTTCGAAAGGAATGTCCGGAATTTGTCAAGGCCGACCTCCTGACCACCCTGATTGATGTCATGCACGACATCATCCGCGAGCAGAGCAAGAACGGCCTTGTTGTCCTCACGATTGAAGGCATCATAATAAGCCGCGATAAGCGTCTTTGTTTCTTCAGCAGACATACGTTTTCTCCCTGATCAGCCTTCGGCGACAATCGCGCCGGGAACCGGAACATATCGGGGCCAGTCACGGCAGTTGCGAACCGCCCCGTTTTCCTGAACTTCAGCCAGCGTCGCCGGATCAAGCGTCGCGTAAACCCAGCCGCCCTGATCGAGCCTGCCCTCGACGATCACACCATCAGCCGGAAAACCCCGGTCAATCGGACCATAAACCCCGGCGCAGCCATGATTCTCATCCAGCGTCGCCAGCCACGGCGCATCGCCGACCGTCGGCGATACCGCGACAAAGCACTGGTTTTCCAGCGCCCGCGCCTCAGCCGAGATCCGCACCCGGTTGAAACCATGCATGGAATCCGTGCAGGTCGGAACCAGAATCAGCCACGCACCAGCTTCAATCTGTGCCCGCGCCAGCATAGGGAATTCAGAATCGTAGCAGATCGACGTGCCGATCTTTCCCCATGGTGTTTCAAAAACACCTGGCGGATTCCCCGCCTTCACACCCCAGGACTCCGTCTCGAAACGGGTCATGACATGCTTGTCCTGAAAAAAGATTGTCCCGTCAGGCGCAATCAGTGGCGCACGGTTGCGCACACCGGACACCTCAGGGCGGGGCAGGGTGCCCGGCATCAGCCACACCTTATGCTTCACAGCCGCATCCCGCATGATGGCGAGAATCGCGTCGCTATGTGCGCAAACCGCTTCCAGCTCGGCATTCGGGTCCGGTCTGTCCGTCAGCGCCCCGGCAACTTCCATGCAGGAATATTCAGGCATGAGCAGCAGGTCAGCATTTGGCGCCGCCTCGGCAACCAGCGCGTCAAGATGGTTCGCGTAGTCTTCAACCGTCCCGCAACGCGCAACCGGCCACGCAAGGACGCCAAGGCGAAGGGTCTTGTTCATCAGGAAGCCTCTCCGTTCAGAAGCACAGCCGGAACCGGCTTGCCACGCAGGGATTTAATGAAAAAATCAAGCAGATGCGGCGTCTCTTCCGCATTCCCCGGCTCTTTCCAGTCAATGGAGCAGGTCACGCCCGGCAGCGGATGATACCCGCGTTTCGCCCAGAATGCATGCAAAGTCGTCGCCCCTTCAGGTTTCGCAGGATGCACCTCCGGACGACGCACCGAACAGAACGTCGCAAAGTCCGGGGCCGTCGTCTCCAGAGCATGTTTCTCACGCTCCAGGAAGAAGCGCACGCCCAGCCCGTGCCCGCGATACTCCTTCTGGAGAACGGATTCCCCGAAATAGAAGAAATCGCTGACCGGAAGGCCACGTTTCTCAAACGGCGCGCGAATGGCGTCCATCTCGTCCGCCATCGGCAGACAGGTGGAAGCCCCGATGACCTTCTCCCCGTCACGCGCCAGAATGACAGCAGCGCCGGCACTCTTCACATAAAGCTGGAGATACTTCTCCTCATAAGCAACGTCGCCGTCATAAAGATACGGCCACTCGCGGAACACCGTGATCCGCAAACGGGCCAGATCCGGCAGAAACGGCTCGATCGCCTTCCCCGTCAGAGTCTCAACAGTAATGGACATCAGTTTTTCCCCTTAAGGACAGACTGCAACGTCTCGCCCAGAAGCGCAGGACTGGAAGACATATGAACCCCCGCCGAACGCAGGGCATCGATCTTGGCCGCGGCCGTGTCGTCACCACCCGAAATCACAGCACCGGCATGACCCATCCGACGCCCCGGAGGCGCCGTCTGACCAGCAACAAATCCGACAACCGGCTTGGAAGAACGCGCCTGTTTCAGAAACTCCGCCGCATCCAGCTCGGACCGGCCGCCAATCTCACCGATCATGACGATCGAATCTGTATCCGGATCAGCCAGAAACATCTCAAGCACGTCGATAAAATCGAGACCTTTCACAGGATCGCCGCCAATGCCGACGCTCGTGCTCTGCCCGAGACCCAGCGCGGTCGTCTGCGCCACCGCCTCATAGGTCAGCGTGCCGGATCGCGAAACAATGCCAACATGTCCGCGCCGGTGCGCCGGCCCCGGCATAATTCCGATCTTGCACTCATCCGGCGTGATCACACCCGGACAGTTCGGTCCGACCAGCAGACTGGACGATCCCTCAAGCGCATGACGCACACGCACCATATCAAGCACCGGAATGCCCTCCGTGATGCACACGATCAGCGGCATCTCCGCCGCAATAGCCTCAAGGATCGCATCCGCAGCCCCCGCGGGCGGAACATAGATGACCGACGCATCCGCCCCCGTCGCATCCCGCGCTTCGCAGACCGTGTCAAAAACAGGCAGATCAAGATGCGTCGTGCCGCCTTTGCCCGGCGTCACACCACCGATCATCTTCGTCCCGTAAGCCAGCGCCTGCTGTGCATGGAACGTGCCCTGCGCACCGGTAAAACCCTGCGTCAGAACTTTCGTGTCGCGATTGATCAGGATCGACATCAGGATTTCCTCCCCTCGCGTACAGCTGCTACAATCTTGCGCGCGGCATCTCCGAGGTCATTCGCAACAACCAGAGGCAGCCCGGACTCCTGCAGTTTCGTCAGCCCTTCCTCAACATTCGTACCGGCAAGACGCACCACCAGCGGCACCTTCAGCCCCACATCGTGCGACGCCGCGACGACCGCATCCGCAATCACGTCACAGCGCATGATCCCGCCGAAAATATTGACGAGCACACCTTCAACATTCGGGTCAGCCAGCAAAATGCGGAACGCCGCCGCCACCTTTTCGCGAGACGCTCCGCCGCCAACATCCAGGAAGTTCGCAGGCTGCTCACCCTCGGCGTTGATGATGTCCATCGTCGCCATCGCCAGGCCGGCGCCGTTGACCATGCAGCCAATCGTGCCATCCAGACCGATATAAGACAGCCCGAACCGCGCCGCCTCCTGCTCGCGCGGATCTTCCTCGTTCTCGTCACGAAGATCCTCAAGATCACGATGGCGGAAGAAAGCACTCTCGTCGAAACTCATCTTGGCATCCAGAGCCAGGAGGTTTCCGTCCTTCGTCACCACAAGCGGGTTGATCTCGACCAGAGACGCATCATACGTCGTGAACGTTGTATACGCCGCCTTCAGAACCTGAATGAACTGCCGGATCAGCGGCCCGCGCAGGCCCAGCTTCACCGCCAGATCGCGCGCCTGCCAGTCCTGAAATCCCATGCCGGGATCGATGGACGCCGTCAGAACACGATCAGGCGTTTTTTCTGCAACCTCTTCAATGTCCATGCCACCATCCTGAGAGGCGACAATGGTCAGACGACGCTTTTCCCGATCGACAAGAAGCGAGAGATACAACTCCCGCTCAATCTGACAGCCTGCCTCGACATAAAGCTTGCGAACGAGACGACCCTTAGGTCCCGTCTGCTTCGTGACCAGCACGCGATCGATCATCTCGCACGCAAAGGTCTCAACTTCACTGGCCGAGCGGGCAAGACGCACGCCACCCGTGGCCGGTTCGCCGACAAATCTGCCAGCCCCGCGCCCGCCGGCATGAATCTGGGCCTTGACGACAAAAACATCCCCTGGCAGCGAGCGGGCAATGTCCTTCGCTTCGGCGGACGTATGGGCGACATGCCCCTGAGGCACCGGCATCCCGCAGGATTTCAGCAGTGTCTTTGCCTGATACTCGTGAATATTCATCAACAGTTCCTGAATTCTGCCGTTCAGGCAGCAGCGATGTCGGCAACGATGGCATTCGTGACTTTCTGCGCATCAGCGGGAGAAAGTTTCACAACAAGCCCGCGATCACCGGCGTTGACATAAATATACGGCCTGTCCATCGCCTGACTGGCGAGCACGACCGGAACAGGCGTTACGGAGCCGAACGGACTCGTCCCGCCTGATTGATATCCCGTCAGGTTATGAGCCTTTTCCGGATTCATCATTTTAGCGTTGCGTCCGTCGAACAGAGCCGCAACTGCCTTGAAACTGACCTTCTGGTCAACCGGCACAACGACACAGACCGGCGTCCTGCGATCAACCTCAACAATCAGGGTCTTGAGAACGTTCCCCGCCTCTTCCCCGATCGAGGATGCCGCCTGCAGGCCGATCAGACCACCACCTGGGGCATATTCATACGTATGAACCGAAAACGGAACATTCTGCTCTGCCAGAAATTTCGTGGCATTGGTCTCTGTCGTCACAGTCCCTTGCTCCACACGGGTTTTCCTGCATACCGGACCGGTACGCGGAGCTTTAAAATCAACGTGCGTTGAATAATGGGGAATGGCCGGCAAGGTCAATAGTCAGGAACCACCCCGGCACAGAGAATCATGCCATTTTCAGCGGGTTTCACGATAGTTCTGACTTCGTTACAAGCTGACGACACCACAGAACATAACCCGCAGGACCGGCAGATTTATCGTGCCGGATCAGGATGCGAATTTTCGCATCCTCTCCCGCGTGAGACGCTCATTTCGGATCCAGCACGGCCTGTCCGGCCATTTCCAGAACAACATCCGCCTGCGGCGTGTGAACGCGGCCACACAGAACATTGCGGTAATGCCGCTCCAGCGCGTTGTCCTGACTCAGCCCCGGATTGCCCGTCACCTCAATGGCCCGGCCCACCGCCGCAATGGCGTTCTCCGTCATCAGACGCTTGATCTGGGCTGCCTCCGTGCCATCTGCCCGACCCGCGTCATCCTGCGCGAGCGCCCGCTCAAGCAGAGCCTCGTTCGTCAGCAAAAGCCCGTCAATTTCCCCGAGAACGACATGAAAACGGGGCAGCGTCGCCAGTGGTCGTCCAAGCCCGGTCGGAACCCGACTGTGAAGAAACGAGACCAGCCAGTCCCGGGCGCACCGGGCCACGGCATCATAAAGGGCGGCAACAACAATCGCATGCCAGGTCGCAAGCGCCGGTGTCTCCGGGCTTCCGCTTCCCGCAGGAATCAGATTGACGAGATAACGCTCCGGAATTGCGACATCCTCAAATACAACCGTGTCGCTGCCCGTCGCGCGCATCCCCATCTGATGCCAGCTTTTTTCAATCCGCACGCCAGGCAGGTCGAGCGGCACGAGAATCTGGCCGATCCGGGGCACATCTTCCTCCGTCGCCCCCCACACAATCCCCCAGCGCAGCGCCGTGGACCCGGTCGAAAAGATCTTCCGGCCGTTCAGACGCCACACACCGTCCACCAGCTTCAACCGTGTTGCCGGAATACCACCCCGTGACGGCGTGCCCAGTTCCGGTTCAACACGCAGCGCATTGATCAGCGCCCCGTCACGAATAATCGTCGTAAAAACTTCATTCCGCACCTCCTCAGGCCACGTCGCCGAGAGGGCAACGCCCAGAGTCTGAAGATACTGCATGGCCAGAATCAGCGCCGTGGACGGATCGCCACGCGCCACCCTTGCGACGATCCCGACCATCGCCCGCAACCCGATCCCGGCTCCGCCCCTGTCCCGCGGAACTGCTAAACCAAACAAACCCGCTGTCTTCAGATCAGCAATATTCTCGGAGGCGATCTCGCCCAGACGATCATAATGCGGTGCTCTCGCGGCAAATCGAGCGATCAGTTCATCAGAAACAGCATAATACCCGGCATCCGCACCATGTGACCGGTTCATCCTGATTATCCCTTTTGTATCCCGCAGCAACACCGCGCACGACCACGCGGCGCATCGTTTCTGTCGAACACATCATACCAGCCAGCACTGAGGCTGACACACGGAAAGAGAGTCCCGGGGCTGCGCCCCGATCCCTGACGCCCGGCCTTTAGCGGCAGACGCGCCGGGTGTTGTCCGATGCGATATAGGTCTGGGTGGCGGGATCAAAGCATGCATTCTGCGTGCAGGCATTTCCGCTCGACAGCGGCTGGGGATACATCGCAGCAGCCATGGCATTGGCTTCCCGCGCGGCGGTCCCGCAAAGAGGCGTACTGGCCGGAGCGGACGGATCGTTGACCAGCGTAACATTTTCCGGCGGCGCGGTCTCGGTGACGGTGCCCGGCGCAAACTGCTGCGGCGGAATGCGCGCCGGCGGAACAGAGGCCGTGGCCGCCGTGTTCTGATCAGCGCATCCGCTCAGACCGGCAGCGCCGGAAAGGGCGGCAAGCGTGAACGCGACCGGCACAAGACGACTGAAAAAACGACGCTGAACAGGCGGTGCGTCCGTCACATGGACATCCGATGCCGGATCACGATTCAAAACACGAGTCATGGGCGCAGTTCCGTTCAGAGCATATCACAGAAGCACAGCCGGGGCCGCGTCAGACGACGCAGCCCCGGCCGTTTTCGATCAGGCGTGACCGACGGCTTCCGTCTGGGCGAACTCAGCGCGACGCGCCTGCCAGAGAGCCACGAAATCGATCGGCTGCAACACGACAGGCGGGAAACCGCCATCGCGGGTGACATCGCCGAGGATGTTCCGGGCATAAGGGAAAATCAGACGCGGCACTTCAACAAGCAGCAGCGGCTCGACCAGTTCCGGCGGCGGATTGTTCAGGGAAACAACTGCGGCATAGGTCAGTTCAGCGATGAACACCTTACGCCCGGCCGGTCCGCCTTCAGTCGTCGGCGCCTCGCTGGCTTCCGTCTTGATCGTCAGAGCAACTTCATACACGGACTGATCATTCTGAAGGCGGTTCGCCTGCACATCGATGTTCACCGAAATCTGCGGCGCAGCCTGCAAAGCCGTGAAAATTTCCGGGCCAGCCGGCACTTCGAAGGACAGATCCTTCGTGTACTGCAGATTGATGGCAAGCGGCAGGGCAGGAGGGACGCCCTGAGCACCCATCTGGTTGGTATCGGACATGTCGGTTTGGTTCCCTGGTGTTTATTGCGGGGTGAATCCGGCTACCGCGCGGTAGCATGATAGCAGGCCTTCGCCAACAGCGTACCCCTGCGCGTCTGCCACATGGAGCGCCCGCGCCTGAGAACAGCGAACGCTTCATAACAGACGGCTCACGCAACCGCAGCGGCTGACCGTCGCGTTAAATCGCAGGCAATGGTTTCGTCGGATCAATGCGTCGCCAGCTGCCATTTTCCATGCTCGCAGCCGTGAAAGCGATCAGAAACCCCCAGTGGCTGACAACGAGCGTGTTCTGCCACACCGGGCTCGCGCACATCTCCGCCCGGAAAATCGCGGCCCGCTCCTCAACCTCCTCCGGCGGCTCAATGCCTGCAGTCCACCAGGTCTCGTCCAGCCCCGAGAAATCAAGCTCCGGCCAGGCCAGCGCAAGACGCGCCGGCGGTGAGCCGACGTCACAGGAAAATGCCGCCCGTTCGCGGATCAGCGGATGAATGGTCGGCCGGATGCCCAGCGCCCGCGCAAGCGGCGCCGCCGTCTGCAACGTCCGGGTGAACGGGGAGACAATAATCCGTTCAATGTTCTGGCCGCCCAGGGCCGGCGCGAGAGCCCTGGCCTGAGCCTGACCATGGTCCGATAAAGGGGGATCAGGGATGCCGGGATCGCGGCGCGTCGCGGTGAAAAGGCGATTAAATTCGCTTTCGCAGTGTCTGAGAACGATCATGATATGTCGCATATGGGAATTGAGGGATGATGCGCAATCGGCAAAACAGACCTCCATGGTTTCGTCGGACCGGTCACATCAATATGAGCGTAATCCGGTGAACAGACGGCAAATATGAAGGATTTGCCATCTTAATCAGATATCGGGTCATTGCGCCGGTCATCCACGCCGCCTATTCTCTGTGTCAGGTGTAAGAATTTTACGAACGGGCCGGACCCTCCGGCGCCGCGTATGATAAATCCGGGTGGCATCACAGATGGACGGTTCCCTCGGCCGGTTTCCGGTCGACATTATTATCTTCGCTCTGATCGCCGCGTTTCTGGCGCTGCGGTTGCGCAGCGTGCTTGGAAAAAAAGTCGGTTTCCAGCCGATGAGTTCGCCCGCGCCCGCACCACGGAGCGCTGAAGGGCCGGTCATCGAAGGACGTGCGGAACCGTCAGCCGCGCCGAAGATGGATATCCCGGCACCCGGCACCCGGGTCGGCCAGCAACTGGCCCTGCTCGCGACGAAAGAGCGCGGCTTCACGCCGCAACAGTTCCTCACGGGTGTCGACGGTGCCTTCCGCCAGGTCGTGACCGCCTATGCATCAGGGGACCGCACCGTTCTGCGTGAACGCCTGACACCGGCAGCCTTCACTGCGTTCGATGCTGCAATCACTGAGCGCGAGACCACAGGCGAGACGCAGAAAAGCGAAATCCGCGCCGTGAACAGCATCGCCATCGAAGATGTCCGCCTTGAAGATGTCGCCGCCGGCTCCGCAGCGGCCATCGATGCCCGGATCGTGTCGGATCAGATCAGCATGACCCTCAATGCTGAAGGAAAACCCGTCGCCGGCCTGGACGCCGTGACAGAATTTTCCGATCTGTGGACGTTTGAACGACTTCTCGGCGTATCCGGCTCGTCGTGGCGCCTTGCTGCGGCGCGGAGTGCGTGAAGCAGACAGACCGCGTCGCAGGCGCCGGAAAGACTGACAGAACGGACCAGGTAGCCGCTCCCGCCCGTCCCCGTTCGCCGCGAGTCAGGCGTTATCATGTCGGACAACAGGAAATCATCCAGGGCGACTGTCTCCGGATCCTGCGCCGCATGAAGCCGGAAAGCGTGGATGTGATCGTCACCTCCCCGCCCTATAATATCGGCCTCGGCTACCGCTCCTATCAGGACCGGCGCACCGAGAATGACTATCTCGACTGGATGGTGGAAATCGCCACCGCCGTAAGGCGCGTCATGCGCCCCGACGCATCGTTCTTCCTCAATATCGCCGGAACCTCCACCGAACCCTGGCTGCCCTTCGAACTGGTCGTGCGCCTGCGCGACCTCTTCTCATTGCAGAATCACATCTCCTGGGTGAAATCGATCGCCGTGCCCGGAGACTCGTTCGGTCACTTCAAGCCGGTCAACAGCGGCCGCTACCTCAATCGCAACCACGAACACCTGTTCCACCTCACCCTGAACGGCGATGTCCGTCTGGACCGCCTCGGTGCCGGCGTCCCCTTCAAGGATAAAAGCAACATCGCCCGGCGCGGCCACGCGCAGGACCAGCGCTGCAGGGGCGACACCTGGTTCGTGCCCTATGAAACCGTCCGGGACCGTGAGCAGAAATTCAATCACCCCGGAACATTTCCGGTCCGGCTGCCGGAACTCTGCATCCGGCTTCACGGCCGGCCCGCCCCCGTGGTCCTCGACCCGTTCATGGGCACCGGCACGACATTGCTGGCTGCGCAACGAACCGGATCACATGGAATCGGAATCGAAATTGATCCGGATTATGTGGCAATCGCCCGTCAGCGATTAAAAGAAGCGGGCGAATCCTGACCCCGTGCCGCCAGACAATCGAGTGAAACGATAATTTTTATGAAAATAATCGTTTTGACAGATTGACCGGACCAGCCCAGGAACAGGTTACGAATTGGACATCTGTTACCGGAGGTTGTGTTGAAGGGACTTATTCTGGGGATCGTGGGCGCGGGCCTGGTCGCCTATGGCGGCACGGTAGCGTATCTGACGCATTTCGATCATGCTGGCGGCCCGAAGCTCGCTGCAGACTCTCCGACACAGCAAAATGCCGTCGCCAAAGCCGCGTTTGAGGTGATCCACGAAGCCCGCTGTGACTACTGTCACACAAAAGGCACCGACCTCCCGTTCTATTTCCACCTCCCGCTCGCCTCGCAGCTCATGCGACACGATCTCGATGAGGGATTGCGGCACTTCCGCCTGGAGCCCGTGATCGCAGCCTTCCAGAAGGGCGAAGCGCCAGACCAGGAAGAACTGTCACGCATCGAAGAAGTCATCCGCCAGAACCGGATGCCGCCATCGATGTATCTGCTGATGCACTGGCACGCCCATCTCTCCGAAACACAGCGCCAGACCGTACTGACCTGGGTCGATGACGAGCGCCGCAGGCACTACGCGGCAAAAGATGTCGCGCCGCAGTTCGCCGCCGAACCCGTGCAGCCCATCCCGGAAAGCTGGCCCGTCAACGCCGATAAGGTCGCCCTGGGCCAGAAACTGTTCTTCGACAAAAAGCTGTCAGGCGACAACACCCTGAACTGCGCCAGCTGCCACGGTCTCGATAAGGGTGGTGTGGACAACCTGACCACGGCAACGGGTATTCATGGACAAAAGGGACCAATCAACGTCCCCACGGTCTATAATTCCGTCTACAACATCGTGCAGTTCTGGAACGGACGCGCAAAAACACTCGCCGATCAGGCCGCTGGTCCGGTCATGAACCCGGTCGAAATGGGCTCCCATGACTGGCCCGGAGTCGCCGCCAAACTGGCCGCCGATCCGGATTATGCCCCTGCATTCGAACGGATTTATCCCGGACAGCCCGTAGGGCAGGGGACGATCACCGACGCGATCGCGGAATACGAAAAAACCCTGATCACACCGGACAGCCGCTTCGATCTCTGGCTCAAGGGCGATAACACAGCCCTGAATGATCAGGAAAAACGTGGCTATGACCGGTTCAAATCCATCGGCTGTTCCGGCTGCCACAATGGCCCGGACATGGGCGGCGGGGCCATGGAAGTTATGGGCCTTGAAGGGAACTACTTCGCGGCCCGCGGCGGTAAATTCACCGATGCCGACAGCGGCCGCGAAGCAGTCACACACGATCCGCTGGACCGTTCCCGCTTCCTGATCCCGACATTGCGTAACGTCGCTCTTACAGGCCCCTGGTTTCACGACGGCAGCGTAAAAACCCTGGAGCAGGCCGTGCGCGAGATGGCAAAATACCAGACACCGGATCAGAATATTTCCGATCAGGACGTGAACGACATCACCGCTTTCCTGAAAACCCTGACTGGAAAATATGACGGGAAACCACTCGATCATATGGATGCCGCGCGGTAGGAATATCTGAATCTATCCGGGATATTCCGGGACTACGCTGTGTTATGCAGGGGCCTGAGGTCCTTGCCGGCTCAGCGCAGAGTCCGGGTATGTCAGTCCGCCTTTCTTCATCCCTGGACTGACCGCAAACACAGATCGAAAGATTATTGTAAACGCGGCCTTTTACCACCCGGCAGAATCAATCGCTGCAATCGCTGTCTGCACGGTTCCCGGCCTCCCGGCTGACTCAGATGCATATAAGCCCGGGCAGTATAATGCTGCGCGTCTGGCAGCAATGTTGCCGCCAGACCGCCGCGTCGCTTCATCCGATCGCCCCGGCAGCACATCCGGCTGTGAAAGATTTCGGACCGGCCCCGATCACGGCACGAAAAGTCGCACGTAAGGCCGTGATCCCCACAGTAAAAATCTGAGCCCTCGTCAGCTGCACCCATCATGTTCCGCATCCGCCGGTGTCACCAGGTGGAACCCGATAAAAACAGGAACACCGATCTGGTGACAGCAGACCCGGCGCTCCTCGATCAGGCGCTGCTGATCCCTTCTGAATAACGCCGCAGAAGCCACTCACAATGCCCGCGACACACGCGTTCCCGGTGTCAGTCCGGAGCGCTGCCGACAGAGACCATGGCAACAGTCATCGTCCGCGATACTGGCATTGACCCGGACTATACCGAACGTATTTTCCAGCCACCCAAAAGGGAGACACCCCGTCATCCCGCATGATCGTTTCGCACCACGTGCACAAACCTCTTGATATGTTATAACATATCATTATAGAACGCACGCACACCCGCAACGACCGGAACCGCCTTCATGATATCGCCCACCTCGCTGCGGCTCCTGACTCTGTTTCTCGCAAGCACAGCCTTCATGGCTCCCGATCTGGCCCTCGCCGGGACGGATGATACAGACAGCACCGTCAAAAAAGCCGCAGTTACATCGACCAGCACAAAGAAAAAAGCTGAAAAAACAGCGCCATCCCGCACCTCTTTTCAGGCCGGTCAGTCCGGAATCGAAGATTCCCCCGCCAATGAAGAGCATATCATCGTCAATGCACACCTGGATCGTCAGCGCGCCTCCCTGCAGCCTTCAACCGGCGCCACGGTTTACCGGTTCTCCCGCGACGATATCGAGAAAATCCCCGGCGGCGACAATGCGCCTCTTAATGCCGTCCTGCTCCAGGCGCCGGGTGTCGCCCAGGACAGCTACGGCCAGATCCACGTTCGTGGTGATCACAACGAAGTACAGTTCCGGCTCGATGGTGTGATGCTTCCGGAAGGGATGAGCGTCTTCGGTCAGGCTCTGATGACGCGCTTCGCTCATTCCATGTCGATGACGACCGGCGCGCTCCCGAGCGAATACGGATTTCTTCAGGCCGCCGTGATCGATATCACAACAAAAAACGGCAGCGCCGATCCCGGCGGTGAAGTTTCCATGTACGGTGGCGCCCGCGATTACTTCTTCCCGTCCGCGCAATATGGCGGCCATGCCGGAAAATGGGACTATTTCGCCACAGCCGATTTCGTTCATGACCGCGTAGGTATCGAAAACCCGACCCCGAAATTCAACGCCCTGCATGATCTGAGCAATCAGTACCATTTCCTGGGTCATCTGCGTTACACCGCCGATGAAAATACCCGCATCAGCCTGACCGCCGGTGTCTCCAACGCTGAATATCAGCTTCCGAATAATCCCGGTCAGCAAAGACAGTTTGCGAACCCATCCTATCTGGACAGCGCTCTGTCGCAGCAGGTCTACGGCAGCGTCGACAGCAGCAGTCTGAATGAACACCAGAAGCAGATCACGGATTTCGGTATCCTGTCGCTGCAGAAGGAAATGGGAAATGTCAGTCTGCAAAGCTCCGCCGTCGTACGATACAGTTCGCTCGGCTACTCCCCCGATGCACTCGGTGATCTCGTCTATAACGGCATCTCCCAGCGCGCCAACCGGTCGGTCTTCTCCTCAGGCTCACAGAGCGATCTGACCTGGCGCGCCAACCGCTATCACACTGTCCGTTTCGGCTATCAGGCCTACGTGGAGCGGACGACATCAAAATCGGACTCAACCGTCTATCAGCAGACCGGCACCGATGATGATGGCAATGCGGTCTATGACGGGCAGACAACCACCATCCACGACGGCAGCGGTCGCACAGGCTGGGTATATGGCCTCTACGCCCAGGATGAATGGCGTCCGGTCAGAGGTCTGACGATCAACTACGGCCTGCGTTTCGACGGTGTCGATGAATACACCCATTCAAAACAGGTCAGTCCCCGCATCAATCTCGTCTACGAACCCTGGCATGGAGGTGCTTTCCATATTGGTTATTCACGCTATTTTACACCGCCTCCGTTCGAGCTGATCGGCGCGACGCAGCTGAACAAATTCGCAAACACTTCCGGTGCTCCCGGAACACTTCAGAATACGACCGTCAAAGCCGAGCGTGATCACTATTTTGATGCAGGTTTCTCTCAGGAACTCCTCCCGGGCTGGCACGCTTCCGTCGATGGTTACGTCAAACTCGCAAAAAATATGATCGACGAAGGCCAGTTCGGCTCGCCAATCCTCCTTTCCGTGTTCAATTACCGTCGCGGCCAGGTCAATGGCTACGAATTTTCGACCGATTATTCCCGTGGCCCGTTCAGCGTCTATGGCAATTTCTCCTGGTCACGCGCTATCGGCAAGGATATCACAACAGCTCAGTGGAACTTCGATCCGGATGATCTGACCTATATCCGAAACCGCTGGATTCACCTCGATCATGACCAGCGATGGACAGCGTCAGCCGGAGGCAGTTACACAGCTTTTTACAAAACAGGACACCCGCTCCGTCTGTCCGCCACAATGGTCTATGGCAGTGGCCTCAGAAAAGACGGTGCGACCCCAAACGGCGCCTCAGTGCCGCAATACGCGACGTTCAATCTTTCAGTGGTACAGAGCTTCAACGATCTGCTCCACGTTTCCTTTCTCAAACGCACCCAGCTACGTCTCGACGTCACGAACCTCTTCGACAAGCGCTACGAGTTGCGTGACGGCAGCGGTATCGGCGTCGGTGCACCGCAATACGGACTGCGCCGGACGATTCTGACTGGTATTTCGCAGCAGTTTTAAGGAAATATCCTTACAGGAACTAAGTTAAAGCGGGATCTTCCCGTACCCGGAAGGGGTCGCAGGCCCCTTCACTCCCGATGGTAAAAAAATAATAAGGTTTGCAAAGGCTCTGTTATCATTACGTGTTGAAGCCTGAATTTTCAAAGGGCTGGAAGAAACCCGGGCTCTGCCCGAACCCGGCAGGGACCGCAGGCCCCTGCACCCCGATTTATTTATAATAAAATGGTTTCCAAAGGTCTGTGACCTTTGGTGGGTTCCAGGGCAAAGCCCTGTGAAGAAGCCAGCACTGAATGACCACAGCTTCTTTGATAAAACGTCAGACATATCCCCGAAGACAGTCCGGAATCCCTAGCCGCCCGCACATCTCCCGCGCCATAAGCGGCGTGTCATCAAGCGGTGTCACCGGCCAGTCCAAAGCCTTACCCTCAAACCTCCTGATCCGGCCACACGTTTCCAGCGTTTTGAGAAACAGGCCAATCCGTCGCGACTTCCCTGGCAGCCGATACACATAAACCGGTGCCGCCCCGGCAACAGCCTCCGAGACCATCGAAACACTGTCCGCCGTCACCACAAGAAAATCAGAACACGCAATCAGACCAGCATACGGATTATCCGTGCCCCCGGTCCAGATCTGCCCGCCAGCCGTCGCAACAGCCTCCCGCAGAACCGCCGTCGCTTCCTCGCCAGTCCGTCGCGATGTCGTCAGAAACAGAGACGCGTCAATCCGTCGCGCCGCCGCGATCAGATGGCGCGCCAGATCCTGCGCCTCATCACGACCAAAACGAAACCGACCGTTTGCACCCCCGACAAGAGCCGCCAGCAGCGGACGCCCCGGCGTCCTCAGCCGCCCTGCCCATGTGTCACGCGCCGCCCGAAGACGGGCCGCCGTCAGTCCATGCAGAGCCGTTCGGCTCAGCAGCACATTCGGCCCTTCGATCTCATCATGATGATTGGCAATCACAAGATCAAAACGATCACAGGGCACACGCGGATTCTGGATCTGCACAACAGTCCGCCCGCGGCGATGCAACGCCGCTCCCGCCGTTCCGCCCTTTCCGGCAACGGTGAAAAACAGATCAGACACCTCCGATCCGTCCACGTCCGCAACCATCCCCGGAGGATTTCTCCGGAGCCTGGACGGCAGCCATCGCGATAGCCCGGAAGGCCGCTGAACCGCACAGAAGCGACCCGGCAACGACAGATACCCGGCCAGACCGAACGCCTGTGACCGCATCCCCGCCAGATCTTCCGCAATCACGGAAATCCGCTTGTAAGGACCAGTCTGGCCTGCCTCACACGGTCCCGATCCCGCCGAAACACCCTCACTCACGCCAACTCACCCGGCACGTCACAGCATCCCTTCCGCCCTCATCAGCCGGAACTCTTAGCGGAGGCTTCGAAGCAACGCACTATGGAAAGCCGCCGGGTCCTGAATCTGCGGCGCATGACCCAGCGTCGGAAATTCGATCAGTTTCGCCCCCGGTATCGCCGCCACCGCCTCTTTCCCAAGCGCCGGATAATGCCCAAGCCTGGCACGCACCTCCGGCGAAGCCCGGTCCGCTCCGATAGCGGTAATATCCCGGTCGCCGATCATCAGAACCGTCGGCACACGGAGCGCAGGGAATTCGTAAACCACCGGCTGCGTATAAATCATGTCGTAAAGCCGGGCCGAGTTCCACGCCAGCGCCTCAGCCCCGGATCCGCGATACTGACCCGCCAGCATCTGCACCCATGTCTCGTAAGCCGGTTTCCACTCCCCGGCGTAGTAAACTTTCTTCTCATAAGCCCGGATCGCATCCGCCGTCTTATGCCGCTCAGCCACAAACCATTGATCCACACTCTGGTAAGGCGCGCCTTTCGCCCGCCAGTCCTCAAGCCCCAGTGGATCAACCATCACAAGCTGTGTTACCCGATCCGGAAACATCAGCGCATACCGCACCGCCAGCATGCCCCCGGTCGAATGACCGATCATCACGGCCTTCCCGATCCCCAGACTGTCGAGCAGATCGCGCGTATTCAGGGCCAGTTGCTCAAACGAGAACTGATAATTGTCCGGCGTGTCCGACTTGCAAAATCCGATCTGATCCGGCGCAATCACACGATATCCCCGCGCCACCAGAACCCGGATCGTCTCCTCCCAGGTTCCCGCGCAGAAATTCTTCCCATGCAGAAGCACCGCAACCTGCCCGTTTGCCTGCGCCGGCCGGACATCGAGATAGGCCATCCGCAACGTCTGCCGCTGTGACGTGAAGCCAAATTCCCGCACCGGCCAGGGATACGCAAACCCCTCCAGCCGCAGGCCATAAACAGGACCGGAATCCGCCCGCGCCCCGAACGCAAACGCGCCCGCCAGCATCACCGCAGCCCACATCCGTCCGAAATGCCCGCGTTTTCTCATGCCCTGTCCAGCCCTCCCGATGTCACCGGCCTGTCGGAAACTCCCTTCTGCAACAGGAGAAATCCGTCCGCCAGACCGTGAACGCCGCCGCTCATATCCGCGTTCCATGAGGGCGGCGGGTGCATCCACATGGTTCAGAAAGGCTCTGTTAGCATTATGTGCTGATCTGCGATTTTTCAAAGAGCTGGCGGAAGCCCGGGCTCTGCCCGAACCCTCGTCGTGTCTGAAACCCGACACTCAATACTGGCGAGACAGTCCCCGACAAGCGGCGCCCCCACATTGCCTGCCGGCAGCCACGTCAGCCCGAAGCGGGTAAATTTATCGACCCTTTGCCGATATCGACCATCACTTCCGCCAGACTGACGCCGGGAATGGTAACCACACATCCTCGTCTCCCGGCTCCCGGAGTGCCGTAGAGCTGTAATCCCACGGGCCGATAATGCAGCCGGTCAGCGGCGGACCATCATGCTGCAAACCATATGAAACCCCATCGACATGAGGCTGGCGACCCCGGTACGGTTTCACGTCGTGACCATGACCACCGGCCCCGGTTCGGGAAGCCGATACATTTCGATGCAGGAAATGCCTTCATGGCGCACACACCGTCCGACCCCGATTTGTCAGTTGACAACCCGGCCCCGAGGGGCCTTCTGACAAACAGCTCCCTGGCAGCGCGTCAGGGCAGCATGCCGTAATAAGAACGTAATACGCAGAGGCAGAACCATGAGCGCCATCGTCGATATCATCGCACGGGAAATTCTCGACAGCCGGGGAAACCCCACCGTCGAAGTGGACGTCGAACTCGCATCCGGCGCGAAAGGCCACGCCGCAGTTCCCTCCGGCGCATCGACAGGCGCCCATGAAGCCGTCGAACTGCGTGACGGCGATAAAGCCCGCTACGGCGGCAAAGGCGTGCTGAAAGCCTGCGAAAACATCGAAACCGAGATTTTCCCAACCCTGCAAGGTGCGGAATCGCAGGATCAGATCGACATCGACAACGCGATGATCGACCTCGACGGCACCCCCAACAAAAGCCGTATGGGCGCGAACGCAATCCTCGGCGTCTCCCTCGCCATCGCGAAAGCCTCCGCCGCCGAGCTGCAAATCCCGCTCTACCGCTATATAGGCGGCCCGTTCGCGCACGTCCTTCCCGTCCCGATGATGAACATCGTCAACGGCGGCCAGCACGCCGACAACCCGATCGACATCCAGGAGTTCATGATTCAGCCAGTCGGCGCCCCGACCCTCTCGGATGCCGTCCGCTGGGGCTCGGAAATCTTCCAGCAGCTGAAAAAAGCCCTCTCTGCCGCCGGTCTCAGCACCAATGTCGGTGACGAAGGCGGCTTCGCTCCCAATATCGGTTCCGCCGACGAAGCCCTGTCCTACATCACCCGCGCCGTCGAAGCCGCCGGCTACCGCCCCGGCGAAGACGTCACCTTCGCACTCGATTGCGCCGCGACCGAATATTACAAAGACGGCAAATACGTCCTGGCAGGGGAGGGAAAGACCCTCGATTCGGGCGCCATGGTCGCCTACCTGGAAGACCTCACAAAACGTTACCCGATCGCCTCCATCGAAGACGGCATGTCCGAGGATGACTGGGAAGGCTGGGCTCTCCTGACCGCAGCCCTGGGCAAAACCATCCAGCTCGTCGGCGACGACCTGTTCGTCACCAACCCCGCCCGCCTGAGCCGCGGCATCGGGGACGGCATCGCCAACTCCCTGCTGGTCAAAGTGAACCAGATCGGCACCCTCACCGAAACGCTCGCCGCCATGGAAATGGCCCACCGCGCCGGATACACCTGCATCGTCAGCCACCGCTCCGGTGAAACCGAAGATTCAACAATCGCCGACCTCGCCGTCGCCACAAACAGCGGGCAGATCAAGACCGGTTCGCTCTGCCGCTCCGATCGCACGGCGAAATACAACCAGCTCATACGCATCGAGCAGGAACTGGCTACGGCCGGTGCCTATGCTGGCCGAACGATCCTGAAAAAATCAGCCCGTTAACAATAGGTTAAGAATTTCCAGCATCCGGAATGTTGTAAAAAAACCACACAGTCTGAAAAACAGGCCGGGTGGTTTTTTCTGCTCACCTTTGGCGGTCCGCAAGCTTGTGGCCCGTCCTGGGCACGGGCAAGGTCTGGGCTTGCCCGACTCCTGCCAGAATTGGGCTCCATAGTCTCAGCCCTGCCCTGAGGGGCTATTCCGGAGGCGCAGAGTCGCATGCAGTTTGGTCGCCTGTTTCGTCGCACAATGAACGCGGTCCTGCCCCCGGCACTGTTTCTCGCCCTCACCGGTTATTTCGGATGGCAGGCCACCCAGGGCGCCCACGGACTTCACTCCTATCACCAGCAGCTTCAGCTTCTCGATGACGCCCGCGAATCGCAGAAAAACGCCGTCGAGGAACAGACAGCCTGGCGCCGTCGTGTCTCAGGCCTCAGCGAAGGCGCCCTGAACGGCGACATGCTCGACGAACGCGCCCGCGCCATGCTCAACCTGGCCAATCCAAACGATATCGTAGTGCCCTACGACAAACACGATCAGCTTTACTGATCCTGTTTCCCCACGGCTCTGTTGTCATTAAGTGTTGGCCCCTTTCCAGGGCTTTGCCCTGGAACCCACCAAAGGTCACAGACCTTTGGAAACCATTTTATTATGAATCAATCGGGGTGCAGGGGCCTGCGGTCCCTGCCGGGTCCGGGCAGAGCCCGGATTCTGCTAACCCTTTAAAAAATCACAGCTCAACACGTAAAAACAACAGGGCCTTTCCAAAGGTCTGAGACATTTGGGGGGCATCACGGGCAAAGCCCTGACACTCAGGACAAAGAAAAAGCACTGTCCTCAAAAGAGGCAGCGCTTTTCCGCATAAACTTTCCGGCAGGAAAGCTTATTTAATTTTCGCCTCGCGGAAGACGACATGCTTGCGCGCAACCGGATCGTACTTCTTAAGTTCCATCTTGCCGGTCTGGGCGCGGGCGTTCTTCTTCGTGACGTAGAAATATCCGGTGTCTGCCGTCGAGACGAGCCGGATCTGGATGACATTGCTCTTGGCCATAAGATCCTCGGGGTGGTAGCCAGGCCGCCGGTCCGGATATGCAGCCCGATCGCGACCCTGTTCAGGTTTGGCGCAAATTGCGCATCCGGGCCGGTCAGGTCAAGCTTTCATGCGCCCCGGAACTCTCCGGAACACGAAAAAAGTCGAAAGTCGCCATGATCGACCCCTCTCAAGCCCTCACCCGAATCGTCTCCGACCTCCCGCTCATGGGCACAGAGACCGTCTCCCTGACAGAAGCTGCCGGCCGAATCACCGCCGCACCCGTCCTCGCGCGCCTCTCAAACCCGCCCGCCGACGTCTCCGCCATGGACGGTTACGCCGTCCGCGCCGCAGATACCGCCGCCGGGACCAATCTCCTCATCACAGGAGAAGCCCCCGCCGGTCACCCCTCCGACCAGACAGTCACCGCCGGAACCTGCGTGCGCCTCTTCACCGGCAGCGTCATGCCCTCCGGCGCCGATGCCGTCCTTATCCAGGAAAACACCACCCGCAACAGTGACCGCATCACCGTCACCCAGCCCGTCGCCCCCGGCCGCTTCATCCGTCCCCACGGCCAGGATTTCACCAGGGGCCAGCCCGTCATCCCCGCCGGCAAACGCCTCTCCGCCCGCGATATCGGCCTCGCCGCCGCCGCCGGCTGCCCGTGGATCACCGTCCGACGCCGCCCCCGCGTCGCCATCCTCAGCACTGGCGACGAAATCGTCCTGCCCGGTGACACCGTCCCCCCCGGCTCCATCATCGGCTCCGCCGCCTTCATGCTCGCCGCCCTTCTGAAAGACGCCGGCGCCGACCCCGTCATCCTCCCCGTTGCAAAAGATGCCGCCGGCGACATCCGCCAGGCCACGACCGGCCTCGGCACAACCGACATGCTCCTGACCATCGGGGGCGCAAGCGTCGGTGATTACGACCTCGTCAAAGCCGCCCTCGGAGAAGCCGGACTGGTCACCGATTTCTGGAAAATCGCCATGCGCCCCGGCAAACCGCTGATGTTCGGCCACCTCAACGGAACCCCCGTCATCGGCCTGCCCGGCAACCCCGTCGCCGCCTTTGTCTGCGGCATCGTCTTCGTGCTGCCCGCCCTCCGCAAAATGACCGGCGACACCACCTCCGATCACGGGCAGGACATCGCCACCCTCGCCAGCGACCTTCCCGCCAACGACCTTCGTTTCGATCACCTCCGCGCCACCCTGAAGCGCGACGGGCAGGGAACCCTCCTGGCCACCCCGTTCCCGAAACAGGATTCCGGCATGATGAGCCCGCTCGCCACCTGCGACGCCCTCATCCTCCGTCCCGCCCACGCGCCCGCCGCGTCCGCCGGTGAAACGTGCCGGATTATCCGCTTCGGACGACGGGATGACTGACCCGGCAAAGGCTCTGTTGTCGTTGCGTGTTGATCTGTGATTTTTCAAAGGGTCATCAGAAGACCGGGCTCTGCCCGGACCCGGCAGGGACCGTCACGCGAAGGCGTGCTGCGCACGACGGCCCCTGCACCCCGATAAAATGGTTTCCAAAGGTCTGCGACCTTTGGTGGTCATCACGGGCAAAGCCCTGAGAAGGTGTCAGGTCTTAACGCGAACAGAGCCCGCCCAGCCCGTTTTATAAAACAAACCCGGTGCCCGGAGACTCTCCGGATCTCAAATCACATTGACCCGAAATGAGAACCAATGTAGAACAAAATCATCTCAGACACGCTCAGAAATCAGAAAAAAGGCCCGGTGAATGCTCACACGCAAACAACATGAGTTGTTGCTGTTCATCGACTCCCATCTCCGGAAAACCGGCTTCTCCCCCTCATTCGACGAGATGAAGGAAGCCCTCGGCCTGAAGTCGAAATCCGGTATCCACCGCCTCATCTCAGCCCTGGAGGAACGCGGCTTCCTCCAGCGCCGGCATAACCGCGCCAGAGCCCTCGAAATTCTCCGCCTGCCCGACAGCGACGCCCCTCCGGCAGCCGCAGGCGAGCACCTCCCCCGTTCGCTGAACGTCATCAAAGGCGATTTCTCCCAGCGTCTTCCCGGCGTGCGCACAGGCGAGGCCATCAGCTCCGTCAATCTGCCCCTCTACGGCCGTATCGCCGCCGGTCTGCCCATCGAAGCCCTCAGAGACAGCGGCACCCAGGTCGAAGTGCCCGTCGCCATGCTTGGCGCCGGTGAACACTACGCCCTCGAAGTCGCCGGCGATTCCATGATCGAAGCCGGTATCCTTGACGGTGACACCGTCATCATCCTCCGCACCGAAACAGCCGATAACGGCAGGATCGTCGTCGCTCTCCTCGATGATAACGAGGTCACCCTCAAGCGCCTCCGCAAACGCGGAAACACCATCGCCCTCGAAGCCGCCAACCCCGCCTATGAAACCCGCATCGTCCCCGCCGAACGCCTCAGAATTCAGGGTCAGCTCGTCGGCCTCCTCCGCCGCTACCACTGAAGTCCGCCCCCCTCGCGACGGGATCGACACAGCAACGAAAAAGACAGATTGTACTCCTGTCTGCCGACGACATGACGGGAACCTGACAGCGTGAGAAGAAGAAGCGACGCCCCCGGCCCTCCCTTGCGGTTCGGCCTCGCGGTGTTCCTGTCAGTCCTGCCGGCGCACCCCTTCAACTTCTTTTTCCACGAATACGCGCATTCTTTCACAGCATGGATACTGCGGTGGAAAGCCAGTCCGTTTGCCCTCGACTACGGAACCGCCAGAATCGACAATATCCTGCTCCAGCAGCAGATCAGTGAAAATGTCGATTACACCCCGATCTTCGCCGGCGGACATGGCTGGCAGGCCGCGCTGATCGCCGCGTCCGGACCCTTGTTCGCCAATGGCGGCACCGCCATCGCCTGCCACAGCCTGATCGCCCGAACCGTCCGTAACCCGTCCGCCCGCCCCGCGCTCCTGTGGTGGCTCGTTTACCGGTTCGCCTGCCACGCCCCTGCCCGCCGCACAGGACCAGCTCTTCCCCGAAGACCCGCAACGAACCCTCAGCATGGCCGTCATCGCCATCAGCCTGGGATTTTTCTCCATCGCCGGCCTCGCATCCGAATACGGACTGGTCTCCGCCCTCCTGAGCGTGGCAAGCCTCCTCCTGCTGATGCCAGTGCTGATCGCGGCACAAAGCAACACGTCCCGCAGAGCACTTTCACAGTGATGGTCAGCCACTCACCTGGATGTCATTTTCGGCTCACCTCCGCGCCTGCAAAAGATAAAACCACCGAAAATGAACCAGATCTTCCGCAACCTGCTGACAGAGTAAAACTGCCGCACACCTCAGTCACGACCATAAAGACCACATGAGCACCCCGTCCATGCCGCCCTCCCGCTACCTCGAAGCCACGCCCGAATACGGCCAGCCCCTCACCGAAGCCCCCGGTCTCGTCCGCGTCGTCGCCCGAAATCCAGGCCCGATGACCTATCACGGCACCAACACCTGGCTCATCGAGGCTGAACACGGCTGGATCGTCGTCGATCCCGGTCCGGAAGACCCGCACCACCAGCAGGCCGTGCTCGATGCCTGCGCCGGAAAAATCCACACCATCCTCGTCACCCACAGCCACCACGATCACGAAGCCGGCGCTCAGTCCCTGGCCCGCCTCGCCGAAGCCCCCCTCTACGGTGGCAGCCACGGCCAGAACCCCGACACCCTGATCCTCCCCGGTATCAGTCTCGTCAGAACCCCCGGCCACACCATGGACCATGTCTGTGTCGATGCCGGCGATGGTCGCCTGCTCTCAGGCGATCACATCATGGGATGGTCCACTTCCGTCATCCTCCGCGCCCCGCACGGCAGCATGAGCGCCTACCTCGCCAGCCTGAAAGAGACACGGGCCCGTAACGACCGTACCCTCTTCAGCGCCCACGGCCCGCCCATCACCGAGCCCGAATCCTTCATCAGCGGCCTCCTGAAGTCGCGCCTCAACAAAATTGCGCAAACGCTCAGCGCCCTGACACCAGCTCCGCAACCGGAAAACCAGCTTCTCGCAACGCTTTACAGAAACCTCCCGCAGAACCTGTCCCGTGCCGCCGCCGAAATGCTGGGCTCCATGCTCGAAGAACTGGAAGCGCGAGGCGAGGCTATCCACGAAGGGGCGGGATGGCGCCGAAAGTGACAGTGCCAGTCCAGGACCTTGTTGCTGACACTTTCTCAGGGCTTTGCCCTGGAACCCACCAAAGGTCACAGACCTTTGGAAACCATTTTATTATTAATCAATCGGGGTGCAGGGGCCTGCGGTCCCTGCCGGGTTTCAGGGTGGCGCCGTGAGGCTCACTCCGGCGCCCTCAGCAACACCCGGTTCACCCGCTCCAGCGTCGTAAACACCTCCCGCCAAAGCCCCGCAAACCGCTTCGCCGACACCCCCCGGCTCTCCATCGCCTCACCCAGCTCCCGCACCGTCCGCACCCCGTCAATCAGCGGCAGCAGCCCGCGCGCCTGCCCCGGCAACGGCAGCAGAACCTCCAGCGTCCCGAACGCAAACCGCAGCCGGTTGTCCGGCGTCATCTGCTTCACCAGCTCCGAACCCGGAATCTCCCGCATCACCGGCACAGCATCCGGCGCAAAAGGATCAGCCCGTCCAGCCTCCTCCCCGCGCCGCACAACATAAACAACATGCGTCGCCATGTTCCCGGCCAGCTCCTCCGCCAGCGCCGCCCGCGACCGCAAATCCAGCCCCTCGACCCGCGCCCGCAACCGGGGATCAGGCAACAGCAGCGCCGGGTCATACCGCGCCGGTTCCATCAGACACGTCGCCTCAAGCCCCGCCCGGTCCAGCAGCCCGAACAGCGCCGGAACGTCATAAGCCCGGTCTCGCGGGTTCAGCAGCAGATCATAAAGCCCCGCATCCCCTCCGCTCAGATGATCGCCAAAATTCCCGTTCGCCCGCAGCCACGCCGTAGCCGGCAGATGACGCATCACCCGTCGTGCCACATCCAGCCGCTCTCCCGGTGCCTCAGACGCCGGAGCCAGCCGCGCCAGCGCATCCTGAAGCATGTAAACCCCGGTCCGCCCATACGGCGCATAAACCATCAGCCCCATGCCGCCCCCCGGCGCCAGAACCCGCACCAGCCCCGCCAGCGCAGCATCCGGGTCCGGCAGATGATGCAGAACTCCACAGCAATCAATGTAATCGAACGCCCCGAGCCCGAGCTGATCCGGATCCGATAAAGACCCCTGCATAAACCGGATATTCTCCAGCCCCCGCACCTCCGCCCGAGCCCGCGCAATGGACAGCGCCTTCTCCGACCGGTCCAGCGCCACAATCTCGCCCGCTCGCCCCGCCCGCGCCAGATGCGTGCCGAGCATGATCGCCGCATCCCCGGTCCCGCAGCCCGCAATCAGCACCCGTAATGGCAGACTCCGCGATCGCGTCGCCCCGAACACCCAGTAATCAATCTCCCGCAGATGACTCGGACTCCCGATCAGCAGCCGCTTCGCCTCATCCCGCGGATCACGCTCCGGGTAAGGATAAGCCTCATACTGAGACGCCAGCGCCTCATCCCGCGCATCCTGTCCCCCGGTCATCGCAGTTCCTTTCCATCAGTCAGGTCCTGAAATAAGCGAGCCGGACGGGGGAGGGAAGGGAGACCCGGCCTCTGCCCGAACCCTGCAGAGCCGCACGCCCCTTCACCCCGATTGATTCATAATAAAATGGTTTCCAAAGGTCTGTGACCTTTGGTGGGTTCCAGGGCAAAGCCCTGGGAAGGGGCCAGCACTTAATGACAACAGAGCCTTTCCGGAGGCCGCCCTGACCAGCCCCCGCCGGGATGACATCCACCCCCACCCGTTCTAATCAAAACCCAAAGAGCAGGAGCCCCGAACATGAAAATCATCATCGACACCGATCCCGGCCAGGACGACGCCCTGACCATCCTCCTCGCCCTCATCAGCCCCGAAATCGACCTCCTCGGTGTCACAACCGTCGCCGGAAACGTCAACGTCCACCAGGCCACCATCAACGCCCTGAAAACCATGGACCTCGCCGGCGTCACAACCGTCCCCGTCCACACCGGCGCCGACCGTCCCCTCCTCCGCGCACCCATCGACGCCACCCACGTCCACGGACGCACCGGTTTCGAAGGAGCCGACCTGCCAGACCCCACGCAGAAAGCCGCTCCCGGACACGCCGTCGATTTCATCATCCGAACCGTGATGGAAAACCCGCCCGGCAGCATCACACTCTGCGCCATCGGCCCGATGACCAACCTCGCCCTCGCCATCTCCCGCGAACCCGAACTCCGCACCCGCCTCGGTCAGATCGTGACCATGTCAGGCGCTTTCTCGGAAGTCGGCAACATCACGCCCACCGCAGAATTCAACATCTATGCCGACCCTCACGCCGCCGCGATCGTCCTTGAGTCCGGCATCAGAATCACGATGCTCCCCCTCGACGTCACCCACACCCTCCACACCAGCGCCGCACGCCTCGCCCGCTTCGAAGCCATCGGAAACCGCGTCGGAAAAGTCGTCGCCGACTGGCTCCGTTTCGAGAAAACCTTTGAAGCTAACAAATACGGTACAGATGGCGGCCCGCTGCATGACCCCAACACCGTCCTCTGGCTCCTCCGCCCCGAACTCTACAAAGGCCGCCAGGTCAACGTCCGCATCGAAACCGCCAGCGAACTCACCATGGGCATGACCGTCATCGACTGGTGGGGGATCACAAACCTTCCCAAAAACACTCTCTTCCTCAGAGAATGTAACGTCGAAGCCGCCTACGACCTCATCACCGAAGTCCTGTCCCGGTTCTGAATCACAAACCGGCTGCACACTCCGGGCTCAGCCCGGCCACCGTCGTTCCCGATGATTCAGATCCCAACCACACAGTGAAATCAGTCAGTTTTCCGAAATAAGTACAGTTGCTGACTGCCAACATTCTGGAATGACCGCGATGATCGGACGCGTATCTGATGAAAGGATATTGCGGGCATTCCTGACTGTTGATGGCAGGCATTGTACTGGCAGAACAGCAACGATGCATGATAACCTGTCCAGGAAAATCCGGATGAAATCATGGTGTCATGAAACGTACTGCCGACCTTCCGCGTAACCCGCCCCCTGTCGTGGGATTCGCTGATTGCTACGTCGGTGGCCTTGTTGATCGGTTTCACACGCATGACCGGGCACAACTGTCGGTATTTTTGTCAGGAAGTGTCACGATCAACACGCAGGATGAGAGTTTCGTGCTTCGTCCCGGCCAGGGCCTGTGGCTTCCTGCCAACACGCTTCATGAGGCGACCTGCCGCACTGACCTGATGTTTCAGGTCATCTATGTCGATTCCTGCCTGACCAGCGCCGACAATCTTTCCTGTAAGATGTTCGATGCGTCCTTCCTTATACGAGGTCTTGTGGACGAGATCATCGCCATGAGGTTCAGTTTCGTCATGGATGACCGCATGTCGGTTATCGCCCGACTTCTGGTTGATGAAATCGGGCGCGCGCCCCGGATCGCGGATCGCCTGCTCTTCCCGTCAGACCACCGGCTGCGCCGCGTGTGTGAAGCAATTATCGCCCGGCCAGGAAATCGCCACGATATCGATTACTGGGCGACGCAGGCCGGTATGGCACGACGTACCTTTACCCGTCTTTTTCAGGTGGAGATGGGAATGGGGTTTGCAGCGTGGCGGCGCAGGGTGCGGGTTGTGGAGGGAGCCGCCCGGATCGCGGCGGGCCAGTCGATCGCCGAGGTCGCGTTCGATCTTGGCTACGACAATGCAGCAAGCTTCAGCACGATGTTTCATCGAACTTTCGGCGTCGCCCCGCGGACACTGCGATCCGGGTCGTCGTCGACGTCACGCCCGTAAAAGAGCAGGCGTCCCGTCGTAAAGTGTTTAATGCCGTTATCGGTCAGAACGGTATGGACCCTGTAAAGAACGGCTGCGATCAGGTCTCCCGGTCTTGCCGACAAGCTCCACAAAGGCGAACCTCGACCTCCGGCCAGTGGCGACATAACGGCAGACCCTGCCATCACCCGTCCGAAGTTCGGCACTGTCGATGTGGAACTATCCGTGCGGATAGCTTCTGAACGGCTTCTTCCGTGGCCTGTTCCCCCTGATATCGGGTAAACCGGAAATGCCGTGCTGCTAAAGGAAACGATGCGGAGACGGTCGCGTCAGGCGCGGGATCGTGGCCCGCGCAGAACCTGGCCCGGTTGCTGTTTCTCCGTGCCACCTCATGAAAAATCGACTTTGCCGGGCGCAGCCTGATCCGCCGCCCCCCGCAGCGGCAATCGGAGTTTTGCCGATCAGGCAGAATTTGATCGCGTTTGGGCCAACAGCATGCCGACCGCTTGATACCATCTCCGAATATGGCTACGAGCGCAATTAATTATCATTCTTAATACCAAGGCCGATTCCTGCCTCGCAGCCAGTGCGATCCGGTCACGAAATGAGTTGGGTATGCAGCGCAGCAGGATTATCTACACGGTTCTTTTCTCGCTCGTTCTGAGCGACGCAGCCCTGGCAGCAACCAGCCAGGAGAAAAAAAACGACAGGCTCCGGCAATCCGGAACAGTCACGCCAGGTCAGACCGCCACCGGAAAGCCCGGAACACCCGCCACGCAGGTCGAGCAGATCGAAGTGCGTGGCCGTAAAGCCTCGACCATTGCGTCTTCCGCCACAAAGACAAATACGCCTCTGGTCGAGACAGCGCAGTCAGTCACGGTCATTACCCGCGACGAGATGGATACGCGCGGTGTGCTGAACCTCAATCAGGCCGTGCGCTACGCCGCGGGCATCACCGCCGATACGCGTGGCGGAGAAGGCACGCGCTATGACCTCTTTGAGGTGGTCCCGTCCGTTCGGACAGTTTTGCGGGCTTGATAAGCTATACCCGGTTGTTGTTATGCCGCCCTTCTGACGGCGTTGCTGTTGGCCATCTGGTCCGGGGT
>NZ_WOSX01000039.1 GCF_011516735.1 Acetobacter fallax | reverse complement strand
CGCCTCCTGCATCCCGATCCGCTCGCCCATCATCCGCATCGCCCTCCAGCCTGTGACGATACTGAATCAGCAGGAAGCAATTACCGCAAGACGGAGTTTTTCAACACAATCATGACGATGACCGACATTGCCGTTGAGGTGATGAGCCAGGAATTTTCCAAAGATTTAAAGAAAGAAATCGAATCCGACGAAGCGTGCCGTCTTGTCACTCTGGGCCAGGACATTGCTGTCGAAAAGGAAACGCAGCGCGCGGCCCTGCTGGATTGGGGACACAGGGTTCTGCTGGCCATCTGCTGCTCCTCGCCTCCGCCTCTTCCTTCTCTTGCGAAGTCCTCTTTTGGTCTCTGGATCAATCATAAAGCGATTTTTCTTTTCTCAGGTTTGCCTGGCCTGCAGTCGGTGCGCGAGATTGTGAGCCGGATTGATGATGAGCTTCTGCCGGCGCTTATGGATGTTGCACCGGTGCCTCCGGCGCAGATTCACGCTTTGCAGGAGCAACTGGATGAAATCCGTTTTCTGATGGACGATATGTTCGTCGGGAGCGCGTTGCTTGAAGGGGGGCGTGATCCGCTTACGGCCGCGCTGAGCCGGCGTTTTCTGCCTACGATCTTGTCCCGTGAGATTACGCTGTCTCTCCGTCGGGGGGTGTCTTTCTGTCTTTTGTTTCTGGACGTCGACCATTTCAAACGCATCAACGATCAGTTCGGACACACACATGGTGATTCCGTATTGCGGAGCATTTACGAAATCATCTTCGCTCAGTGTCGGCCGAGTGATTTCGTCTTCCGGTATGGCGGAGAGGAATTTCTTGTCGCGCTGACGGAGACTGTGGGTGAACAGGGCGTCGAGGTGGCCGAGCGGATCCGCAAGGCGGTGCTTTCAGATCCGGAGCTTCAGAATGGACCGGTGACTGTTTCCATCGGTATCTCGGAATTTTCCGGGCATCCTGACTATGAGGAACTGGTTCACGAAGCCGATGCGGCGCTTTATCAGGCCAAGGCGCAGGGGCGGAACCGTTGTGTTCTGCATTACCGGCGGCGGGATACTGTGTCGGATGCGGAAGGCGTGGCTTTTCACTCCGGATGACCGCGTTGAGAGGCGGAACGGGGCCACCTTTGCGTGACGTTACGGGGTGGCGCTCCGGGTTCCCCTGCCCTGTTTCAGAAGTCTCTTTTGTCGTTCAATGTTGAAATCCGGACTTTGCATATGATGAGCGGAAGCCTGGGCCCGGAAAGGGTCGCGGGCTCTTTCACCCTGATCTGTTGATCAATAAGCCGATTTCCAGAGGTCTGCGACCTTTAGCGAAGTCCAGGGCAAAGCCCTGAGAAAGTGTCCGCACAGAACGCTAACGGGGACTTTTAAAACAGGCTCTTAGCCGTCCATTTTCAGAGCGGCCAGAAAGGCGCTCTGTGGAATTTCGACTTTCCCGAACTGCCGCATACGCTTTTTACCTTCTTTCTGCTTGTCCAGAAGTTTGCGCTTACGGGAAATATCGCCACCGTAGCATTTGGCGGTGACGTCTTTTGAGAGGGCGCCGATGGTCTCACGGGCGATGACGCGGGAACCAATAGCGGCCTGGATGGCGATTTTAAAGAGCTGGCGGGGGATCAGTTCTTTAAGGCGGGCACAGATCGACCGACCGCGGCTTTCGGAGGCTGAGCGGTGGGCGATGAAGGACAGGGCGTCGACGGGTTCCTGGTTCACCAGGATGGATATGCGGACGAGGTCGCTCTCTTCGTAACCGTCCATCTGGTAGTCGAAACTGGCGTAGCCGCGGGTCAGGGATTTCAGGCGGTCGTAGAAGTCGAACACGACTTCGTTGAGCGGCAGGCGGTAAACGGCCATCGCGCGGTTACCGACATAGGTGAGATCGACCTGGACACCGCGCCTGTCCGTGCAGAGGGTGAGGACAGCGCCGAGATATTCGTCGGGGACCATGATGGTGGCCTTGATCCAGGGCTCATCAATAGACTCGATCAGCGAGGGATCGGGCATGTCGGCGGGATTGTGGAGGGCTTCGCTCGCGCCGTTGTTCATTTTAAGGTGATAGACGACGGACGGGGCGGTTGCGATCAGGTCGAGATCGAATTCACGGGAGAGACGTTCCTGGATGATTTCCAGGTGCAGCAGGCCGAGGAAACCGCAGCGGAAACCGAAGCCCAGGGCGGCTGAGGTTTCGGCCTCATAGTGAAACGAGGCGTCGTTCAGGCGGAGCTTGGACAGGCTGTCACGCAGCTTTTCGAAATCGTCGGCATTGATGGGGAAGAGGCCGCACCAGACGACGGGGATCGAGGGCTTGAATCCGGGAAGCGCTTCGGTGGCGGGCTTGCGGTCATCGGTGATGGTGTCACCGACGTTACAGTCGGCGACGGTTTTGATGGCGGCGTTGATGTAGCCCATCTCGCCCGGCCCGAGATCGTCCACGGGGACCATGCGAGGCGAGAAGACGCCGACCTGATCGACGAGGTGGACGGCGCCGGTGGACATCATACGGATGCGGGCGCCTCTTTTCAGACGGCCTTCCTTGATGCGGACGAGGATGATGACGCCGAGATAGGCGTCGTACCAGCTATCGACCAGCATGGCTTTGAGGGGTTTGTCGGCGTCGCCTGTCGGGGGTGGCAGGCGGGTGACGATAGCTTCGAGCACGCCTTCGATGTTAATGCCGGTCTTAGCCGAGATTTCGACCGCGTCTTCAGCGTCGATGCCGATGACCTCCTCGATCTGGGCCTTGACGCGCTCGGGCTCGGCGGCGGGCAGATCGATCTTGTTGAGGATCGGCACGATGTCGTGATTGGCGTCGATGGCCTGATAGACATTGGCCAGTGTCTGGGCTTCGACGCCCTGGGAGGCATCGACGACGAGGAGCGAGCCTTCGCAGGCGGCGAGCGAGCGGCTGACTTCGTAGGCGAAATCGACGTGGCCCGGAGTGTCCATCAGGTTCAGGATGTAGGTTTTGCCATCCTTTGCCGGATAGGTCAGGCGCACGGTCTGCGCTTTGATGGTGATGCCGCGCTCGCGCTCGATATCCATGCTGTCGAGGACCTGGCTGGTCATCTCGCGGGCGGTCAGGGCGCCGCACGCCTGGATCAGCCGATCGGCGAGCGTGGACTTGCCATGGTCGATATGGGCGATGATCGAGAAGTTACGGATCAGGTCGAGGGGCGTATCGGTCATGCGCGTCCCATAATGGATAAAGTGGCAAAAGTCAGCTATCGAAAAAGCGGTGTCGTACGAGATGCGGGCGGGTCATGCTCTCGCCTCCTGTGAGGAGCCGCGCTACAGTCAGGACATGATTTGCGAAGCGCCCTTCCCTCGCCTGTTTTTTCCTGCTTCCGCACCGTCCGTCGGGGCGGCTGGGAGCTCTGATGGTGGTCAGGCCACCACGCTTGCAGCGGATGAGACGCCGCCACGATGGGACCTGTCCGATCTTTATGCTTCTGCCGATTCGCCTGTTCTGGCGGCGGATCGTGAGCGGATTGCCGAAGAGGCGAAGGCGTTTGCCGGTCGGTATCGCGACAGGGTAGCGACGCTGTCCGGCGCGGAACTGGCGGCGGCGATCGGGACTTATCAGGCGATCGACGAGGCGATGGGGCGCATCGGGGCGTTCGCGTCTCTGTCGTTCTCGGCGGACATGGCCAGTGCAGAGACCGGGCGGTTCAGTCAGTCGGTGCGGGAGACGCTGTCGGATATTTCGACGGATCTGCTGTTTTTCACGCTGGAACTGAACAAAATCAGCGATGGGGATCTGGAGGCGAAGCTCGCTGATCCGGCGCTGGGGCACTGGCGGCCATTCTTCCGTGATCTGCGGATGTTCCGGCCGCATCAGCTTGCTGATGAGATTGAGCAGGTTTTGCTGGAAAAATCCGTTACGGGCGCTTCGGCGTGGTGCCGGCTGTTTGATGAGCAGATGAGTGAAGTCCGGGTTCCGCTTAATGGGAAAGAGCTGACTCTGGGTGAGGCGCTGAACCTGATGTCGGACCCGGATCGGGCGGTTCGGGAGAAAGCCGGGCGTGCAGTTGGCCTGGCGTTGCAGAAGGATCTGAAGCTTTATTCCCTGATCACCAACACGCTGGCGAAGGACAAGGCGGTTTCCGACAAGTTGCGGCAGTATCCGCGCCCTGAGTCCTATCGCAACCTCTCGAACATGGTTGAGGACGAGGTGGTGGATGCGCTGGTTTCGGCCGTGGTGGCGGATTATCCACGGCTGTCGCACCGGTATTATGCGCTGAAGGCAAAGTGGCTGGGGCTTGAGAAGCTGGAGCACTGGGACCGGAATGCGCCGTTGCCGGGGATGCGGGAGCAGAATATTCCCTGGAGCCAGGCGAAGAGCATTGTCCGGCAGTCTTATGACGGGTTTGATCCGCGTCTGGGCAGTCTGGTGGGGGAGTTTCTGGACAGGCCGTGGATTGATGCGGCACCGGTTCCGGGCAAGTCTTCCGGGGCGTTCGCGCATCCGGTGGCGCCCTCAGTGCATCCGTATGTTCTGATGAATTATCGGGGACGCACGCGGGACGTGATGACGCTGGCACATGAGCTCGGACATGGCGCGCATCAGATTCTGGCGGCGAAACAGGGATATTTCATGTCGTCGACACCGCTGACGCTGGCGGAGACGGCGAGTGTGTTCGGGGAGATGCTGACGTTTCAGCATCTGCTGGACAGCGAGACCGACCCTGAGCAAAAGCGGCTGATGCTGGCGGCTAAGGTTGAGGACATGCTCAACACGGTGGTGCGGCAGATTGCTTTCTACCGGTTTGAAGGTCTTGTGCATGGCGAACGGCGGAATGGCGAGTTGCTGCCCGGGCGGATCGGGGAAATCTGGCGGCAGGTGCAGACGGAGAGTCTTGGTCCGGCGTTTCATTTCACGCCTGAATATGATGTGTTCTGGAGTTATGTGCCGCACTTCATCCATTCGCCGTTCTACGTGTATGCTTATGCTTTCGGCGACTGTCTGGTGAATGCGCTTTATGGCGTTTATCAGGGAGGAGCGCCAGGATTTCAGGACAAATATCTGGCGATGCTCTCCGCGGGCGGAACGAAGCGGCACAAAGACCTGCTGGCGCCGTTCGGGCTGGATGCGAGTGACCCCGGGTTCTGGCGTCGGGGGCTGGATGTGATTTCCGGGCTGATTGACCAGCTTGAGGTGGACTGAATCATGGCAGAGAAAGATCTCGACAGCACGGGACTGTTTGGCGAATTCGGGCGCATGATTCGCACGACCGGGACGGTTGGCGGCATTGCGGCACGGATTGCCGGGAACAAAATCGGTTTTCGCGGCAATGACGCGGCGCATGCGGAGGATCTGAAAGCTGTGCTGGGCGGGCTGAAGGGGCCGCTGATGAAGGCGGCGCAGCTTCTGGCGACGATTCCTGGCGCGTTGCCGGATGATTATGCTGTTGAGCTGGCTCAGTTGCAGTCCAATGCGCCACCGATGGGGTGGTCGTTTGTGCGGCGGCGCATGGCGGCGGAGCTGGGGCCGGACTGGCAGAAGCATTTCCGCGAGTTCGGGCGGGAAGCGGCGGCAGCGGCGAGTCTGGGTCAGGTTCACCGGGCGGTTTTGCCGAACGGCGAGACGGTGGCCTGCAAGCTGCAATATCCGGACATGACGACGACGGTTGAGGCTGATCTCAAACAGTTCCGCATGGCGATGGGTTTGTATCATCGCGTGGACAATGCGATCCGTCAGGACGATGTGATTGAGGAACTGACGGAGCGGCTGCGCGAGGAGCTGGATTATCGTCGGGAAGCGGCCAACATGAAGCTCTACGGGCTGATGCTGAAGGGGTATTCTTCGGTGACGGTTCCGAAGCCGGTTGAGTCGCTGTCGACGCGGCGGCTGCTGACGATGGACTGGGTGACTGGTCGGGGATTGCAGGCTGTTCTGGACACGAATCCCTCGCAGGAAGAACGCAACAGGATGGCGAAGGCGCTGTTTGAGGCGTGGTATGTGCCTTTGTATCGCTATGGCGTGATTCATGGCGACCCGCATATGGGGAACTTCACGGTGCGGGAGGATGGCGGGTTCAATCTGCTTGATTTTGGCGCCATTCGGGTATTCCGGCCACAATTTGTGCTCGGGATCATCGAATTGTGCGAGGCGCTGCGGGTCGGTGATGAGGACCGGGCCGCGCATGCCTATGAGATGTGGGGTTTTACGGGTCTGTCCCGCGAGACGATGACGGTTCTCAATGAATGGGCGCGTTTTCTTTATGAGCCGCTGATGCAGGATCGGGAGCGGACGATCAACGAAGATCAGGAGACGATTTTCGGGCGCGATATCGCGGCGCGGGTGCATACCGGATTGCAGCGGACGGGCGGAGTGAAGCCGCCTCGTGAGTTCGTGCTGGTGGACCGTTCCGCGATCGGGCTGGGGTCGGTGTTTATGCGGCTTGGTGCGAAGCTGAACTGGCATCGTATGTTTCAGGAACTGATCGCCGACTTCAGCGTGGAGGCGCTGGCGGCGCGGCAGCAGGCGGCGTTACGTGAGGCCGGGGTTGTGGTTTCGGTGTGAGCCGGGCGCGCCTCTGTTTCTGACTCAGTAAATATTACATGACGTTTTTCTGATCGGTTTCATTCAGAAGCCTATCATCATATCGCCGCCGAAGGTGAACATGCCAGTGTTGCGACCATCGTTGAAAGGTGTTGTGCCGTTCAGGGAGCGGTCGAAGCGGATTTCTGGACGGATGGCGAAATAACCGACTTTTTCCGTCAGGGGTTTTCTCCAGGTGATGCCAAGGGTCATGGCGCCATAGGTGGTTGGCGGGGCGCTTTCGGCTGGTGCGGGCGTGCCGGCGACACCACGCATATAGGCTTCGTCGCTGAGGAAGCTTGTGACCAGTTGCCCGGTATTATCGCGGTAGATTTCGCCGCGATAATTGAAGGTCAGGTTCCTGGCGAAATTCCAGGAGAGGTAGGTGACGACGCTTTCGGCGTCGGCGCGGAGACCATTGTCGTGCAGATAGTTGAATTCACCGGTGAGGGTCAGCTTATCGGTGACGTGACAGGCTGCCACCAGATCGTTCCAGAAACGCATGGCTCCGTTCGCCTGCTGTGAACCGAGGATGTAGCGTGAATCTTCGGGGCCGAAGCGGCTGAGTTCGGTGATGGTGAGTTTGCCGTGCGCCAGATTATTGAGGTTAATGCCGGCGTAGCCTGCGGGTTCAGCGTTGTTATCGCTGCGTCCGAAGGTGGTCTGGTTGCCGGTGTCGATCCCGGTGAGGACGTCGATCATCGGGGTGATGTGGATGGTGGCCATCATGCCGACATGCTCGAACGGGACGGAATATTCGCCTGTGTAGCTGAAGGTATAGAAGGGCCTGGCACCTGGATCGAAGGCTTCGGGGCCCATCGGGGCCTGAAGGATACCGGCGTGCATCTCTACACCGAGTTTTGTGAACCAGGGCAGGTGGGCGTCCACATGGGCCTGGGCCGGGATGATCTGGTAGCGGGCATTGAAGGCGCGATCCGAAATTCCCAGAAGGTGATAGTAACGGGAATCTGAACCATAATTCGCTTCGAGCGTGAAACCGAAACTATATCCTCTGGCATCCGGATCGAGGGGCCGGATAAGGCTGAAATCGACCTGGTTGAGCTGCGCCTGGTTGGCGTGATCGCCGATGAAATTGCCGAAGTTGATGCCATTAGCGGGACGTGCGGGGTTGGCGGTGATGCCGCCATCGATATGGCCTGCGAACGTGATACCGCGCCACCACTGCTCAAAGCCACTGGCGCCGGGTGCGGGGGCGAACAGGGACACTGCCGCGTGTGCCGCCGGGGCGTGGCAGAGTGCCGTCATGGAGAGAAGCAGAAGCCACGCGGCTTTCTTTCTGTTCAGCGCCATTGAGTTCCCTTCCAGTGCGTCACCTGCTTCGGACTCTGACGCCTGGAATGATTATCCGGCTGGATGCATGTGATCATCGCGACGTCATGGCGCATGTCGGTATTGGCCCTGACAAATAATAATCAGGTCCTGCGCCGGATGTTATGCATCAGATAGCGAATATCGTTAAAACCTGCAAAGATAGTTTAGAGGATTACCCTGGTTTACCTTCTGATTTTTTTGATCGCATGGCTGCTTTGCTACAGATTCATTCGGATCGATATTTCTTTCATTTATTACAATACCTGATGGATCGGCATTTCATATTATTACACATAAAAATGAATGCACCAGATCATACCAGAGGCCGTGAAGATTGACCTGCGGATAAGAGCAGTCCGGACAGCGGCGGCCTGCGGTTCCTGCCGGGTCCAGGTATCTTTATGGCAGTTGGTATGAATGATCACGGACCATGGAATAAGTATGGCGAAATATTTTTGGAAGATGAATCAATCTGGCGGCCGCAAAATAGTTAGCGACGCTCCGCAGGGAAAGCGGTGATATCCGGTTCAGGCGTGGGCAGCCTTACGGACGGCGTTTCAGGTCTATCTGCGCGGTGGCTGTTACGGCGCAGCCAGACCTGCTTCACCGAAGGGAGGCAAAGGCGTCAGGCTTCCGGAGCGGACGTCTCTTCGCCGTCTGCGGGAGCGGTGGAAATATCAGTTTTACCGACAAGGCCACGGGCGAATTCCTGGGCGGAAAATGGCCGCAGATCCTCAGCCTTTTCACCGACGCCGACGGCATGCACGGGAAGTTTGAAGGCATCGGCGAGGGCGACGACGATGCCGCCACGGGCTGAGCCATCGAGTTTGGTGACGATCAGGCCGGTGACGTTGACCAGTTCACGGAAGACGCGAACCTGTTCGACCGCATTCTGACCGGTCGTTGCATCCAGGACCAGAATGACGGAATGGGGCGCGGTCTCGTCGAACTTTTTCATGACGCGGATGATTTTCGCGAGTTCCTCCATCAGCGCGCCTTTATTATGGAGGCGTCCGGCCGTGTCGATGAGCAGGAGGTCCGCGCCTTCGGCTTTTCCACGTTTGAGGGCCTCGAAAGCGAGGCCGGCAGCGTCGGCGCCAGGTTTTCCGGCGATGACGGGAGTATCGGTGCGTTCGCCCCAGACCTGGAGCTGCTCGACGGCGGCGGCGCGGAAGGTATCGCCCGCGACCATGATGACTTTTTTGCCCTGCTCGCCGAAATAGCGAGCCATCTTGCCGATCGTGGTGGTTTTCCCGGTGCCGTTCACACCGACCATCAGCACGACATGCGGTTTATGTTCGGGATCAGGTTCGAAGGGGATGGCCACGGGTTCGAGCACGCGCGCGATTTCATCGGAGAGCGCGGTGCGGATTTCCTCATCGGTGACTTCGGTGCCGAAGCGGTTGACCCGAAAAGATTCGATAACGCGCTCGGCCACGGCGGGGCCGAGATCGGCGGCGATGAGCTGGTCTTCCAGTTCTTCGAGCGCGGCTTCGTCGAGCTTTCGTTTGGTGAAGACCGCGCTGAGTTTCTGGGTGGAGCGTGACAGCCCCTGCTTGAGACGGGAGAAAAATCCGAGTGCCATATTACACGATCTCGGCCACGAGGCCGCCTTCGTCAACTGCGGTCGCGCGCAGAATCTCGATACGTCCGGCCTCGGACCGGTCGGTCGCGAGGCGGACGGGGGCGAATTCAGCGCTGTGACCGCTTTCCGGTGTTTCCATCAGGACCTTCAGGTCGCGACCGAGAAGGCTCCGGTAATAGGCGCTGGCGGTTGTCGCGCCGATGGCGCGGATGCGCGCGGCGCGGGCTTTACGTTCGACGACCGGGATCGCGGGCATCCGCGCGGCGGGGGTGTCCGGACGCGCGCTGTAGGGGAAGACGTGCAGGTATGGGAGCGCGGCCTGTTCGAGGAAAGACAGGGTTTCTTCAAACAGGGCTTCGTCTTCGGTGGGGAAGCCGGCGATCAGGTCGGCTCCGATGCCGATTTCCGGACGGATTGCGCGGGCGCGGTCGATGACGGCGGCGGCGTCCGCGACGAGGTGGCGGCGCTTCATGCGCTTGAGGATCATGTCCGAGCCGGCCTGCAATGACAGGTGCAGGTAGGGCATGAAGCGCTCTTCATTTTCGAGCAGACGCCAGATGTCTTCGTCGATCTCGACGGGATCGACGGAAGAGAGACGCAGGCGCTCGAGTTCCGGGACCAGGGCGAGGAGGCGTCGGCAGAGCTGTCCGAGGCGGGGAGTACCGGGGAGATCGCCGCCCCAGGAGGTGATGTCGACGCCGGTGAGGACGACTTCGCGGTATCCGGCAGTGACGAGGGCGCGGACCTGATCGACGACGGCGCCGACGGGGACGGAGCGGGAGGGACCGCGACCGAAGGGGATGATGCAGAAGGTGCAGCGGTGGTCGCAGCCCTGCTGGACCTGGACGAAGGCGCGGGTGCGGCCGGCGAAATCGGTGACGAGGTGGGCGGCGGTTTCTTTTGCCGCCATGATGTCTGAAACGGCGTGGCCTTCGGTGAGCGCTTTTGCCGACCAGCTTTCGGGCTTCAGTTTGTCTTCGTTGCCGAGGACGCGGGAGACGCCGGGGATGGCGGCCCAGCGGTCCGGGTCGATCTGGGCGGCGCAGCCGGTGACGACGATGCGGGCGCCCGGGCGTTCGCGATGGGCGCGGCGAATGGCCTGTCGGGC
Organism: Acetobacter fallax; assembly: GCF_011516735.1. Lineage (GTDB taxonomy): Bacteria > Pseudomonadota > Alphaproteobacteria > Acetobacterales > Acetobacteraceae > Acetobacter > Acetobacter fallax. The sequence continues at coordinate 21,920 of NZ_WOSX01000039.1, read as the reverse complement.
CTGACGTTCGGCTTCTCCGGTGACGGCGCAGGTGTTGACGATGATGACGTCATCCAGCATGGCGGCATGGCCGCGCATGACTTCGCTCTCATACGTGTTGAGGCGGCAGCCGAAGGTGAGGATATCCACGCCGCCGCTGTCTTCTGCTGACGGCGTGGGATCTGGGCTGGTCATTCAGGGTAGGCCTTGAGATCGACGGCACCTTCAAACGCGAGCTGCGCCGGGCCGGTCATCAGAACATGGTCGTTGGCCTCCCATGCGATAAGCATCTCCCCGCCGTCAACCTCAACCGTCATCCGGCGGCCTGCCAGACCACGCCGGGCGGCGTTGACGGCGGCGGCGCAGGCGCCTGATCCGCAGGCCAGGGTGAAGCCCGCGCCGCGTTCCCAGACGCGCAGGCGCATGCGGTCGGGAGCGTCGATCCGGGCGAAACCGATATTGGCGCGATCGGGGAAGAGAGGGTCCATTTCGAGCGCGGGGCCGCGTTCAGCTTCCGCGAGATCCTCGACGAAGAACGTGGCGTGGGGATTGCCCATGGACAACGCCGCGGGTTCGCCTTCCAGGGGCAGACGGAGCGTGTCTGTCTCCTGTGCAAGAGGGATGTCCTGCCAGTCTGTGCGGGGGCGGCCCATATCCACGGTGACGGTCGCCCTGCCCTCCTCATCTGCGGGTCGCACATGGGCTTTCAGCAGGCCGCCGCGTGTCTGGATGGTGAGTTCGGTGTTGCCGGTTTCGGCGGCGAGCAGGCTGGCGACACAGCGGGACGCGTTGCCGCAGGCGCCGGCCTCGCTGCCGTCCGGGTTGAAAAAGCGGACGAATGCGAGAGCCTCCGTGATCGTTGCGGGGCTCAGCGTGACGAACTGGTCGCAGCCGATGCCGCGCCTGCGGTCGGCGAGTGCGGCGATGCGCGTCGGCGTGAGGTTCAGGGGGTATTCCCGTTCGTCAATGACAACGAAATCGTTACCCAATCCATGCATCTTGCGAAAATGTGTCGGCATCGGAGGAGTATAGGCCAGACACTGTTTACAGGCGAGGGAAACCAGGATTTCGCCCTGTCCGGGCGTCTGATATGCGCTTTTCGAATATCTGTAATTTGTATAATTATTATTTACTACGTTGAGGCAGCAATGTTTTGTCGCAATTGAACTCTCTGAAAAATGGACGTTTTCCGCCAATGCCGCAATGCCCGACGATTCTCCGCCGGACCAGGTGCTCTTATGTACTCGCGCTTCTCGCGGGATCTGCTCTGATTCCGCTTTCTGCCCGCGCTGACGATCAGAGCGAATCTCTCGAACTGATGGAGAAGCAGATTGCGCGGATTCAGGAGCAGCAGGCTCAGCTGACGCATGCTCTGGTCGGGCTCCAGAAGCAGCTTATTGCACGCAAATCAACGCTTCAGCATTCCACGTCCAGCCACGCGGCTCTGAGCAAAACGACACGCCAGCACATTGTTGCCGCCAATGGCTCCAGTGTGGAGCGTCCTGAAGAAACGCCTGTAGAAGAGTCTGAGGGCAACCGTGTTACCACGCGGCATGTGGACGGGCCGGAAGTGACGCCGGCATTCTTTGGCACTGATCGTCCGACTGTCGAATCGGTAGTTGCGCGTCGGGCCGAAGATGTCATTTCGCACATGGCGGAAAACAATGTCGGGCCGCATCCCCGAGAGACGGTTGGCGCACAGGCGGCGGGTGCGGTGGGCGACCGTGGTGTGTTCCATATGGGACCGATCATGCTGGCGCTGGGTGGCTTTATTGATACGTCTTCCGTACTTGAGAACCGGCACATTGCCAGTGGGACATTCAATTACTGGCAGGCCATGCCGTTCGCGAATGATCCGCGCTATCACACCAACAATTTTGAAGGCAGTGCCCGCTACAGCCGTATTTCGCTGATGGCGCGGGGCAATGTCAGTAAGACTGAAACCATTTCCGGCTTCTTTGAGATGGATTTCGGCGCGGGCGCGGCAACGACGGATGCTTATGAGAGCAACAGCTACGCGTTCCGGCTTCGTCAGGCTTACCTTGCTTACGACAACAGTGAGGCGAATTTTCATTTTCTGGCTGGGCAGGCCTGGAGTATGCTGACTCCGGATCGTGTCGGTATTATTCCGCGTCAGGAGAGTCTGCCTGAAACGATTGAGTCGTCGATGCTTGCTGGTCAGACATGGACGAGGCAATGGCAGGCGCGTTTCGTGAAAGACATGATGCATCACAGGCTGTGGCTGGGGCTTTCGATCGAAAACCCGCAGACACTCTACGATACGACCGGCTTCACGAATAATGACGGCACGGTTTCGCTGCCAAACGGCCAGGTAGCGACGGTTACATCGGACGGCACCGGGCTGACCAATCCGGCTCCGTTCTCGAACGAGATCGCCCCGGATGTGATTGCCAAACTCGCCTATGATCCGTCCTGGGGTCATTACGAAGTCGAGGGCATCATGCATTTTCCGCATGACCGTGTGTCCGGTGTTGGTTACGGGCACAACAATACGGTGATTGCGGGCGGCGGCGGCGGGTCGATGGTTGTTCCTATCATTCCGCATAAGCTGGAAGTCAGGCTGGCCGGTCTGGCTGGTGTCGGTATCGGACGATATGGCTCGGCTCTTTTACCGGATGCCACGCTGAATGCTCAGGGGAAGCCGGTTCCTTTACCGTCGATCCAGGCAACTGCCGGGATCATCGCGCATCCATCTTCCGCTCTTGATGTCTATGGGTATTTCGGCACGCAGCGTGAGGGGCGCCGATCCTTTTCGGTTGATGGCGCAAACTATGGCTACGGCAATCCGAATTATTCGAATGCGGGCTGTGACATTGAGCTGTCTTCCCTGCCCTGCACGGCCAATACCAAGGGTGTGACCGAAGTGACGATCGGTGCATGGTGGCGGTTCTTCAAAGGTAATTTCGGCACGGTGGAAGCCGGGACTCAGCTGGCCTATTCGCGAAGACAGGTCTGGGAGGGTGTGGGTGGTGCGCCATCGACGTCGATGAGCCAGATTTTCTTCGATTTCCGGTATCTGCCGTTCCAGTAATCTGACGCCGGATTATCGGTTCAGAGGAAGAAGAGCCCGGATCATTGCGGGTTCTCTTTTTCCGTTTCCGGTTCAGTGCTGGCATTTTCCGGCAATAGTCTCTATTGCGTGCTTCCGACTTCGTTCCATGGACATCCCATCACAATGCCTTTTCCGGACACCGTTCCTACCCTCGCCCGCGCCCTGGCCGAGCGAGGTTATGACGACCCCACTCCTGTACAGGCCGCCGTTCTGGCGGATTCTGCCCGCAAGCGGGATCTGCTTGTGTCTGCCCGAACGGGCTCCGGAAAGACCGTGGCGTTCGGGCTGGCCATGGCGGATGATCTTCTCGACCCTGATGGGAAGATGTTGCCTGCCGTGAAACCGATGGCGCTGGTGATTGCGCCGACGCGCGAACTGGCGTTGCAGGTCAAGAATGAGCTTTCCTGGCTGTATGCCCAGACCGGCGCACGGATTGTCTCCTGCGTTGGCGGCATGGAGCCCCGGCAGGAGGCGCGTGCGCTGGCCGGCGGTGCTCAGATTGTGGTCGGGACGCCGGGACGGCTGTGCGACCATCTTTCGCGCGGCAATCTTGATCTCTCGGCGCTGAAGGTCGCTGTGCTCGATGAAGCCGATGAGATGCTGGATCTCGGGTTTCGCGATGAGCTTGAGACGCTGCTTCAGGCGACCCCGGAGACGCGGCGCAGCTTCATGTTCTCCGCGACCATCGCGAAGGAAATCGCACGCCTCGCGAAGCGCTATCAGCATGATGCGCTGCGGATTGATACGCTTGGCGGCAATGAGCCTCATACGGATATCGAATACCGTGCCGTTCTGGCGGACCAGGGCGATACAGTCGGCGCTGTCATCAATACGCTCCGCCTGATCGAAAGTCCGGCTTCGATTGTGTTCTGTCACACGCGCGATGGTGTGCGTCAGTTGCAGAACGCGCTTCTGGAGCATGGTTTCGCTTCGGTCGCGATTTCCGGCGAGCTTGGGCAGAACGAACGTAGCCGGGCGATTGAGAGCCTGCGCAATGGACAGGCGCGTGTCTGCGTCGCGACTGACGTTGCGGCGCGTGGCATTGATGTGCCGACGCTTGGGCTGGTCATTCATGCGAGTCTGCCGGGAAGTCCGGCAACGCTGCTGCACCGGTCCGGACGAACGGGACGCGCGGGCCGCAAGGGTATCTGTGTTCTGATTACCCCGCCAGGACGTCGTCGTCAGGCAGACCGTCTGTTTCAGTCGGCTGGCATTGATGCGACATGGTCTTCTTCACCCAGTGCTGATCAGATCCGTGCGGCCGATGCTGAGCGGCTTCTTTCCGCGCCGGTGTTTGATCGTGAAACGACGCCTGCGCAGGCAGCTCTGGTTGAGCGTCTGATTACCGAGCGTACGCCTGCTCAGCTTGCTGAAGCGCTGGTTTCGATGTGGCAGGCTCATCTGCCGAAGCCGTCCAATGTCCGGAGCATCACGCCAGGTGCGGCGGCTCCGGCCTCTGCACGAGGACCACGCGAGCCGTCAGCCCGTTACGAGCGCAAAGGGGATGGCGAACGCCCTGCCCCGCGTGACCGGGACATGAATGGCTCATGGTTCCGCCTCTCGGTCGGGCGTGCTGACAAGGCTGACCCGAAATGGCTTGTGCCGCTGCTTTGCCGCCTTGGTGGCGTGACTAAACAGGATATCGGCGCGATCAGGATCGCGCCGCAGTATACACTGGTGGAGATTGCACAGGATAAGGCTGAGCGCTTTACATCCTGCGCTTCGGGGGCTGATTCGGATGAGATCCGTATTGAGCCGTCTCAGCCGCCTTCCGGCAAGGAGGCTGCTCCGGCCCGAGGACGGTCTCCGGGGGGAAAGCCACCTGCCCGGAAGCGTCCATCCGGACCGCCGGGGAAACCATCGTCCCGTAAACGGGGCTGACCAGAGGCCGCGACGGAAGTCGCGGCCTTTTTTATGTCAGATGTAACTGGCCAGGGTCATGCTCTTCATGTCTGAGATCAGCGTGTAGGACGCCTGTAGCTGATCCTGGATCTGGGTCGTCTGTGTGGAGAGCGTTGCGTAATCGACAGATTTCGTATCATCGAGCTGCGAACTCAGCATTGTGCTCATTGAAGTGAGCAGTGAAGCCTGCGAGGTCAGCGTATTCTGCGTGATGCCGAGACTGCCCTGCTTCGCGGTCAGCGCTGATGAGTTCGATGTTGTGGCTGACTGCAATGTTGAAACAAGATCTGAAAACTGCGAACTCGATGTATCGGCGCTGCCAAGAGAGGCGACGATCATCAGGTTGCGCATCAGATCCCGGATGGGTGAACCCGTTGTCGTATCCGAACTTGCTTCGGTTCCTTCCGTTGCGACCATACCCGTTGTCGACGTGGCCCCGTCTGGTCCGACAACGGCCTTGCTCTCCAGTGATGAGGTAGAAACTGAATCCGCTGAGACAGACAGTGCGCTGGAGAACACAGAGGTGGAAGAGCTGTTATCGGATGCGTATACGGTCGCTTGCTGAAACACGGCGGCCGCACCATCGGTTGACAGGCTGCTGACCGCAGAAGCTGTTTCGGTTGCGAGCGTACTGGTCGCCAGGTCTGACGCATCAGTCACCGGGGGATTTGTGCTATCTGTACCGGCAAAAACGTATCCGGTGCCGGACGTTGTGTTCAGGAGAGTTCCCAACTGCGCCAGATCGGATTTCGCGGTAGCTGCGATGGTCTGCAGTTCCTGCTGCCCCAGATTACCCGACAGGGATAGTACACTCGTCTGCAATGACGATGCGATTGACGAGATCTGTGTAAGTGCCGTCTGCGTCACGGACAGATTGGTCTGCGCGGATGACACTGTGGTTTGCCAGGTCGAAACGGCGGTGATCTGAGGCTGAAGACTCAGTGCCTGCGCCCTGTCATCACCCAGCCCCGCATAAGACTGAGATTTGACTCCGGTACTGGTCTGCGCGGCGAGATCTGTCTGCTCATCCGTCAGAGTATTGACGGCCTGCTGGAGAACATAAGATGTGCCGGAAGCACCGTAGAGGCCAACTGTTGTACTCATGATTATTACACCGCATCCAGAAGAGCTGTCCACATTGTCTGCACCACAGTGACGACTTTCGCATTTGCGGTATAGGCATTCTGAAGAGCGATCATATTTGACATCTCGTTATCCACATTCACGCCTGAGACATTAGAAACTTTTGTCGAGAGGCTCGTCTGAACAGAAGTGGCTGTGGACAGAGAAGAGGTTGCCGTTGCGGCAACAGCGGCCTGCGTGGAGGTCAGCGTTGTTGCCAGACTGCTCAGGCTGCTGGCGCCGCTGTAACCGACCTGAATACTGCCCGACGAAGTGGGAGCGGCCAGATCTCCGGACACATCGCCTGACGCGGAACCCAAGGCTGTTGAAAGCACTTTCTGGACAGTTGTCGTGCTGCCATCAGGAGCCAGCAGAGATGTGTCATCAGTAAATGATGGATTGACCTGAAGTGTACTCGACAGACCTGTAATATTGGTGCTTGTGACAGTGTTGCTGTCCGCCGTCGCTATTGAGCCATCGGAAGCAAGTGTCGTGCCACCTGAAAAAGTCATGCTGTTTGCGCTGCTGGTGAACAGGGCAAGTCCCGAGGACTGAAACCGGTTAGCCAGCGCATAGGAAAATGAGTCCAGCTGTGCCTGCATCTTTGGATAAACATTGTCCCGGAGATCAATGTTTGCACCGAGGCTGCCTCCGGTCAGACTGGAGGTAATATCTGTTGCTGTTCCGTTGATCGTCAGATCGATCCCCGGAATACCGTTTGTTGAACTGGTCGATGCCGAATACGCGGATGCTGTGGAAAGTGTGATGCTTTCGGTCGAAAGAGGCCATGTCGATGAAGGTGTTTCGATGCCTGAGCTGGCATCCGGTTCCGTTGGCAACTGAGTCCCGTTGTCTGTTTTAACCAGCATGTCGCCTTTTGATGTTTCAGTGAATGTGACTGAAAGTTTTGACGACAGATCTGACATGACTGAAGCACGCTGGTTTTCCAGATCAGCTACGCTGGCACCCTGCACCTTGAGTGCCATAATTTGCTGTGAGATAGATCCGATTGTGGTGAGATCGGTATTAATACTGGATACGCCAGTCACGATCGAATCTTCCGCACTCTGGCGTTGCGTCTGATAGGCTGACGAAAGCGTGCTGACAGTACTGGTCAGTGATTCTGCATCAGATATGACAGTTGCCTGCGCCGTGGCATCCGTCGGATTTGACACGAGGGATGTGAGGGCATTCGATACGTTGCCGAGTTCGTCGGAAAGAGTCGCGCTGGAGCCTGAATCCGAGCTCGTTGATCCCTGCAAAGCCGTGATGGCAGAAAGAGAGTTATCTTTCACCGTTAGTGCTTCGACAGTTGCATTCTGCGTGTAAAGACCGGCTTCGAGGGCGTCGTTGACGTTTCGGGTCGTGAGACCGATCTGCACGCCTGAGCCGGTTCCCGTGGTATCTTTCGAATTAAGGTTGGCGACCTCTTCAACATACCCTGTGGTGCTGGCGTTGGACACGTTTTGTGACAGTACGCCGAGGGCGTATTGCGTGCCCTCAAGACCGCTGGTTGCTATCGACAGTGATGAATTCAGATCCATGATCACCAGCTCCGGCAAAAACTCCGTCGTCACGATCAATGATGCGGAGTGTGTCAGGGTCCGGCACCCGACCAGGCCTGACAATCAGATTAATCCGGGCAAGGCTCCCGCATGGTTTTCATGCTGCCCTACCCGGATGAAGAAGATGTAAATGAGCGTTACCGGATCATCGCGATGGTGGCCTGAAGCAAAGTGTCGGCGGTCGTCACGACTTTCGTGTTCGCTGAATAAGCTTCCTGTGTCACGATCAGATTGGAGAGGTCGGATGTCAGATCGGTCGTGGAAGATTCCGTCGAGGATGTTTCGAGAGAACCCGTTCCGTTTGCGCCAACCATGCCTGTTCTGGCGGATCCCGAGTCAGATGTCGCAACATATGCCTGGCCGTCTACCGCCATCAGGCCATCGGCATTATTGAAGGATGACAGAGCGATTTTTCCGACAAGCTGAGTGTCACCATTACTGAAGGTTGCCAGAACAGAGCCATCTGTCTGCATCGCAAGACCTTCATACGTTGCGGATGTTGCGCTGTCGCTTGTCAGCGTGACCGGCGTGGACGTTGCCCCCGAAACAGGAACAGTTATTCCGGCTGAGCTTCCGATATTACCGATATCCAGATTAACCGTCTGCGTCGTTGACGTATCGGTCTTCTGGGTTGCTGATGTTCCGCTTGTAAACGTCAGATCCACAGGCAGCGAAGCTGCTGACCCGCTGTATCCCGTTCCGACAGCCTGTCCTGAACTGTCTGTTACTGAGGTAATGTTTCCACTCGAATCGAATGATACAGTGTATGTTGGCGCCGGGGTTGAAAGACTCATTACAGGCAATGCATAACCTGATGAATCTGTTGCGCCGGCTGCCGGCTCTGTAGAGGGAAGCGCGAACGAAACCGTTGACGTCCAGCCACCCGTAGAAGGATCTGGCGTGGGAGTTGACCAGCTGACATCCAGGCTATGAGCGTTTCCTTCCGAATCGTAAACCGTCTCTTCACTGGACGTCGCAGAGCCGGAAGTGAGTGTCCCGGCCGTCGTAAGCGTTGTTGTTTCGGTCGGACGGAAAGCGATATCCGAAGCCTGTAAAGTCGTCAGCGATGTCGACAAAGTTCCTGTTTTTGGATCAGCCTGGTAGCCTTCAAGATAATATCCGGATGTATTGACCAGATAACCGTTTTTATCTGTGGAAAAGTCACCGTTTCGCGTAAAATATTGCTGGCCACCGAAAGCCTCTGTTCCGGATGTAGCCTGACCTGATGGCTTGACAACATCGAAGAAGCCATTGCCTGAAATAGCAACCGCGAGGGCATTCGTGCTCGTTGAAATCGTGCCCTGCTGCTGGGTCTGCGAGGTTGTTACGGCACCAACGCCGTCAGATACGGCCTGCGTGGAAGGCGTTGAGAGTGAATTCGAGACGAAATCCTGAAAGCTGGTTTCAGAAGCCTTGTAGCCAACCGTCTGGCTGTTTGCGATGTTATTACTCAGATTGGTGAATGCCGTGGACTGGGCATTGATGCCTGCGGTGGCGGTCGTCAGCGAATTGAAAATCGACATGAAGCACTCCTTAAGCCGGCTGCCGGGAACAGGGCGCCGGCAGGCCACGATGAAAGGAGTGATGCAGGAACCGTGCCACAGCGGCCCCGGGCGTGATTTATTCCTGCCATTCGGGATATCGTTGCGGTTTTCCGCCACTGTCGGCGATGTCGGATCCGGGGTTTTGCTGGTGGGATAAGCCGGGCAGCAGTCCGAATGGACAAAAATCACCCGGCATATTGTGCCTACGCGGCAATTAATGACCTGGGTCATTATACTTCAAAGGATGGGATAGCCGCCCTGGAATGGCTGAAATAAGCCGGACAGTGCTGTGGCCCGAAACTTGCATCATAACTGATCGGGACCAAACGATCGGGAGTTGTTATGGCGAGTGTGCTGACATCGATGTCTTCGGGAAACAGCCCCAGGGGGAAAGGAGCGGCTGCTTCTGCCGGAAACCGGTCCCGGGGCGTCACGGCTTCAAAGGCAGCGACAACGACCTCGTCTGCATTCTCTGATACTGTCGTCTCTCTTCTGAAAAGCAGTTCCGTGAGCAGCACGGGCGATATACGCCCGGTTAATTCCTCTGTCGTACAGTCTTCGACGGGAACAGTTAGCGGGACTTCGTCTACGCTGCCTCCCGCCAGTACAAGCCAGGGAGTGAGCGGTTCTGTGTCTGATTTGTCCGCGATTGCGGGGTCTGCCGATGTCACGAAGGGTGGTTCCGGTGGCTCTTCGGGGGCAGGCAGCAGCGTTACGGCTAAGACAGACATCGCTCCCGAAGCAGCCCCTGACCGGGTTGTGACACAGACCGAAGTGGTTGCTGCCGGTACTGCCAGGCAATCGGCGGGCAATGATGTGATCGCGTCTGGTGGAAAGACATCAGGGTCGGGGGAAACATCTTCCGGCAAAAAGAAAAAAGACACGGCTGAGGATTCCGGTTCCGTTGCTGCCGCCACCCAGACGACGGACCTGACGGGGAATGATCCCGGTCTTGCGGTTATGGTCGGGCCGGGCGCGGAAGATCGGGTGCCGGTGTTTACAGCGTCCGATACAACTGGCGGGGACTTGTCTGTGACGGCAGTGACTGGCTCCGGCGGGGCTGCTGCGGCAGATGCTTTGACCGTTCAGAAGGATGTTACGCAGAATGCATCCGTCACAGCTGGTGTTCAGACGACGGATGTGGCGAGCGGAACAGGATCAGCACTTTCTGGTGACACGGTGACAAAGCAGGCGGTCACGATGTCCTCTTCGGGGGGGAAAGCGAACGATGAGGTGCTGTCTGCTTTGCAGGGGGCACCGTCGGTCACTTCTGACACTCTCTGGCCGCAAGCAGCCGGACAGAGTGCCACGGCAACACAGGGAGCATCTTCCGGTGCAGCATCCACGCCGACGGCCGGGACGATAACATCTCAGCTTACAGGAAATGGCGGGACGATGAGTGTCGCTCAGACCGCACTGATGGTAAGCGGGCTGACAGATGCGAACGCTGCGACAGGCTCCTCCTCAGGCGTCGATAATGTAGCAACGGCGCTGACTGGCGCGACCGGGTCTGCGGTCAGTCCGACAGCTACGACAGCGGCTGAGCCGCAACAGGCCTGGCAGGTTTCATCGTCGGTGGGCAGCAACCAGGCGACAGCACTGAAGGAAGCCCCGCAGGTCGCTGATGCATCGGGCGGACAGGCGACCTCCGCAGCCCGGACGAACTCGCCGGCTATAGCTACTGACATGGTGACGTCGCAGCCTGTGGCCACGCCCGGAACAAGTGCGGCGGAAAACGGGGATGATACCCTTCAGGTCGCTTCAGTTTCTCCGGTTCAGGCGACGCCTTTGCTGTCGCAAACGCTGACAACCGCAGGGTCTGCAGCAGCGATGACATCCGGGCCTGCATCAGATGGCGACAAAAATGCCGGGACAACGACTGAGAACGGGCGGTCCACACGACGCACGCAGGCGTCAGCCTCGACTGTCGGGCAGATGCAGGCGGCGAAGACTGCACCACAAGATGGTACGGTGGCTGACACGAACCAGTCTGCATCTGCCGATTCATCGTCGTCTGAAAAACAGAGTGGGGAACGCGATTATCCGGAGAAAAGGCACGAGGTTCAGACTACGGGTAGCGTATCCGCTCCTGCGTTTACCGTGTCGGAAAGCACTGTTCCACAAGATGTGGTGACCGGATTTAATGTCGACGCCGCAACCGGCGCCAGCACGTCCTCAGCAGGTGGTCTGGCTGACGGCACGATCCCAACGATTGCAGTCAGCCAGGCTGCGGGCGGAAGTTCAGCAGTAAGTCTGACCGTTCCCATGAGCGATGACCAGACACCGGTGCATGTCACAATTGACCGGGACAGCGATACGTCCGGCCTTCTCATCCATATCGGGACAGAAGCGCTGACGACCCTGAACGAACTTCAGTCTCACCGGTCCGAGTTGGTCCATGCGCTGGAAAGTGCCGGGGTATCGACTGATAATGCGCAGATATCTTTCGGACTCTCTGACAATTCGGGCAGCTTTTCTTCCCCGGGTCAGGATTCATCCCAGTTTAGCTCATCATCGGACGGCAGCACCGGCACCAGGTCGTTCTCCGGTGAGTTCAGTGGCTTTTCGGGGCAGGGCGGCAGCCCGGACAGCCGGGGCGCGCAGACATCTGCATCTCCTGTCCTTACCGCAGGCCTTACGTCCCGGACGGACGACGCCTCCTATTTCTCCTCAGCCAGCACGTCACGCTCTGGCAGCGTCAACATAACAGTCTGAAGGATCAACAATCATGGTGACCGCCACATCAACAACGGCCTCGACTGCCAGCCTGCTCACGGCGGCAGTGACCTCTGCTCAGAATGCAGCATCAACGAACAGTGCGGCGACGTCATCGGCTTCGACTGATTCGTCATCAGCGGGGACAAGCGCACTTTCGTCTCTGACCAGTAATTTCAATACATTTCTTACATTGCTGACGACTCAGCTCAAAAATCAGGATCCCAGCAGTCCTATGAGCAGCGACACATTCACGAGTGAACTTGCACAGTTTGCAGGAGTTCAGCAGCAGGTTGACACCAACACCAATCTTACAACTCTTATTTCGCTGACACAGGATGGTCAGCAATCGAGTGACATGTCGCTGGTCGGAAAGACCGCTACAGCAACAACGAGCGTTCTGCCACTCCAGAATGGGCAGGCGAATGTATCCTTCACGACCGGATCGGCGGAGCCGCTTGCCATTGCCGTGACGAACAGTTCGGGTACCGTGGTAAAAACCGCCGAACTGACATCCTCTGTGGGTGCCAATACGTGGACGTGGGATGGCAAAGATGACAGCGGAAGCCAGCTTGCTGACGGGTCTTACAACATTGGCATAGAGACGATGGACAGTTCCGGCGATACGTCTGCTGTGCCGTTCCAGGTAACCGGCTCAGTGACAGGCGTCGACCGCAATGGCAGCTCGATTTACGTTCAGATGGGCGCTTCGAGCGTCGACATGTCTGATGTCACGTCCTTCTCTGACAACACATCCAGCTCGTCTTCTTCCAGTTCGTCGTCGTCATCATCGTCAGCCAGTTCTTCATAAACAATTATCTCAGGGATCTGCCGGCCTGAACGGGCCGGCAGAGGGAACCGGCATTTTATATGTAAAGCGGCTGCGGGGCGGCGCTGGTGCCGGGCTGCGGTAACCGAGTCCGACCGACCCGGCCCATAAATACAGGCATCTCCCCGATTCTTTTATCATATCGTGAAGCCTGCTGAGCCAAAAATGGCGATCCAGAGGGAAATATCGCCTGCACCCGGCAAAAAATGCCGGCCATTAACCGGCAAGTAATCGCATGACTTCACTTTCACGAGACACGATGTGGTCAGACTGAAACGGAACGACGTGCCCGCCAATTCATATTTTCTCACACGACATTTCAGAACGTTTCTCCCATCGATTTTTCTATCGGATGGCTCCCATTGAAAGCGACTTTATCCGGCCTCAGGTCACTTGGACTTCCCCGCCTGATCGCTCTCGGCGCAGTGGGCGTCGGTCTTCTGGGCATGCTTGCAGTACTGACGCTACATGGCTCTCAACAGCCGATGTCGCTGCTTTACAGGGATCTTGATCTTCACGAAGCGTCCCAGATGTCTGACGACCTCGAAAAAGCGCACATTGCGCATTCAGCCTCACCGCAGGGTGACTCCATATCAGTGCCACGGGACCAGATCGCTTCTGCGCGCCTTCTGCTTGCACGGGATGGTCTCCCGTCGGGGGGCTCGGTCGGCTATGAGATATTTGATCATGCCAACACGCTGACGACAACACAGTTCGAACAGAATATTGACGAAACGCGTGCGCTGGAAGGCGAACTTGAGCGATCTGTCAGGCTGATACGAGGCGTTCGAGGCGCACGGGTTCACCTTGTCCTTCCTCATCGGGAAATGTTTTCCACTGAAAGCCAGGCAGCCCAGGCCAGTGTTCTGCTCACTACTTCGGGCGGAAGAATCGACTCTGAAAATGTCCAGGCCATTCTTAACCTGATTGCAGCAGCCGTTCCCGGTCTGAAACCGCAAAACATCGCTATTATTGATAACCACGGCAATGTTCTTGCGCGTCCCGGCGATGAATCCGGTCCATCAGGTCTCGCGCATAGCATTGATGAGCAGCGGCAGGCCACGGAAACGAGACTCGCTCAGGCTGTCGAAACCATGCTCATCCCCACTTTGGGCGCGGGGCATGTCAGGGCTGAAGCCGCCGTTACGATGAATCTTGATCAGGTTAAGGAAACTCAGGAAAGTTACGATCCTGACCAGCAAGTTTTGCGCTCCCAGCAAACAACATCAGACAAGAGCGTCAACACGGATGGACAGCAGAACGTCTCCGTTGCCAACAATCTTCCTAATGCCAATGCCGGACAACAGCGTGGAGGAAGTCAGGACGATCGCCGCGAGGAAACGAATAATTACGAAATCGGAAAACGAGTCAGGACGGTCGTTCAGGATCAGCCACGCGTATCCCGTGTCAGCCTGGCTGTCATGGTAGATGGAACCACACATCCTGGCGCTGATGGTAAGCCTGTCTGGACCCCGCTGGACAAGGCAGAACTCGACCGGATCACGACACTGGCCAAAACGGCGATCGGCTATGATGAAAAACGCGGTGATGCTGTCAATGTCGTCTCGATGCGGTTTGCGACAGAGAGTGATGAGGTGACTGCTGCCCATGCTACCTGGATGGGACTTCCTGTTGATAAGAACGACCTCTTTCATCTTGGCCGCAGCCTGGCTCCCGGCCTCCTGATCTTTCTGGCACTTGCATTCTTTGCAAAGCCCCTCCTGAAAAAAGAGGCTGCTGCAACAGCAGAAAGTGGCACGAGCGCAGTGCCTGCCCTACCTGACGAAACGGAGCGCCCTGTCACGGCTCTCCAGGAAATCGATGATGAACCACTGAACTTCGATGGAGTTGCTCCGCTTGCTCTGGAAGGGCCAGGAGGCAACAAACCTGAGTTCATGAGCCTTTCCGGCATCGACGGGCGCCTCAAAGCTTCGGCAATCCATCGTGTACGCGATCTGGCATCAGGTAACCCGGAAGAGAGTCTCAACATCATCAGATCGTGGCTTTCGCCACAGTATGAGGGCTGAACATGCTTGGTAAACATGGAGTAACAGGCGCGCAAAAAGCGGCTATCCTTCTTCTGGCGCTTGGTGAAGACAACAGCACTCAGCTTTTTTCGACAATGCATGAATCCGAAATCCGTGAGATTTCGGCTGCGATGGCAACAATTGGCACTATTCCGGCGGAGACTGTCGAGACGGTCTGCAACGAATTCTCCAAATCTTTTTCTTCCGGCGACATGCTGATCGGAACGTTCGAAACGACGGAACGGATGCTTAAAAGAGCCCTTCCTCCCGATCGGGTAAATCAGATCATGGAGGAAATCCGGGGTCCTGCGGGCCGGACCATGTGGGATAAACTTGGCAACGTTCCGGAGAACGTTCTGGCAAATTACCTGCGCAACGAATATCCGCAAACTGTCGCTGTCATTCTCAGTCGCCTGCAACCAGCGCATACGGCGCGGGTTCTTGGGCTTTTACCGGAAGAATTTGCAGTAGATGTCATGATGCGGATGCTGCACATGGAAAATGTTCAGCGCGACGTCATCGACAGTCTGGAAACGACGCTTCGTTCCGAGTTTATCGCCAGCCTTGCCCGGTCGTCGAAGCGTGACAGTCATGAGCTTCTCGCGGAAGTCTTTAATAATTTCGATCGGCGTGTCGAAGTTCAGTTCATGAACGCGCTGGAGCGGCGCAATCTTGAGGATGCTGAACGCGTCAAAGCTCTTATGTTCACTTTTGAGGACGTCAAGCGTCTTTCTAAAGATGTCATCATGAGAGTCATGCGTGATATTAACCGTGAAAAGCTTCCGCTGGCTCTCAAAGGAGCCTCCGAAGACGTTCGCACTCTTTTTCTGTCATCCATGACCTCACGTGCAGGAAAGATTTTGCAGGATGAGATCGAAACAATGGGTCCCGTGCGGCTTAAGGATGTCGACGCGGCGCAGTCCGAAATCGTCGCTGTGATCAAGGAACTCGCCAATCAGGGCGAGATCGATATTAACCCGTCCGCAAGCAGTAATGAGCTGATTCCGTGAGCAGCGATATCGTTATTCCCTACTCAAATACAGCCGGGATTCTTTTTGCTGAAGATTTTGATGCTTTACCTGAGGAAATATCATCAGAGGGCAGAGATACTGCTGCATCTGCTGACAACGGCGAACACACAACCGCGTCTTCTCCAGCTCCGACATATACTGAAGAGGAACTCCAGGCAGCAGTGGCCACAGCTGTCAGCAACGCAGTTGAACTCACGGCCAGACAAACACGGGAAACTGTGCAAAGCGAATGCAACCAGACACTGGAGAATGAAAACAGCGCACGTATCCGAACAATTGAGCAGGCTCTGACATCTGTTCAGGGCACGATCTCTTCTCATCTGGAAGAGTATGCGAGTTGTGTCTCAAAAACGCTTATGGATGCTGTAATTTCGGCATTTCCGCAAATAGCTGAGTCCACGATGACATTACAGGCCGGAATGTTGCTTCGCGATATATTGCCTCTGTTTACAGGAGATTTCCTTGTTAGTCTCAGGATCAATCCAGACACAGAAGTTCTGGCCAGAAATGATACTATTCTTGCTCGCTTTTTTGAAACGTCATGGCTCTCTCCCGAAACAGATGCATCCCTTGGTTCCTCTGATTTTGCAATGAGCTGGCCGGACGGGAAAATTAGTCGAAGGCTGGAAAACACCGTCAAAACTCTGCTGACGACCATTCGCTCTTCTGCCGCATCTTCATCTCAGAAACAGGACATATCCGATGACCTCTCAGTCCGCACTTGACGACCTGAATCAGTTCGAAACCACGTCTCCTGACCAGATGGACGCGGCAACACATAGCCTCGAGGCTGTGTATGACATCCCGGTTACTGTGAGTGCTGTTCTGGGACGTTCTACGATGCAGGTCAGCCAGCTTCTGAAACTCGGACGAGGCGCCGTCGTTGAACTTGATCGAAAAGTTGGCGAAGCAATTGATATCTACGTCAATAACAGACTGATTGCGCGTGGTGAAGTTGTGATGGTCGATGATAATCGTCTGGGTGTGACCATGACAGAAATCATCAAATCCGATAAGAATAACTGAGGCAAGCCACTGATGCGCGTTCTTATCGTCGGCCCATTATCCGGAGAACTGGGCAAAGCGGCAAGTATCGTTCTTTCCCGCGGTGCACTGGTCGATCACGTTGAGTCCGTCGATCAGGCAATGATCCGGATCTGCGGTCAGGGTGACCATAAACTTGTCATTTGTGGCATTGATTCTGCCATCGCACAGCTGGTGGAAGGGCTTCGACGTGAACGCATTTCAACGCCTGTTCTGGCGTGTGGACCGGAAGATCCGGAACTCGCGGCGCTTGCTATTGCCAACGGAGCTGAAGATTATATTCCGCTCCCGCCTGATCCGGATCTTATTGCTGCCTTTATCCAGAATGCCTCGAATGAAACGCAGACGGTTCTTTCCTGTGATCCGGTCATGCTCAGTGTTCTGGCAAAAGCCGACCGGATTGCTGCATCTGATGCTTCGGTCCTGATTACCGGAGAATCAGGAACAGGCAAAGAAGTCATGGCGCGCCATATCCATCAGACTTCGAAGCGGGCGAAAGGACCATTTGTTGCACTGAACTGTGCGGCGTTGCCTGAGACACTGGTTGAATCTGAATTATTCGGGCATGAACGGGGTGCTTTCAGCGGTGCCACAGCACGCAGGATCGGCAGGTTTGAAGCAGCCAGCGGTGGCACGCTTTTACTGGACGAAATCAGTGAAATGGATGTTCGCCTGCAAGCGAAACTTCTTCGCGCCATTCAGGAGCGCGAGATTGACCGGCTTGGGGGAAATTCACCTGTTCCTGTCAATGTCAGGCTTGTTGCGACGTCAAATCGCGATCTGCCGTCAGAGGTCGCTGCCGGGCGATTTCGGGAAGATCTCTACTTTCGGCTTAATGTCGTCTCAATAGCCCTCCCCCCTTTACGCAGCCGTCCATTCGACATTGATTTTCTTGCGCGGCATTTTGCGCATCAATATAGCGAAATGAATGGCGTATCGGACCGGCGGATCACACCCGAGGCATTCCTCATGCTTGAAAATCATAGCTGGCGCGGGAATGTACGCGAACTGGAGAATGCCATGCATCGCGCCGTTCTGATGGCTCCCGGCGACGTTATCGATGTTGATGCGTTCGAATTTCCCCCGACACCGGCGGCCGGAAATTTTTCTGCTGCCCACGACCCGATGTCACCATGGGTTGGACACCGGATGGAAGAAGTTGAACAGGCGCTTATCCTGGACACACTTTCGCATACCGAGGGCAACCGTACACATGCTGCTTCTCTTCTTGGGATTTCCATTCGGGCCTTACGAAATAAACTTCGTGATTACGCTGAACAGGGTGCGGCCATTCCACCACCCTCGCATGGCGTAACGGTCTCCTGATGAGTGAAACCAACCATTCTGCAGCTACCAGTTCGCGAAAACTGACCAGTGAACTTGTTAATAACCTGCGCACGTTTGATATCCGCAACCTGAAGAACGGTGGGTGGCGACGTTTTTTACCAGGCACCGATGTTGGCTTGGCACTGGGTGTTGCTGCGCTGCTCTCGGTTCTGATTTTACCACTTCCAACGATGATTCTCGATGTTGGACTGGCTCTTTCAGTCACGTCTTCCGTCCTGATTCTGATGGTTGCTCTGTTTTTGAAACGTCCTCTTGATTTCACGTCTTTTCCGACTCTCCTTCTTCTGACCACACTTCTTCGGCTTTCTCTCGAAGTCGCGACGACCCGCCTTATCCTTGGTCATGGGAATGAAGGCGTGTATGCCGCCGGACACGTCGTTGCCGCTTTTGGTGGCTTCCTCATGGGAGGCGATGTTGTTATCGGTGGAATCCTGTTTTCGATCCTGCTTGTCGTGAATTTTATGGTGATCACGAAAGGATCAGGACGAATTGCTGAAGTTGCTGCACGATTCTCTCTGGATGCGATGCCAGGCAAGCAAATGGCGATTGATGCCGAGCTTGCATCCGGATCAATTTCCGACCGGATTGCCCGCCGCAAACGCCGTGAGCTTGAAGAAGAAAGTGGTTTTTACGGAGCCATGGACGGTGCTGCCAAGTTCGTTCGTGGCGATGCGATCGCCAGCCTTCTCATTACCGCCATTAATATTGTCGGTGGCCTCACGATAGGTCTGATCCGCCATGGCATGCCTCTTTCCGAAGCGGCATCTGCGTTCACAACGCTGACGATTGGTGACGGTCTTGTATCACAGATTCCGGCACTGCTTGTGTCGACTGCGGCGGGTATAGTCGTTACGAAAGGGGGCACAGAGGGCGCGGCGGATGCTACGCTTGTTCGTCAGCTTGGCGGTGGTTCGAAACCACTTGCACTTGCAGCCGGTATCGCTGGCGTCCTTGCTCTCATGCCGGGCCTCCCTACCTTTCCGTTTCTTGCGCTCGGCGGTCTTGCGGGAGCCGGTTCATGGATGCGTTACAAACATCCTCTCGCTGAAGAAGACGAAGACGCCCCGGCTACGGAAGTCATCCCCACGAATTCGGAACCTCCGATTACGGACTCTCTTCGTATTGATATGATTCGTCTGGAACTTGGGTTTGGCCTTCTGTCTCTTGCCAGCGGGGAAACGCCTCAGCTTACAGAACAGATCAAAATTCTCCGGAAAACTGTTGCTTCCGAGATGGGGTTTATTTTGCCGCCCGTTCGTATTCAGGATAATCTTCAACTGGGCACGGACCATTATTCCGTTCGCATCAAGGAGATTGAAGTCGGATCGGGTGATGTACGTCCGAATCGCCTTCTGGTCATGAATCCGGTGGGAGGTCTGCCAGACCTTCCCGGGGAAGCGACTAAAGAGCCTGCATTCGGTCTTCAGGCCATGTGGGTTGATATGAGTCTTCGGGAAAAAGCAACATTTCAGAATTACACTGTAGTTGATCCTGCCAGCGTTATCGTAACTCATCTGAGTGAACTCGTCCGGGAAAATCTTTCAGATTTGCTGACCTATACTGAGACGCAAAAGCTTCTCGATGATCAGCCGCGTGATCAGCAGAAACTGGCATCCGATCTGATACCATCACAGATTTCACTGGGAGCATTACAACGCGTCTTGCAGGCGCTTCTTGCGGAGCGGATTTCAATACGTGATCTCTCGACAATACTCGAAGCCATCCAGGAGGCCTGCGGGCTTGGCTACCGGGCAATACCGCAAATTGTCGCCCATGTTCGTACCAGACTTTGCAGGCAGATCAGCGCTGCTTTTACGGGGCCTGGTGGCTACATTCCGATTGTCACGCTTGGACCTGTCTGGGAAAGCACTTTTCTCGAAAGCATGGTTGGACCAGTGGAAGATCGTCAGCTTGCCATGGCTCCGTCAAAGCTGAACGAGTTTATCTCACGGCTGAAGTCTACCCTCGATCAGACATCGGCCCTGGGAGAAGCACCTGTTGTCGTTGTCAGCGGCAATATACGCGGTGCCGTCCGGGCTATCATGGAGCGTCTGAGACCGGCAACGCCTGTGCTGGCGCAGGCGGAAATTGCGCCGCGTGCGCGCATCCGGACACTTGCAACGATTCAGTAAGAAATTAGCTCCAGAATAACGTTTTCGTCACGGGATACGGCATGAAACTGAGAACATTCTCCGGTGTTAACATGAAAGATGCCGTAAGACAGGTTAGGGCGACGCTTGGTGAATCTGCTCTTATTCTGTCTGAACGCGTGACGGGAAGCGGTGTCGAGGTGATTGCTGCTACGGATGTTTTGGGGCCAGATTTAGCCGAGGCCTCTCCCGTCTGCAGCGAAACACTCCCAAACGCACCTGACGAGAAGCTTGTTTTTACTGGCATTGATCAGGATGTCTCACGATTCTCTCCTCTGACGGATGAAGTCGATCCCGCCACATCGGATACTCTCAGAGATGCGTTGCTCTGGCATAGAATTCCCGATGTTCTTGTTGATGATCTCACGACATCACCTCTTTCTGTTGCGATCTCAAAACTCGTGCGTTTCGGCTCTTTTTCGTTTTCGCTAGGGAAGTCACCACTTGCTCTTGTCGGGCCACCAGGTTCAGGAAAAACTCTGTCTGTTGCAAAGCTTGCGACACGTCTCGTGCTTTCGGACAACACGCCGCTTGTGATTACGACCGACCGTGAACGTGGTGGTGGGATCGATCAGCTTGCTGTGCATACGCGACGGCTGGGAATTCCTTTACTGGCGGCACATGACACAGACACGCTAAAACGCGCTTTGCATCAACGGCGCAACGGACAGCCGGTCCTGATAGATACGGCCAGCGCTGATCCTTATGCTGCGGACACACTGGCGATTCTCACTGAGCTTACTTCTGCTACGCGAGCCCAGCTGTGCCTGACTCTTCCGGCAGGATACGATACGGAAGAGTCTGCTGATATTGCTGAAATTTTCAGTAAAGCGCGAACGCGTATGATGATTGCGACCAGACTGGATCAGGCCCGGCGCGTCGGCAATGTGATCACGGCAGCCGCCTGTGGTCTGGTGCTGACTGAAGCTGGCATCAGCAATGCGACCGCTGGTGGTCTGGTCCGGCTCACGCCCCGGATGCTGGCATCCCGGCTTGCATATCAGGGTGATCCGCCTGCGATAGATCCAGCCGTGGCTGAACAGGATGAGGCATCTGCGACACAACAGAAACCGGACAAAAAAATGCCCGGACTTAACTCTGCTCTGCGATCATCTGATACTGGCACAGCAAGTCATTCAATTCCCTCTCTGGCGCGACAGGCGGTTCGTCCGTCTGCTCTGGCAGCGATGTGAGGCCCCCAATCATGTCCCAATCCACCTTTGCATCTTTGCCCCGCCCCTACGCCAAAGCACTACGAACTGAATTTTTTACTGAAAATAATGTCACTACTCAGCAATCGTCACCAGGAATCATAGCCGTTGCATCCGGGAAAGGCGGGGTTGGCAAGACATGGTTTTCTCTTACTCTCGCCCACGCTCTTCTGCGTGAAAACCGGGAGCACAGGATTCTTGTTGTTGATGGGGATTTTGGTCTCGGAAACGTGGATATCCAGTTGGGCCTCAATCATAAATTCGATATTAAGAGGTGGTCCCCATTTTTCGGACAGGGCGATAAGCTATCATCTGGCCTGAACGAGGACGGGTTTTATGGGCAAGGTTACGCGGAAACGGTATGCGGCAGAGTTCAAGTCA
>NZ_WOSX01000038.1 GCF_011516735.1 Acetobacter fallax | reverse complement strand
ATGCCAAATCCACGCCTCCATGAACTCCTGCCATGGCACTGGAAAACCCTTCACCACAGCAATAATACCATCAAAGCCTGATTACGCCCGCGGCTCTCTCCGGATGCTTACGAATCACGGCCGCGACGAGCCACGCAAGTCAGGTGGACGCTGGGCGCAGGCTGACCGTGAACTTGATGCACTGGGGCTTTGACCATGAGAGATGACCCGCCAATGGATTTTTTCGGAAACCAGTCACAAGCATCGCTTCGACCCCGGCCGGCAGGCCATGGATACGCGCATAGCTGCAAGGCCTGCGGAAAAGGAGCAATGTTCGGTTTCAATACGCGCTCAGGGGAGGAGTGGTATTGCCGGGAGCACCGCCATCTCGGTCGCCCGGTCCCGCCGGCTGCAATGAAACGGGGCGTCTGATGCGTAGCCTGCTTCTGGCCGCTGGTGTGGCGGTCTGCGTATCAACGCCTGCCGTCGCGCAGACGGTGTCCTGTGCGGGTCAGTTTTTCGGCGGACAACCTCCTGCCGTGGTGGACGAGACGTTGCGGATCGGCACCGTGATGCTCTGTAACCACGGGTACGCCGTCCTGGCGTCCGAGCATACGAAAGGCGCGCTCTGGGCCGCCGAGTATCTCTCGGAAGAGAACCTCGAAGTGGCGGAGCGCACCCCACGCAGCAGCAGCTTTTATCCGGATGCCCGCCTCCCCGACACCATGAGGGCCGAACTCTATGACTTCAGATCGAGCGGATACGACAGAGGCCATCTTGTTCCAAGCGGCGATGAGGCGGGCCTTTCATGGCAGGCCGAGACGTACGCACTCTCCAATATCGTGCCTCAGACCGCCGAGCTGAACCGGGGCGCCTGGGTGGGCGTGGAAAGTGCCGTGCGCGGGCTCGCGGACAGGGATGGAGAACTTTATGTTGTCACCGGTCCCGGTTATGACCCGGACAGAACTGATACCGTCGGCCCGCACCGGATTCCGGTTCCCGCTATCACGTGGAAGGCGATTTACGATCCGGTGACAGAAGGAAGCGGCGCTTACGTTTGCCTCAATACGTCGTCGCCTCAATGCCGCGTCATCACGGTCGCCCTGCTGACGCAGCTCGTGCGGATCGATCCGTTCCCGGCCGTGCCGGCAGGCGGGAAGGACCACGTCATGCAGATGCCGCCGATTGAGGCCAGCCCTTACGCGCTGGAGCACGAGGCCGGCGGAGAAAAGATGCTGCGCGAATGGGCTGCGCCGAAGGTTCGCCGGGCTCTTGCCGAGTTGGTCAGATCGCTTGGGAGATGAGCGAAATACGGGGGAGACCGCACGATGGAAGGGGCTCGCGGACGACACTCTCGTCCTTTGTGTTATTGATCTGTTCTGTGGGACCGGGCCGAGGAAGTGTCGTGCGCGCATCGAACAGCGCCTCGTGGGGGAGGAGAAAGACTATTTCCTTACGTAAGCATCTGACGGGCTTTCGGAAGAAGACACGGACCGAAAGACGTCATGATTCACTTTTTGCAGTCGCATGATGGACAGGCTTTATTACTGACAGTCGCTTTTCCATTTTGCTTCAGCAGGCTCCGTAGTTACCAGTGTTTTATTGCTTTAACCATTGGAGACAGTCCATGTCTTTGCTGTTTATGTCGTTCTTCCCGGTCTTTTTGTGTGGCGCAATCTTCTTCTCTTTGAAAAGACGGGTCTTCGAAGAGCAGCCTGCACTCCCGAGAATACTTGTCGGGGCGATGTGCGTGTTTTCCCTCATGACCATTGGAGTGATTTACCTTCAGTACACGCACGCCTGACGAAGGGTCATCCCTGGACGATGCAAATCCGCACAGGTTGGCGCTCTTCTCCGGCAGAATAAAATCGCGCCAGCGGGTCCCGTCTACGCGGGACTGGACATCACGACCGGTACCAGACCATTGATGCGGTGAGCAAAAGAACCAGCCACACAATGATGCTGCCGTGGGTCTCCCAGATGACCCCGCCTGAAAACCTGATGGGGTGATCACGTGCGCGGCCCAGAGCCGCGTCGAGATTCTGAGAACGTCTGCGCTGCGCCTTTAGATCGCGCTGCGCGGCAACCAAGGTTCGCTCCTGTTGGTCCAGGAATTCTTCCAGTGTCATCACGCTGAGATTGTCAGGTAGATTCGCCCACGGGGTCAGGGATCCGGCCTGCATCTCGCGGCCAAGGCCTTCCGCGTGAGAGCGGTCCGTGTAGTCAAATCTGATTCCGAATTGCTCGTAAAACCGGTTGCGACGCGGTTTGTTTTCGCCGTTTCCCTGATGCGCGTAGAGTTTTATCGGATTGACGTCAGCATGAGGCCACGTGGTGGCCCACTTAATGATCTCATTCATAAGGAACGATCCGATCCGGTTGCCCAGAAGGCTATCCGGTTCGAGATAGACAGCACCTCTGAAGGGCTCTGAACCTGTCAGGCAGACCCTGCCATCTTTCCCACAGTCCCGCACGTAGCACGCCGGAAACTTATATGTCTGCTTCCGATGTCCGTATGGAACTTCACCGATGATTCGGTAGCGGACAGACAGATGCGCTTTCAACACAGTGCCGCCGTCTCCATGGACCAGCGTTTCCCTGTGCTCGATCAGCAGCTTTGCAACAGGCTCGGTGGCCGGATCAAGTCGCGGGCGTACGAGAAGGATATAAGGTTCCATTTCGGAGACTTAGCAATAGTGCGGATCAGCGAACAGACGACAGGATCGGGTTCACCGCGCGATCAGGAAGGCCGCGCCCGAACAAACAAAGCCAGCTGCCGAAAACCACATGACCTTCATGAATGGGGTCCGCGCAGTGTCTGTGAAGCCCACCACATTCAGCAGGCTGAAACCGAAAAGGACCAGACAAAATTCGCAAATATAGACAAGTGTATCCGATACGTGGCCAGGTGCTACAGTCATGGTGCTCTCCATTTAGGTCAATGATCGCGTCTTCCTGCGAATACATGTTTCATCACTTCGGAATTCGATCGTATCTGACGAGCGACAATTTGGCATTTGCATAAGGTGTTTCTGACGGATTGGGATGGAATATAACGTCCGATCCGGCAGCTACGGCGAGCAATGTGCCAAAATATGGGTCGTCTTCTTCTATGATCGAATATATTTCGGCCTCATTGATATTGTCCGCAGTGTGCTTCCCCAGTTTCTCCAATATATAATTGTCAATTACCGCATGAATCATAAATGGCTGATTGCGGATAGAAAGAAGTCCCAAGAGGCTGTCCGGCGTCTCATTATCAGGTTCCGCGTCCATAACAGCATCCACGTTGTCGAGCAGAACGTGTAGGAGGACGCCGTAGATCGTTATCTCCAGTACACGTTGTTCAGTCGTCTGGTAATCAGTCATCTCGCCATACCTTTTGCAGTGATCAGTCCAGCTACAAAACAAAAGAGTCCAGCCACTCCACAGCAGAGAAATATGCCGGCTTGTGGTGAGGCTTCACCGAAGCAGAAGAGGACGGCAACCAAACTCAAAAACAGGAAAAAACTGAGAGTCATTCCGAAAAACAATGCTTTCATCATTGCGGTTATTCCTGTTCCGTCCGCCACTATCAATTCCCGCTTGGGTTCAGTTAGAAAAGAATGGCAAGAGGACAGAGAATGCCAGTAAACCGACGAAGAGAACTACAGGCAGCACATAAAGCAATATATAAGTCACCACTTGCCAAATAACGCTGGTTGTTTTTTGAAGAGGTGAGAACTTCGGTTCGTAGGCCGTGGGCATTACTAACTCCCCTTAATGGTTTTATGTGTTTTGCGGAGCGGGACATCGTTAACTTCGGGATGCGACAGATGGAGGGGCGACCCTTCTCTGCCGCAGGAAGCGCCAGGCGAATACGCTGATTCGGATGAAGAGATAGGCGGCCACAGCTATGCTGAGCAGAATGCCCCACGCACCGAGCATGGTGTAAAACCGGAAAGCCGCATGAAACTGGTCTGGGTGCATGGCCATTTGGCATAGATTGAACTGCGCTGTCGTCGCAGGGTCATGATGACGCAATGAAGAGGGTACGGTTTGCAACGGGACTTCCTTCGTCCAGCCCCGGCACGCTTGGATAAAAGTCGCCGTGCCATCTCGCAGTTGCTGAGTCACTGGCCCGGCAGGCGTCTCAATTGTCGCTGGTTTCAGGTTCGTTGTGCTGACAGGTGGTGTTGCCAGGGCGGAAGCGCATAGGAGCGGTATTGCCGCAAGCGTGAGGGCTGTCGGAAAGAAAACCTGGAGCCGCATCACATGGTGCTCCTGGGCGCGGGGTGTGTCGGAGTGAGGCCATAAGCCCACGGTGGGCTCATGTCCGACCGGCGCACGCGTTCGGTCTGCGAAAGCGTCGGCTGCATACCTGTGGCGCCAGTGTGAGCCCACCGGATGACCATGCGTTCGCCGGGCATACGTCTGCATAGCAAAGCGCGACGACGGTAATGAGATTTCATGACGTGGATCTCCTGCTTTAGCGAGGAGATCAGTGTCGGCCACCATCATGCGACCAGCGATAAGGAAAAGCATGGAAAGCACGCGTTAAACCGGGGCCGTGCTACCAGCTATCTATCAGATACTCGCTATCCTCATGATGGCAGACGTGCGATGTCTCGCTTAGGCCGTGCGCCGAGCGCGGGTCTTTTTCGCGGTAGCGGCTGCCGGATCCGCAGCGGCGGCGCTTTTGGCCGGTGATTTCGTGGATGTTTTGACCGACGCCCTGGCCGGCGCTTTCTTTGTCCTGGTCGCAGGTTTTGGTGGAGCAACACGTGCCTTCAGCACGGGAGATGCCTTGAAACGAACGGTCCGACCGGCCTCGACCTGGACCGTTTCCAGAGTGCGGGGATTCAATGCCGAGCGCGCCGGGGTGTCTTTCACCCGAAACGTGCCGAAGCCGGGCAGGGTAAAGCTTCCGGTTTTCTCCAGCTCGGAGACAAGCGCCTCGATCAGATCGTCGGCTGCCTTACTGGCCGCAACGCCGGTGCTTTCCATGCTGTCCTGCAGCACCGCTGCGATGAACGCCTTGCTCATATTGGTGTCGTATCCTCTTTCGGACGGCATTGACGCGGGTGTCGGCCGACACCTCGAAATGCCACAGAAATAGTGTTCCCGTCATCAGGGACGAGGTTTGCGGTCGCATATGACGGATGGTTCCGATCTTTCACGTGGCAGTCGCATGATTCCCGGCCACGCAGGTAGTCCCGAACAAGGAGACATTCATGCCTGTCGCCCATGCCGTTCCATGTCGTTTCGTAAAGACCACACGATGCTGACGGTTCAGCATATCCTGATGGAAGAGGGCTTCCGCACAGCGGTCCAGCTCAGACCACCCGTGACGCCGGATCGAAGTGAGGGGCTTTCCTGGATCGTCCGGGAGGGTTCCGGGCCGCTTCCCTATGAAGGGTTCTCCGGCTGGTGGGCGACGGTGGATTATCCCCGCGATGCGGATGGCCGGATCCTGCCCGGCGGAGCGGCGTTCCGGCTGCATTACGGCCGGTATCGCACCATGCGGCCGATCGTGGTCGGTGCAGTCGCATGGTGTGGGGCCGTCGGCGCGGAGCTGTGGCGGTCGGTGAAGACGCTTTTCGAGCAGGGGAAGGAGTCGGGACGGATCAGTCCGCCTCTCGACGCCCTGCCTCTGCCTCTCGATCTGGTGGCTCCTCTCGATGCGCCATGGCTTGCCACCATTATTTCGTCATTTGTGCAGGGTATGGATTACGCGCAGCTGACCCCACTGCCGCGTATCGTGCATGAACTTGCCGCCGTTCTGTTTGCTGAGGCCCCGTTTCTGGCGGGGCAGATGTATCCACCCGCGTCACGATTTCCGCTGCCGCTGTTTTGAAAAGGAGATGGCCCCTTGCGCTATATTTCCGGCTTCGCCGCCGTTCTGCTCATCGCAGCGTCTTTCTCCGCCCGCCCTGCCGAGGCCCAGTCCGTAATCGGCAGCCCGGTGACGCCGGCAGGCGGCCGTGCGGCGGGCAAGATGCCCACGACATTCGCGCCCCTTGCGCAGTCCATGGCGCAGCTGCTCGATGACGGTTTTCAGATCGTATCGCTTGCGGGTGAGGACGGCGAAATGGTGATTCTGCGCAAGTCGTTTCCGGGGCAGCCGGGAAGCAAATGGGTTCGATGCGAGCTGGCTGGTGGCGGACGGTCAAAACTGATTTACAGTCGTTCGGTCTCATCGGACTGCCGTGCGCTGAACTGATGGCTCTGATCCCCTCTGGTTCCGGTCGGGACTTCGGTTTTTAACTGTATCTGATTTGTTATAAGGACGTCTGATTTATGGCGAAGAAGCCTGCGCCGGCGATTGAGCCCGAGGACTGGTCTGACGAAGAGGCAGGTTTTCTCCCGCCACTTGAACCACCGACACCGGTGCGGGATCCGAAGGATCTGCGGCCGCACACACGCCAGCTCACTGACCTTCTGCGAGCGCGCTTCCCGAAACGATGGGTGGGCGTTGAGATTGGCACGCTGCCGCTTCGTTGCGAGGATGACCTGTTCTCGGATTTCATCAATCTTGGTGACGGCCTGGGTGTGCGTCTGGACTACGATCCCAATGAACCGGATCGGGTTCTCTGGATCAGCGCTGGCAACCGTGATTTCGGCGGCGAACCTGTCGACTTCCCCCGCGACAATGAGGCCTGCCGGGGACTGATGCTCACCGACGAGGAAACGACCGAGCTGCTCGACTACCTCGAAGAAGAAATGACCGGCTGAACATCGCGGGACTTCCTGGCATGGCGGGCGAGTTCGATGCGCCGCCATGCTTCCGCCAGCGACCCCTGCGGATCATTGCGCCCGAGACTGCCCAGCAGGGTCTCCAGCGCCGATAGCGAGAGGGTGCGGCTTGCCAGTGCCGGCGACAGGATTGCGGATCCTGCCATTACGACGTGGTTAAAAACCTGGAGGGTTCTAAAAAACTCTTTGGTTTTGATGGGTTTCCTATGATTCAATCTTTCATCTTGTGATGAAGGGTGGATGATGAAGCAGTCTGGTTTCTTTGATGTTGAAGGAGCGGCTTGCTCGGCTGAGCGGTCTTGGTGATCAACTCGAAGCGTTTGCCCGGACTGTAGGTTTTGAAGCTTTCCGCCCTGATCTGGGAAAAGCTCTGGCGTATTCAGATGGGAGAAGGCGGACGCCCGCCTTTTGATCCGGTTCTGATGTTCAGGATCCTGGTGATCCAGGCGCTGAATAGTCTCTCCGATGAACGGACGGAGTATCTGATCAATGACCACCTGTCCTTCATGCGTTTTTTCAGGCTGGGATTGTCGGATCGGGTGCCCGATGCCAAAGCGGTCTGGCTGTTTCGTGAGCGTCTGACACGGGCCAGTGCGATTGAAAGACTGTTTGATCGTTTTGACGCGATCCTGCGCGACGCAGGCTACCTTCCGATGTCCGGTCAGATCCTTGATGCCACGCCGGTGGCAGCTCCAAAGCAACGCAATACCAACGGTGAGAGAGCTGATCTGCGGGCAGGACGTGGAGGGTTCGAAAAACTCTCTGGTTATGAGGCCCTGTGTGTGATTCCATCGTTCATCTTACGATGAGGGATGGATGATGATGCAGCCCGGTTTTTTTGATGTTGAAGATCGCCTGGCTCGTCTGAGTGGGCTTGGTGACCAGCTCGAAGCGTTTTCCCGGACTGTGGATTTTGAAGTATTCCGTCCTGACCTGGAGAAGGCTCTGGCCTATGCGGACGGGAGCAAAGGCGGCCGTCCGCCGTTTGATCCGGTGCTGATGTTCAAAATCCTGGTGATCCAGACGCTGAATAATCTGTCCGATGAACGGACGGAATATCTGATCAATGACCGCCTGTCTTTCATGCGTTTCCTCGGTCTGGGGCTGTCAGATCGCGTGCCCGATGCCAAAACGGTCTGGCTGTTCCGTGAGCGTCTGACACAGGCGGGTGCGGTCGATGGTCTGTTCAATCGCTTTGATGCAACCCTGCGGAACGCTGGTTATCTCCCGATGTCAGGGCAGATCCTGGATGCAACGCTGGTCGCGGCTCCCAGGCAGCGCAACACAAATGCTGAGAAAGCGGATCTGCGTGAAGGGCGGATCCCACAGGACTGGCAGGACAAGCCGTCAAAGCTGTCCCACAAGGACAGGCATGCGCGGTGGACGCTGAAGTTCACGAAAGCAAAGCGGCAGGAGGATGGGACGATCCCCGCAACAGATCTTGCCATCCCATTCTTTGGCTACAAATCCCATGTCTCCATCGACCGAAAATTTCGGTTGATCCGGAAATGGAAAACAACCGATGCCGCCGCCAGTGATGGTGCGCGATTGAGAGAGGGCTTGCTGGATAAAACCAATACGGCCTCAATAGTCTGGGCAGACACAGCCTATCGCTCAAAAGCCAACGAAGACTTCATGGAGAAGCAGGGCTTTGTCTCGAAGGTCCACAGGAAAAAGCCGCATCTCAAGCCTATGCCTCGGCACATCCAGAAATCCAACGCCGGAAAGTCCGTTATCCGGTCACGTGTCGAGCATGTCTTTGCTGATCAGAAGTCACAGACCGGACTGTTCATCCGGACAGTGGGTATCACTCGTGCAACCATGAGGATCGGGCTGGCCAATATCGTCTATAATATGCGCCGCCTTCTCTTCCTCGAGAGGATTAACGCCCACGCGTAGCAGTCCAGCGGATGATCGTTCCCGATCTGCTCAAAACGCAGAGCGAAAGCCACCCCAGGAGCCATCAATCAGCACGCCAAAACTCTGAAATCAGGAGCCAGACGCATCAATCAACGGTTCTTCGATCTCTCCATTTTTGCGGACGGACAACTCGGCTATAGGGCTCCAAGTGCGATTGCACTGCCCGGCCACCCCCCCTTGTTGTAGTGACGGACCCGGTCCCGTAGCGCCTGGCGATCCATCCCAACCCAACGGGCCGCATCGCCCCGCGACGCTCTCCATAGACCAGCGCCAGTGCCAGCATGTGGCGACACGCCGCATCAAACTCCGTCCGCATTATGTCGATCGCCGCCGCCATCGCGTCCTCTATCAGAACAGAAAGGCAGCGCATCACAAAAACGCCAAAAGGGGAATTCTGACAGCGATTCCAGAAGTTTCGCCGAGCGTTACAGCCCGAACGAGAACCCGCCCTCGAGTGTCAGGCGCGGCTGCGGTGCGGTGTAGATCGTCGAGCCTGAAATCCACTCGTCTTCCGCAAACCGATTGCCGGGGAACACGATGCCCGACAGCCAGATGCGCATGTTCGACAGGCGCGCATCGGTGTAGGAAACGCGGGTCGCGATGCGCTGATATTGCGGCGCGGTGTAGGTCCGTGCCGAATTGAGCGGTTGTGGACCGATGAACTGATGCGTGACGTTGAGGTCGATTGCCTTCTGGTCGGTGATAGGGAACGTGGCGTGCACCCCATATCCGGCCATCCAGTCCGCGACGTTTGGAATGAAGCTGGTCTGTGTGCTGACGAGGCGTGCGCGCACCCAATTGTAGTTCGCCTGAAGATCGATGATCGCATGTTTGCTCTTGATCAGCGTGATGGCGCCGTCCGCATCGTAGCCGCTGCGATGCGACTTTCCAAGATTGGCCTGCGTCAGGGTCGCTTGATTGAAGCCGATTTCGTTGGAATCGATCGTGACATAGGCGCTGCCCTGGATATGGGCATTCAACGGCTTGTAGTCGAAGCGCATACCGGCTTCCTCACTGCCGAGCTTCGACGGCTGCAAGGTCGAATTGACCGGAATATCGGTATTGGCGTCAGGCGAGGTGATGCTTTGTCCGTAGTTCAGGAACCCCGTCCAGAAAGGTACTGGATTGATGGCAAGCGCTGCCTTGATCGACGGTGCGCCCGTGTGGGTCGCGACCCGAGGATGGGAGATCCCGCCCGTTCCATAGCGTGTATCGTTGACCGAATACATGAAGTCGTCATAGCGCATGCCTCCCGTCATCTTGATCCAGCGCAGCGGGCTGATCGAGGTCGAGGCATAGGCGCCGTTCGCGATTTCCGTGAAGCGGTTCATGTTCAGGAAACTGCCGTAATATCCCGGCACTGCCGCAGTATAGGCAACGTTGTTCTCGCCCAACTGATGGAAATTGCGCGCGAAATCGACATGCGTTCCGGCCCCGACCTTGAAATCCCATGAACCACCGTTGGGCAGTCGGAACTTCCAATAGGGATCGACCGTCGCGCCGACGGTATAGCGATCGTCGAGATACAGATGCTGCACGTTCGTCGTGCCGGGCAGGCCCGTCGTCGTGGAGCGCGTCAGCCAGGTCTTGTTGACGAACACGTTTGCATCGAGCGTGAAGTTTCCGGAAACATGCTCGAATTGGCCATTCAGCGTGTATTGGTCATTGGCGCCGCGATCGATATAGGATCGCGGGTCGCGCTCCGACATCCGCCCGGACTGGATATAGGACAGCGGGATCGAATAGGGCTGGCCATAGCCGGTGATATACGCCTGCGCCGTCACGCGCAGCGTGTCACGCTCGTTGAACCGATCGACGAACTTCGTGAAGCTGTTGATCCGACGCGTCACGCTGTTGCGGCGATAGCCGGAGTCGAAAAGCCCCTCCACCGCCGTATAGATCGAGGCATGGGAATTCAGGCGGCGTCCCAGCGTCACGAGCGCCCGCGCCCGACCGAACGAGCCGCCCGTCACCGAGATGCCCGGCCTCACATAATCGCGGGTCGTGATGATGATGCTGCCAGCACTCGCATAATTGCCGCCATAACGCGCATCGAACGGCCCGGAAATAACGGTCATGCCCCCCAGCAATTCGGGGATCAGCGGGTTGAGGTCATTATAGCCGTTGAGGATGCCGGAATATACGTTGCGGATCGAGCCGTCGATGAACGTCGCGATATAGTTGCCGTCGGACTCGCTCGACCAACCACGCGCGCCGATTCCCTGCGCGATGCCGCCGTCCTGATAGTCGTCAACCTGAAAACCCGGAACTGAACGCAGCAGATCGGCTGTTACGTGGACAGGCGTGCGGCGGATTTCCTCGTTGTTGAAATGGCTGACCATCGCGATGTCGCTCAAGGGCGAATTGGACATCTGCATGGGCTTCGCGGCCGAGCGCGCGCCGGTGCTGACGATGCCGGTCGAACGGACTTCCACCATTTCAGGGGCCGACGTGGGCTGCGCCTGAGGCTGGGCCGGCGCCTGGGGACGGGTCTGGAGCGCGGGCGCTGCTTGCCTTGCGGGCCTCTTATGCGCGGGCGTCTTGTCAGTGCTCGTTGGTGCGGCTTGCGCGCAGACAGGTACTGCCAACATCGCAACACTCATGAAAAACCATGCTCGCGACGCAGCATTTATGCGCATCGAGGATCGGTCTCCTTTGAAAATCTGACGCATCACACAAGTCCCACAACAAAACGGAAGTATTAGTTCCGGGCCACAGAATTAAGGTCTTCGACGAGATATAGGCCACACAATGAAATATCATATATCGCGTCTGATCGCGGTAACTTGCTGTCCACGGCGGCCAGCCATCAAGCGATCGTTGCGCCGTCGCGAACCACTCAAGCCGAGACGTGAGAGATAAACCGCATAAGCTAATATATGATATATTTTGAGTGTTTTGGAGGCGTCAAGCCATTTTGTGGTCGCCAACCGGAATGTTCCGATATAACAACGAGTGCGCCATATTTTACGTCGTTTGTCTCGATCGCAGCGCCCGATGCTGCCCTACAGCGAGGCCTCGAGCCGGCAATTAACGAGGATTTCCGCAACGATCGCGGTGTTCGGCATCCGCAAGGTCAGCTCGGTCAACGCGGCCAGATCTTCCGGCTGCGTCATGTCCTCAGGCGCCACGGCCACATGGCCTGCGACCATCGGCGTGTTGACAAAACCGGGGCAGATCGCTGTTGCCCGAATGCCGTCGTCCCATCCTTCGCGACGAATAACATGCGTCATCGCCGTCACCGCGAACTTGCTGGCAGCATAGGCGATATTCGTGTTCGCAACCCGCTTGCCCGATAACGACGAGACATTGATTACCCGCCCGTGCCCTGCCCTGCGCAACGCAGGAAAGGCCGCGCGCACAACCCGCAGCGGCGCCTTGAAGTTGATCGCCCAGCTCTGGTCCAGCGCGGTTTCATCCTCGTCCTCGAGCCGCGACGGCAGCAACACCCCTGCGACATTGATGACGGCATCGATCGCACCAAACCGCGCAATCGTCGCTGCAACCCACTGCTGTCCCGCATCCGGCAATGCTGCATCATAGGGTACACACAGCAACTGGTCAGGGCGCGCTTCCAGATCGTCCAATCCACCGATGTCGCGCAGTCCCGCCGAGACGCGCCAGCCGTTCGCCAGCAGGCAGTACAGGATGCCGCGCCCGACGCCGCCGGACGCACCACTAAGCATAACCACACGATTTTCAACGGGCAGCATAGATCACCATCACATTCGCACGCAGGATCACGCCGTCGCCGGCTCGGCCAATGCCGCCGCCTTCTCGAGATTGGTGACGATAATCCGCGTCCCCTCCTCGATGGAGTTGCTGACGATCTCTCGTACGGCTGCCTCGTCACCGGTCTCGAAGACTGCAATCAGACGGTCGTAATTATGGCTGTCTGTGCTGCTCAGATCGCCTTGCGGAAACAGGAAATTGAGGGTCGGCCCAATTTTCAGCCAGAGATTCTCTATGACCTCGAGCAAGTCCGGCATTTCTGCCGTCGCATAAAGCGCGAAGCGGAAGCTGTGGTTGAACGCCAGCGCCTGCGCCACCTGCCCGCGCCGCTTGGCCTCCTGAAACGATTCCTGGATCGCACGCAATTCATTCAGGCGCTTGGCGGTCATGTTGTGCATCGCACGGGATGCCGCCAGCGGCTCGACGGCCTTGCGAATGTCCGAAAGCTCCTGATAACGCGCGCTGCTCAAGAATGGGACCATAAAGGACTGCGCCGGCAGCGCTTCCAGCACACCGATGGCCGCAAGCCGCAGCAGGGCTTCTCGAACCGGCGTGATGCTGGTTCCCAGCAACTCCGCCAGTTCCCGCGTGACCAGACGGTCCGATGGACGCAGCCTTCCCTCCAGAAGCTCCCGCTTCAGACAATCTTCCGTATATTGAGCAAGCCCGACTTTCTGGGCACGCGGAATTTTCATCGCCGCCAACCTGCTCATCGCCACGGGTTCCTCAAACAAACCACCATTGCACTATCATTCATCTAATGCGTTCCGTGCCTTGCGGCGGCGAACGGCGCGGGATCGACCGTAGGCGCCTGTCCGCACATTATATGACATATCAAGTTTCCCGCAGCAGGCGCGATACCGAAACCGTGCCCGGAAAACCCGGTTGCGATATACAAACCCTCGATCATTCGGCTGCGATCGATGACCGGAACCGCATCGGGCAGCACGTCGATCATCCCGGCCCACGTCTGCGCGATCCGCACACCCTCGAACGACGATATATTTCTGACCAGACGCCGCAAGCCCTGGCGCATCACATCGTGCTCCGGTGCGGGATCGAGCGTGCGGCACTGCTCGAATACGGAACGCTCGCCGAGCACGCTCTTCGATCCGATCAGGGTCGATGTCTGCCCGCTCCAGTCCGGGCGAAAGCGGATCTTGTCGCTTCCACCCAGCCAGGACTTCATGAAGCGCGGCCCGAGCGCGAGGCTGCCGCGCGACAGGTCGTGGCGGGCAACGCCGCGCCGGGCGATCGTGTATCCACCATCATCGCGCCTGCGATATGCGAAATCCGGGCCACCCACCGCGCAATCGGGAATGTCGGCCCCAGCGGCCGTCGGTGCCGTGCGCGCCGCCGTCGAAATGACGCCAAGCTGCGGCAGCGACAGCCCGATCCCCTGCAGCAGCAGGCGCGACCACACACCCCCGGCCACCAGAACCTGGCCGCAGGCAACGCGGCCATGCTCGGTGACGACAGCCTGCACCCGGCCGCCATGCGTTTCGACCCCGCGCACGGCGCATCCCGTGCGGATCATGGCGCCCGCGCGGACCGCAAGCCCTGCCACGACGGGTGCTGCGCGTCCCGGCTCGGCCCGGCCGTCCGATGACGTATGCATGCCCCCGGCCCAGGGTGCCGAACCCGGCGGCAGAAACGTCTCGACCTCACGCGCGTCGAGCAGCGTGGTGTCGTGATGGCCGCGTGTCGCAGCGGTTTCGATCCACCGACCGTAACGCCGCAGATCAGCCGCACTCTTGGCAAGATACAGCGTGCCACACTGCCGGAAGCCCACGTCCACGCCGGCATCGGGTTCAAGCGTCCGCCACCGGTCGAGGGCCTCGCGGCTCAAGGGGATTTCCGCCGCCGCACGGCCCATCGTGCGGCACCAGCCCCAGTTTCGCCCGGATTGTTCAAGCCCGATCCCGCCCTTCTCGCACAGCAGGACAGAGCGCCCCGCACGTGCCAGATCCAGGGCCGCAAACACGCCGACAATGCCGCCACCCACGACGACGCAATCAACGCGCTCCGGCAAGCCGCCCTGAAACGCCGCATCATACGCGGCGCCGTCGGTGCCGCTCATGCGCTGCGCGCCACCAGTCCGCACCGTTCGTCGTGTTGCTGCATCTCTGCCGGACGGTCCGACAGCGCGCCATAACCGCCGCCGCCTGCCGTGCTGAATGTCAGCACACTGCCGCGCTGCACGAAACATGTCGTCTTGCCGGGAAGTTTGCGGCTGGTTCCGTCAAGCGTGACCGTCAGGGAAGACCGGCCCGCAGCCTGTCCGCCCGCGATCCCCCACGGCCGGTGCCGCGTCCGATCCATGTGAACCGTAACGACGCAGTCGGCCAGAAGCTCGATTTCGCGCACCAGACCATGGCCGCCGCGATGACGGCCCGCGCCGCCGCTGCGCTCCACAAGCCCATAGCGACGCACAAGGAACGGATATTCGCGCTCCATCTGCTCGATCGGCGAATTGGCGGTGTTGGTCATGTGCGTGTGGGTGGCGTCGGCACCATCCGCATCGGACAGCGCGCCCTGGCCTCCGCCATGCGTCTCGACATACGAGAAATTGCAGTTGCGGACGGGGTCATATCCCCCAACCACCAGCGCGTTCATACTGCCCGAGGACGCGGCCATCGCCTGCTCCGGCATCAGCTGATTGAACGCCGCGATCAGCACGTCGCATGTGCGCTGGCTTGTGATCGACGTGCACAACGCCACCGCCGCAGGCTCCCGCGCATTGACCAGACTCGCCTCGTCGCTGTCGAGCGCAATGACATCCGCGAGCCCCTGGTTCGACGGCAGATCCGGGTCCAGATACGTCTTGGCGACATACAGTAGGCAGCTGGTCGTGATCAGCCATGTCGCATTCACAGGCCCCGCGATCTGCGGCGACGTGCCCGAGAAATCCGCATGAATGACGCCGTCGCGGATCGCCAGCGTCACTCTGATCACCAGATCACGCTCCTGCCCGTCCGTGTCCCATTCCAAAATTTCCGAACAGGTCGCAGACCGCTCCTCGAGCGAGGCGAGACGCCGCCTCAGCCGCTCGGCCGTCGCTGCCAGCAGCGTCTCGACCGCGCCCTCGAACGCGCCTGTCCCGATGCGGCCATATAGGCTGGTAAGGCGCTGCACGCCGGTCCAGTTCGCCGCGACCTGCGCCAGAAGATCGCCCGAAACCATGTCAGGAAGGCGGCTTGCACCTGCAACCAGCGCCACGATCGTGGGGTCGATCGCACCGTCACGCAGCAGCAGGAGCGGCGGCATCCGCAGCCCCTCCTGCGCGATCTCGTGCGTGCCGAGCGACAGCGACCCGGGTGCGGCCCCGCCTACATCGACGTGATGCGCCATGTTCGCGACATAGCCGATGCGCGCGCCGTCCACATCCACGGGCGCCACGATCGTGACGTCCGGCAGATGTGAGCCGGAAATCCACGGATCGTTGACAATCCACATGGCACCCACCGGCAGATCGCCCGATCGCGCCCGGCACCGCTCGATCAACCCGCCGAACAGCCCGAGATGGACGGGGATATGCTCGGCCTGTGCGATCAGGCGTCCCCGCGCATCGAAGACGGCGCAGGAAAAATCCCGACGTGAGCGGATGTTGACGGAATAGGCCGTCCGCACGAGGGCGGCACCCATCTGCTCGGCTACGGCCTGAAGGCCATGGCGCAGAATTTCCGCAAGGATGGCCTTGTTCTGCTGGATTGCGATCATTGCTGCGACAACTCGATAACTAGATTGCCCTGTGCGTCCACCATGACGGCATCATCCCCGACATAGACGGTCGAATCCGCCTGCTCGATCAGCAACGGACCGTGCCAGCGTCGACCCGGCGCCATTTTCGTCCGATCAAGCACCGGCGCCTCACGGAATGCGCCCGCAACCCAAAGCGGCGTCGTCGTCATGACGGCATCGCCCTCGCCTTCCGCCGCTCTACCCAGCATGGGCGAGACGAAATCGGGCGAAGGTGCGTGGCCGATGGCGCGCAGCATGCGGATTTCGACTGCTTCCTCGGGTCGCTGGTAGCCGAAGCGTTGGGCATGCAGCGCGTGGAACGCCGCCACCGCATCGCCGACCGCATCGCTGCTGCCTGCGACATATGTCACGCCGAGATCATGCCCCTGCCCGCGATAGCGCATCTCGAGCTCCATGGTCGTCGTGACCTGCGCCGGATCGACACCATCGATCGCAGCGCGGGCCGCAATGGCCTCGCGCGCCTGCCCGACCGCCACATCCAGCGCCGCGCTATCGGCATGATGGCCCGAACGCACGACAACCGACACGACACTCGCCTGACTATGCGTCCACGGAGACAGCAAAACCCCCAGCGCACAAAGCATGCCCGGCGCCGGCGGCACGATGACGGTGCGCATTCCCAGATCGCGACACAGATCGGCCGCATGCGCCGGACCCGCACCGCCGAACGCCATGCCGACGAATGTTTCGGGATCGAATCCGCGCTCGATCGTCATCCGGCGCATGCCGCGACTCATGCTTGCGTTCACGACCGCAAGAATACCCGACGCCGCCTCTTCCACCGAAATGCCCAGAGGCTGCGCGATATGCGCGTTGATCGCCGCCACCGCCTTGTCGCGGTCGAGCGTGATGCCGCCCGAAATCTGGCGGTTGGCGCGCAGACGCCCCAGCACGACATTAGCATCGGTCACCGTCGGACGCGTGCCGCCCTTGCCATAGGCACACGGACCGGGACGCGCGCCTGCACTCTCAGGCCCGACGACCAGAAGGCCGCCTGCATCGATTGTAGCGATACTGCCGCCTCCGGCACCCAGCGTCACGATGTCGAACATCGGCACGTTGATGGGAAAGCCCTGCAATGCGCTGTCGTGGCGGCGGATCACGTCGCCGCCTTCGATCAGGCCGACATCGAAGCTCGTGCCGCCCATGTCCATCGTCACGACGTTGAGATATCCGGCCTGCCGTGCCGTCCAGGCCGCGCCCATCATGCCGCTTGCCGGTCCGGACAGGCAGGTATGGACTGCCTTTTCCCGGTAGGCGGCTGCAATCGGCATGACACCGCCGCCCGACTGCATGATCACGACCGGTGCCTGCACGAACGCCTCGTCCAGACCAGCGCTGAGCGCCGCCAGATAGCGCTCCAGCGGCGGCGTGAGATAGGCGTTCATGACGGCGGTCGATGCGCGCTCGAATTCACCCGGCTCGGGCGAGATGTCGGCCGAGCACGAGATGGAAAGCCCGGGCAGCAATGCCCCCAGTGCTTCGGCAACCGCATGTTCATGCGCGGCATTGGCATAGCTGTGCAGCAGGCAGATCGCGACCGCATCGACCGCCCCCTGGAGCAGACTTTCGGCAATTGCCGCCATCTCTGCCGGATCGGGCGCCTGAACCACCTGGCCGCCCGCATCCATCCGCTCTGCCACCTCGAACACGAGATGCCGCGATACCAGCGGGTCCGGGCGCCGCAGATGTGCGTCATAGAGCGACGGCCGCGTCTGGCGCGCGATCGCAAGGATATCGCGGAACCCCTTCGTCACCAGCAGCGCCGTGACGCCGCCCTTGCGCTCGAGGATCGCATTAGTCGCAACCGTCGTGCCGTGGGCGAAGCGTTGCAGCGCGTCAGCAGGCACCCCCGCCTCGGCCCTGGCCTGCGCGCTGGCCGCCAGAACCGCTTCCGCCTGCGCGCCCACGGTCGTTGGAATCTTGACATAGACCACGCGGCCCATGCGGCTATCCGCCAGACAGACATCCGTGAATGTCCCCCCGACATCGCATCCAATCAGGTAGGACATCGACTTTCCACCCTCGACTTTAAATCTGGTTTCAAATTCGATATATCATATATCATCAATCAACAAGTTTATTTTTGGATCATATCGACCCGGTGCGATATGCAGTCCCGGACACAGGGAGACCGACGATGAGCGCCATCGCGCAGGCCACACGGCCACTCGTGGATCAGACGCTGTCGCTGCTTCATGACTGGACGACGCTGCGCTCCACCGCCGACGATACGGCAGGGCGCCGCCAGATGGCCCGCGCGCTGACGGCCTTCCTGCGCGACGAACTTGGCGCTGCGATTATCGAGCCGGGCGAGACCCGAGATCTGATCCACGCGCGGATCGATCGCGGCCTTCCGGTCACGCTGCTGCTCTACAACATGTATGACGTCATGCCGGCCAGCGCCGAAGGCTGGGTGCTCGATCCGTTCGTGGGCGGCATCGTGGACCTGCCGGGGATCGGCACCAGTTTCGTCGGACGGGGTGCCGAGAACAACAAGGGCCCGCTCGCCGGGATGCTGGCGATGCTGCGCGACCTCGTGCAACGCGACGCCCTTCCGGCCAACATCGAGATCATCCTCGACGGGCAGGAAGAAACCGGCAGCGCCGATCTGCGCACGTATCTGCGCAACGGCACCGTTGCACGCGCCGGTGCCGCGTTCTTTCCATCGTTTTGCGAATATGGCGGCGCGCCACCCCGGATCTTCCTCGGCTCCAAGGGGATCGCGCGCGGAACGATCGTGGCACGCGGCGGGCCGTCTGGCGGGCCCACCGCCCCGATTCACTCGTCCAACAGCCCATGGATCGCCAACCCAGCATGGCGTCTGGTGCATCTGCTTGCGACACTCGCACCCGACAGCACCGGTGCGCTCGGGCGCACCGCGCCCACACAACAGACGTGCGACCTGATCAGCACACTGGCCGATCAGTTCGACCCGCAACGCGAACTGCAAATCCGAAAATCGGAACGCTACGCGATCGACGGCACGACCGAGGATCGCGTCACCGCATTGCTGATGTCCGCCAACCTCAACATCTCGTCGATTGTCACCGACAGGACCGCCGACAGCGGCGTCATTCCGCCGTCCGCGCAGGTGGCATGGGATCTGCGATGCCCGCCGAACCGCGATCCTGAGGCGATGGTGGCCGACATCCGGCAGAAAATCGCGGATTTCGGCCCGGACATCACGCTGACGCATGATAGCGGCTATGCCGGGGCGACCTTCCGAAGCGACCATCCTGCCGTGATCGCCCTGACGCAGACATATGAGGATTTCGGGATTGCGCCCCAGATCTGGCCCTGGACGGTCGGCGCGATGCCTTGTGGCCTGTTCCAGGACGTGACGGACATCTTTCTGCTCGGCGGCCTAGGGCATGGCGGCCATGCCCATGCCGCCAATGAGTTCGTGACGCTGGAAGGGCTTGCGCGCTTCATGACCTCGCTGTCCGTCTGGATCGACCGGACCGCGCGCGCTTTGCTTGCTGTCCGCGCATCATGATTGTCCTGTCCGCAAACACCGTCAGCGCCCTTGGCGGCCACGACATTCTCCGCGCCATCGACGATGTTCGGCGCACGACCGCCCTGTTTGCCGCAGGTGATGCCGGCATGGACGCTGAAAATTCCGTGCCTCTCGCACCAGAGGCTGGCCCCCATGCCCGCGCCTATGCGCTGCCCGCCTGGGTTGGCGGCGACTATCAGGCAGCGGGCGTCAAATGGACGGCGCATCGGCAGATTCGCCCGACGGAAGAGGGCGCATCTGTTTCCATGACGCTTGTGAACGACCGTCGCAGCGGCGCGCTGCTGGGCGCAGTCGAGAGCGACGGGCTGACACATGCGCGGACGGCGGCCGTGTCGGGTGTCGCCGTCGGTGCATTTCGGCCCGCAGGCGTGCGCCATGCGCTCGTGATCGGGGGCGGCGCCAATGCGCACGCGCATGTCGACATGGCCAGCGTGGCCCTCCCCGGGTTGCAGACCCTCGCGGTCTGGTCGCGCGACCCGGCTCAGGCGCAGACCCTGCGCGCCACTCATGCCGATGATCCGCGTCTGCATGTCGCGACTTCGCTGGACGATGCGATCGGCGCTGCCGACACGGTGTTCTGCTGCACGAGTTCTGTCGAGCCGTTCATCATGCAGCGGCACGTGCGCCCCGGCCTCACCTTCGTTCAGGCCGGGCACCATGAAGTCGAATTCGATGCCATCACGCAGTTCGATCACATCACCGGCGATCGATGGGGATCCTTTGCCGAGCGCAGCGGCAAGAGCCTATTCCGGCTTTATCGCGCAGGCGGATTTCCGCGCGCGTGCCTCGATGCCGATCTGACCGATGCCGTGAGCAATGCGTGGCAGGCACCGCCGCAGGACAGCCTATATTTCTCGAGCTTCGGGCTAAACATTTTCGACATAGCCCTGGCCGCGCGCGTCCTGAAGGACGCGATCGCTGGCGGTGCGTTCTGAAAGACGCAATCTCGGGCAACGCATCCTGAGAGACGCGATGTCAGGCGAGCGGCAGGTCCGGCCGCGCACCCCATTCCTCCCATGATCCATCATAGATCCTTGGGCGCGGCCAGCCACAGATCGCAAACACCAGCGCCAGAATGCACGCCGTCACGCCCGACCCGCAGCTAACGATAACCGGCGCATGCGGATCGATCCCCTTCCCGGCCACGATGGCCGCAAGAACATCCGGCGCTCGAAGGCACCCGTCCGCATCCATCAGTTCCGCATAGGGAATGTTTGTAGCACCCGGAATATGTCCCGCACGCACGCCGGTATAGACGCCCGTCACATCGCCACGGAAAAACCCGGGCGGCCGCACATCCACGATCTGCGCGCCGCCATGCTCCACCACCTGCAACACGTCCTGCCACGTGCAGGTCGCAGCCGCATCGTCGCTCAGGACGACCGCCCGCCAGTCCGTCGGCTGGACAGGCGGAGGCAATCCGGTTTCCATGGCGCCCTCGGCGCGCTCCCATGTCGGCATGCCGCCATCGAGCACAGCCACCCGCGCAACCCTGAAGGACCGCAACAACCACCAGACTCGCGCCGCGCTATAGAGCCCGTTGCGGTCATAAACGACGAGTGGCAGCGCCGGATCTATCCCCGCCTTCTCCACAAGCGGCACGAACGCATCGAGCGCCGGCCGCATCCGCCCCGGGCCGCCTGGAACCGCCGGAGCCGCGATCCGATCGATATCAAACCGCACGGCTCCCGGAAGTCTGCGGGCCGCAAACTCGGCGCTCACATCGCGGCCGGTCGAGGGCGGCGCCCATGTTGCGTCGAGGAACTGCACAGCTCCCAACCTCATGGCCGCTTGGGGTGACACAAGGTCTGGCATCGTCATGGGCTCAGGCGTCAACCAGCGTTTCGGCGAACGGATAGAGCGCCGGAGAGCCACCGCAATGAATGAATGTCACCTCAGACCCTTGGGCGATCGTGCCGTCCTCCACCAAGCCGAACAGGCCGGCCATCGCCTTGCCGGTATAGACCGGGTCGAGCAGCAGGCCTTCGGTGCGGCCCACACGCAGGATGGCGCTATTGCCGTCATCGCTCGGCACGCCATAACGCGTACCGACGAAACGATCGGCAACCGATACGTCTTCCGGCTGCCAGATGAACGTCTCGCCTAGAAGGTTCGCGCACTCGTTGGCGATCTTCGAGACGACACCCTGGAACCAGGCAGCATCGCGCGAAACGCTGATGCCGATCACACGCGTCTGCGGCCAGAACATCTTGCAGCCGACCAGAAGGCCCGCAAACGTGCCGCCTGAACCGCATGGCAGAAGGACAACGTCCGGCGCGCGCGCGCCGCTTGCCTCATACTGCGCCCGCATTTCCTCAACCGCACGCACATAGCCGAGCGCGCCGGTGGCGTTCGCGCCGCCTAGCGGAATGATGAACGGCACTTCTCCGTTCTGGCGCGCGGCTTCGGCATGTGCCTCCATCCGTTCCTCGATCAGGTCGAAATAGGCATCGGGATCCAGAAATTCGAGTTCCGCGCCAAAAATACGGTCTAGCAACAGATTGCCCTGATACGTGTCGGGCCGATCGCCGCGCAGCACCA
The DNA here is from genome assembly GCF_011516735.1 of Acetobacter fallax. Lineage (GTDB taxonomy): Bacteria > Pseudomonadota > Alphaproteobacteria > Acetobacterales > Acetobacteraceae > Acetobacter > Acetobacter fallax. The sequence goes on along the minus strand of NZ_WOSX01000038.1, from coordinate 10,411 downwards.
GGACCGAGCGCATCCCGAATTTTGCTGCCGCCGCCGCGACCGTCCGAGCATGGTTGGATTGATGGCCGCCCGTTGTGATAAGCACATTGGCACCCTGCGACCGCGCATCGGCCATCAGATATTCCATTTTGCGAATCTTGTTTCCGCCGACACCGAAGCCCGTATAGTCATCGCGCTTGATCCGGAGACCGATCCCGAGCTCGGCGCCAAGCCGCTCCATCGCCTCGACAGGCGTCGGCAGAAACCCGAGGGGAACCCGGTCAAAATCAGCAAGCTTCATAGCGAACATCGTCCATTTTTCTGATTGGCGGCACGCCCGATGCGCGATATTTGGCATAGCTGCATCGACGAGTTGATATATGATATATCTATCGCAGGCGCTCCGCAACATTCGCCTGCACCTATCCACCGCCGGAAACCTGCCACAGTCATGTCGATCCACGAGAAAACCGATACCGTAACGAAGTCCGCCTATCGGGCCGTCGATCGGAACGTCCTCGCCGTCATCTCGTTGGCGTATGTAGTCAACTGTGTCGACCGGGCGAATATCTCGTTTGCGCATCTGCGGATGGACAAGACGCTGCAACTGACGGAAACAGACTACGGGCTGGCCATTGGCCTGTTCTATACCGGGTATGTCCTGTTCCAGATCCCGTGCGCGTGGCTGTTCGAACGTATCGGCGCCGCCAGGACCTTCTCTCGCATCATGATCCTGTGGGGGCTTGCGGGCATGGCGATGGCGCTGTGCTCCCAGAAGTCCCATCTGTTTGGCCTGCGCTTTTTACTCGGCGCATTCGAGGCCGGGTTTTCCCCGCTATGCATTTATTTCCTTCGCCGGTGGTATCAGGACAGGCGCCTTGGCCGGGCAATCTCGATCCAGCAGATCGCAGGCCCGCTGTCGGGCGTGCTGGTCGGCCTGATATCGGGCGACATCATGACGCGTGCCGATGGGCTGTTCGGAGTCGCAGGCTGGCGGTGGATGTTCGTGATCGAGGCATTCCCGGCCCTGCTCATCGGCACGTGGATCCTGTTCTTCCTTCCCAACTCTCCGGCCGATGCGTCGTGGCTTTCATCCGCACAGAAGAGCGCGTTCGGAAACATCGCGCAGCCACCAAAGCCTGGGACACCGGTCGCAGGCGCTGCCCGTCCGCAGGTGAGACGCTGGGCCGTGCTTCTGTTCGCTTTTCTGGGAATTGTCTGCGGCAACGATATCTTCAGCTTCTGGCTGCCGCGTCTCATCGCCGAGGCGCATGTGGGCTCACTCCGCATGGTCGGCGTGCTCTCGTCCTTGCCGTTCGCTGCCGCCGCGGTCGCCATGATCGTGGCCGGCCGCCTCGCCGATCGCTTTTCGGAGCATCGCGTGACGCTGTGTCTGGCAGCCTGCGCGCTCGGCGCCGCCTGCCTGCTGTTGCTTGCGATCGACACTGCGAATATCGCCGTGGTTCTGGGATGCACAACTAGCGGGCTGGCCAGCCTCTATGCGGCCTATGTGATTTTCTGGACGCTCCCGGATCGGCTTTTGGGCGCGCCCGGATCGGCCACCACATATGCCGCGATCAACACATGCGGCATGATCGCGGGGATTATTTGTCCCATCGTAGCCGGGCGACTCCTTGATGCGACGGGAAGCTTCGTGCTCCCTTTCTGCGGCACGGCGCTCCTGCTGATCTGTGGCGGAACCGGGCTCCTCATACTCGGCACATCATCTTCCAACGACTCCGGCAGCACGAAAGTCACAGATCATGACGTCCAGGAGATATAACGCTGCCCATTGGGGAGTTTACGAAGTTCAGCAAGGTGGCAAAGACGGCATAACGCTTGCGCCATTCGCCGCTGATCCGTCGCCGAACCGGATTGGCCTGGATCAGCGCAGTCCTGATGTGATGCGGCTGCGCATCGTGGGACCAGCCATCCGTCGGACATGGCTGGACAGAAAAACCCGAGGCCGTCGAGGGGATTCCGGGCCCGACGCTTTCGTGACCGTACCCTGGGACGAGGCAGTCGAAATCGTCGCGGATGAATACCGCCGCATCACCTCGACCCACGGCAACGAAGCGGTATTCGGCGGGTCATACGGATGGGCCAGTGCCGGGCGGTTTCACCATGCGCAGAGCCAGCTTCATCGTTTCCTCAACCTGTCCGGCGGCTATGTCCGCAGCGTCGACAGCTATAGCCTCGGCGCCGGGCGCGTCATCATGCCGTATGTGGCTGCCCCGCTTGATACGATCCTGAACGAGGCGACGTCGTGGGATGTGATCGCAGCCCACACACGTCTGTTCGTCACGTTCGGCGGCGTATCTCCCAAAAGCGCGCAGGTGTCATCCGGCGGGGCCAGCACGCATCGCGTGCCGCAGGGCCTGCATCGGGCCGCGGCTGCCGGCGTGCGCTTCATCAACATTTCGCCCGTCGCCGACAATATCGATACCGGGGCGGGCGTCACGTGGATCCCGATCCGCCCCAACACCGACACTGCCCTCATGCTTGCGCTGATCCATGAGATGGACCGAACCGCGACACTCGACCGCGCTTTTCTCGAATCTCATTGCACCGGCGCCGAGCAATTCCTCGCATACATTCGGGGCACAACAGGCACGCCGCCCTGCGACGCGTCCTGGGCGGAACGCATCACGGGCGTGCCGTCCGCCACCATCCGCGCTCTGGCCGTCGACATGGCGGCCACGCGCACGATGCTGAATTGCGCATGGTCGCTCCAGCGCGCATCCCATGGTGAGCAACCATTCTGGACGATCATGGCGCTCGCGGCTTGTCTTGGGCAGATCGGCTTGCCGGGCGGCGGCTTTGCATTGGGATACGGCGCGATGAACAGCGTCGGCAGTCCACACATGCGCCTCAAGGGCCCGACACTCGATCAAGGCAAAAACCCCGTTGTACGCTTCATTCCGGTCGCCCGCATCGCCGACATGCTTCTGGCGCCAGGTTCAGCCTTCACCTACGAAGGCAAAACCCATCACTATCCAGACATCCGGCTCGTCTGGTGGGCTGGCGGCAATCCGTTCCACCACCATCAGGACACGAATCGCCTCCGTCAGGCGCTCCGCAGGCCGGACACGATCATCGTTCAGGATCCATACTGGACGCCGATGGCGCGTGCAGCCGACATCGTATTGCCCACCACAACCACGCTCGAACGCAACGACCTCGGCTATGCAACGCTGGAAGGCATGGTGATCGCCATGCAACGCGCGGCGGACCCGCATGCCCACGCTCTGGACGATCACGCAATTTTGGCCCGGATCGCACAAAAGCTCGGCTTTCTCTCCGCCTTTACGGAGGGGCGCACGGAGATGGAATGGCTGCGCGCACTGTATGATGGTTTTCGCACCGGGGCGGCGAAGCGCAATGTCACCACTCCAGATTTCGATACGTTCTGGGATCAGGGCTTGCTAGATCTGGGCGCTCATGCTCGGCCCAAAGTGCTTTTCGAGGCGTTCCGGGCCAATCCGCTGGCCAACCCCCTGCCCACGCGCAGCGGACGTCTTGAGCTCTATTGCGAAGCTCTGGCCGAACTCGACCTGCCGGATTGCCTTGGCCATCCTGCCTGGCTCGCACCTACGGAATGGCTGGGATCGCCCCTTACCACACAATACCCGCTGCATCTGATTTCCGATCAACCCGCCACACGCCTGCATAGCCAGCTCGACCACGCATCCCTCAGCCGCCGCGCAAAGATCCATGGCCGAGAGCCAGTTTACATCAGCCCGTGCGACGCCGTAGCCCGTAACATCAACGCAGGCGATATTGTTGAGCTGTTCAATGGACGTGGCGCCTGCCTAGCCGCCGCTATCCCGGACCCCGCCATCATGCCCGGCGTTGTCCGTCTTTCAACAGGTGCATGGTCCGATGCCGACGGTCTGCGCGACAATCACGGAAACCCAAATGTCTTGACCCGCGACCAGGCGGCATCGGGCCTATCACAGGGTTGTGCTGCCCATACGTGCCTTGTCGAAGTCCGCCTTTTCACCGCCCCAGTTCCGCCGGTTATGGCATTCAGGATGCCAACCTTGGAAAGCGCATTCTAGCACTACTTTGGCAGAACGTCTGTAGTGGGCTCGGCGAGCGATTTTTCACAGTGGGGACACCGCTTGGGGGAGGTCGCGTCAGGAGGTCCAGGATGGCTTGCCGGACAGCGGGCATACTCGGCTGGGGCGGTGGGCCGCCGATTCTTTTTTTCCGTCCCGCTGCCTTGAGGCGGCGGGACTGGAGGAGCGCGTAGGCGATCATGGTCATCAAGGCGTGGCGGTGCAGTCCGCTCCATGACCGCCCCTCGAAATGGTCGAGCCCCAGTTCTTCCTTGAGTTGCTGATGGGCCTGCTCGCAGATCCATCGGGCCTTGATCGCCGCGGCAAGCGTCCTGAGGCTCGCTTCGGCCGGTAGATTCGACACGTAATATTTCTGCTCGCCGCTTGCCCGGCGTTCGCTGACGAGCCAGACCTCATCGCCCGGCATGCACTGCACGCGATTGTCGAGCATGCGGTGCTTGTGTCCATCGGCGATCCGGACGCGGCGCGCCGCGAAACGGCACGCCAACCGGCCTTTGGTGCCGCGGCGCCAGCTGACCCTATGTCATTTTTCCGTGGCCAGAGATGCTTGGGCAGCGACCGGCGACTGATCCGGGACATGATATTGACGACGTTTGCCAACCTTTGCGTTGGGGAAAACCAGCGCCACGTCGGCAGGATAGAAATTCTGCCGACGGGACAAGCCGACCGCCCATGACAGGCCGCGCTGGCTCAGCGCTTGTCGGAACGGGCCGCTGGAACCGTATCCGGCATCGGCCAGCACGCAGCCGAAACGGGCACCTGAGGCGATGACCCGATCGATCTCCTCGATCGCAATCTCCGGTTTTGTCAGGGACGTTCGTTTATCTTCCGGCACATGAGCCCGCGCCATGCGCTCCGGATCGCTGGTCCATTCATCGGGCAGGAAGAGCCGTAGACCCACCATCACCGGCACTTCGCGCGACGCCAATGTGACCGAAACCAGAGACTGGCAGTTGGCCGTCTTGCCCAGCGACGAGGCATATTGCGGTGCCACGCCGACCGAATGGGTGCCCTTCTTGGGCAGCGCCGTATCGTCGATCACGAGGAAACCCGCCTCGTCGCCAACCAGGCGATCCGCCGCCTTCACCAGCGCTGCCTCGACAAGGGCCCTGTCCCAGATACCGGTCGCGATGAAATGGTGCAGCCGATCGTAGTTGATCTCATCTGCGCGCGCGGCCATCGGCTAAACGCTCTTGCGATCTCCCGGCCCGATCAGCCCGGCGATATAAGCCGGGCACATCCTTGCCCGCGCCTCATGCCCGACGGCTTTTGACCCTGCCCTGTTCAAGGAGTTCTGTGATGAATTCACCCGGGAGGTTAACCGCGTCAGAATGGAGCGAGGCGCGGATCTCGCTGCGATGCGCGCGGAACTACCCCGTGTTGATCGTGAGCTTGATAAGGCGTGACCCTGCCCCGTGAAATGCCCTCGTTTTTGAGTAAGGTCTGTCCAACCGGAGACAGACAATGAAGAGATCACGTTTCACGCAGGACCAGATCATCGGAATCCTGAAAGAGCATCAGGCGGGTGCGTCGGCGGCCGATCTGTGCCGCAAGCACGGGATCAGCGATGCGACGTTCTACACTTGGCGGTCGAAATACGGCGGCATGGAAGTATCGGAGGCGCGGCGGCTCAAGGCTCTGGAAGACGAGAACGCGAAGCTGAAGCGGCTCCTGGCCGAGAGCGTGATGGACGTCTCGACGCTGAAGGACCTGCTGGCAAAAAACTCGTGACGCCCGGCTTGCGGCGAAATGCTGCGACCTGGGCGATTACGGAGCAGGGTTACACGCAACGCCGTGCGTGCCGGTTGGTCGGTATCGATCCGAAGACGTGGCGCTATGCGTCGCGCCGCCCGGACGACAAGGCAGCGCGTGCCCGTCTGCGGGAACTGGCGGGAGAGCGGCGCCGGTTCGGGTATCGGCGGCTGCACATCCTGCTCGACCGCGAAGGGATCGCCATGAACCACAAGAAGCTGTTTCGACTGTATCGCGAGGAGGGTCTGTCGGTCCGCAAGCGGGGCGGTCGGAAACGGGCGCTGGGCACGCGCTCGCCAATGGTGCTGCCCGACGGGCCGAACCAGCGCTGGAGCCTGGACTTCGTGTCGGACGCGTTGAACAGCGGACGGCGCTTCCGGGTGCTGACGGTGGTCGACGACTACACCCGGGAATGCCTCGGTCTGGTCGCCGACACATCGCTGTCGGGCGAACGGCTTGACCGCGAACTGGACCGGATCGCAGAAAGCCGAGGCTTTCCCATGATGATCGTCAGCGACAACGGCACCGAGATGACCTCGAACGCGATCCTGGCCTGGCAGGAAAAGCGGTCGGTGCTGTGGCACTATATCGCACCGGGAAAGCCGCAGCAGAACGGGTTCGTCGAGAGCTTCAACGGCCGGTTCCGCGACGAATGCCTCAACGAGCACCTGTTCCGCAACCTTGCCCACGCTCGGACGGTCATCGACGTCTGGCGGGCCGACTACAACGCTGTCAGGCCCCACACCAGCCTCAATGGCATGACACCAGAGGCTTTCGCTCAACATGCCAAAACGGCATATAGCAACGCACAGACCCTAACTTAAATCTGAGGGCATGTTCGGGGCAAGGTCAGGCGATCCAGCTCTGGAATCAGGATCTCAACAGATCGGGCGAATGGCCAATCTCACGGCATCCCCTGTGCTCCGCCATCCACGCAAACATAAAACCCCGCCAAGTCAGTGACTTGGCGGGGCTTTATGGAATTTCATGGTTGCGGGGGCACGCAAGCACCGATGCCCACATTCACTTCAGGCGGCAATATAATTACGCAATATCAGAAGTTTAACACCTTAAATCAAGACAGATGATCGGCTTACCTCTGCTGAAGCGTTACCGTTCGGTCGAGAGAACGGCCGCTCACAGGACTACACGCCCTCTACATTTGGATCGCTCATCCCGAGCAGAATATCGTTGTGCGCATGCAGCACGCGCCAGACATCAATGCGATCCTCACACTCGGGATAGAACACGAGGTAAGGATAATCGTTCACGCGATGGGCTCGCAGTCCCGGCAGGTTCAGCTCATAGGCATAACGGAGCGATCCCGCACCTGGATAGTCTCCGATGAACATGAAAGCGCTCTTGCAACGCCGTGATGAAGCCCGGCGCGATAGCCTTATCCGCTCCTAGTGGTCATCGCGTAAACCATAGCGCCACATCCGTCTGTCTCCCCCCAAAAACCGGGAAAACAGTCAGCACACACAACCACAAAGTACAACCCCCACGTGCCACACTCATGGTTTAACTGACGACACGCCGTAGTCATGCGAGCGGAATTTTTTTTCTTGTTTTCATTGGATTCCGGACAATCACATGGAAAGTAAATACCATTTTATATATGAATATCAGATGATATCGCCAGCCGTGCGGATAGTGCGATCACCGACTATCGGTCCAGAATAGAGGGATTGTCATGAGTGATAATGTATCCTCAGGCTCAGAAAGCCTGACCAAAGCCTTCACTGTCGAAGCCGATGCAACCGCGACCTATTGGCGTAAGGGACCGCAGGACACGTTGCCACCGCCGGACATGATGGGGCCATATATGCGGAATCACCCTGTGCCGGTTGAGGCGGTGGACGGCCGCAAGGCATGGATCATCGGCAGCGGCATTGCCGGGCTTGCCGCCGCATTCTACATGATCCGTGATGGCAGGATGAAAGGTGAAGACATCACCATCCTCGACACGATGGACATTGCCGGCGGGTCACTGGACGGCGCGGGTAACGCCGAAGCGGGCTATATCGTTCGCGGCGGCCGGGAGATGAACTGGAACTACGACAATTTCTGGGATCTGTTCCAGGATGTTCCAGCCCTTGAACTCCCTGCGGGCTTTAGTGTTCTCGATGAATATCGGCAGGTCAACGATAATGACCCCAATTATTCCAAAGCCCGCCTTATGCACCAACAGGGGAAAATTCGTGATTTCGCGACCCTGGGGCTCAGCAAATCGCATCAGTGGGAACTGATCCGCCTCTTGCTCAGACGCAAGGAAGACCTCGATAACATCACGATAGAGGCGTATTTCAGCGAAAGCTTCTTTGAGACGAATTTCTGGTACCTGTGGCGATCGATGTTCGCTTTCGAGAACTGGCAGAGCCTGCTGGAAATGAAACTGTACATGCATCGCTTCCTGGATGCGATCGACGGGATGGCGGACATGTCGACGCTCGTTTTCCCGAAATACAATCAGTATGACAGCTTCGTCGTCCCCCTGGCACGTCTGTTGCAGGACAAGGGCGTGAAGATCCAGTTCAACACGCGCGTTCATGATGTCGATCTTCAGATACGCGGAGACGAAAAGACCGTAACCGGACTGCGGGCCATGGTCGATGGACAGGAAACCACCATACCTGTTCATCCGAATGATCTGGTTTTTGCCCTGACCGGCTCCATGACGGAAGGCACGGCCTATGGTGACATGGACACGGTGCCACTTCTGGAACGTGGCCTCCATGAGCCCGGGGAAGAGAGCGACTGGACGCTGTGGCGCAATCTGGCTCGGAAATCTCCTGTCTTTGGTCGGCCGGATAAGTTCTATGGTGATGTCAAAGGCTCAATGTGGGAGTCCGGGACACTGACCTGCCGGCCGTCACCTTTTGTCGATAAACTGAAGGAGTTCTCGGTCAACGATCCCTATTCGGGCAAGACCGTAACGGGCGGTGTCATCACCTTTACCGACTCTAACTGGGTGCTCAGTTTCACCTGCAATCGTCAGCCACATTTTCCGACCCAGCCTGATGATGTGCTGGTGATCTGGGTCTATGCTCTTCTGATGGACAAGGAAGGCAATTATGTGAAGAAGCCGATGCCCGCCTGTACCGGTCGGGAAATTCTGGCTGAACTCTGCTACCATCTCGGAATAGTGGAGCAACTGGACGCCATTGCTCTAAACACGAAGGTTCGTCTGGCTTTGATGCCTTATATTACAGCACAGTTCATGCCGCGCGCTGCTGGAGACCGGCCGCATGTCGTTCCCGAGGGCTGCACGAACCTTGGTCTGCTTGGTCAGTTCGTAGAGACCAGCAACGACATTATTTTCACAATGGAAAGCTCGGTCCGTACGGCGCGTATCGCGGTCTATACGTTGCTTAAACTACCAAAGCAGGTTCCGGATATCAGTCCGACGCAGTATGATATCCGGACAATATTCAAAGCGGCCAGAGCGATCAATAATGGGGAACCATTCCCTGGTGAGCGGTTGTTGCACCGCCTTCTTGATAAAACCTATTTCTCTCATATCCTGCCACCTCTACCGAAGAAAGAAGAGGCAGATGGCGATGATTTTGGAAACGATCTGTCCGGCTTGTTTGGAAAGGGGAGTGAGGCCCTGCACAAGATAACAGACTGGCTGGAAAAGTTTCGCGCTAATCTGGGGTGGAGACGAACATAAAGGTCAGGTTTCGTAGCGGGGAACAATGGTCTGATATCCTGGTGACACCCATGGCCAGGATATCGTCCGGAGATCCTGACATACATATTTGGACTCACTGTTAAATTGCGTGCAGGTTTATGCGACCGACCAGAAAAGAGACACAGGAACAAACACGTAATCGTCTGATCGCGGCAACTAATGTTGCAATCGCGACCTAGGACATTGCGGCAGCATCCGTTCGCCGTATCTGTGGCATGGCACATGGAGGGTTCAAAAAGCCATTTGCTGACATCGCAATTGCCTGATTTCCGGCGGAGTGGAAGTTGATAGACGGCTTTTGCACGATGGCTTGCGTTCTGTATTCAGTGCAGAGTGGTTAGCTTTTTAGTGCTGACTTGCTATGCGGCGGCGCTGCTCCCCTCCAGAAACAGAAAGCCGCGCATGTTGTAGACGATATTGGCCAGCCCGACCCTCAGGTTGGCGCGAGTGATGCCTACTGTCCAGACGGACACTCCGGTCTGCGACTTCCGATCGGCAAAAACATGCTCTACACGGGATCGGATGGTGGAGTGGCCCGCATCGGCCCATTGGATATGACGGGGCATCGGCTTGAAATGCGGCTTTTTACGGTGAACTTTCGGGACGAAGCCCTGCTTTTCCATGAAAGGTGCATTGGCTCTTGACCAATAGGCCGTGCCGGCCCAGACATCAGACGCAGTATTGCTGCGGTAGAGTAGTAATTCTCTCAATCTCGCACCATCGCTGGCGGCGGCATCTGTCGCCCTCCACTTCCGAATAAGCCGGAATTTCCGGTTGATGGAAATATGCGATTTGGAGGGTTCTAAAAACCCCCTGGTTTTGAGGTCTTCTGTATGATTCTATTTCTTCTGCGTTGATTGAGGGAATGGCGATATGAAGCAGTCTGGTTTCTTTGATGTTGAAG
>NZ_WOSX01000037.1 GCF_011516735.1 Acetobacter fallax | reverse complement strand
TACTGCGCTCGGGTGATTTCAGTCCAGGCCATCTTGATCTCATCAGGTTATCGCAAACCCATGAATCATAACCCGCTGAAATCACTCAACTCATTTTCGGTCAGACACTTAGATGTTGGCAGTATAATTTCATCTATCTGACAAGAAATTACCTCGTCGTTTTCTCCTGCTTGTTCCTGCCAGATAGTGGCTGACATTGGATTGACGTTGAAATCAAGACCAACGTGAACGGGATAATTGGAATCATAAAATACATTTTTTAGTGATTTTTCCCGGGAAAATGCATAAATACATCGCCCTGAGAATGTTTCGAATGAGGCTTCATACTCCTGCCTGAACTGTCGTATATCGAGACATTTCCTTGCACTTTCGATCTCCGCCGCAGGAACATTTCCTCCATCAAGTGTTGTATAAGAACACGACCACCACCCGGACTCTTTATCTGTACCCTCCTGACCCTTCAGGTACAAATCATGAAAATGATCTCTGCCTTTTGGAGTTCCTATAAAAAGTGCATGGCCTTGCGCTGTAGACAACATTGGTCGGATAACTTCCGACCAGGCTTCCGGCCTGACATCAGCCCACTCGTCGCCTAAAAAGAAAAAAAGTCCGGCCCCTCGTAAAGCATCATAATTTTCCAGGCCTACGACTCTTACGATATGTCGGTAGGGTTCAATCTCCATGGTAAGATCTGATTCCCGTGGAGACGACCTTAGCCACATGTTCGGTATTATGTTTTTTAAACGAGGCCAGAATATTTTCTTTGCCTGTTTATATGTTGGTGCCCCGTACCATATCTCATTTTCAGGACTGATTTTTTTTGCTACGGCAATTTTTATAGCTCGCCGCATTTCCTCCGCAGCCTCGAATGTTTTACCAAATCTTCGACCGCAGACAGCCACTCTGAAACGTGATTCCGATTTCCATCCTGCACTGTAAATATTCATTTGAGGATTTGTTAACGGATGTCGTTTGTCAATCGAGCGTCTATTTCCTGCCAATGTCGATTACCTCTGGCGGCGGATCTGATTCTATTTCCATTTCAATCGTCTGCACCTCGTTCAAAAACTTAGGACTCACAGAACGTACAATATCACTCCTTTCTGCTCTGGCGAGCCTGTTCGAACCTTCTCTTAGCACTGCGGCAATAAGTTGCGCATTGGGTACCCGATCGACAATCGGTTGCCCATCTGTATCTGTGACAATTTTTCCCTTTTCGCCTCGCCTGAAACCAGGAATACCTGCAAAAGCCAGTTCACGAACAGAAGATGTCAGTTCATCGTGAAACAGGGATCTGGCCATTGTGAGACGTTCCCGTTCTTCGGGGTTTTTTTTAAGAAAATAATAGAGATCATCTAATGGTCGCCCCACAAGCCGCATGCAATGGGAACTGTTTCCCGTCTTGACCACACAATCACAAAGCGCAACAAATTCGCCCAGTGTCATAGGGTTTCGAACGCGCTTCATTTAAAGACTGGCACGACGCGTTGGAGCACGCTTCCCATTCCATACTGAGGCTGAACCAGCCATCACACCAACCGAGAGAGCAAGAGGGCTTTCAAAGCTTCCTCCCCTGGTATTTTCACTACGACGTGTGTTATATTCCATGACTGATACTGCTTCTATATCATCAATATCCTGAGAATGCAGATGTCCGCAAATTTTCATCTCACCGTTAATCGGTGATCGCCCTATGATACATAGGGCATGAATACCATTACGCATAAGACTTTCATCGCTTAAAGATTCGACTTTCCTTACGATAAAAAGCGCTCGGTGATTATATTCAATATTAAGCTCGACAGGCACAAATATGATTTGTTCAGCCTTTGTTTTTTCCAAAACAATAGCATACCGGTCTCTAAACTCTATAATGTCTCCTCGACATATTTTACTCATCCGCACAAACCTCTCCTGACCACAAATGATGAAAGTGAACTTTCGTTTTGGTCTCTGAAGAATGCTTTCATTCCAATCGCCTCACATGTTATGTCGCTGCCTGTTCGCAGTGGCTCCCATCCTGCCTGTTGCCGGCGCATCGTTGCGTTCTTCATTGCACCACTCGATATCCCCATGTGAACAGAAAGTCTGTGTATATAGCTACGACTTACACCCAGTTGCTTTGCTATAGCCCTGATTGACATTCGTTTTTCATGGCAAGATGGAAGAGCACGAGTACAACGAACTCTTTCCGCATCTTCAAATTTTTTCGCCATTTTCCATCACCTGTGCGCGAATGCATGACCCTATTCTACAATAATAAATTATATTTATTGCCGATACGGTATTTTAATTCGCATATAAAAGATATTATTACTTCCAGGACATCATAAAATTTTTTGATACCACCACATCTTCTTAACTGTCTCTATGATGTAGTCCAACTCGCAAGATCTGTAAGTTGTCTGCTGCAAGCTCATTCGTAGATAAATCCCTATCCAGGAGAAGCAAGAACTCCATATGAGTATTTTATGGCACCATAATGTTCATTTGGCAATTATAAATTCGTGCCAAAAATAAATTAAATGAGGATTCGTATAAGAAGCTGTTTCAAAAGCCTTCTCGCTGAGCGAGAGCGCCCCTGAGAGGTATGACCGGCATGTGTTTTTGAGCACGGAAGCGTAACGGCCGTGCGGCCGTGAGCATCGGAGCGCAGAAAACGCGCGTCGGATCGCCAGCAGTGAGGCTTTTGAAACAGCCTCCAGCTCTCCACTCAAAGCTCAGTTCGACCTGTTGCTGGTGGAGTGTGATTTTTTGTGGGGTGCCTCTGTTCGGTTGGGCGGGAGCAAAAACGAGAAATGATCGAACCACAGCGTCACGGTCTGTCGATCGTGCGGCTGTGTTCCAGGGGGTGTCATGGTTTTGTTCCGGACCCATTTCGTCAGCGTCGGAGCACCAATGCCCAAACCCTGAGCAATACGCTCACGCGACAGACTGCTGCTCAGGGCCAGACGAACCGCTTCGCGTTTGAATTCCGCCTTGCAGACATGTTCTATTCCAGTTCTCCTTTGAAACCAGCTGCGGCCAAAGGTCCGGAATAAAACTATGACACATCCAGCCTGCGTACCGGTGATCGCGTTCCTCACCGGATCATCTGCTATCGAACCAGCGCCACCCGGAGGGACGGCCAGATGCATTCCCCATCGCGGAATGGGGCAATTTGCTATAAATCATCGACCTGGAGACTGTGCAGCCTGCAAAGCGATACCGGGCTGAAACAACAATATCTTTCTTATTCGCCCAGACAGCTACGTCGCCCCCGCCACACGCACCCGCAGCAGCAAGACCCCGAACCCGACAAAAATCCCGCCCGTCACACGGTTAAACAGCCGCTTCATCGCCGGCCGCACCAGAAACCGCGACAGCGACTGCCCACCGAGTGCATAAACCGCGTACCAGAACATCTCCGCCAGCATGAACGTCACAATCAGCACAGCAAACTGCGGCCCGTGCGCACGTGACGGATTCACAAACTGCGGCAAAAACGCCGCTGCAAACAACAGCAGCTTCGGATTACTGATCCCCACAGCAAACCCGCCCCGAAACAACAGTCCCACAGAGAAAGACGGCGCCAGCAGCGTGTCCACCCCGACATCCACAGGCGAAACCTCCGCCCGCCACGCCCTCACACCCAGATAAATCAGATAAGCCGCTCCACCATAACGCAGAATCTCAAACGCAGCCGGCACCGCCAGCAGAAACGCCGTCAGTCCCACAGCCGAAGCCAGCAGCACAACTCCCATCGCCGACAGACACCCCAGCATCGCCAGCACCGAGCGCTTCACCCCAAGCTCCACACTCCGCCCCATGATATGCAGCATGTTTGGCCCCGGCACCGCACACAGCACAAATACCGTCGAAAGAAACAGCCACCACGTCGCCAGACTCATCACCCTGCCTCCCCGGAACCCACATCCGTCTCCACACACCCGGACGCCACAGCAACAAAAACCAGCAATCCCGCTAATACGAGAAACGCCACCTTCAGGCCTGCCACACCGGCAAGCAGCCCGATCAGAACAGGCCCCGTCAGAATCCCCGCATAACCCAGCATGGTCACCGCCGCGACCGCCAGATGATCCGGCATCACCTGCTGCCGCCCCACCGCACTATACGAAATCGGAACGATATTCGCACAACCCAGCCCCACCAGCGCATAACCGAAAAAAGCAACAGCGGTCACCGGAATCAGCGACACGATCAGAAACCCCTCCATCGCCAGCCCACTCCCCAGCAAAACAACCCGCGCCGCCCCCAACATCCCGACAATCCGGTTCCCCAGAAACCGCCCCACCGTCATCAGCGTCGCAAAAACCGCAAACCCCCACCCCGCCTGCCCGACCGCCACATGCCGCACCGTCGTCAGAAACACACCACTCCAGTCAAGAACCGCTCCCTCCGCCAGAAACGAGACAAAGCAAATCCCGCTCAGACTCCACACCACCCCGCGTGGCATCGCGAAAACCGGCCCCACGCCGCTCTCCTCCCGTTCCGCCAGCACATCCCGCCAGACCGATCCCAGCCCGAGCACCATCACCCAGGACGCACTCAGCGCCGCAGCCAGCGGGGAAAAACGGACAGCAAACAGCAGCGCCATCCCACCGGCACCCGCAATTCCGCCCACGCTGAACAAAGCGTGAAACCCCGACATCAATGGCCGCCCGGCCCGACGCTCCACAACAATACCCTGCATGTTCGTCGCCACATCCAGCGCCCCGACACCCGCTCCGAACAGCAGCAGACATACCCCGAGCATCGGCACAGCCGACACGACGGCAAGTAAGGGCAGAAACCCCGCTGCCAGCAAAGCCGCGCCCGAAATCACCATCCGGCACCCGAAGCGTCCCGCCAGCACTCCGGATACCGGCATCGCCACCACGGACCCCAGCCCCAGGCAAAGCAGCAACACCCCAAGTCCGCCATCCGACAACCCGACCCGCACTTTCATGAACGGAACCAGCGCAGCCCAGGCCGCAAGCCCAAATCCGGCAAGAAAAAAGCAGATTTCCGTACTGGTCCGGGCGCGCCTCAACATCAGACCATGCTGGCCACAAATCTCTCTGCTGCAAAGCGGTCTTTCTGGCCCGCATCTCCTTTCCGCGCTAAGAGACCGCAGTCCGCAGCAGCGGAATGACAGGACAAAGCCCGCCCGCCGGGCCAGCAGATCGGAACGCGCCCGTGAGTCTCAGCGAAACCGCACACGCCAAGATCAATCTCACCCTGCACGTGACAGGCAAACGTCCCGACGGGTATCACATCCTCGACAGCCTCGCCGTCTTCGCCAGCGCCGCCGATACACTGAGCTACATCCCCTCCGGCTCCCCGCTCTCCCTCGAACTCACCGGCCCCTTCGGTCAGACCCTCGCCACCGAAGCCTGCGATGACAATCTCGTTATCCGCGCCGCCCGCCTCCTCGCCGAAGGCAGGACCGTCGAACAGACCGGTCGCGTCATCCTGGAGAAAAATCTTCCCGTCGCCTCAGGCATCGGCGGCGGATCAGCCGACGCCGCCGCAACCCTGCGCCTGCTCGATCGCGTCTGGGGCCTCAACACCCCCGCCGACCGCCTCCACACCATCGCCACCCGCCTCGGCGCCGACGTTCCCGTCTGCCTTGCTCAAAAACCTGCCCGCATGGGCGGCATCGGCGAACAGCTCAGCCCCGCTCCCACTCTGCCCGATTGCGGCATGATCCTCATCAATTGCGGCGAAGCCGTCTCAACTCCCGCCGTCTTCAGAGCCCGCGTCAACACCTTCTCACCGGCCGCCAGCTTTCCAGCCTCCTGGCCTGACGCAAAAACCATGGCTACCGATCTCGCCCGGCTGACCAACGACCTCGAAGCTCCCGCATGCGAAATCTGCCCCGCCATCCGCACCGTCCTTACCACTATCGCCAGCCTCCCGGACTGCCGGCTCTCCAGAATGAGCGGCTCCGGCGCCACCTGTTTCGGCCTGTTCGACTCCCCTGATGCCGCCCGCACCGCTGCGCAGGCCCTCAGCAGCAACCCGACAGCGGCAACCTGGTGGATTCAAGCCGGCCCGCTCGCCTCACGATCCCTGACCGACGTGACACAAAAAAACTGATGCAGCGAACAACTGGCGCAACAGGCGAATGTCCGGCATGATACAAGGTCAACGCCACCAGAATGGCGCTCCCGATACGCATGCGCCGTCCAGAAACGATGCATCAAGCGAGAATGGTGCCCAGCATGGCCAAAAGCCCGAAATCGACAGAACCTCATGTGCACATCGAACCATCGGAAGACAGAACACACGCCGCCCTTACACTGACCTCGGGTAAGCAGAATATCGCGCTGGAGATGAACCTCGCAGACATCACCAGCCTCATCAGCGCCCTCGGCGCGGTGCGGAACGGTATGGTCACAAACACGACCGTCCCTCCGATCGAAGGCGTCAATGTCACCCCCGTCCGCCGCACCAACTGGGCCCTGCAGCTTGACCGCGACACACAGGGGTCCGTCCTCGCGTTCCAGCACCCCGCCTATGGCCCGGTCGGCCTCGTCCTCACCCCCGCTGACTCAGCCCGCCTGATCCAGGGTCTCGACATGCACCGCAAACTCAACGAGCACACCTGGAACACCTCCGGGCCGGCAAACTGAACGCCGACCCGCCGCCCACATAAGCCGAACCGGGATAGTTGTACCGGTCAGCCGTAACCAGGCCACTTCAGACGCGCCGCAGATAAACATCGATCTGAAAAACGTCTTCGCATTCCCGACAGAAAACATCCCGTTCTGTCAGTCCGCAATCCCAAAACACACCGTAAATCTCATCACCCATTCCGCAGGTCTGAGACAAAGAACGACAACCTTTTCAGCCACCCACACAAAACCAGACATCACGGATAAAGCCGCTTCGCCACCCGCTCCATCGTCAGCCCCTGCACAACAATCGTAAACACCACGACGCCATAACACAGCGGCAGCAGCGTATCCCGCAGCGCTCCCGCCGGGAGACCCAGCGCCAGCGCCACGGAAATACCACCCCGCAACCCGCCCCAGATCAGCACAGCAATCGCCCGCCTGTCCCGACGCAGATCAAGCGGCAATACCGCCAGCCCAACACTCAGTCCCCGCGCCACCAGCGACAGCACAATCACCACCAGCATTCCTGCCAGAGCCCCATATCCAGGCGAAACCGCCAGAATTTCCAGCCCGATCAGCAAAAACAGCAGAACATTCAATGCCTCATCGGTCGTCGACCAGAATGCGCGCAACGCCGCGCGCGATTCATCCTGCATCGAACTCTGACCAAACTCCGTGGCCAGACTCATTCCCGCCACCACCACAGCAATCGGCCCCGACATATGCAGCGCATGCGCCAGGCTGTACGTTCCGGTAGCCAGCGCCAGCGATGCCAGAAGATCAATGTCATGGTCATGCGCTTTCCGAACCAGAAACAGCATCCCAACCCCGGTCAGCGCCCCCAGCGCCGCACCGCCGCACGCCTCCAGCAAAAACCGCTCAATCACTTCCTGCGTTGTCACGTGAGATGCATCACCCGTGGCCAGCCCGATCGTCGCGCCAAACACAACAATCCCGATGCCATCATTAAACAGGCTTTCCCCCGCGAACACCGCCTGCAACGGTGCCGGCAATCCGGCACGACGCAACATACCCACTACAGAAACCGGATCAGTCGGCGCAAGAATGGCGCCGAGAATCACACACCAGGATAAAGGCACCGGCATCCCCACCAGGGGCAGCAACAGCCATGCCGTCATGGCCAGAATCAGCACCGCAAGAATCGTCCCGGCCAGCGCCAGAACAGCAACAGGCACCCGACGGGACAATAAAACTTTCGGATTGACCTGCATCGCCCCGGCAAACAGCAACATCGACAGCGCGCCATCAAGCAATGACGTCGGCAGATCTACCGTCCCGAGCAGGGACAGCATCATCCCATGCACATCATAAATCGGAATAAACGGACCCGCCGCCAGCAGCCCAAGCGAAAACAACAGCGCGATCACCATCACGCCAATGGTAATCGGCAGCCGAAACGTCCAGTAATTGATCAGCGCAAACAGCGTCGACAAAGTAAAAAGAAAGCCAAGAACACCAAGCGTACTCATGGACTCCGCGTCCCCTTCACTTCAGCCGCACAACGGAAATCCACTACCGAAAACCTTCGGTCACCCTCCCGGCAAACCGGCGTCAGACCCGCCACCTGATCGCTCCGTACAGGCAACGCCCGCTGCTATTTACCGTTCCCGACGGCCCCCGCGATAATGCCAGAGACCGGCTGCCATTCCCAGCCCACCAGCCCCCGCCACCAGCCATTTCGCAAAACGCGGGAGCGGCGCACAGAGAAATACAGGCGTCAGAGACGTCGCCTTCCGCGTCTCCTGATCAAAATGCCCATGCGCGGAAAACGACCCGGGAACACTGACGTCCAGATCCGATGGCGCATCCGCCGCCGCCCGCATGCTCTCCATCTGCGCATAATATCCCAGACGCGCCCGCCGCCGGCGCATCATGCGCGGCAAAAACGCATTCAGCGCCCGCGTCACCTGGCCACCAACCCCGATCCACACTTCGTCGCAATCATAAAATGCCGCACGGCAGATGGCTTCACCCGCAACCTCCGGCTCATAAACCGGCGCCACCGGCCGCAGCAGACGCCCCGTCAGATTCCGTGTCCAGCCATAACGCGGTGTATTGAGCGCGGGCAGATGCACCAGCGCCACCCGGATACGATCCCCGTCATGCAGGATCTCAGTCCGCAAACTCTCACAAAAACCACGAACCGCCCCACGGGCACCACTCTCCGCCGCCTGCATCGGCAAACTCTGCAAACGCGGCGCCAGATCCAGATTGACGATCACACCCTTCCCGCGACGACGCATCCGACGCAGCGCCGCCATCGTCCCGTACACCGTGCCCAGATACGTCACCTCAGTCGCGCGCCGCACATCGGCCGCGTCCAGTTCGGCAACCGGCCCCGTCACAGTCGCGCCCGCACAGTTCACCCACAGCGCAACCGGTCCAAGTTCCGCCTCGACCCGATCCGCCGCAGCCTCCACAGCTGCCGCGTCGCTCACATCCACAGGCACACATAACGCCCGGGCTCCGGCCCGCTCCAGCGCCACGGCCGCCGCACTCAGCCGGGTCTCATTCCGCCCCAGCAAAGCCACGTCAAACCCGGCCCGTCCCAGAGCCCGCGCCGTCGCGCGCCCCACACCCGCGCCAGCCCCGGTCACGACAGCAATGCTATGCGACATCATCCACTCCCCTTCAGATCACGCGGGATGTGGTCTCAATTCCACCACACAGGCAAGCCCGGCTCGCGCAGGCCAGCCTCCGGAAACCTTTCCGCCAGACGATTACTGCACAACGCGCCGGGACAGGAAAAAGAGCCCGAAAAACAGAACGGCTCCGCCAGCGACGTCAGCAAAGTAATGCCCTCCAACAAGAATGGTCGAGAGCAGAACCAGAACAACGTCAACAAAGACCATCCCGTTAACAAGCCGGTTTCCCCGCAGAAAAAACAGCGTCATCAGCGCCATCACCACGTGAAAGGAAGGAAACGACACCACGCCGCTCAAAGCCGCCGGTGAGATGCCCGGGAGACGACCGGAGTGATAAGCCTCGAATGGCCCTTTAAAATAAACCCCGGCCCCGACGGGAAAACGGCGCATGATGTCCGGCGAAACACCGTGATACAGAACAGTGCCAATCGCCGGGAAAAACAGGTTAAAGAGAGAACAGGTCATCGACCCGACTGAAAAAATAAAACACAGCCTGTAAAGACTCACCTCGTCTTTTCTGAGCCCAAGAATAAAAATTGTCAGAATAATTCCTGGAACTGTCAGATTATAGACGACACCCCATACATGGTTGAACACATCGAACGACGCAAAAAATACAATCACCCGCTCGGTGTGCAAACCAAACCAGTGGTCCCAACCATCAAGCTGCGCGTCTGAAAGCGGCGCCCCGACACGCAGGGCGGCAAGCGCTGAAAACCCCGCGCAATACCCGGCGGCCAGGAAAAAAATCAGCCCCTGGCAGATCAGCACCAGGATCCGACTGCGAACGATTCTTGCCGCAATAACCAGAAGACCGAAGAGAAACAAAAATAACCCGAAAAATAACCCATCCATATGCAGCACAGAATTCGTCGCATGAAGCACCATACCGGTTATGATGAGTAAAACGACCAGAACAATACTGTTGACCCTGAGCCCATCCACGAAACGACGTCTACCCGGCGACAAATTTGCGATGGTTCCCCTTACAATCCCCCGATTGCCGACATGTTAAGATAACCGGGAAGACATGGCACAAACCCGAAGCCCCGCTCTCTCCTCACCGAACAAAGTCTGAACACCGCACCGGGGCATGGTCAGCGGAATCATGCCGCATTTACAGCTCCGCCTCCTCCACAACCCTGCCCGCAATCCGCCCGCTCGTCAGATCCGCCAGCCGCACCAGCACCTCCGGCACCACGTCACACGGCACCGCGACAACATAAGCCGCCCCCTCCGCATCAAACGTTTCCGACTCAACCAGCGCTCCCAGCGACGGCAGCCGCGCCCCCACCAGCGCCAGATCCGAAAACGGACAGTGAAACGAGATCCGCGTCCGTTCGACAATCTCCTCCCGCGCCGCCAGCCGCAGACACTCCGCCGCCGTCCCGCCATAGGCCCGGACCAGACCACCCGCACCCAGCTTGATCCCGCCAAACCAGCGCGTCACCACAACAGCAACCCGGTCCAGCCCCTGCGCCTCAATCACCTGCAAAATCGGTCGCCCCGCCGTCCCACCGGGCTCATCCGCATCATACGAGCGATACTGCGCCCCGATCTTCCATGCCCAGCAATTATGCCGCGCCTCTGAATCAGAAACCTCCCGAATAAAAGCCAGCGCCTCTTCCTCGGTCCCGACCGGCGCCGCCTGCGCAATAAACCGGCTCTTCTTTATCTCTTTTTCAAATAGTGCCGTCCCGGTCAGCGTCTCAGCCATCGCCCCGCGTCATCCCGCCTCACCGCCAGCCCGCCAGACCCACAGCCGTGCCGCGCCGTGCATACGCTCAGCCAGAATTTCCACCCCCTCAACCGGCGCTTCCTCATCCCGCCCGGTCTCCACCACGATCAGCGCGTCCGGCGCGATCCATCCCGCTCCGAACAGCGCCGCCAACGCCTGGGCGGGCAATCCCAGCCCGTATGGCGGGTCAAGGAATACCAGGCCGCACGGTGCCACAGCCCGCTTCGGCCTCAGCACGCTGCCGGCAAAAACCTGCGCCATCTCACGCATCCGACAGCCGGCAAGATTTGCCCGCAATGCCCCCAGCGCCGCCCGGTCAACCTCAAAAAATG
Organism: Acetobacter fallax; assembly: GCF_011516735.1. Classification (GTDB taxonomy): domain Bacteria; phylum Pseudomonadota; class Alphaproteobacteria; order Acetobacterales; family Acetobacteraceae; genus Acetobacter; species Acetobacter fallax. The sequence goes on along the minus strand of NZ_WOSX01000037.1, from coordinate 21,531 downwards.
TGCAGAACGCCGCTCCGCGCGACAGCGCCTCCAGTCCCAGAGCCCCGGTCCCGGCAAACCCGTCCACCACCCGCGCGCCTTCAATGCACTCCATCCCCCCCCAGGGCGCATGAAGCAGCATGTCAAACAACGCCTGCCGCACCCGGTCCGCCGTCGGCCGCGTGGCACTCCCGAAAGGCGCTTCCAGCACGCGCCCCCGTCTGCTTCCCGCAATAATCCGCATCAGCCAGCCTCGCGGGGCACTGCCCCGTCCACCGGCAGGAAGCGCAGCCTCCTGCCTCTCATTGAATCAGAAAATAACTCAAAGAGGCCGCGCCCCTTCGCAGGTGTCAGCGCAAAGCCCCGAAGAAAAAACTACCGCCGCTTCGCCGCATCCGGCTCCACATCCCGCGGAATCTGGGCCTTAATCACCCGGGACTGAACCTCCTCCAGTTCCCCGGGCTGCAACTCCCCGAGCGGAAACGGCCCGTACGAAGTGCGGATCAGCCGGCTCACATGCAGGTTCAGCCCCTGCATCACCTTCCGCACTTCGCGGTTCTTGCCCTCGCGCAGAGAGACCGTCAGCCACGCATTATCGCCCTTGCGCGAGTCCATCGCCGCCTCGATCGGGCCATACTTCACGCCGTCAAGAACACTGCCCTTCGCAAGTTCCGCCAGCCGCCGCTCATCAACCACGCCAAACACGCGCACCCGATACCGCCGCAACCAGCCGTTGGACGGCAACTCCAGCTTCCGCGCCAGCGCCCCGTCATTGGTCAGCAGCAGCAGGCCTTCACTGTTCAGATCCAGCCGCCCGACACTCACAACCCGCGGCATCCCCTCCGGCAGCGACTCAAACACCGTCTTCCGCCCCTCCGGATCGCGGTGCGTCGTCACCAGCCCGTCCGGCTTGTGATAGCGCCAGAGCCGCGTGCGATCCGGCCCGTCAATCACCTTGCCATCAACCGCCACCGCATCAATCGACGTCACAAACGTCGCCGGATGCTCCACAACCGTCCCATTGAGCGAAACCCGCCGCTCCTCAATCATCCGCTCCACATCGCGACGGCTCGCCACACCACTCCGCGCCAGCCACTTCGCAATCCGCTCACCTTTCGCGCCGCTATCCTGCGCGCCACCGTCCTGCACCTCTTCGCTCATCACCGTTCTCCCCCGGACAAAAACTCTGCGTCAGGGCTCTCGACCGTGCAACGCTGATGCGGTTCCCATAGAACAAACTCCCGCGCCGGTATATGGCAGCCACAAGCAGGCGCGTTCACCAGCCATGCTGCGCCGTGGCAGGGCCTCGGCCCGAACCGGCAAAGGGGTGCATGCCCTCAGATCCCTGCTTATAAAAGAAGGCTGTTTCCCGAAACAACCGGGGCTGGCAGATGTCAGGGCAGAAGTAGGCAGGTGAAAGCAGCCCTGCCCCAAACTCGGAACAGGTCGCCGCCCCCATTCACCTGAAATCATTAAAATAAACAGTTTGCAAAGGATTGGCGGAAGATCTGACTCTGCCCGAACCTGGCACGGACCGCAGGCTCCTGCACCCCGATGTATTTATAATACAATGGTTTGCAAAGGCTCTGTTGTCATTAAGTGTTGGCTCCTTCCCAGGGCTTTGCCCTGGAACCCACCAAAGGTCACAGACCTTTGGAAACATACTTATTTATCAACAGATTGGGGTGAAGGGGTCCGCGACCCCTTCCGGGTTCGGGCAGAGCCCGATCTTTTTCTAACCCTTTGAAAAAATCACAGATCAACACCTAACGACAACAGAGCCTTTCCAAAGGCTCTGTTGTCGTTAAGTGTTGGTTCCTTCCCAGGGCTTTGCCCTGGAACTGACCAAAGGTCACAGACCTTTGGAAGCATGCTTATTTATCAACAGATTGGGGTGAAGGGGGCCGCGACCCCTTCCGGGTTCGGGCAGAGCCCGATCTTTTTCTAACCCTTTGAAAAATCACAGATCAACACTTAACGACAACAGAGCCTTTCCAAAGGTCTGTGACTTCTGGTGGCCCCGGGACAAAGCCCTGAGACAGCGCCAGCACATAACAACAGGAAACGACACCCTGTCCTCTCAACCCCGCGCCGCCGCAACAAACGCCGCGAACAACGCCCGATCCCCGGGATCAATCGAAAACTCGGGATGCCACTGCACCCCGATACAAAACACCGCCTCAGAGTCCTCAATCGCCTCGATCACTCCATCTTCAGCACGCGCCGACACAACCGCCTGCCCCGGATCACGTACCGCCTGATGATGCGACGAATTCACCGCCATCGAAGCCCGCCCCACAATTCCCGCCAGCCGCGTCCCCGGCACAACCGAAACACAATGTCCGGCCTCATCCCGCGGGTTCGGCTGCTCATGCGGCAACGCACCCGGGATCGCTACCTCAATGTCCTGATACAACGTCCCGCCCAGAACCGCCGCCAGCAACTGCATCCCGCCACAAATCCCGAATACCGGAATCCCCCGCGCCCGCGCCGCCTCAATCAGCTTCAGCTCCGCCTGTGTCCGACCAGGCTTGAGCAGCGGCGTCCGCTCATCCCGCGCTTCGCCATACAGCGCCGGATCAATATCAAATGCCCCACCGGTCACAACCAGACCGTCCAGACGGGACACCACCTCTGCCGCCAGACACGGCATATGCGACAATGCGACCGGCAATCCGCCAGCCTTCACCACCGCACTCATGTAATTCGCCCGCACAGCATACCAGGGGAAAGCCGAATACTGCCCTGGGCCGCCAGGCTCCTGATCGAGTGTCACACCAATAAGAGGAAGAGAAGCCGTCATGCCGCTCCCATAAAACAAAGCCTCACGCCAGTATATGTCCGGTTCCGATATGTCCGGCTCCGGCCGGGACCGCAGAGCCCCGAACAACGATCGCCCTACTGAGCCGTATATCCGCCATCAATGACCAGCTCACTGCCCGTCATAAACTTCGACTCATCGGAAGCCAGAAACAGAATGCCATAAGCAATGTCATCCGGCTCACCCAGATGACCGATCGGATGCAGATCAACCAGTTTCTGCCGCGCCGCCACCTGATCCGCCGTCCCGCCCGTCAGCCCCTGCACCATCGGCGTCCATATATAGCCGGGATGAACCGAATTCACCCTGATATTATAACCGGATTTCGCACAATGCAGCGCCGCCGACTTTGTGAAAATCCGAACCCCGCCCTTGCTCGCATTATAAGCCGCCAGCGTCGGATCGCCGATCAGTCCCTCAATCGAGGACAGATTGATGATCGACCCGCGCTTATGTGGTTTCATCGCCTCAACAGCGTATTTCGTGCCAAGGAAAACACCGTCCAGATTGATCGACTGAACCCGTCGCCAGTCCGCGAGACTCGTGCTTTCAACCGTGCCGGTATACGCAATTCCGGCATTGTTGACCGTAATATCAAGCTGCCCATATACCTGAAGAACTTCAGCAATAACCCGCTGCCAGTCCTCCTCGCGCGTCACATTCAGCTCCGTGAAGATGGCCTCACCACCAGCCGCCTTAATTTCGGCTACAGTCGCCTGCCCCTCTGCGACCTTCATGTCACTGACGACAACCCTGGCACCTTCACGCGCCAGCAACTGCGCCGTGGCCTTGCCAATCCCCAGTGCAGCACCCGTCACAAGAGCTGTTTTTCCCGATACGCGTCCCATAGCAGCCGTCCCCAACATATGTTGAGAAAACACACAACAGGTCACATCGTTCCGCAATGACGTGCGTCAAAATCTCAGACAGAACCGATTACGCTACGGCCATCCGCAAACGCCACGGACACTTCATCACAGCGCCCGTCGGCACGACGCAGAAGCCAGCCACACCGGTCGTCCGGCTCCCCCACCGCAACAGGACAGACCTGAACTCAGAGTCCGTCCGACGCAGCCGCTTTCGGCGCTCCGGCATGATGTCTCACATGCTCATGTGCGACCGGATTGCTGGAACTGATATGCTCCGACGCGGCAAAACCAAGGCCGATCGCAGCAGCAGCCAGAACAAGTGTCAGACTATGCATGACTGTCTCCTCCCTGCGCCTCATGGTCCTTCAGAACACCGGATCCGCGGAAACCCATCCCGCATGTCAACCAGCGTCCTGCCTTCATTACTCCGGCAGACGTTACAATTTAGGTAACACCGCCGTAACGCATTGTGATCTCCCCTGGTTGCCAGATCAAGGCCAAACTATGGCAGAAATCATATTTCTGTATCGAAACTTCCCTGGAAACGCCCTCGAGACCCCGCCCGGACCAGCCATCGTCCGCCAGCCTCCTCCATTTCACAGAAGGCAGAACACCGTCCTGAAAAGGCACGATCCGTCCTCCGGCACCTTTACAAAGGCTCTGTTAGCATTGTGTGTCGATCTGTGATTTTTCAAAGGGCTGGCCATAATCCGGGCTCTGCCCGGACCCGGCAGGGACCGTCACGCGAAGGCGTGCTGCGCACGACGGCCCCTGCACCCCGATTTGTTTATAATAAAATGGTTTCCAGAGGTCTGTGACCTTTGGTGGGTTCCAGGGCAAAGCCCTGGAAAGGAGCCAGCACTTAACGACCACAGAGGCTATGCAAACGCGCGGACGTAGCGATCCACGGACAGATCCAGCACAGGGATGTTTGGTTTCCGACCGTGGATCTGATCGGCGAGGATGCGGCCCGAGCCGGCAGCCATGGTCCAGCCCAGGGTGCCGTGACCGGTATTGAGCCACAGATTGCCGAACTTCTTTGACGGGCCAACGATCGGGGTTCCGTCAGGCGTATTTGGACGCAGGCCGGCCCAGTAGGTGGCCTGGGAGAGATCACCTCCGCCGTAAAGTTCCGAGAAGGAGAGTTCGAGCGTTTCGCGCCGGTCGGGGCTGAGGCGGAGATCGAAGCCGGTCAGTTCCGCGGTGCCGCCGATGCGAATGCGGTCACCGAGACGGGTAATGGCGACCTTGAAGGTCTCGTCATTGACGGTGGAGACCGGGGCGCGGTCTTCGTCGGTGACCGGGAGGGTGAGCGAGTAGCCTTTGACCGGATAGACCGGGAGGCGGATGCCGAGGGGCCGGAGGATCTGAGGGGAGTAGCTGCCGAGGGCCAGAACGTAGGCGTCGGCGGTGAGACGGCCTTCGCTGGTGCGGACGCCCAGGATGGTGTCGGCGGAAGCATCGATGGCCTCGATGGTGGTCTCGTAGCGGAAGGTAACACCGAGTTCTTCCGCTTTTTGTGCGAGGCGCTGCGTGAACATGTGGGCGTCCCCGGATTCGTCACCGGGGAGATAAAGACCGCCTTTGAGAAGGGCTCTGGCGCCTTTGAGGCCTGGTTCGCGTTCGAGGATCTGATCGACGGTGAAAAGATCGTGAGGGATACCGCTGTCGCTGAGGAGGCGCATGTCTTCGCTGGCGTGGCCGATCTGAGTGTCGGTGCGGAAGAGCTGGATCAGGCCTTTCTGACGGTCATCGTAAGTAATGCCGGTTTCATCACGCAGGGCCGTGAGACAATCACGGCTGTATTCGGCGATGCGGAGCATGCGGGACTTGTTGATGTCGTAATCATGCTCGTTGCAGTTCAGCAGCAGGCCGCCGATCCAGCGGAGCATGGCCATGTCGAGGGCTTCAGGGCGGATGACGAGCGGGCTGTGCCTGCCGAGCATCCATTTCAGCGCCTTGACCGGCAGGCCGGGAGCGGCCCAGGGCGTGGAATAGCCCGGAGAGACCTGGCCGGCATTGGCGAAGGAAGTTTCCAGTCCGGCTGCGGGCTGGCGGTCGATGACTTCGACCTCGTGTCCGAGTTTGGCCAGATACCATGCGGTTGTGACACCAATGACACCGGCACCGAGGACGATGACTTTCACCGGGGATTCCTTTCGGCATTCTGGATGGGCAGCGAATTACGGGGCTCCTGATTAGGCCGGGGAACGAAGGGCGTCCAGCGAGGTTTACTGTCGGCGGATAAGCCGTGTCTTCAGAAACGGGGGCGAGCAAATTATTTTTTGAGGTGGAGCGTGACGGAGACCGGACCAGTTCGGGGACGTAGCGGGTTCTGAAGGCGATTCCAGACTGTTATGGACATTATTGTTTTGATTCCGGACTATTTTCCAGGGGTGGATTCCGCGTTCGGGGCTGAACGGCCGGCATGCCTTATCCGGAACGTCACTCTGTCTCTGATCCGCTGTGCAAGTGTGGTTTTCCACGTTTTGCCTGCCGGCCCGCGGGAAGCATCCATGACGGCCCGTCATCTCTCCGCGTCCGAAAGCACAGACGGATGCAATGCCGGCAGACGACCTGCCGGTCTTGACGTGGCCTGTCTCAGGGAACACTCCGTGAGCTAAAGTAAGGTAGAATGACATGAAACGGCAGTTCGGTATTTTTGGTCTTGCAATGGCTCTGATGGTCGGTGGCGCGATGCCGGCACTGGCTCAGAGTGTGACGGATGGCAGCGGCAGGAGTGACGCTGCGCAGGCGGCAGTTAAGGCTGTGGCAGGGCATTTCAGGGCGCCTCAGGACGTTCGGTTTCGCAAAATCCATACCGGGAACAAGGGTGCGGTTTGTGGCGAGGTGACAGGTGACGGCGCGACTGTCTTTTCGACATTTGGCGTTGTGTCAGGCGAAGAGCCGGTGATGTTCGAAAATCAGAAGATTCCGGCGGCTCTGGATTTTAAAGAGGTCAACACCTGGCTGAACCGCAATGTGGCGCTTGAGGATCTGGAAGAGATGGGCTGCGTGCCGAAAGGAACTTACATGCGCTATCGTGACCGGCTGAATAAGGTGATGGAGACACGGAAAGAAAACACCTCGACGCGATGAGGCGGGAAGACGACATTCTGCCAGACGTGACTGAGGCGTCTTCCACTCCGGTACGCCGTTATTCACCAGCTATTGCCCTTGTGCTGGCCCTTGCCGCGTTCATGCAGAATCTGGACGGGGCGATCATCAACACATCGCTGCCGCAGATGGCGCGGTCCTTCGGGGTGACGGCGCTGGATCTGTCGCTGGGGATTACGGCGTATATGCTGGCATCCGCGGCGATGTCTCCCCTCGCCTCATGGCTGGCGATCAAGGCTGGCGAACGGCGGGTGATGGTCCTTGCGATGCTGGTGTTTACGGCAGCCTCCGTATGGTGCGGGCTGGCGCGCGGACTACCGGAGTTTGTTCTGGCGCGAATTGCTCAGGGGCTGGCGGCGGCGGTGATGAGCCCGGTCGGGATGACGATCATGCTGCGCTATACGCCGAAATCCGAACTGATGCGGGCGCAGTCGGTGACGGTGTGGCCGGCTCTGTCGGCACCGGTGATCGGGCCGGTTCTGGGCGGGTATATTACACAGACGATCGGGTGGCAGTGGAATTTCTGGCTTAATCTGCCGGTGGGGCTGATTGCCGCCCTTGCCATTCTGAAGGTTGTGCCGCCAACGCCGCCGGAGGATGCGCCGCCACTGGACTGGAAAGGACTTGTTCTGTGCGCGGTGGCGCTGACCTGTTTGCTGGCGGGATTTCAGCGCTCGCCCGAGCCGGGAAGTGAGCGGTTTCTTGCCTTTGGACTTATGATCTCCGGTGCTGTGGCAGGCGTGTTCGCGGTGCGGCATCTGCGGGCGCATGAGACGCCGATTTTGTCGCTGGAGCCTTTGAAACGAGCGAGCATGCGCTATGGGGCGCTGTATCCGGGGCTGGTGTTCCGGTGTCTGTTTTCCTCGGCGCCGTTTCTGCTGCCGCTGCTGTTTCAGATCGGGTTCGGGCTGTCTCCGGCGGTCGCCGGAAGCTGGATGCTTGGATATTTCTGCGCCAATCTGGGCCTGAAGCCGTTTACATCCGCTATTTTGCGGCGGTTCGGATTTCGGAATGTGTTGTTTTTCAACGGGCTTCTGGCGGCGCTGTCGCTACTGGTCTGTGTGTTCGTGAGCCCGCACGAATCTGTATTATTGCTTGTTCTGACGCTGGTTTTCGCGGGAGCGACACGGTCGATGGAGCTGACGGCGCTGTCGACGGTCATGTTTGCGGATGTGTCGGCTGATGAGCGGCGGGCGGCAGCGGGAGTCTCGTCGATTTTGCAACAGGCGGCATCGGCGGCGGGGGTTCCGGTGATGGCGTTTTGTCTGTCGGTGGCGCAGACGGCTTACGGGCACGCGCATCTGGGGCTGGCGGAGCTGCGGGTGGCGTTTCTGGTGAGCGCTGTTCTGGCGCTGGTCGCGGCTGTGGGGTTTGCGAGGATGCCAGAGGGGCTGGGGAGTGAGATGACAGGACGGGTTTGAGGCTTGTGTGTCAGGCCCTGCCTTTTCTTTCGTCTGTCGCTCAGACGCCGGGATCTCCGGGATGAGTCAGCATTGCTTCGGCACGGTCACGGACGGGTCTTTTCGGAAAAAACAGATAACCATACGGAACACTCCGTGGCTGTGAAACGTAGAGTGAGAGATACTGTTAAGAGAAGACAATAAAACGCTCCGGTTTCGTAAAATCCTTTCCGAAACCATTTACGTTGAACGCGTATAAATTCTGTATTGAATTGTCTATGCAACTCACACCAAAGGGTCCGGCTTTTGACCTGCGTGAGACCGGCCGGGGGAGGAGAAGGACTGGCAGGGCTCTGCTCTGGAACCCGGTAAAGGCTCGCTGTTGCAAACCGTTTTATGATCAGCAAACCGGGTGCAGGGGCCTGCGGTCCCTGCCGGGTCCGGGCAGAGCCCGGAGACTCTCATCCACAGGTCAGCCTTTTCAACCTCTGGTATAATATCGAAAAACAATGGTGGAATTATGCGGGCCAGGAACAGTCCCTCCGGTGTCATAGTGGCGTCCCGTCACCGAAACGCTCGCTGCACGCGGCTGGTCTTTATCAACACGCCACGTTCGGTCCTGCTCACCTCGACGCTCATGATCGGTGCCTTGCCGGCGCATGCGGCACCAATCGGCTCCGGGCCTTCCGGCGCAGGAGGGCCGGCATCGTCTGTGGTTCATCCTGTCAGAAAGCCGGTCGTATCGGCGAAGCCGGTTTCCTCAAAATCGGGGAGTTCCGGCGCGCGTGCGCGGGCCGTTGCGGTGCCGGCGGCGGCGAAAGAAGAGATTTCAATTTTCGGGCATGGCTCCACGCGGCAGATGACGAGTGTAACGTCCACCATGATGCGTCAGAGCGTGCCCGGAACCTCCCCGATGAAGGTGCTCAGTCAGCTTCCGGGCGTGCTGTATCAGTCGGCTGATCCGTTTGGTGCATACGAGTATTCCAGCACATTGTTTATGCGGGGTTTCTCACAGGCTCAGCTTGGTTTTACCCTGGACGGGATTCCGCTCGGGGATCAGCAGTTCAATAACTATAATGGCCTTAGTATTACGCGGGCGCTCAGCACGGATAATGTTGCCGGAGTGGATGTTTCGCAGGGAGCGGGCGCGATTGATGTCGCGTCCAGCAGCAATCTTGGCGGCGCGATCCAGTTCCGGTCCATTGATCCGTCGCATGAGCGTGGCGGGACGGTTGAGCAGACCTTTGGGAGCAATGCGACGTTTCGCACATTCATTCGTCTTAACAGTGGCGATCTGAACCGGACCGGCTCACGTTTTTACGTCTCGTATGCCCGGACGGATATGGATCTGTGGAAAGGCCATGGTTACGACTACTCGGATCAGGTCAACGCGAAATTCGTTCAGCCTCTGGCGCATGAATCATCGCTCAAAATGTTCTTCGACTGGAGTTCGACACAGCAGTTCGATTACCAGGACATGACGATGGATAATCTTCATGTATTCGGACCGAAGCTTGCTAATTATTATCCGAATTATACGGCTGCCTATCATGCCGCACAGGGGGTCTATCCGGCAGGCTATGAAAAAGCTGCTGATCCGCTGGATGCATCGTATTATGCCGGGACGGCGAACCGGGTGGATTATCTTGGCGGGATCACGCTGAATGAAAACCTGACATCGGCTCTGAACTGGGCGACGACGGTTTATGGGCATGGGGATAGTGGCTACAGCACGTGGACGACGCCGTATATGCCGTCTCCGAACGGGGCGCCGCTGTCACAGCGGATTCAGAATCCGGGCATTGAACGGGGTGGGTTTACGACGGCGCTGACCTACAAAATCGCGCGCCACACGATCAATGCCGGTGTCTGGTATGAGTACGGGCAGTTTACCGAGGGGCGTTATTTTTCTGAAGTCCCGCTGCCGGGAGAGGGCACGCCGGGCAATCCGACAGATGGTTTTCCGGGAAATGTTTTTGCTAATCCCTGGCAGGAAGTTTTCCATACCAACACGTTTACGTTCCATTTGCAGGATACGTTCCGGATTACGCGTAATCTGACCGTCAATGCCGGTTTCAAATCCATGGTTGTTTCGGCGGGGAATCATGTTCCGACACAGGATGCGGCGCTGAATGATGGCAATCAGGTGGCGCAGGGGCATCTGACGGCGTCTGATGCGTTTCTGCCTCAGGTTTCCGCCAACTGGCGGTTTTTGCCGCATCATGAAGCGTTTTTCGATGTGTCGCATAATATGCGGGCGTATCCGCAGGACGGGTACAACACCAATGTTTCCGCGACGCCGTGGACATCTTCTCAGACGGCGTTTCAGAGCACGAAAGGGTCTCTGAAGCCGGAGACGGACTGGGTTTATGAGCTTGGGTATCGGTATGTGACGCCGAAGCTGAGTGCTCTTGTGTCGCTTTACCGGGTAAATTTCTCCAATCGGTTGCAGCTGATTTCGAGTGGTTCCGGGATCAATCCGATTACGGCTGTGCAGAATGTGGGCGGGGTGACGACGAACGGGGCTGAGGTGAGCATGACGGCGCATCCGGTTCAGGGACTGACGCTTTATAATTCATTTTCCTATGCTCACTCCACGTATGATCAGAATGTCGTCACGTCTTCCGGCCCTGAGCCGACGCGAGGCAAGCTGGTGCCGAATTACCCGACCATGATGTATAAGGGCAGTATTGCTTATGACTGGCGGCATCTGAATGTGCATCTGGATGGGAATTATTTGTCCAGCCGGGAGCTCACCTATACCAATGATCTGCATGTTCCGGGATATTTTCAGGCGAATTTCGGGGGGCGGTATAATTTCGGGTCTTACAGTTTCATGAAGAATTTTACGGTCAGCTTTAATATCTACAATCTGTTCAACAAGACTTATGTGGCGACGACGAGCGAACTGGGCAACAATTTTACGAATACGGGTTATAATTACTTTCTTATGGGAGCGCCCCGGCAATTCTTTGGAACTGTGAGTGCTGATTTCTGAAGGCGTCCTGTTATAGCAGAGAGTCTGGCTTTTGAGTTGTGTGCGACTGACTGGTGCAGGACTGGCAGGGCTTTGCCCTGGAACCCACCAAAGGTCGCAGACTTTTGAAAATCATTTATGATCAGCAAACCGGGGTGCAGGGGCCTGCGGTCCCTGCCGGGTCCGGGCAGAGCCCGGATACTTTCAACCACAGGTCAGTCTTCTCAACCTCTGGTATCAGTCTTTGCAGCCACTGGCGTTCATTCCGGACGATGGAAGTTCGTCGCAACAAAAGGAGCGGCTGTCACTACACCGATGCCTTTAATCGTCCTCTCTTTGTCGGTTGATGGCGTGTCTTTGCCCATGAATGACTGGTATTGTGCTATAAGCAATCGTGTTGTCTGCATTTTGAAGACAATAATTCGGGACAAAACCGACCATGTGCAATCTCTACAGCATGACGGCGCCACAGGAGGCGATCAGGAGACGGGCACGCGCTCTGGTGGATCGCACCGGCAATCTTCCGTCGATGCCGGCGATCTGGCCGGATACGGCAGCTCCGGTTGTCAGGCAGGGAGCTGAAGGACGCGAGTTGACTCTGGCGCGGTGGGGGATGCCGTCACCCGCGTTTGCGCTGCGTGGTCACAAGGTGGACCGGGGAGTGACGAATATTCGCAATTTGTCCTCGGCTCACTGGCGGCGCTGGCTTGGCATCGAACATCGTTGTCTGGTGCCGTTTACGTCGTTTTCCGAGATGGAACATCTTCCGGACGGGAGCATACGCCCGGTGTGGTTTGCGGACGGGCCGGAGCGGCCGCTTTGTTTCTTCGCGGGGATATGGACAAGCTGGACGTCTGTCCGGAAAGTTAAGGAAGGCGAGGTGACGGCTGATCTGTTCGGTTTTCTGACGACGGAGGCGAATGCGGTTGTGGCACCTGTCCACCCGAAGGCGATGCCGGTGATCCTGACTGAGCCGGAGGAGTTTGAATTGTGGCTGACCGGGCCTTTTGAGATTGCACGGGAGCTTCAGCGTCCGCTTGATCCCGGGAAACTTGAGAGTGTTGGCCGGGGTGAACGGGAAGATAAGGGGGAGTAATCCGGTTTCGGTGGGCCACTGATGTCTGGATATTGCAGCGAAGGCCGTCGACGGAGGCTGGCCTTTGACCTGTCGATGAGAGTGTCCGGGCTCTGCCCGGACGCGGAAGGGGTCGCGGACCCCTTCACCCCGATCTGTTAATAAAATGGTTTGCAAAGGCGAGCCTTTGCCGGGTTCGGGCAGAGCCCGGATTTTCTCTCTGACGGAACAACATGTCAGACTTTTCGCAGGACACTTTGATATATCGTGGATGTTACGAAATTCGCGTGCGTGTTCCGATCCGGTATAAAGCGGCTGACCCGAGAGTGATGACGCCTGCAATGGCCATCGCGAGAGTGAAAGAGCCGGAGTGCTGGAGAGCGGCTCCTGTCAGAACCGGGGCCATGACTGCTCCCAGAGAGCCACCCATGTTCTGGATGGCCTCCAGTGTGGCGACTGATCCTTCGTCGATCAGGACGGTTCCGAGTGTCCAGCCGGTGGTCATGGCGATGCCTGTTGCGAACAGGGACACCGACATGACGATGACGGCCAGTGTTGTTGTGGCGCAGAAGGGGACCAGCATGGTGGTTACGGCGGCTACGAGCAGTGCGGCCACCAGCGGGGTGCGGCAGGCGCGGGCCGGTGTCCAGCCGCGTCGGGCGAGGCGGTCTGTCACGATGCCGCCGGCGAGACCACCGATGAAGCCGGCGAATTGCGGAACCGAGGAAAGGTAACCGGCCTGAGAGACGGTGAAGTGGCGGGCAGTCTGGAAATACGTGGGCAGCCAGGCGGCGTAGAGCCATTGCAGGTAGATGACGCCGACGAAGCCGCCGGCCAGAGCCCAGCTTGTGCGGAAGGAGAGCAGGCGGCGGAGTTCGTGAATCACCTTTTCCGCGCGGGGTGGTTCCGGTTGTTCGGGTTCAGAACCGGTTGCTTTCGGGTTACGATAAATGCTGATCCACAGGAGAGCCAGGCCCGCGCTCAGGCTGCCGACGAAGGCGAACATGGCGCGCCAGCCGAAGGCTCCGGAGACGGCGCCGAGCATCATTGGGCCGATGACCTGACCCAGTGAGGAGGAGGCGTTCAGGAAGGCGATGGGGGTGGCGCGCCGGGCGGGTTCGAAATACCGGGTGATGAGGCGTGTGCCGATGAGGAACACGGGCGCTTCGCTGACGCCGAGCAGGCAGCGCGCGACGAGCAGGCCGTGAACGCTGCCGGCCACGGCGGAGAGCCACTGTGCTGCGCTCCAGAGCAGCAGGCAGATGAACAGGAGCCAGCGTCCACCGGCGCGGTCTGCGAGCAGACCGGCGGGGATCTGGCAGACCAGATAGACGGAGGCGAAGGAGGAGAGGAGGACGCCGAGTTCTGTGAAGGACAGGCCGAATTCGCGGGCGATATCGACGTTGGCCGCCGCCATGGCGGTGCGGTCGATGTAGCTGATGCAGCCCGCGGCGATCAGGAGGCCGAGAATGATGTAACGGATCGGGACGGGGCTTCGGGTTTTCAGGTGTGTCCCGGACTCGCGTGCTGTGTCCTGTTTCAGGGTGATCCGGTCGGAGGCGGTTTCAGAGACCGGCACTCAGAGCCGTGCCCGGGTATCGAAACGAGGAACTGAAAGGCCGGGCATCCGGGTTATCCTGCATACTGGTTGCCATCTGGCGGAGTGTGTCGGCGACGTCATGCGGCTGGACTCTGGCGTGACGGATGAGATGCTCAAAATGACGCTGCATCTGCATCACGGTTTCGGAATCGTTAAACACGACATACATGCTGCCGGCATAGATTGCGACACGCCGCACGCCGAAGATGGTGCAGGGTATGGTATGAACCTGTTTTTCATCAGACAGGAAAATCCTGAACAACGGATAAAGGGCTTCGACCCGCTGCGCCATATAGTCCATCCGGGCTCCCCTGTCTGAGAGGTCTTTGACCTGTGCGGGACTGGCTGGTGCGGGACTGACAGGGCTCTGCTCCGGAAACCGGAAAAAGCTCTGTTATCATCAGATGTTGTCGCTTTCTCAGCGCTTTGCCCATGATGACCATTAAAGGTCTCAGCCCTGTGGAAACAGGCTTATTGATCAACAGACAGGGGTGAAGGGGGCATCGTGTGCAGCACGCCTTCGCGTGACGACCCCTTCCGAAAGCGGGCAGAGACCGGTCTTCCGCTCATCCTCTGAAAACTCAGACTTCAGAACCTGACGATAACAACGCCATATTTTTTGTGGTTTTTTCGGGAAGATTTTCACGAATATACTTTAGATCTGTCCTTATTCAATTCAGATTTCCTCTGTTTTTTATAACGCCTGGAAATTGTTGCATGGCTATTGATTGTGAATAAAAAAACACCACGACTTTCCGGAAAAAGCCGTGGCGCATCAGAGGGTTCAGGGGAAAGACAAGGCAGGTCAGATCTTCATCGCGGGGGAACCCCCGAGTGCAGGCAGCCATCGAAGGCAGGGCTCCCGCTCATGACATTCTTTGCATATATCCGGCTGGCATAAGCAATTTTTGCCAGAGACCTGATGGTCTGAGTAGCAGGGTCAAACATGGTGGACCTCCATACTCGAGCTTGCAATTAAGGACGGCTTCCGGAGAAATTTTCGGGGTTACCCCTCCGTCCTGACACTGAGGCTACACAGATTTTGTTGTCTGATGGAAGAGTTTTTTTCAGTTTTTTGACACTGCTCATAAAGTCCGCAGGTTCCGGGTGCTTCAGCCGGTGATCTCGCGGAAACCACAGCGTCCTGTATTCCGGAGAACAGGACGCGGAATGGTTTCGCGGTCACGGGGAGCGGACGAAGCCGAAAATGGTCGGGTCGGCGTCTCCGAATTCGTTGACGGTGTAATAGGTGCAGCTGAGTGAGGACAACGCGGCATCATGCATCGGGCGGTGGATGATGCAGGTGCTGTCGGGCACACTGTCGGCCTGAAACTTTCCGGCTTTGAAATCAGCATGCCGGAACTGCGATGTGAGGGTGGTCAGGCGGTAGACCTCCCGGTCTCCACCCTCCGGATCGGCGATTTTCACGCCTGCCAGTATGGCGTGGCTGCCGTCCCGGATGAGATCGGTCATGTCGATGGAAAGGCTGTCGTCATGGGTATCGACAGAGAGGGTGCGACATCCGTAACTGCCAGTGCAGTGACCGGTATATGTCGTGAAATGACTTTCCGTTGCGGGGAGATCGAGTGGCATGACCTGCGCGCGGGCTTCAGGCACAAGCTGTGCGGCACAGAGAGCTGCGGCAAAAAAAGAAACAGGGTTCAAGGTGGAGGTTCCGCTTGGTTGGGCCGGCGGAGCGGACGGTAGGCGAAAAAGAAACCGTTTCGCTATTCAAAATAATTCGAAATGTGAACAAGATTTTCTGTCGTGCTGACGATTTCCGAAACCATCCTTTACACCGGCACGCACGGATACCGGAGGTTATGAAGACTGACCTGTGGCCGGAAGCACCCGGGCTTACTGATCATAAACGGTTTGTAAAGGCGAACCTTTGCCGGGCTCCAGGGCAGAGCCCTGCCAGCCCCACACCCATCAACCTTACACAGGTCAAAGGCCAGACCCTCTGATATGAGGGTGACACAAAGCGGGAAAGTCCCGGTGCTTCACCCCGCACCTGCCAGAGATCACAGACTTTCGAAAACCGCTTCGTTACTCAACAGAGTGGGATGAAGAGGACGGCGACTCCTTCCGGGTTTGGGCAGAGCCCGGGCGTCTTTATGCAGGCTGGTACGACACGTAACTGCGGTGGTAACGTCCGCCGAGATCCGTCAGGATTTCGTAGCCGATCGTCGCGGCGGCATCTGCGGCATCTTCGAGTGTGTTGTGGGGACCGATGAGGTCGAGCGAGGTGCCAGGGGGAACAGGGATTTCACCCAGATCGGTGATGTCGATGGCGAGCGAGTCCATGGAGACGCGGCCGATGATGGGAAGGTGGACGTCCGGATGGGAGGGAAGGACAGCGCGGCCACGGTTTGAGGTGGAGCGGTGGAAACCGTCGCCGTAGCCGATGCCGAGCAGGGCGACGCGGGTCGGGCGGTGAGCGGTGAAGAGGGCGCCGTAGCCGACGGACTGACCTTCGGGGATGGTTCTGGTCTGGATGACCCGGGCCTGGAGGCGGACAACGGGGGTCATGGGATTGGGCTGACCGGGTGTCGGGCTGATACCGTAGAGGGCGGCGCCGGGCCGCACGAGATCAAAGTGCCAGTCGGGACCGAGGAAGATGCCGGATGAGGCGGAGAGGCTGCGCGGAGCTTCGGGCAGCAGGGCGCTGAGGCGGCGGAAGGCTTCGAGCTGGGCGATATTGGCGGGGGATTCGGGGGTGTCGGCGCAGGCGAGGTGGCTCATGACGAGCATGGGGTCGATGCCGGCGTAGCTGTCAGGATTATCCGCAAGGGCGGTAATGGTTTCGGCGGTGAGGCCGAAGCGGGCCATGCCGGAGTCGAGCTGAATGGCGGCAGGGAGTCTGCGCTCGCGCTTTCGGGCGAGGGTCTGCCATTCTTCGAGCTGTTCGGGGCTGTTGAGGACGGGGGTGAGGCCGGCTTCGAGCAGATCTTCGGAGGTTCCTGGCGGAGGGCCGTGGAGGACGAAGATGGGAATATCCCGGGAGATGATGCTGCGAAGGGCGGCGCCTTCGGAGAGGTGGGCGACGAAGAAGTGGCGGCAGCCGGCCTGTTCGAGGACGGGGGCGACGCGGGAGGCGCCCAGACCGTAGGCGTCTGCCTTGATGGCGGCGGCGCAGAGGGTTTTCGCGCCATTTTGGGTGAGCGTTCTGGTCAGTTGACGGTAATTAGCGGCAATGGCGCCAAGGTCGATGGTCAGGGCACCACCAGCCCATTGTGCTGCAACATCCATCTCTGTGCTCTGCCTCCGACTGCATTCGCTCCGCAAGCACGGGAGTATAGCGCCTCGGGAGAGAGGCGCCAGCCGATCATTTCGTGTCTGGAACGCCTTTGCTGGTGGAGTATTCGAAGTGGAGCGCCTGTTCGGGGTTTACGATCGGGTAGATGGCGTGGGTGGCCATGGCGGCTTCGCTGAAACCCTGGAGAATGAGTTTGAGTTTGCCGGGATAGGTTGCGACGTCGCCGATGGCGAAAACGCCGGGGAGACTGGTTTCGCAGGTTGAGGGCGTCACGGGGATAGTGGAGCGGATCTGGTCCATGCCCCATTGGGCGACGGGGCCCAGATCGGTGGCGAGGCCGAAGAAGGCGAGGAGGTGGTCGGCATCGAGGGTGCGTGCGTCACCATCCAGGGTGGCGAGTTCGACGCCGGTAAGGATGCCTCCCTCCCCTTTCAGGGATTTGAGCTGATAGGGGGTGATTTTCTCGATCTCGCCTGCTGTGACAGCCTCTTCGAGCTGGCGGAGGCTTTCGGGGGCAGCGCGGAATTTGTCGCGGCGGTGGACGAGGTAGATCTTGCTGGCAACTTCACGGAGGGACAGGGCCCAGTCGAGCGCTGAGTCGCCGCCGCCGGCGATGACGAGGGTTTTGTCGGCGAAATCAGCGCGACGGCGGACATAATATTGCACACCGCCGGTGGCCTCGAAGGCTTCGAGGTTTTCGAGTGGGGGGCGGTTGGGACCGAAGGCCCCTGCCCCGGCGGCGATGATGACGGCTCTGGCGTGGATGGTGTCGCCTTTGCTGGTGCCAAGCGTGAAGGCACCGCGATAGCCTGTGAGGGTTTCGACGCGGCGACCGAGGAGGCGCGGGACGTTGAAGGGTTCGATCTGTTCGGCGAGGTTTTCGATCAGGCGGGCGCCTTCGACGGCGGGGAGTGCCGGGATGTCGTAGATTGGTTTCTCAGGGTAGAGCGCGGTGCACTGGCCACCGATATCGGTGAGGGCGTCGATGAGGATGCTGTTCAGTTTGAGCATTCCACATTCGAACGCGGCGAACAGGCCGGTGGGGCCGGCTCCGATGATGGCGACGTCTGTTGTGATCGTTTCGCCTGTCATGGTCGCGCTGCTCCTGTCTGCTGTGAGTGGCCGGATCCGGGGCCGTGGGTTGCGGGGGGATATTTGCGACAGACGGGAGCGGGAGGCAATGGCGGGCGGTGTGGTGACGATGGAGGGGGCGGTTTTTCTCGCCATCATCGCCAGAGGGAACTTCGCCGCATTGCGTGGATTGTCCGGGTGGGACCGGTGGATGCTTTGCCTGCCGGGACGACAGCAGCAACCCGGATGATCGGCAGACGATTTTTGGTGAATAGCATGGCGCCATCAGGAGATGGTCATGCGTGTTGAATTTCACAGACAGGCTGTTGGCGACGTCGGTTTTTTTATCGGGAGGCTGGTCCGGCGAATGCACCGATCCTGTTATTGCTGCATGGCTTTCCGACTGCCAGTCATATGTTTTGGGATTTAATACCGCTGCTGGCGGATCGTTATCGCATCATTGCGTCGGGGCTGGATAAATTCTCACTCTGTATATTCGATTATGGCACCGGCCGGCCTGTGGGTCGCATTGCAATTTCCTGAGCGCATTTCAGCTATTATCAGTAGAACGGCAATGCCGGGAGCCGTGGCAGACTTATACCAGAGGCTGTGAAGACTGAGCTGTGGATGAGATCCGGGCTTCAGCCCGCACCCGGCAGGGACCACAGGCCCCTGCATTCCGGTCTGCTGATCATAAAACGGTTTGCAAAGGCGAGCCTTTGCCGGGTTCCAGGGCAGAGCCCTGCCAATCCTGCACAACCAGTCCTGCGCCTGCCAGTCTCACGCAGGTCAAAGCCCAGACCCTCTGCCATGATGTTTTTTTACCATTCTGAAGTGGTGTCAGATTCCGGATGAGGCGAAAATCGCTGTGGTTGCAGGTGGCATCATCACCGGAAATTATGCTGTTTCTGAAAACTGGTGTTTTTTTCCGAGTTCTTTGACCGCGATGGAGAGGCAGCCGATGACGTCGCTGATCTGAATACGCTGGCCGATTTCTTCTGATCGGGCTTCTGTCTGATAGAGGGCGCTTTCCGCTCCTGTGATCGCCTCCAGCTTTTCGTGGCTGGTAACTGCGGTGCTTTCCAGGATTTCGAAGAGGCGCGTGAGTTCTGTTTCAACGGAAGGCGGCAGGGCTCTTTTCGTCAGCAGGAACTTTACGTAGAGCAGATTTCTGCCGACGGTCATGACAGAGAATGCGCTACTGAGCCAGGCGTCCGTTTGAGATGGGTCTCGTCCGGCGTCGTGGGCGATGAGGCGCTCCATCTCTTCGATGATTTCGCCGAGCCAGAGCTGGTCGGTCATCCGGCTGTTGCGCCCGACAATGTTTCTCAGGCCATTTTCGATGATCGCGCGGAAATTTCGGTGAAACCGGACGAAGCTGAAGGGAAACAGATAGCGGAAGATCAGCACACCGAAACCGAGACCGGTCAGCAGGGCCATGGAACTGTTGAACCATTGCAGTTCGTTGATGCGGAAATGATTTTCAGGTTCCAGCATGTAGGGAAAGAAATTGACGAAGGACGCGCCCATGGCGGCGGTGGCCGGGTGGCGGTTGACCAGCCCGCCGATGATCATGGGAATACCTGCGGCGAAACATAACACCGGGTAGTCCGACGTGACTGGCATGACGAGGAAGACCGGAATGACAGCGGCGATAACGGCCCAGACCGCGCCGAGGAAGAAGTTTTTACTGGCGATCACTGTGTTGGAGAATGACGCGAAACGTGCGCAGATCACGGACACGAACATGACGAAAAGGGTGCCCGTGGGCCAGGCTGTAATTTCCCAGATGAGGGCGGCGATGAGCACGGCGATGAAGGAGCGGAGACCATTGGAGAGGGCGGCGCGTCCATGCGCCGGGCGAACGAGACGGAGAGCGCCGAGGGCCTGTTTGTCGGGACCTGTACCTCTGAAACAGTTCAGCAGCAGTGTGAGTTCGGACAGCAGGAGGGCTATCCCCTGGAGAACGATACGGTCATCGACAAAAGCACGCTGTTCTGAGCTGCCGTTCTCCAGACGTGCTGTTTGTTCGATTGAGGTTTCGCAGGTCCGGAGCAGGGTGTCGGCGTGGGTGCAGAGTTGTGTCACCCCGGCGTCGGAATCGAGGAATCGGGGCATGGCTGCGAGAAAGTCAGCGAAGGCTGCCACGACGGGCTGCGCGAACCGGCCGTTTTTCTGTCCGGACAGGGCGAGGCGGGTTTGCATCCCGAGACCACGGGACATGAACTTTGCGGCCTGTCCCAGCGTCGCCCGGGCGGAGGCGACCATTGGCCCGGAATGGCCGGTTTCGATGGCGCTGAACTCTATCCTGTCATTGAGCGTCATGACGCGGGAGAAGGTGTTGTAGAGATCCCGTTCCGGCGGAGCGTGGGAGATGAGGACGTCCCGGACGACGGAAGCGGTTCCTTCAATGATGTCCTGAAGGTTGTGGCGGACGGCGGCTCTGGCGCGGCTGGCGACATTGGGTTCGCAGATGAGGGCGACGGTCATTTCACAGACGACGCCGAGGAGGATGTAGGTGCTTCGCGCGACGGCGATACTGAAGACCTGATCCGGTGTGTCGATGGCGGACACAGAGATGATCGCGCAGGTAAAGCCCATCAGTACGAACGTATAGCTATGGTAATTGTGGCACAGCGTTCCGAGGCCGGCGCAGAGACCGATCCAGCCGGCGAGCAGCGGGAAGAACAGCCAGGGCTGCTGCGGCGAGGCTGCCACGAGCATGATCGCGGCCACGGCGCCGGCCAGGGTTCCGACGACGCGCCAGTGTGCCTTGGACAGGCTTTCGCCGATGGTATTCTGAGCGACGATCCAGACGGTCATGGCGGCCCACTGGGGCTGGCCGAGTTCCATCCACAGGGCGATACTTAACGCGACCAGAGAGGTGATGGTGGTTCTGAGGGAGAAGACCAGATCCGGGATGGAGGGGGCGAAAAGCCAGTTCCATCTTTTCAGGCTTTGTATTGCTGACTTC
Organism: Acetobacter fallax; assembly: GCF_011516735.1. Classification (GTDB taxonomy): domain Bacteria; phylum Pseudomonadota; class Alphaproteobacteria; order Acetobacterales; family Acetobacteraceae; genus Acetobacter; species Acetobacter fallax. The sequence continues at coordinate 389 of NZ_WOSX01000037.1, read as the reverse complement.
TCAGTCACAGAGGCAGATTTTCATCTCTTGCGGAAACTGGCGGGCCGTTACAGCGACACGCTGCTGACCGGAGTGCTTATCAGTGGGGCAGGAGGTATGCCATCTGAAATGCTGTGCTCCGGGAAGAAAAACTGTCCGGATACAGGTTATACCGATGGATCTGACCTTAATAATCTGTGCGGGATTGATACGGCAACCCGCCAAAGGTCGCAGACCTTTGGAAAGGCTCTGTTGTCGTTACGTGTTGATCTGTGATTTTTCAAAGGGCTGGCAGAAGACCGGGCTCTGCCCGAACCCGGCAGGGACCGTCACGCGAAGGCGTGCTGCGCACGACGGCCCCTGCACCCCGATTGATTAATAATAAAATGGTTTCCAAAGGTCTGTGACCT
>NZ_WOSX01000036.1 GCF_011516735.1 Acetobacter fallax | reverse complement strand
CGATGGACGTGGAGTTCTGTATCGAGGCGCTACAGGATGCCCTCATGCGCTATGGCGCCCCGGACATTTTCAATACTGACCAGGGGTCGCAATTTACGACACCCCGTTTCAGCGGGATACTGGAAGAGCGTCAGATCCGCATCAGCATGGATGGGCGCGGTCGCTGGCTGGACAACGTGTTCATCGAGCGCCTGTGGCGGTCGCTGAAATACGAATGCGTCTACCTGTACGCGTTCGAGACCGGATCAGAGCTGAGGGCCGGGCTTGGCAGATGGATCGCCCATTATAACGAAAGGCGTCCGCATACGGCGCTGGCTGGACGAACGCCCGATGAGGCGTATCATAACGTGCCGACGCCATCTGGTCCGGGGTTAACCCCGGACCAGATGGCCAACAGCAACGCCGTCAGAAGGGCGGCATAACAACAACCGGGTATAGCTTATCAAGCCCGCAAAACTGTCCGAACGGACGGGACCACCTCTGCCAGCGTTTCTTGAAATCCCATTATCAAGAGTTGGGTTGAGTGCGTGAGGCTATAGGTCCGAAAGCGGGGCGCACAGCCGTGTCTGGCTGCTCGATTGCATTTATAACGACCGGTTCCGCCTAGTTCCGGTCATTCGATGACTAATCGTGCGGTTGCCAAAGCAGGCATATACCATTTCTTCGTATCACTTGAGCCGTAGGTGGCATTTAACTTGATGAGTAGCACACCTCTGCCCCGGACAGGATTTTATCCGGGACAGAAAGCAGCGTTCGCCTAATCTTCAGGCAACGCGGATCAGCTTACGGTTGATAAACTCCTCAATGCCGAGGAAGGACAGTTCGCGGCCAAAGCCAGAGTTCTTGATCCCGCCAAACGGCAGTTCAGGGGCCGCAGCCGTGGCCGTGTTGATGAACATCATGCCGGTCTCGACCGCTTCGGCCACCCGTTCCGCCCGGCCAAGGTCACGCGAGAACACGGCCCCGCCGAGGCCATAAGGAGAATCATTGGCCAGTTCGATGGCTTCGTGTTCCGATGCGATCTTATGCACGACGGCAACGGGACCGAAAATCTCCTGATAGAAGACCGGATTGTCCTTTGACACGTTGGTCAGGATAGTCGGCTCCATAAAGAAACCCTTGCGCTCCATCCGCTTGCCCCCGGCCACCAACGTTGCGCCTGCCTTGACCGCTTCGTCAGTCTGCGCCAGTGCGGTGTCGAGTGCCTTCCTGCTGCTCATCGGGCCATGGGTGGTACCCTCAGCCAGCGGATCGCCAATGCGGAACTGCGTGATCGCGGTTTTCAGACCCGCGAGGAAGGCGTCGTAGACCTTCTCATGCACGATCATCCGTTTGGCCGCCGTGCAGACCTGCCCGTTATTGGCAAACCGGCCCCATGTCGCCCACTTCACGGCAAGTTCAAGATCCGCGTCATCCAGCACGATGAACGCGTCGCTACCGCCAAGTTCCATCGTGCCCTTCTTCAGCGCCGCACCCGCTTCGGCCGCGACCGTCTGGCCCGCGCGTTCGCTGCCCGTCAGGGCGACGCCACGGATGCGGAAATCCTTGATCAGTTCGGCGGACTGATCGTTGTCGAGGAAGATGTTGGTATAGACACCAGCAGGCGCGCCCGCCTCGTGGAACAGCTTTTCAAAGGCCAGCGCACATTGCGGCACGTTGGGCGCGTGCTTGGCGATGACCACATTGCCTGCCATCAGGTTCGGCCCCGCCACGCGGGCAAGCTGGTAATAGGGGAAGTTCCAAGGCTCGATGCAGTAGATTACGCCAAGCGGCTGGTTGATGATCTTTGCATGGCCTTCCTTGACCTTCAGGGGCGTGGGAGCGAGAAATTTCTCCGCGCCCTCGGCATAGTAGGAGAGGATGTCGGCCGTGATGTCGATTTCTTCCAGCGCGTCAGGCAGCGCCTTACCCATTTCGGTCGCGATCAGGCGTGCATGTGTCATGCGGTCACGGCGAAGCAGGTTGGCAGCCTTTGACATGATGACCTTGCGGGCTGCGATGTCGCGCTTCTTCCAGTCGGTCTTCCACACATGGTCCGCGCGATCGATAATCGCCTTCATCTGCGCGGCAGTATGCAGTTCAAACGTGCGTTCCACGGTTTCCGTTGTCGGGTTGAGGGTCTGGTAAAAACTCATTGGTCCGTTTCCCTGTTTATTGATTATGGAAAGGGTAGTCGGTGTAGCCGTGCGCGCCGCCGCCATACATCGTCGTCGGGTCCAGCGAGTTGAGTGGCCAGCCATGTTTCAGCCGCGTGGGCAGGTCCGGATTGGCGATGAACTTGCGCCCGAAGCCGATCATGTCCGCCCAGTCATGCGCCAGCACATGCTGTGCCTTGTGCAGGTCGTAACGGCCCGCGCACAGGATGCGGCCGCCGAAGATGTCGCGCACGCTGGCGCGGAAGGCGTCCGGCATTTCAGGCGCATTGTCCCAGTCAGCCTCGGCGAGCGAGACATAGGCGATGCCCGCGTCCGCCAGCACGCGCACGGCCGCCGTATAGGTTTCCGCTGGATTGTCCTCCAGCAGGCCAAGATACACGCGCTCTTCCGTAGTCGTGCCGAACAGCGGGGAAAACCGCACGCCCAGTCTGTCGGGGGTGACGACGGCGGAAACGGCCTCTACCACCTCGCGCAGGAAGCGCAGGCGGTTGGACAGGCTGCCGCCATAGGCATCGGTGCGGAAATTGGCCCGTTCGGAGATGAACTGGTTGATCAGGTAGCCATTGGCGGCGTGGATTTCGACGCCATCGAAACCGGCTGACAGGGCGTTGCGGGCTGCCTGTGCGTACAGCTCCACCAGTTCATGGATTTCGGGGATGGAAAGTGCGCGCGGCACGTCGGGTGGGACCAGTTTTCCCGTGCCCGATCCCATGGGGATGAACACGTTTACGCCTGTTGCCGCGACGGCGGACGGGGCGATCGGCGCCTCATGACCGGGCTGCAATGCGCGGTGAGAGACACGACCCACATGCCATAACTGCGCAAAGATGGGCCGCCGCTTTGCGTGTACCGCATCGGTGACCAGTTTCCAGCCTGCGACCTGTTCGGGTGAATAGATGCCCGGTGTCCAGGCATAGCCCTGCCCGCGAGGTTCGATCTGCGTGCCTTCGGTAATCAGGAAACCCGCCTGCGTGCGCTGCGCGTAATACTCGGCCATCAGCGCGTTGGGAATATCGCCGGGCTGGGTGCTGCGGCAGCGTGTCAGTGGTGGCAGGAAGATCCGGTTTTCCAGCGACAGGTCGCCCAGTCGCACAGGTTCGAATAAAGAAGATGAAGACATGATCAACCCTGTTTACAAATGCAGGCCATCTGTCCGGCCCGCATGTAAACATTGACCCAGCCTGCGGTGTGCGCAAGAACGCACATAAACCGCCACTAGTGTCAGGAATGATACCATGCCCCGCATTCGTCACACCACGCTGGCCTGTAGCCCCGGTTGCACGGTGGAAGCCACGCTGGAACTGTTTGGCGGGAAGTGGAAGGCGTTGATCCTGTATCACCTGTTCGAGGACGGAGTGCTGCGGTTCGGCGAACTGCGCCGTCGCCTTCCCAACGTCACGCAGCGGATGCTGACCAATCAGTTGCGCGAACTCGAGGCAGACGGACTGGTGTCACGCACCGTTTTTCCCGAGGTGCCACCGCATGTGGACTACGCCCTGACCGAGCTGGGAAAGACGCTGAAGCCAGTTATTCAGGCGCTCAAGAAGTGGGGGGATCGGTATGCGCATTCTGTCCAGCGGAACACAGCTGCTGATTGAGATTGACGGCGAAGCGTTATGGACAATTCCTGCAGCAATCTGCCTGTCGGCATAGCAGAAGCAGAGCGGACAGGCAGCAGTCGCCTCTTCTCGAACATACAGCTGCCCATATCACTTTCTGCATAGCAGACATTACTAGTGCAAACACCCGTTATTACTTTGGGCCGAATGCGATATGTCATGTCTGGATTAGACGATAAAATAAACAGTTATTGGCAGCTACCGATCGTACCGGGGGGGATCTATGAAAATTGAGCAGTTGACTATCCGCAACTTTAGGTGCTTTGGGCCAGTAGGAGTGACGCTCACCTTCGAAGATGCTGTTACGGCCTTTGTCGGCAACAACGGTTCTGGCAAGACGGCGATTTTCGCTGCCATCCAAAAAGCCTTCGGCACATCGACCATCCAACGGACGATCCGGAAATCCGACTTCCATGTGCCCAAGGAAGACGAGGAACTCCGGTCGGAAACCCTTATGGTCATCGATTGCTTGCTTGGCTTCCCCGAGTTGGAAGAGGACGATGCGGATACGGATGCAATCCCCGAAGTCTTCAATCAGATGGCCACGAGCGGAGAAGATGAGCCGCTGAAAGTGCGTATGCGCCTCGAAGCGAAGTGGATCGACGACGGCACGCCCGAAGGAACAATAGAGGAGGCGTTCCGATGGGTGCGCGCAACGGACGACCATTTCGCATGGGACGAGTGCCAGGCGGTACAAGCCGTCGAGCGAAACTTCATCCAGCTCATATATGTCCCCGCCAATCGCAACGCAGCCGATCAGGTCACGAACCTACTCAAAGGACGTCTGTGGCGCGCCGCGAAATGGTCTCAGGAGATGATTGAACAGGCAGAGACGTCGGCGAGCGCACTTCAAGACAAATTTGATGCCGAAGATGTCACGGAGTTTATTCTGGAACGGCTCAAAACCCGATGGTCGGAAGTGTACACGGGAGACACGGACACGACCCCGAAGCTCAGACTGGTCGAGACCAGGCTTGAAGAGCTCGTTCGGCGCGCGGAGTTTGTCTTCTTTCCGGACGAGGCAGCGCGGGAGCGCCGCCTCGAAGATCTCAGCGATGGACAACGCTCTCTTTTCCACATCGCACTGACTGCAGCAACACTCGAAATCGAACGCGATGCTTTACAGGAGGTTCCAGCGAGCAGCGTGTTCGATCAGGAGAAACTCCGCCGAACTTTTCTAACGATCCTTGCGATCGAAGAGCCGGAAAACTCCCTCTCGCCGTTCTTTCTATCCCGGATCATGCGTCAGGCACGCGACATCGGCGGTGCTGCCGATGCGCAGGTGATTCTCTCCAGTCACAGCGCCAGCATTCTTAGCCGGGTAGAACCCGAAGAAGTGCGATACGCTCGCCTAAACACCGAGACCCGCGAGTCTTCGGTGAAGCTCCTTACCCTTCCAGAAGAAGGCACCGAAGCTCGTAGGTATGTGCGTTTGGCCGTGCGTGCTTATCCCGAACTATACTTTGCACGGTTCGTTGTGCTGGCTGAGGGCGAATCGGAGGCGATCGTGCTTCCCGCTATTGCTGAGGCGTGGGATTTCCCGCTCGATCGCTCATTCGTTCCAATCGTGCCTTTGGCAGGACGGTTCGTCGCTCATTTCTGGCGTCTCCTATCGGATATCAAAATCCCCTATGCCACCCTGCTTGATCTTGATGCTGGACGGCAGCACGGAGGTGCGAGGACCGTGCAGTACGTCGTTAAGCAGCTTGCCGTTATCGGCAACGACCTCAGCACCAACAAACTCGTTGTGGACGAGGAAATCGATCTAGATGCGATTGACGAGATCGACGACCAAGAGCTCATAGACCAAGACCAACTCCATCCGTGGCTCGAGGCGCTGAGCCGAGAAGGCGTGTTCTTTTCATCCCCGCTCGATATCGATTTTTCGATGCTGGGGATGTTCCCAGACGTTTACCAGAAGCCGAGACCAGGCGGCCATGGCCCCAAAAAGAGTGCGAAGGCGCTCGAGGAGAAGAAGAATGTCACGCTGAAGACCAAAGGCGATCCCGATCTCTACGACGACGGGTGGGACGATAGCTTCATCTGGTATCCGTATCTGTTCCTGAGCGAGAGTAAGCCCGAAGCGCACCTCCGCGCCTTGAGCGAAATCGAGCCGAAAGACCTTAAAAAGGATGCTCCAGAAGAACTGAAGAAGCTCATCGCTTACGTTAAGCATACAGTTATCCCATGAGTCTCGTTCGTCCGGAAGACTGGGTGCCCCAAGGCATAGAGGAACTCGAAGACCGCGCCTGGGAGGCACTTCGGGAAACTGACCGCAGTGTATGCGTCACTGCCGGAGCAGGTGCCGGCAAGACAGAGTTTCTTGCGCAAAAAGCGTCCTACCTCCTACAGACCGGACTCTGTCTTGCGCCCAAACGAATCCTTGCGATAAGCTTCAAGCGCGATGCCGCGGAGACGCTTTCGGCCCGCGTGCGGAAACGGTGTCCAGAGGGACAAGCACGGCGGTTTGTGTCCCTAACATTCGATGCTTTTGCCAAAGGGCTTGTCGATCAGTTTCGAATGGCAGTACCAGTCCAATACAGACCGCCAGCAAACTATGAGATCGCCTTTCCGACCAACGATGCGTTAAACGACTTTCTGATGCGCGCCGGAATTCACAACATCAATGCTCAGCAACTCGCGCGCATTATCGCACACGTCCGGATCGGCGACGCTGACCAAGGCGCGCCAGCTAACCTTCAGGCCATATTCGACGAATATTGGAATGATCAGTTGCATGGGCGACCGACCGCTTATCTGACGTTTCCGATGATAAATCGTCTCGCAGAGTATCTCGTACGCGCCAACCGCCGTATCCACGCCGCGATCCGGATGACTTACCCTGTCATTTTCCTCGATGAGTTCCAGGACACGCAGCGCGCTCAGTTCGAGCTGCTCACCTCCGCCTTTGACAAAGACCACAACACATTTACCGCGGTCGGAGACGACAAGCAGCGTATCATGGGCTGGGCGGGCGCTATGCCGAACGGCTTCGAGGTGTACACGCAGCAGTTCGATGCAAGACCCATATCGCTGCTCTTGAACTGGCGCTCGCATACCGATCTCGTGGCGATCCAGCATATCGTCGCGCAAAGCATCGACCCCAATGTAGAGCATGCGGTTGCACGCGGGGAAAAGACGGTCGATGGACATGTCTGCGCGATTTGGGATTTCGGAAGCGAAGAAGAAGAAATCGAAGGCCTAGCAGGCTGGATAGCCGAGCAGGTCGGTGACGGTATTCCGGCACATGAACTGGCAGTCCTTGTGCGGAACCGCCCCGAACGTTTGGAGAAAGAATTAGGCCCGGCTCTTGCCGAACTCGGCGTCCCTCTTCGAAACGTCGCACGGAACGTCGGCTCGATCGCGATCCAAGACTTGCTCGCCGAAGAGCTATCCGAGCTTCTCCTTCCGCTGCTGAGGCTTGGGGCAGAAAAAAGAAACCCCGCGGCATGGTCGTTGGCTCAAGAGCAGCTACGAAGGCTGGAGGCGATATCTCTTGACGACGACCTCGGACTCCAACGATCGGCGGCTCGTACCGAAGCTCTGGTAAAATCGATCAGGGCCTACATTACCTCGCATGATCCGCGTGCTGCCAACGCAGTGGGGGCTGTCGCTCTCCTAATCGAGGAAATAGGCGAGGCGGTCATAAGGCGCGTGACACCGTCATACACACGCAATGCCGACTTCGCTCGCGTGGTGGAAGGTTTCGAACTCCTGCTGTCCGAGTGCCTTGGCGACGCCGACAGTTGGAGCCAAGCGCTCGACCGCTTCGAAGGGCGTAACCAGGTGCCGTTGATGACCATCCACAAGAGTAAAGGAATGGAGTTCCATACGGTCGTCTTCTTCGGCCTTGATAGTAACAGCTGGTGGAGCCTAACTCCTAACAAAATGGAGGAGATGAACTCGTTCTTTGTGGCACTCACGCGCGCAAAACAGCGCGCGTTCTTCACCAACTGCAGAGATCGCGGCGGCAGGATTAACTGGCTGGAAAGTCTGCTTGGTGCGCACGTGCCTCGTATCGCGAGCGAGGATATCGCCTAAGCGCGACAAACATCTTCTCATCATGTCCGCGGCCCATTGCGAGATGGACGGCAAATCCCCAACCCGGCAGCTTTTTGCTTACCGCGCGCGTTACCCGACAGTCTGCTCTCCCCCCATCGCAGTCATGATTTCCGGTAGGTGAAGAGAGCGCCGTGTTCCGGGATGAGGGGTTGGGTGTTTCTGCGGTCGGATGGGATCCCGCGTGGGAAGTGGTGATCAGAGGAAGAGGGTGGCTTCGCCTTCTGTGCCGAATAACCGGCATAAGAGGAGAGTCTCCCATGACCACCATCCTGTCCCCCGCGTCCCGTGGTGCCACTTCCGGCGGCTTCCGTATCGACCCGTCGCGAGGCGAACGGAGTGCCCGCGTCTCGTCCGAATGGTTTTCCCGCCCCGATGATGAGCGCTACCTGTCCCTGTCCGACCTGCATGCGGCCACGCTCACCCGTGCCGAGCGCGCCACCGCCCGCACGGTGGAAAGCCGCGCCATCCGCGTGGAAGCATCCCGCGACAATGCCGAGCGCCTGACCCTGACCGTACCGGGACAGCAGGAGCCGATTGTCCCCACACACTGGTCGTTCGGCCAGATGTCCAGTTTGGTCGGCGCGCCATCATCCTATCTGCGCAACCTTCCGGCTCCACTGGCAGCGATCAATCTCCAGCACGGCCTGCTGTCACACCGGGCCGAACTGGTGAAAACACTGGAGACCGAGGACGGCCGCGTCGAGCTACGCGCGGTCACCAGCCCCGATTACGGCCGCATCTGGGACCATGAACTGGTCGGCGCGGTGCGCAAAATCGCTGGCGACGGCACAGGGGATACCAACTGGAAGGTACCCGGCGTCATTGACTGGGCAACCATGACCCATAATCCGTACGTGGACATCACGAAGGAGACGACGACGCTCTACGCATCAGATCGCGATGTGTTTCTGTTCCTCGTGGACGATACACACCCGATTGAGGCCGGACGCCTGCCCAATGGTGACCCCGATCTCTATTTCCGGGGCTTCTATGCGTGGAACAGCGAGGTAGGCAGCAAGAGCCTCGGCATTGCCTCGTTCTATCTGCGCGGGGTGTGTCAAAACCGCATGCTCTGGGGCGTAGAAAATTTCGAACAGATCACGATCCGGCATAGCAAGTTTGCGGCCTCTCGCTTCGTGCATCAGGCGACCCCGGCGCTACGGAATTTCGCCACGGCCAGCCCGGCCTCGTTTGTCTCCGGCATTCAGGCATCCCGGCAGGCACTGGTCGCGAAAACAGACGAGGATCGGGAAAGTTTCCTGCGCCGTCGCGGGTTCTCGAAACCGGAAACGGCGAAGATTATCGAAACCGTGCTGCACGAAGAGGGCCGCAAGCCCGAGAGCGTATTTGATTTCGTGCAGGGGATTACCGCACTGGCGCGGACGAAAGCCAATCAGGACACGCGGCTGGATCTGGAAGAAAAGGCCCGCAGGCTGATGGAACGGGCTTCCTGAAAGCCGCTTTTCTTTATTTCCGCCAATACGTTTTTACAAGCCCGGCCCCTGCGCCGGGCTTTTTCGTTCCGGGAGTTTTTCCGATGGCTGATTTCTTCACGCATTTTTCCTGCGTGCTCGACGTGGGTACCGTGGACAATGCCGCAAAGGCGCTCGACCTCTACAATGAATTCATCGACGAACTGGCGGCGGAAGATCCACCGTCTGACGGTTTCATTCTGTCGATCGTGCCTGAATATGGCGGCACGAAACTCTGGATGCACGACGAGACAACCGGAGATCCGCAGCAGGTGGTGGAATTCGTGCTACGCTGCGCACGAGCATTCCGGTTGCGGGGCCGATGGGGATTCCAGTGGGCCAATAGCTGTTCACGTCCCAGGATCGGCGCCTTCGGTGGCGGTGCGCATCTGCTTGACCTTGGCAGGCGCAGGACGATTACATGGATGACCACCGATCGCTGGCTGGCGATTGCTCTGGACGGAGGTAATCCCGACACAGGAGGGCAGGGCGATGGCGGGGCATGATGCAGGCGATCTCGCCCGCCGTCTGGCGGAGAACGCGGAGGCGGTATGCCGTCGGTATCTGTCCGCCGGTCGCCGTCACGGCAATTACTGGCTGGTCGGCGATGTGCGCAACACGCCCGGTCGGTCGCTGTTTGTCCGGCTACATGACACCGCGAACGGCAGGGCCGGTAAGTGGACCGATGCGCAGTCCGCCGAACATGGCGATCTGCTGGATGTGATCCGCGAAAGCCTTGGTCTGCAGGATTTCCGCGACGTGGTCGACGAGGCGCGCGCCTTCCTCAGCCTGCCTCGCCCTGACCCGGTGCCGCCGTCACAGGACCGGCCTGCCCGTGAGCGTGGTTCCGCCAGTTCTTCCGAAGCGGCGCGACGGCTCTGGGCCATGTCCGGGCCGATCGCGGGTACGCAAGTAGAAGCGTATCTTCGCAGACGCGACCTTACGCTTTTGCACGGAACCGGAGCCCTGCGCTTCCATCCGCGCTGCTTTTACCGCCCCGACGAGGACAGTCCGACCGAGACCTGGCCCGCCATGATCGCCGCCGTCACCGATCTCGACGGCACGCTGACCGGGGTTCATCGCACCTGGCTGGCGGCGGACGGGCGTGGCAAGGCCCCGGTCGATCATCCGCGCCGTGCCCTGGGCGGACTGCTCGGCCATGCCGTGCGCTTCGGGGTGGCATCCGACGTGCTCGCTGCCGGAGAAGGCATCGAGACGGTGCTGTCGCTCCGTCAGGTTCTGCCCGATCTGCCGCTGGCCGCCTGCCTGTCCTCGGCGCATCTCGCTGCCCTGATTTTTCCGCCGCCGCTGCGCCGTCTTTACGTCCTGCGCGATGACGACCCGGCCGGGGATCAGGCGCTGGCGACGCTCGACGCGCGGGCCACGGAAGCCGGGATCGAACTGATCGGCCTGTCACCGCGTCTGGCGGATTTCAACGACGATCTCCGTGCCCTGGGACGCGGCGCGCTGCGGGCGATCCTGCATCCGCAACTCGCTCCCTCGGACGTGGCGCGGTTTCTGGAGAGCATTGGCACCTGAGCAGGCCGGGAAAGGGAGGTGAGGTTCATCATCTTTCCCGTATGGTGCGGGGCTGTCCTGTATCCGGATGGGGCGCGCCCTGGGTCTTTCAAGTGGGGAGCGGGCGTCAGCCGGGCCGGGCCTTCAATGGCGGGGCCGGCTATTTTCCGTCGCGCCCCTTTGGGGGCGCTTTACATCGCGAAGCAAAATAGCCGACCCCCTGCCATCCTTCGCTGCGCTGCGGCCGCGCGCGAGCGCGCGGTTCCGTCCCGTCCCTGGTCTGCCGCTATCCGCCCCCGGAAAGGCCGCGAAGGGCGCGGCCGGTATCCCGGAGGACAGCCCCATGACCCGCGTGACAGACGATTTCGAACCCGCCCATGCCGCATCTCCGACCGCCCATGTGCTGGCGGAACTCCAGATGTATGGCTACCGTCCCTTCGAGGACGAGCCCGATCCAAGGCCGCTGCCCGAAGCTCCTCGTATCGGGGGTGCCGTCGCCGACATCTTCGACGCCATCGCTGCGACCCTGACCGAAACGCGGCTGGAGCCTGACCTCGAAACCCTGCTCTGGTCCACGGTCAACATCTTCCACCGCATGGTCGGCCAGGTCGAACGCGAGCTTGACCGCAACGAGCAGGCGCAGAAGAACAGTCAGAAAGAACAGGACGGCAGCGAGATCCGCTCGGTGGAACTGGAGCGGCTGATCGCCGAAGGGCTGACCCTGATCGAGCGCCGCAACGCCTACGAGATCTTCCGAGACGAGGCGCAGGAGCAGTTCGAGCGCCTGACGATGAGCGCGTGGCGTCCGAAGGTCGGTTCGCTGGTCTCCCGTCGCACCATGACGGCGTCGATGATCGACAGCCGCGACTTTCTCAACGCCCGCCGCAAGGCCGAGGGCGAATTGCTGGTCCCGCCCGGCCCCAGGGTCGTCGTGACCGGCGGTCTCGATTTCGACGACCATATCCTGATCTGGGACCGGCTCGACAAGGTCCGGGCCAAGCATCCCGACATGGTGCTGCTGCACGGAGGCTCGCCCAAGGGCGCCGAATTCGTTGCGTCACGCTGGGCCGATCATCGCGACATCGTGCAGATCGCCTTCAAGCCGGACTGGTCCAGGCACCGCAAGGCAGCGCCCTTCCGCCGCAACGACGCCATGCTCGACACAATGCCGATCGGCGTCATCGTCTTCCCCGGAACCGGCATCCAGGAGAATCTGGCCGATAAGGCGAAGAAGCTCGGTATCCCGGTCCTGCGGTTCGGGGGCGGTGCGTGAGCACCGTCTTCAGTCCGGGTCGCCCGCAACCGCGATCCTGGCGGCACGGGCATAGAAGGCCAGTTCGGTATCACCGGGAACCAGCAGGTCGAGCAGGCCTTTCATGTCCTGCATGTCCGAATAGGATTGAAACGGCCCTGGTTGCCGTTCGATCGCCAGCACTGCAATGGCGAGTGCTTTTTTGACCAGATGCAGTTCCCGTCCCCTGATTTCCGCCATGAGATTGTCTCCCTGAACAGCCCCACGATGCACGTTCTTGTGCCGGACGCCAGCATGATTTTCATTCCGTCGACAGACCATTTTCGCTATGATGGGGGTTGCGCCGTGGTGGTGGTGGCAGGCGCGACCGTCAGATCATGTCATCTTCACGGGAGCCGCCACCATGGTGATCTTCGCATCGTTCCTGATCGTCGCCGGCATTGGATTTTTCTGCTGGCTCATCTTCACGCTCGCGGTCTTCGCCTTGCCGTTTGCCGGCGGGCTGTATGCCGGGCTCTGGGCGTTCCATACCGGCGCCGGAGTGATCGGCGCCCTGATCGTCGGCGTCATGGCGGGCATTGCGACCTTCATGGTCGGCCAGATCGCACTTGCCTGCACCCCGTGGATCTGGCTGCGAGGGCTGATCGTCCTGCTCTATACCGTGCCCGCCATCATTGCCGGTTATAGCGCCACGCACGGTCTCGCCCAGATGATGATGCCGTCCGCTGTCTGGCAGCTCTTCTTTTCGGTGATCGGCGCGATCGCGGTCGGCATCACCGCGTTCGTCCACTTTACCGGCATGGCCCCGCCCGAACGAACCGACCAACGGGAGCATCGCGCGGGTCTGACGGTCGGTACGGCAGCCCGTGAGTGGGCCTGGATCAGGCATCGGCCTGTCTGCCTTCGTCATCGAGAGGCGGGGAACGAGGAACGGCGAAGCGCGGATGCAACGCTCTGACCCTGATACGGCTCGCCTGTTGAAGGATCCGGACTGGCGCTCTGACTGCCCGCAGGCCGATCGCAACGGGGAAAGCCGGGCAGGTCCTGCGAGGCGCTGTCCCGGAACGGGCCGGTTCGATTGGCTGGTATGGTGGGAGGATGACGCCGTCATTCTGGTTGCCGCCGGATCTCGTGTGCTGTGCGGGTCGCCATGGTCTCCGTGATGTGTGCCCTGTCTGGCCGCGCATCCATGCTGCCTCTCAAAATGGCTGATCTAGCCGAAGGCCGGCTGCGCCTCGATCGGCTATGGCACAACAGCGGGCCATAATTTTCTTCCCCTGACGGCTGCGCCGCCATTCCTCGCGCACCAAGAAAATTCTGTCCCGCCGTCCTCCGCTGCGCTTCGGTCCCTGCGGGATGCGCCGCCGCTCGCCTCCGTCTGTCCGATCGCCATCGAGGCCGCAATGGTGCGGACTCGATAACAGAGATCACGGAGAGTATCATGGCCACCATCGGCACCTTCAAAAAAGTCGGCAACGGGTATAACGGCGAGATCGTTACCCTCTCGCTCCAGACCCCGAACGTCCGCATCGCCCCCGAGACCGCGCGCGCGAACGAAAATGCCCCCAGTCACCGCGTCTTCGTCGGTCGGGTTGAGATCGGAGCGGCCTGGTCCCGGCGCTCCAACGAGGGGCGCGACTATCTGAGCCTCAAGCTCGATGACCCCAGCTTCAACGCCCCGATCTTCGCCAATCTCTTCGATGACGAGGACGGCGAGGGCTACAGCCTGATCTGGTCCCGCCCCAACGGCCGTCGCAACGGCGGCGACTGAGGCGCACGCGATCCCCCGCCCGGCCGGTCCGGGCGGGGCCTTCGTGGTGGCGGCCGGAATGGAAGAATGGGTGTGGCTTATCGCCCGCGATCCGATCGGCCTGTCTTCGGGTGGGGCAGGGGGAAGAGGGCTTCCCTCAGTCTTCCCATTGTACCATGCCCGGCGTGAACCGCCTCAAGGACGCGCGGTCCCCCCCAATTTTGCCCGAGCCGACCTGTCGGCCGTCCCGAACAAAATCGGCTCCCCCGCGCGCCGGCAAGCCGGTCGCCTGCGGCGATCCCTGACCCGGCTCCCGCGTGCATGAGGCGATGTCCTGTCTTCGAGAAACGAAAGGAGCAGGACGATGACCACGCTACACGACCACATCCAGATGCTGCGCGCCGAACTGACCAGCTACGCACTCAGCCGCCGCGAGCGGGCACAGATCGAGCGCGAACTGAAGCTGGCATGCGCGCAATTCGCGGCCAGATACCACGACGACGAGACCTCCGCGTAGGGCGGGGGTTTTCGTTTGATCGTGCATGCCCACAATCCACCGACTCTCTTCCGGCATCATGCTGAAAGAACGGTGTTGAATCTTCAATATACGACTATTATAGTCGTATTTCTGGTGTGCATGCTCCGCGTGTTGGATGTGATCATGGATGATCACTGGCCGACAGGTAAGGGCGGCACGGGCACTCCTGAGCTGGACACAGGAGATGCTTGCTGAAAAGGCCCTCGTAGCACTGACCGCGCTCAAGCGCCTTGAATCCGAACGCGGTCTCGGTGTCCATGAGGGCACGACCGACCAGGTCCGCCGCGCTCTGGAAGCGGCGGGCATCCTGTTCATCGAGTCCGGACAAGGACGCGGCGTCATGTTTCTTAACGAGACTTCCGGTAGCGAAACGCGGCGGGCTAAAGGGCGTCGCGTTCGTTCTCCGACCTGATCGGCTCCATCATGCAGAAACCCCCGCTCGATCCGCCCGTCGCCGACAGCGCTCCGGAGGCGTCCTGTCTCACCGGCTATGACGAACAGCACCTCATCACCTATCTCCGCCTGCTGGACGCCGAGGTCGATGGCGCCGACTGGCGCGAGGTCGCCCGGATCGTGCTCCATCGTGACCCGGCGGCCGATCCCGAGGGCGTCCATCGCTGCTGGCACAGCCATCTGGCCCGGGCGCACTGGATGACCGGGCATGGCTACCGGCATCTCCTGCGCGGCGGTGCACCCCACTGAACCCCTGAATCGTTGCGTGATCCGCAAGACCTGTTGCAGGACCGGGGCGTAGCGGGCAGCGGGACGGTCTGGCATACTCTCGCGAGCAAGTGCTTGCCCTGTTCCCACCCGTTACGCATCGGAGACGACGCCATGAGCCGCGCCAACTGGCGGTCGGCGGGCGCGTACGAGGGCCTGCGGTCGCTCGACGCCCCTGCCTTTGCCTTGCAGTTTGTCAGTCGCAATCGGGACTTTGTCCGCGATCGTGCCACCCTTCAGCGCGCTGTGCGCCGGTCCGCGTTGTCCACGTCAGACGCCGAAGCCTTCGCCCGGCGCTGGGGGTTGCGATTTCGAGAGTGTCCGCACGGCCCTCGATCCGCGTACCGCCCTCTGGACTGTTGCGGTATCGCCGGCCGTGATTGCGGTTGTCCCCCTGCCGACAGCACTGGCTGACTCGGCGCACCGTCCGCTCTCCCTCGCCCGGACAGGACTGCCGTCCGACATGGCGGGAGAAGTATTGATCGAGCGGGGGGAGAAGATCCTGCGGCTGTACGTCCTGCCGCCTGCCGGCGCGCAGGTCGGCGTGTTTCTGCCGCTCGACGCGCTGTTCGAGGTGCGCGTCCAGGCCGCCCTGCGGCTCTGGCGCGTCCTCAACGGATGTCCTCCCGGTCGTGACCCGGCCTGCCTGTCATCCGATCGCATCAGCAGGCTGATCCTGGCGCTCCGTACGCTTGACGGCCTGGACGGCGGGGTCTCGCAGCGCGAGATCGCCGGCGTCCTGTTCGGTCGGGAGATTTCCGCTGGGGACTGGCTTTCGCACGATCTGCATTTTCGCACGAAGCGGCTGGTGCGTTTTGCACGGGGACTGAGCAACGGGTGATACTTGCGCCTGCTGCTGCACCCGTTTCGGGGGCGGTAGCAGAATGGATTGACGTTAGTGATGCCGGACCTTTGAGAAACTCGACGACCAGGACTGAAACCGACCTGGGCTTCCGATCTTTCCAGCATTCCTCGCAGGTAAATTATGGTCTCGTTTTTTGCCGGGACAACGCGCCGCTTTGCGTCGCGAGCGGAAGGCGCCAGGGCGCCTTCTCTGATTTTCATGATGCCGTACGCCGGGCGAGCTCCGGACGCCCGTCGCGACATCACGTAACGCGGGCCATCGCGAGACTGGCAGTTATATAACGAAGTGTTCATTGATGTTCATGCAAGGCGGTGGACGGTCATAGCCGACACCGCCATTTTTTTCGACTTGTCCAGGACCGATCTCACCCCCCGGCGAGATCGGTCCTAGTTTCGAATACGCCCGCTCCGCCACGCTGATCCCTGCTGGCCGCACCTGTCCCGCGGCCTCTGCCAGCGATCACGGAGCTTCCTCATGTCCGCCAATTACAGCGATCTGCCGCCGCGCTATCTGCGCACGCCCGACGCCTCGCGCTTCGTCGGACTGTCCATTCGCACCCTGGAAAAACACCGGATCTACGGCACCGGTCCGCGCTACTCGAAGCTCGGCGGCCGCGTGGTCTATCGGGTCGATGAGTTGCAGGCCTGGGTCGAGAGCGGAGCACGTGCCCACACATCAGACACCACCGCCGGCACCGTGTCCGCCGCCGCGCGGCAAAGCCCGCTGATCCCGCCGACGCCGGCGGCCTCACGTGGGAGCCGGCGCTGATGTCCCCGACGGGCAGAACGCGCTCCGAGCGCGAGCAACTGGAACTCTTCCATGCCATTGCGGGAGATTTCGCGCCTCGTGATGCCCAGGATCTGATGGCGTTCCCGTTCTTCAGCCTCGCCAAATCCCCCCGCATGGTCCCGATCGATTATCGGACCCCGGACGTCACCATTCGGGTCGAGGCGTCCGCCGGACATGGCATGGCCACGATCTGGGACGCTGACGTGCTGATCTGGGCCGCCAGTCACCTCGTTGCCGCGCGCGACGCCGGTCGGCGCACGTCGCGGCTGATGGTGGCCAGCCCGCGCGAGATCCTGACCTTCATCGGCCGGGGCGACAGCGCGCGGGACTATGAGCGGCTGGAAGCAGCCTTCGACCGGCTGCAATCCACCACGGTCAAGACCTCGCTCCGGCAGACCGGGAAGGGACAACTGCACCGGTTCTCCTGGGTCAACGAATGGAAGCGGCACACCGCGCGGGAAGGGCGCACCCGCGTGATCGAACTGATCCTGCCGGACTGGTTCTACCAGGCGGTTCTTGATGACGCCCTCGTGCTGACCATCGACCCGGTCTATTTTGGCCTCACCGGCGGTCTGGAGCGCTGGCTCTATCGCATCGTGCGCAAGCATGGCGGTCGCCAGCGTGCGGGCTGGGCCTTCGGCCTGCGCCATCTCTACGAAAAATCTGCCAGCCTTTCCCCGTATCGGCGCTTTGCCTTCGAACTGCGCGACATGGCGAAGCGGCAGCCCTTTGCCGGCTATCGGCTGTCGGTGCGTCCCGACCGCAACGGCAATGACACGCTGGCCTTTGCACCTGTCAAATTATCCACAGGCGTCTGTGGACAAGCTGTGAGTTCATCCGTGCTATCAGTTGTGGATTTATCCGTGCCATCACTGCCACGGCATCCGTGCTATCGTTTGCGGAAAACGCCGAATCATGACATTGAATCAATTGGTTACGACGCCCTTAACTTAGATTCTAACTTAAAAGAGTCTAACTTTAAGGATGTTGGCCCCCCTGCCGATCCGTGGAAAACCCCCGGAGAGGGGCCATGATCGTGGCTTTCCTCAACCAGAAGGGCGGCGTCGGCAAGACGACTCTGGCGCTGCATCTCGCCGGCCAATGGGCTCGGGAAGGCCAGCGCGTGACGGTCATCGACGCCGATCCGCAGGGTTCGGCGCTGGACTGGTCGGCGCAGCGCGCGCGGGAAGGACTGCCCCGGCTGTTCGGCGTGATCGGGCTGGCACGCGACACACTCCACCACGAGGCGCCCCAACTAGCTCAGGGGGTGGATCACGTCGTCATCGACGGTCCGCCTCGGGTGGCGGCATTATTGCGCTCCGCTCTGCTGGCTGCCGACCTGGTGCTGATTCCCGCGCAGCCTTCGCCGTTCGACGGATGGGCTTCGGCCGAGATGCTGCGGCTGCTGGAGGACGCGCGCTTCTTCCGTCCCGGCCTGCTGGCCCGCTTCGTGCTCAACCGCTGCGCCGCGCGCACGGTCATCGCCCGCGAAACCCGGCTGGCGCTGATGGGGCATGAGCCTGCCGCTCTAGCGGCGCGGATCGGCCAGCGGGTTGCTTTCGCCGACGCCGCGCGCACCGGCCGCCTGGTCTGCGACCTGCGCCCGCACGGGATTGCCGCCCGCGAAATCGCCGCCCTGACGGCCGAGATCGGGGGGCTGGTGCCATGACCCTCCTGACCGGCGACAGCGCGCTCCTGATGCCCTGGCACGGCCCCTATGACATGATCCTGGTCGATCCCCCCTATGGCGATACATCGCTCGCATGGGACCGGCGCGTAGCGGATTGGCCCGGCAAGGCACTCGCCGCCCTGAAACCCAGCGGCTCGCTCTGGGTGTTCGGTTCGCTGCGGAGCTTTCTCGCATCCAACGCGGCATTCCGGAACGCGGGCTGGAAATATGCCCAGGAACTGGTCTGGGAGAAGCAGAACGGCTCCAGCTTCCATGCCGACCGTTTCCGCCGCGTGCATGAACTGATCGTCCAGTTCTATCGCGACGATACGCCCTGGCGTGCCGTCTACAACGCGGTCCCGACCACGCCCGACGCGCGGGCGCGCACAGTGCGGCGGAAACATCGGCCGCCGCATATGGGCCAGATCGATGCCGGCCATTACGTCAGCGAGGATGGCGGCCCGCGCCTGATGCGTTCCGTGATTCCGGTCCGCAATACGCATGGCCGTGCCATCCATCCCACCGAGAAGCCGGTGGCCCTGCTGGATATCCTGATCCGTACGAGCTGCCCACCGGGCGGGCTGGTCGGTGACTGGTTCGCCGGATCGGGTGCGGCCGGTGTCGCCTGCCGATTGGCTGGCCGGCGCTATGTCGGCTGCGAGATCGATCCTGTCATGGCGCAGAAGGCGCGCGATCGCATCGCCTCCGTGCTGCCGCTCGGCGAGGGGATTGCGCCATGACGGAACGTCGCACGCCGCCCGGTTTCGCCGCGCGTCCCGCCGATCCTGAACGCTGGGTCAGGGCACCGGAGAAGCCTGCGACCCCCAACCGTTTCACCGCCCGGCTGACCATCGACGTCACGCCGGCGCTGCGTGCCCGCCTCAAGGTCGCGGCGTTCCAGCGCGGCATCACGGTCGCCGACATGCTGCGCGCGCTGCTGGCCCGCGAGTTCCTCGATACTTCTGGAGATGTGCCATGACCGACACCCTCGCTCATGTCGAACTGACCTGGATCGAGAAGCGCATCGAGCACTGGATCCGCTTCGGTCCTGTCGCCCATGAGCAGATTCTCGATCGTCGCCGACGGATACTGAGCTTTCCGCCGAACACCGTGTTCGCCTTCCTGCGCTGGGCGGCGAACGATTACGGCACGGTGGTGTCCTGCATCGACATCGTGCGCGTCACCCGTCCCGGCGAGCCGTATCAGACGGTGCCGTTTGTGCGCCCCGGTGGCGAGAGCCTGCTGCGCCAGAGCGGCTGGCCGAAGGTAAGGCTGGTGCTCGAAGCTGTCGATCGTATCGAAGCCATAGGCATCGACCCCGTCGATGTCGCGCCCGAGCATTGGCGGCACCTGCACAACCGGATGCTCGCCGGGCAGACACCACGTCCCTACACGCGCGACCGCCACCACGCCTGGCTCCGCCGGAGGGCGGTGTCATGACGCGCTTCGGCTGGTTCTTCGCCACGTATTTCGCAATCCTCGGTGCTGGTACGTCAGTGGTGATCCATCCGGCGCCCCGGCTGATCTGGAACGCCACCGCCAGCACGCCGGTCGGGCTGTATCGCCTGCAATCAGAGCGTTCATTGCATGTCGGCGACCTGATCGCGATCAGGCCCCCGGCCGACATCGCCGCGACGCTGGCGCGCGGTGGCTATCTGCCGCTCGGCGTGCCGCTGCTCAAACCAGTTGCGGCACTGCCGGGACAACGGGTCTGCCGCATTGGTGCTGCCGTCACGGTCGATGGCGCGGTGTTCGGCGAGGCACTCGCCCGCGACCATCGTGGCCGTCCGCTGCCGGTCTGGCAAGGCTGCCGACACGTCCTGCCCGGGCAAATCTTCGTCATGAACGCAGCGGTCCCGACCAGTCTCGATGGACGCTATTTCGGCATCCTGCCGGTCGCTGCGGTGCTCGGCCGCGCGCAGCCGCTGTGGCTCGTGCCGTCACCGATGTCTCCCACCCCCAAGCAGAAACGAGGCTGACATGGCCCAGATCGGAACTTTTACACGCACGGCTGACGGCTTCGCCGGTCGGCTGCGCACGCTCGCCCTCGACGTCGAACTAACGATCGTGCCGGCGACATCGTCGGACGCCGAGCATGCGCCCGATTATCGCGTCCATCTCGGTGACGCCGATGCCGGACCAGAGGTCGGCGCGGCCTGGAAACGCACCGGCGAGAAGGCGGGCACCTATCTCTCGCTGGTTCTCGACGACCCCATGCTGGCGCAGCCGATCCGCGCCAATCTGTTCCAGTCCGATCGTCAGGGGCGTGCCTTCCATCTGGTCTGGAGCCGCCCGGTGAAGCGTGATGACCGGCGGTAAGGCGGCGCTCCGTCTGCTCGGTGTCGTGCTTCCGGCCGTCGTTTCATTGACGGTGCCGACGCATAATGCGGTTGCCGATCCCTACGCCGACATGATCGCGGAAGCCGCCACGCGCGCGCAGATTCCGGCCTCATGGATTGCTGCCGTGCTGCACGCGGAGAGCAGGGGCGATGCGCATGCCGTGTCGTCGGCGGGTGCGATGGGGCTCATGCAGGTGATGCCCGGAACATGGGCCAGCCTGCGTACGTCGCTCGGCCTCGGCGACGATCCGTTCGACCCGCGTGACAACATTCTGGCTGGTGCGACCTATCTGCGCTGGATGCGGGATCGCTATGGCGAAGCCGGATTTCTGGCTGCTTATAATGCCGGTCCCGCGCGCTATGACGAGCATCTCGCAACCGGCCGACCACTGCCTGCCGAGACGCGGGATTACGTTGCATCGGTCAGCGCGCGGCTGGCTCTTCCGCCTGCCGATGACATCGTGATCGGTGCTTCGGAGACACCGTCCTGGCAGAGATCTTCACTCTTTCCGGCGTCATTCCTGCGCACAGGAAATGCCCCTCGGCATGGCGAGAGCGCGCATGATCCGGTGCATGCCGATGACGCTCGCCCGACAGACTGGACGGCACTCGCACCGCAGTCGGTCGGGCTGTTCATCGCCTCAGGGCATGGGGAAGCACGTCGATGACCCCCGTTCCGGTCCATCGGGCGTTGGCGGGCCATGGGTGCCTTTGGGAGGGGGCGCTGGGGGGAGGCTGGCAACGGAGGGAAGGACGGCAAGGTAAAAGCAGCGCCCGTGCGGGGCTGCATGTGGTTGGTTTGATTGGGGAATTTGTCCTCTCACCGCGCACCGCCTGCGGCTGTCCGTGCATTTTTCCTCATGTTTTCAACGATCCGGGCGCGGTCAGGCGCGCATCGAAGCGGAGAGCGGGCCATGCCGACGCGCGATGATGGCCTGACTGTCCGGCCCGGACGCATCCAGCATGGCAATCAGGGCGCACGACCGAAATCCTTCGTCGGTGAGGTCATGCGGGCCGCGAAGAAGGCCGGTCATACCGGCACCCGGTTAGGAGCGAAGGGCAGGGGAGGCGGTGGCGGTTCCCGTTTCGGGCGCGGCCGGCGTGCGGCACTCTCCATGCGGTTGCGCAGCAATGCCCGTCGGGTCGTGGTCAAGGCGCGGGTCGTCCGCCAGCAGGGTGCGCGGTTTCGGTCAGCACCACTCGCCCGGCACATCGCCTATCTCAGGCGCGAGGGCGTCACTCGCGACGGGGCCAGGGCCCATCTGTTCGATGTCGGGTCTGATGAGGCGGACAGCAAGGCCTTCGCGGAACGCTGCGAAGACGACCGTCACCATTTTCGCTTCATCGTCTCGCCCGAGGACGCAGCACGGATGGAGGATCTGCGGGGCTTCGCGCGGGAGTTGATGCAGGACATGGAGCGCGACCTCGGCACCAAGCTGGACTGGGTCGGGGTGGATCACTGGAACACTGACAATCCGCATGTCCACATCCTGGTGCGCGGCGTGGCCGACGACGGCAAGGATCTGGTCATCAGCCGCGCTTATATCAGCCAGGGCCTGCGCGACCGCGCCGCCGAACGGGTGACGTTGGAACTTGGCCCGCGCAGTGAACAGGAAATCCGCACCGCGCTGGAAACCGAGATCGGCGCTGACCGCTGGACCAGTCTCGATCGCGCGTTGCAGGACATCAACGACGAGCGCGGCGGCATCGTCGATCTGCGACCGGGCGCGGGTGCTGAAGACCCGGAACTGCGCCGCCTGCTGGTGGGCCGGGCGAGCAAGCTGGAAGGGCTTGGTCTTGCCGAACCGGTCGGGGTGGCCCGCTGGACCCTCAAGCCGGGGCTGGAGGCGACGCTGCGCGATCTTTCCATCCGGGGCGACATCATCAAAACCATGCACCGCGCCATGTCCGGCGGTGGGACAGAGCCCGACATCGCGGGTTTCGCGATCCACGGTGAGAAGCTGGCCGATCCGATCGTTGGCCGGCTGGTCGAGCGCGGGCTAGACGACGAACTGAAGGGTTCGGGCTACGCGGTGATCGCCGGCACCGACGGGCGCACGCATCATCTCCGCTTCCCCGATCTGGATCTGACCGGCGATGCGAAGCCGGGCGCGATCGTCGAGACCCGCACCTGGGAGGATGCCAAGGGCACGCAGCGCCTGTCGCTCGCCACGCGCTCGGATTTCACGCTGGCCGAGCAGGTGACGGCGCCCGGCGCGACCTGGCTCGATCGCCAGTTGCTCGCCAAAGATTCGGCGCTGGCCAATGCGGGCTTCGGGGCCGAGGTCCGCGAGGCGAGGGCGCAGCGGATCGATCATCTCGCCTCCGAGGGGCTGGCCCGGCGGCAGGGCGAGCGCGTGGTGTTCGCACCCGACCTGCTCGGCACCCTGCGCCAGCGTGATCTCGATCAGGCGGCCGCCAGATTGGCGGCGCAGACTGGTCTGCAACACCGGCCCGCGAAGGAAGACGAGATTGTCTCGGGGGTTTATCGCCAGCGGGTCAACCTGTCCTCGGGTCGGTTTGCGATGGTCGACGATGGGCTGGGGTTCCAGCTCGTGCCGTGGCGCCCGGCGCTGGAGCAGAAGCTCGGACGGCAGGTTTCCGGCACCCTGTCGCCGGGTGGAGCGGTGGACTGGACTTTCGGACGGAAGCGGGGACTCGGGATTTGAAACCTTGCCGGTCAGTTCGTCAGTCCCACGCCATAGATCTCCATCAGTTCATAGAACCAGTCCGCATCGAGATTGTCGCTCTGGGAGGCGATCGCAATCGCGCTCTCCGTCCGGTCGAAAAGGGCGAAACAGATCTGATCGTTGTCATGGCGGGCGCGGTAGCTGATGCCGTCGGCATCGGACCATGCGTCGTGAACGGCTTTCGACCAGGCGTGTGGCAGATCGTACGGCAGGCCGGATGATGTGACCTCCGCCGTGGCGCCGAGCACAGCCAGTCCGGGGCCATGCAGCTCCACCAGCCGCAGTTCCCGATTGGCGCTCAGTATGGTGCAGGCCTTGGCGGCGATGAGATTGATCGGCAGCAGCGTGCGGCCTGGCGCGCGCAGGAACGTCTCCGCGAACGCGCCGGCCTGCTGTTCCGCCGTGTACAGAACGCCATGAGAGCCGTCCGGCGCGTTGAGACGCCCGGAGCGCGAACGGTCGAAATAAATCGGATCATGAGCGCGGGAGTGAAAACGATGCAGGGGATGGCCCGCGGGCAGAATGCGCCAGCGGGGTTGCCGGGAGGCGAGGTCTCCCGGCGGCCAGGGCTGGTTCGGCACGCGGTCAGCCGCCCTGGACGCCGATGGACTGCGCGGCTTCCACAACCGCTTCGGTCTTGCCAGCGCCCAGCGCTTCGATCGGTGTCTGCCCGTCGAGTTGTGCGAGCGGCGTAACCAGGAAATTCAGACGGAACCATGCGCTTTCGCTTGGCAGGGCGGCGAGCACCGGCTTCAGGCCCGACACGACCCCATCCCCAGTGAACTGCGCGACCGGATAGCGCCGCTCGCCGCTCGGTCCCGGAACCGCCAGGATCGCCTGTTCGCGGACTTTCTTCTCGATGGCCTGGCGGGTGACTCTGAGCAGTTCCCTGACCTGATCGAGCGTATAGGCGCCACCGGCACGGCGAAGATCGTCGTCCCTGATCTGTTTCCCGCGTAACAGGGCAAGTCCCCATGGGCCGACCGCATAGGCATCTGTTGCGGTCTCGCGGGAGGGAGAGCGACCGGCTTGCGGCCGAACCTCGTATTCCAGCACCTGTGGCTTCGCGCTGGCACGTCCGCGCGTTCGAGCTGTCTTGCGTGCAGCCAGTTCCAGGCCGGCCGGCACCGTCACGATGCTGCCCACGCCGAGAAGTCGGGTTCTCGTATGGCTTCCCGCAACGCGGGTGCGTGTTTCCGAACCGGGTGTCGTGGGCATCCTGTCGCCTCCTGGCAGAGTCCTCTTCGTGATGGCAATATAGGAAACCATGACAACCAAAGCAACCAATAGAACGCCGCCACGCTCCTGGCTTTGGGCTGGCGTCAGATCAGCGCCGTACCCGCCGGTTCAGTATTCGGAGCCCCTGCGTCGTCCGCCTTCGGCGAGTCTTCCGGTAGCCGCTTCGGCAGCAAGGCGCGACGCTGCCCGAGCCAGAGTCCGTCGCTGATGTGATCCCGGCGCGGAGAACGCGTATTCGGGTGGATCAGGATGCTCAGGCCCCGGTGATTGAGTATCAGCCAAGGAACGAGCGTCGCGAACAGCCCGGTCTCGAAGGCGATCTGATACATCGGCAACGTGTGTGGGCCGACCGGAACCTCGTGCCAGCGACCCAGCCGGACCACGAAGCGCTCGGCGACCTCGGCGCGAAGCCTTTCCGCCGCCGCGCGTTCCATCGCGCCGTCGAAATAGACATGGGCATGATAGCTGGCGATGGAGTCGATCAGGCGGATGGTGTCGGTCATCGTTCAATCCCTGCGGACGGGCGCCGTCCGTTTATTGTCCGCTGCTGTCCTGCGGCCCCAGGCGGTGTCATTAGACCTTGAATATCGGAGAATCGAGCTGTCTGGTCGGTTCCTGTCATGAACCAGACCAGGATCCTCTGGGGATCGGTGTTTGCTGTCGGCACCGTGATCCTCGCCTTTACCTGGGCCGCGACCCAGTGGACGGCGTGGCGGCTCGGTTTCCAGCCGCAGCTTGGCGCTCCGTGGTTCATGGTGTTCCGCTGGCCGGTCTATTATCCTCCGGAATTCTTCTGGTGGTGGTTTGCATACGACGCCTATGCCCCGGATATCTTCACCACCGGCGGTTACATCGCGGGGTCGGGCGGGATCGCCGCCGTCATCGTCGCGATTACGATGGCGGTATGGCGCGCCCGCGAGAAAAAACGTGCCACTACCTATGGTTCAGCACACTGGGCCGATCCCCGCGAGATGCGCCGTGCCGGGCTGCTCGCCCCCGATGGCGTGGTGCTCGGTCGCTCCGCCGATGCCTATCTCCGTCATGATGGGCCGGAGCATGTGCTGTGCTTTGCCCCCACCCGATCGGGCAAGGGTGTCGGGCTGGTGGTGCCGACGCTGCTGACCTGGCCGGGTGCCGCCATCGTCCATGACATCAAGGGCGAGAACTGGACGCTGACCGGCGGATGGCGCGCCCGCTTCGGGCCGGTGCTGCTATTCGATCCGACCAACCTTTCCAGTGCCGCCTACAATCCGCTGCTGGAAGTCCGGCGCGGCGAGCGCGAGGTTCGCGACGTGCAGAACATCGCCGACGTGCTGGTCGATCCCGAAGGCGCCCTTGAGAAGCGGAACCATTGGGAAAAGACCAGTCACGCCCTGCTGGTCGGCACCATCCTGCATGTCCTCTATGCCGAGGAGGACAAGACCCTGGCCGGGGTCGCCAATTTCCTCTCCGACCCGAAGCGGGCGATCGAGACCACATTGCGTGCCATGATGACCACACCGCATCTTGGCAAAAAGGGCGTCCATCCCGTGGTTGCCAGTTCGGCGCGGGAACTGCTGAACAAGAGCGACAATGAACGCTCCGGCGTGCTGTCCACCGCCATGTCGTTTCTCGGCCTCTATCGCGACCCGGTGGTGGCGCATGTGACGCGGCGCTGCGACTGGCGCATCCGCGATCTCGTCGCCGGCAGCCACCCGGCAACGCTGTATCTGGTGGTCCCACCCTCAGATATCAGCCGCACCAAGCCGCTGGTCCGTCTGGTGCTGAATCAGATCGGCCGCCGCCTGACCGAGGAACTGGAGGCGAAACGACGCCATCGGCTGCTGCTGATGCTCGATGAATTCCCGGCGCTCGGGCGGCTGGATTTCTTCGAAAGTGCGCTCGCCTTCATGGCGGGCTATGGCATCAAGAGCTTCCTGATCGGCCAGAGCCTGAACCAGATCGAGAAAGCCTACGGCCAGAACAACTCGATCCTCGACAACTGCCATGTCCGGGTCAGCTTCGCCACAAATGATGAGCGGACCGCCAAGCGCGTATCGGATGCGTTGGGGACAGCGACCGAGATCCGTGACGCGAAGAACTACGCCGGGCATCGGCTGTCGCCGTGGCTCGGGCACCTGATGGTGACGCGCCATGAAACCGCGCGGCCTTTGCTCACGCCCGGCGAAATCATGCAGCTTTCCCCAGACGAGGAACTGGTGCTGGTTTCGGGCTGTCCGCCGATCCGGGCGCGCAAGGCGCGCTATTTCGAGGATGCCGAACTGGCCGCGCGCATCCTGCCGCCACCCCGGTTCGAGCCGCCGCCGGCCCCGGAAGGAACGCCCCCCATCGGACCGCCGCCGCCAGGGGACTGGGCTGATGTGGTCCAGCCGCCTCCTGCCGGGAATGTGGATGATGATCCCGCCAATGCCGGCATCCGCCGTGAGCCGGAATTGCCGGAACAGGAGGAGGTGGTGCAGGCGCCGAGAAAGCCGGTGCATGAGTTCGATCCGCCGGAGGACGAACCCGAGGACGACGCCACACGGGCGCAGACCCTTCGGCGTGGGGAGCAGGCTCTTGCGCGGCAGGTGTCGCTCGATCCTGGCGATCGGATGGGGCTGTGACTGCCATGCGGATCAAGCACACGATCCGGCTACCCGCCGATCTCAGTGTCAGGCTTGCCGACTATGCCGCGCGCAAGAAGGTGCCGCAGGCGCTGATTGTGGAGACGGCGCTGGCATCGTTTCTGTCGCCGGATGGGCCGGAGCGGCTGGAGGCGGCGCTCGCTCGGCGGCTGGACCGGATGACGCGGCAGCTGGAGCGGATGGAACGACGGGTCACGATCTCCAATGAATCGCTCGCCGTGTTCGTGCGGTTCTGGCTGACCAGCACTCCCCCACTGCCCGATGCGGCTTTGGCTGCGGCGCAAAGCAAGGGGCGGGAGCGGTATGACGGCTTTGTCGAGGCTGTCGGACGCAGGTTGGCGCGTGGGACGACGCTGGACGACGAGGTGAGGCTGGACGTGGGATCTGAGGTGGAACGGCACGATACCTGAGTCGGTTAAGGGGGGGGAGCGGGATGTCCGATATCAGGCATATCTCGATATGAAAGAAATTATTAAATAAGCAGAATAACATGTTTTAATTGAAAATAACTGATGAAATTACTTAAATATTCAATGAAAATAAACTACTCGAAATATTTCTGTACATATCTCTAAAAATAGATAGAATTCACATTTATTTCTGTGAATAAAATCAATCACCAGTAGGGTTCAAATCTTGCTGGTGAAACTAGCTCTCTCTTTCCCTTCGACGTATTGCAACTTTCACATGCAAGCTGAAAATTGGTAGGGTCATTACTCCCACCTGCGGCAAGGGGCACCATGTGGTCAAGGTGAACCTTTATATTAGGAGAACTAAGCCCACTAATTTCACAAAAACATAACTGGCAGCGACCTTGATCCCTGTAAAAAATAGCCCGTTGCAGCCAAGATGGATAATACGTGGAACGATGCACTACTCCATCAGCCTTCAGTAGCCGCGGGTATTGCTCCATTGTCAGTGTTTTAACATACTTGGCAATTCTCTGCTGGAATTCGAAAAGAAAAATTCTGTCAGAAAATAAGATATGAAAAACTGATGGTAAAATGACTCTTAGAGCAGTCTTGCACGTATTAGAAAGTTCGCCCTTGTGATGACTGACTTCATTCTCGTTCAACCAAGACGGAATTGTCAGATCTGCATTGGAGATCAATGTACGGAAGTAGTCGCATTCTACCTCCACTGCTTTTTTTATCACATAATCATTTGTAAAATCTGTCAAATTGAAGATAAACGAATGCAAGAGGGTATTCTTCTGGGGCTTAGCAAGACGCTCATGTAGATCTTCTAAATTTTTATTTTCTAGGAAGTCAGGAAAAACCCAATCCGAAATTTCTTTTGGTGAGATCACCTCGTCGTTCACGTGATCTGAAATGAAGTACATCAAGCGTGTCCGACGTATATTTAAATTACGTGGCTCTCTCATAATGATATCTCCTGTAGACTCCCTGTACGACACTCAAAAAAATAGCCGAGAGCTTACTTTCTAATTTAATCAAATATCACAAAAACCGTTTTATTTATTTCCAACTAAACGAACAAACGCTTTCCGAAGAACCTCTCGTTCAGAAGCCGTTAACGTAGGCTGCCCGTAATGCTGCCGCCCAACTTGCAATAAGGACCGATCATACTCATGGGGAATTTGATCTGAAGACGCAAACGCTACCTTAAGTTCGGCCAATACGTTTGGTGCCAATGCTGCTACAAGAGGTTCTATTTGAGCATCTAGACCCGTTGCGGCTGCAGCGCTGATGGCTACACAAGGCGTGGAAGGGGGCGAATAGGAAAGGAATGTGCAGACAGTTGCCTTATCCCATTCTGTGGTAGTGTCAGCTTCCTGCGCTAAAGACCGACTTTGATTTGATCTTGCTGGCTGAATTCCGAGTAGGTGGACTCGCACACCGAATTCCTGCGCGAGCATTACTCCAACTCGAACATCTTCGTCGCCTGAAAGCAATACCGCGTCTCTGATAGCGTGGTTCCGTGCCAATTGAGCAAGATCGGTAATAATAAGGGCATCTACCCCTTTTTGTTCGCCTGCGGAATTAATCTGGCCTAGCCGTATCTTGATATCATTCGAATCTGCCAAGGTAGATTGCTCAGGCGTGGGCCTCCCCAATCTCATTCCATCGTACCAATAGATACGCAGTAAAGGAAGGCCAGTCTTGGCTGTCGTTACATCTTGAAGAGATTTTATGACTGACGGAATATCAAGTGTAAACAACTCCCGCCCTTGCCGACTTCCTGTAAGAAGGACAGATCCCTGAGCGAATAGATAACCAGCATCCACAAATACAGCTGCGCGCACTTTAAACGTCCTCAATAACGACAAAGGGCACCCGCAGGTGCCCTTTTATAGTACTGTTGCGCTTGACGTGCGTAATCTCCGCCAAACGCTACCCACCTTCGATATCGTATATCGGGCTCAATTGTCAAGAATATTCTCATATCAACGCCGATAGAATGTCCGCTCTGAGGCGACTGCTGCCTGTCTTCTCCTATATCGCTGAGCAAACAGGCAAATCGTGGAAGAAAACAAAACAGTTGGACTGCTTCCGGATAAAAGGTGCGGAAAGCTGCCAGCTGATTTCACAGTTTGAAAGATGCCCCTAACAGATTTTATCTCCACTCAAAGCCAGAAAATTCCAGATCCAAAAAACTGACAATCTATTCATCGTAGTTTACTCACGAAATATCTGAGATGATCTGCAATAAAACTGGCTACAAAATAATAGCTGTGATCGTAATCAGGACGAAGATTCAGGATGAGTTCCTGCCCTGCATTCTGTGCGGCGTCCTGGAACAGTTCTGGCCTGAGCTGTTCTTTCAGAAACTGGTCCGCCAGACCCTGATCTATCAGAACAGGCAGTCTTTCCTTCGCTGTCCGCACAAGTTCAAGCGGGTCATAGGCTGCCCAACTGGCACGATCCGGACCCAGATAAGCACTGAATGCTTTTTTACCCCATGGTACCTGCGTTGGCGCCACAATGGGTGAAAAGGCTGACACAGAACGATAGCGGCCAGGATTACGCAGCGCGATCATGATGGCGCCAAATCCACCCATCGAATGTCCCGCAATGCCTCGCTGCTGCGTAACCGGAAAGCTCGCCTCAATCAGCGCAGGAAGTTCCGTGACGACGTAATCATACATCCGATAATGCGCAGCCCACGGCTCCTGCGTCGCATTGACGTAAAATCCGGCACCCTGTCCAAGATCATACGCATCGTCATCAGCCACACCCACGCCCCGTGGACTGGTATCCGACGCGACAATGGCGATGCCCAGTTCTGCGGCCACGCGTTGCGCGCCAGCCTTGCCAATGAAATTCTGCTCCGTACATGTCAGACCGGAGAGCCAGTAAAGAACGGGAACCTTTTCAGTTTTTGCCTGCGGCGGCAGGTAGATCGCGAAGTTTGCTTCCACACCCAACGACACGGACTTGTGTCGCCAGACTTCCTGCACGCCCCCAAAAGAGGCGTGTGTTTCCTTGCGTTCCATGGCTCTCACTGCCTTTTGCGCATGTCAGTTACCGTCCGTGAAGGTATAACTGCAGATCTTGTTCCCTGCCGGATCCCGGAGATAGGCAGCGTAAGCGCCCGGTAAGTGGCTTCGCGGGCCGGGTGCGCCTTCATCGGTTCCCCCATTGGCAAGACCTGCGGCATGAAAAGCCTCCACTTCGGCGGGTGTCGCTGCTGCAAAACCGATGGTGACACCGTTGCTTGAGGGCGCTTCACCGTTGCCTGGACGTGCAATGATGAAGGCTGGCTTTTCGCGGCCATACAGAATCCACCCATGCCCGAACGGCCCCAGGTTTTTTATGCCCAGAGCCGCAAGCGCGGCGTCATAGAATTTCGCGGATACCGCAGTATCCACTGCCCCAAGAAAAACGTGAGAGAAAACACCGTCACCGGAAATAACTGCCATGATCGTTCTCCTGTAATTTCCAACCATTGGAAATGATGTTGCGCGGTGAGACGCAGACCTTAGAAATGAATGACGGAACGGATGGATTTTCCTTCATGCATCAGATCGAAGGCCGTATTGATGTCTTCGAGCGGCATGGTGTGGGTTACGAAAGGCGCAAGTTCGATATCGCCACGCATGGCATCTTCGACCATGCCGGGAAGCTGGCTGCGTCCCTTGACCCCACCGAAAGCCGAGCCGCGCCACGAACGCCCCGTCACAAGCTGGAAGGGACGGGTCGAAATTTCCTGACCGGCCCCTGCCACCCCGATGACGATCGACTGCCCCCACCCACGATGCGCGGCTTCTAACGCCGCGCGCATGACGTTGACGTTTCCGATACATTCAAAGGTGTGATCAATACCCCAGCCGGTCATTTCCACAAGAACCTGCTGAATCGGTTTGTCATAATCCTTAGGATTAAGGAACTCCGTGGCGCCGAATGCTTTGGCAAGTTCAAACTTTTCCGGGTTGGTATCAATAGCGAAAATCCGGCCAGCCTTTGCCTGTCGCGCTCCCTGAATGACCGCCAGACCGATCCCGCCCAAACCGAAGACGGCAACCGTATCTCCCGGCTGCACCTTGGCCGTGTTGTGTACCGCACCAATCCCTGTGGTGACGCCACATCCCAACAGACAGACATGCCCTGGATTGGATGCGGGATTGATTTTTGCCAGAGAAACCTCGGCGACAACCGTGTATTCGCTGAACGTCGAACACCCCATGTAATGATGGATCGGCTGACCTTTGTAGGAGAAGCGTGTCGTGCCATCCGGCATCACACCTTTACCCTGTGTGGCGCGCACTGAAATGCAGAGATTGGTTTTTCCCGACTTACAGAACAGACATTCACCGCATTCCGCCGTGTAAAGCGGAATGACATGGTCGCCGGGGGCAACGCTGGTGACCCCTTCTCCGACCTCGATGACAATTCCCGCGCCTTCGTGACCCAAAACGGCTGGGAACAGTCCCTCGGGATCATCCCCTGACAGGGTAAACGCATCAGTGTGGCACACACCCGTATGCGTGATCTGCACGAGCACCTCACCAGCACGAGGAGGCGCTACATCGATCTCGACAATCTCAAGGGGCTTACCCGCCTCGAAAGCAACTGCGGCCCGTGATTTCATGATTTTTTCTCCAAATAACCTATCAGCCAGCATCGAGGGCATTACCGGAGATAGGATCGAACGAGTGACACCACATTCTCGATCGAACCACTGGCAGCATCACGATCACCGGCACACTCAACAAATTCTTCCCGCAGGTGGCTTTCGAGAACACCGGCCATTAATCCGTTGATCGCTCCCCGGATAGCCGCCACCTGTTGCAGCACCGGACCGCAATCAGTTCCCTTCTCCAAAGCCTGTTCCAGCGCATCAAGTTGCCCGCGAATACGGCGCACGCGGGTCAGAACGCGCTTTTTCTCAGCTGGTGTGTGCGGCACGAACGCTTACTCCCGAATATACTACCCTTGAGTATCCTTGTCATACTATAGGGCAGTATGACGAGGATATAAGGGCGTGCTTGTCATATGATCCGATCACAATTCCGTATCGCTGAAATTTTCATCGCAACGTCCATGGGTTGCCCGTCTGTGTCTTGGGATCATTCAAGAGGTACAATTAGTGAGATCCAGACAATCTCTGCAACGAGGCTTTGAAGCGCTGATGTCCGCTATTTGGCAAACAACCTGGTGGTCCAAACGACCGACATGAGGGCGATTGCCGCCTGCCTGCTCTATTGCTGTTGAGCCGACAGGGGGCTTTGGGGGTAGGCTTCCGGTGTGAGACGCCTTGTTGATTTTATGGTGTGGTGATGTGTTCTGTTCATGACAGAGCGATCAGAACAGAATGATGCTTGTGTCGCAGCGACATTCGCTGCGACACAAGCATCGCGAGCCCTTCATCCG
>NZ_WOSX01000035.1 GCF_011516735.1 Acetobacter fallax | reverse complement strand
ACCTTAAACCCCAAAGGGCTGAAGACTTTACCCGAACCAGAAGAGCGTTTCAAGGCCCCGCCGCTGCGGTGAAGCGGGGTATAAGGCCCCTCATCACCTACCGTCAACACCTAAAAAGAAGAAAAATGACAAACTCACCAAAAACCCCGGAAAACCAGCAAAATCAAAACCCAGAAACCCCGAATCACCCGTGACCCCTCACCGGAAAAACCGACTCCCAGCCTCCGCCAAGCGACAGATACAGGCGAACAAGGTCACCCGACACCACAGACGTCACATCCGCAAAATCCGTCTCAGACCCTAAAACACGACGCTCAGCATCAAGAACATCAAGAAAATTCGTCATCCCATGACGATATTGCTCACTCGCAAGCACATAAGACCGGCGGTTCGTCTCAACCTGAGCACAAAGCGCATCACGACGCGCCTGGTCCGCCGAATACCTCGTCAATGCATCATCAACTTCTTTCCAGGCAGACAGAACGGTCCTGCGATAATCAAGTGCAGCGTCCCGCTGCGCCGACTTCTTCAGCTCAAGCTGGCCGGTGAGACGGCCACCCTGAAAAATCGGCAACGTGATGGAAGGACCAACATTCCACGTCCGCGCGTTCCAGAAACCAAAATCCCGGAACGACAAAGACTGAAAGCCAAAACTCGCGTCAATCGTGACCTTTGGATAAAAATCAGCTTCCGCCTGCCCAACTTCCGCCGTCGCAGCATGAAGCTGTGCAGCGGCAGCACGAATATCAGGGCGACGCTGCGCCAGATCAGAGGGAACGCCAACAGGAACACGCGGAGGAACAGGTGGAATCGCAGATGCGGCAGACAGCTCAGCCGTCAGGGTGCCAGGCGGAGAACCCATCAAAAGACTGATCGCATTGATCTGAAGCGTAATCTGCTGCTCCAGCTCCGGGATCTCCGCCGAAATCGTCTCAACCTGAGAACGCGCAGACTGCTCGTCCAGTTCACTCACTAAACCAGACCGATACCGCGCCTCACTCAATCCAAATATGCGAGACGCATCAGCTAAATTAAGGCGCAAAACCCGAAGCTTCTCCTGCGAGCCGCGTAACGTCACATAATCCCGAGCCAGATCAGCCTCGCGGGCAATCAGCATCGATCGCCGTTGCTCGCCGCTCTCTTCAAGATAGGCTTTGGCAGCCTCATACTGACGACGAACACGCCCCCAGAGATCGACTTCCCATGTTGCGTCAACGCCATCCCGCCAGCGGTCAAGCACAGGGATCGTGGCGTTAGACGACGATTCTTCGAGAAGATCAGAAACAGGTCCACCAGAACTCTGACCGATACGCGAAATGATACGCTGCAGTGTTTTTGTGCTTTGCTGGTTACGCGCATACGACCCGCTGGCACTCAACGCGGGAAACCGTTCGGCCCCGGCAAGGATGAGCTGCGCACGGCTCTGAGCCAGTTCCTCGGTTGCACGCTGCACATCGAGGTTCTGAGATGCAAGCCGCTCTTCCAGCGACGTCAGTTCTGCGTCACCGAACACATTCCACCATGCGACATCTGGCGCATCGGGCACTGTGATACTGGCGCCTTTACCGTCGGAAACCTGCGTGGGACGCCATTTCGGCGGCGTCCATGTCTGCGGCTTCTGATAATTCGGCCCCACGGCGCAGCCTGCCAGGAGCGCGGCAACCCCGGTCAGAACCCACTTGGACTTTACTGTTCTCACCTTCCGCCTCTCACAATCGACGTCCCTGCTCTCTGCTATGCTTTTGCGCCATCATCACTGCATGACAGACACTAAAAATGGCCGTCTGACAGAACATTAGATGCTCTGCGGTATGACCAGGCATGAGTCGGCCCGCAGGATTCTCTGATACGTCCTTGACGCTGACCGATCGGTTCGGTCAGCATGCAAACCTATCGGCTTTCCTCCCGTCGTCAATCTCGGGACGGGGCCAGAAGCAGAGGATATTATGAAACGCAAAGGCCCCGAAGCAGGAGACACCGAAACTGATCTGCTTCGCAGCTCGGGCGCGCGCCGCGACCAGACAACCCCGTGCGAGGACGATCAGAGTGCCAGGCGCCAGCAGATTCTGACAGGTGCAGGTGAAATTTTCGCCGAATGTGGCTATGAGGGCGCGAGCATGTCTCACATCGCCCGGCGTGCCGGTGTATCCAAGGGAACACTCTATAATTACTTCGACAGCAAGGCCGCGCTTTTTGCAGCCTTTGTTAAACAGAAAGCCTGCCAGGAACTGCCGCACGCTTTCCGCTCAATCCGCGAAGATCTGCCTCCGCGCGAAACGCTGCTCGATGTTGCCCGTGCGATCATTGCCCTGATGACTTCACCCATGGCGCTGATGCTCTACAGAATCGTCGTTTCCGAAGCCGCGCATTTTCCCCTGCTTGCACAGGCTTTCTGGGAAAACGGACCGGAGGTGGCCACCCGCACACTGGCCCGCTGGCTGACGGACCGGGCAGAGCGAGGACAACTCAGAATTCCCGACCCCGTTTTTGCTGCCGAGCAGTTTTTTGCACTCTGTCAGACGCGCGTGGCAATGCGTCGGCGCCTCCAGTTGCCGGTTGATACATCCGAAACCGAAATCGATCTGATTGCGACGAGTTCCGTGGACATGTTTCTGTCTCTGTATCGGACAGGCTAACTCCTCAATCCGGTGCTTTCAGAGACAACACAACTCAACAGAATCCGACGGATTGCCGCAGGGAAGGCCTCCCGATATGATCTCCCGACCATCCCGCGCAATTCCGTTTCATATCGTCAACGCTGCGGTCCTGCGCAGACGTTTACCGCATGATGGACTTACAATAACAGAAGACGGTCTTTCTTCATGACGCAGTCGGACAATCCGGTTCGCCCGGTAGATATGAAATCACTCTGGACCCGGATGATCACCGAATCTCAGGTATGTTGTGATCCACTGGTCATGGGGCTTCTGGCGACCGGAATCAGCAATCACGAAAATTTCTCCACAGCCCTCGCCGCGATGATCGGGCGCAAGCTGGGCGATCACTTCGTAAGTCGTGATGAATTAACCCGCCTTGTAACGGAATGTTATGAAGCAGTGCCTGATATTGTCTGTGCTGGCGCGGCGGATCTCATAGCAATCAGGGAACGCGATCCGGCCTGTCCCGATTTCGTCACGCCATTCCTGTTCTTCAAAGGGTTTCACGCGGTGCAGTGCTACCGTGTCGCCAGCTGGCTCTGGCATGGTGGCCGTCGTCATCTGGCATTGCATCTTCAGAGCCGGGGTTCTGAGCTTTTCGCCGTTGATATTCACCCCGCCGCAGTGCTGGGACGGCGGATTTTGTTCGATCACGGCACAGGCATCGTGGTGGGTGAGACTTCTGTCATCGAGGATGATGTCTCCCTGCTTCAGGGAGTTACGCTGGGTGGAACCGGAAAGCACGCCGGTGACCGGCATCCGAAAATCAGACGTGGTGTTCTGATCGGGGCAGGAGCCAAGGTTCTGGGTAATATCGAAGTGGGCGAAGGAGCGAAAATCGGCGCCGGATCAATCGTACTGGAAGCCGTGCCACCTTATACGACGGTGGTCGGCAACCCGGCGAAACGCGTAGGCACCCGCCACCTTGGTCTGCCCTCGCTGACAATGGACCAGACACTTCCCCCAATCGATTACATCATCTGAACGGGTCTCATCGACCGGATATTGGTGGCGGCACAACACCGGGCAGATCAGTATGGCTGTCAGACAGGAAAGCATTGCTCCCAGACGCGCAACGCCTGGAGCATTGCCGTATAATCATGCACGCGAAGTATCGTGCCGGGCAGACATAATCCCGGCAGGGATGCCGCAATAGTTCCGGGATCACGCCGCGTCGCCTGCCCGGTCCCGGTCAGTGTGCCGATAAAGCGCTTTCGGGATGTCCCCAGAACAAGCCTGCACCCAAGATTTGCGAAGATCGGCAGACGCCGCAGCAATTCGCAATTCTGCGAAGCATCTTTGGCAAAGCCAATACCCGGATCGATCATGATCCTGTCTTTAGCAATGCCGGCGCGCATGGCGGCATCAACGCGCGCGGCAAGTTCCCGAACGACATCGACAGCAATGTCATCATAGGCCGTCAGCCTGTTCATCGTTCCCGGCGTCCCGCGCATATGCATCAGAATAACCGGACATGACCGTTCCGCGAGGAGAGGCAGCGCCTCGGGATCGTGGGTGAGAGCCGAGACATCGTTGATCAACGTGGCACCCGCATCCAGTGCCGCTGCCATTGTTGCGGCATTTCGCGTATCAACCGAAACAACGACACCCTTGCCACATATTCCGGCGATGACCGGCTCCAGCCGGCGCCACTCTTCTTCGGACGTGACAGGCTCTGCCATGGGGCGGGTGCTTTCGGCACCTACATCAATAATACCGATACCTGCGGCTATCATGTCGCCTGCACGCCGCAGTCCGGTCCCGGCGACATGGTAGCGCCCCCCGTCACTGAAGCTGTCAGGGGTAACATTCAGGATGCCCATCACCATAGAACCAGGAGCAAGTCCGGCACAGAACGCTCCTCCCGTCACGACAGTCAGCTCATCGTGCCATGCGTCGGGAATACGCTCCACAGGCAACGGGTCGGTTCTGGTATCATCCTCAATCAAAGTCGCAATGGTAAAGGCAGCCGCGCCACCGGCGAGTGGAAGCGCAACCCCAAGGCGGACAGCATCGCGGGCATCGCGCCCATACAAAAGTCCTGCGGGCTCGATCAGTCTCCGGCTGTTCATTCGGGTCCTCCATTCACCGTACAAACAAAAAGGCGGGAGCATCACGCTCCCGCCTTTTTCGGATTAGCAGCCTTTAACCTGGCTGGGCAGATGCACTGTCCAGCGGCGGCACCGGATGCCCGCCGGATTTACCGATCACCGGAGGAACTGATGACCGGCGATTTTCCGGCATCGCATCATCGACTTCAACACGCTCAATAGGTTCGCCACGCAGAATCTGACGGATCTCTTCACCGCTGAGCGTCTCATACTCCAGGAGAGATTCGGCCAGACGATGCAACTCATCGATATGATCAATCAGCAAGGTCCGCGCCCGGGCATAGGCAGCATCGATAAGCTTTTTGACCTCCGCGTCAATTTCACGGGCTGTCTCTTCCGATACATTCTTGCTTTGCGTAACGGAGTGGCCAAGAAAAACTTCCTGTCCGTTGTCACCGTAAGCAATCATGCCAAGCTTTTCGCTCATGCCCCACTCGGTCACCATCCGGCGAGCCTGATCTGTCGCCATCTTGATGTCGCCCGAAGCACCCGTGCAAACATTTTCAGATCCGAAAACGATCTCTTCTGCGGCACGCCCCCCCATAGCGAGATCCAGTTCCGCGAGACACTTGGACTTGCTCTTCGAGTAACGATCACCTTCCGGCAGACTCATCACCATGCCCAGAGCCCGACCACGCGGAATGATCGTCGCTTTATGGACAGGATCAGTGCCAGGCGTAAGGATCGAGACCAGAGCGTGACCACCTTCATGATAGGCAGTCATCTTCTTTTCGTCTTCGCTCATCACCAGCGAACGACGCTCAGTGCCCATCAGAACCTTGTCTTTCGCGTTTTCAAATTCACTCATCGCAACAGTGCGCTTACCCTGACGGGCAGCAAGCAGGGCCGCTTCGTTAACAAGATTTGCCAGATCAGCGCCGGAAAAGCCCGGTGTGCCGCGCGCAATCACCTTCGGATCGACATCGGAAGCAAGCGGCACCTTACGCATATGAACGCGCAGGATCTGCTCGCGCCCGTTCACGTCAGGATTAGGCACCACAACCTGACGATCGAAACGGCCCGGGCGCAGCAACGCGGGATCAAGCACGTCAGGACGGTTCGTCGCCGCAATGAGGATCACGCCCTCATTACTTTCGAAGCCATCCATCTCGACCAGCATCTGGTTGAGAGTCTGCTCGCGCTCGTCATTACCACCGCCAAGGCCCGCACCTCTGTGGCGACCGACAGCATCGATTTCGTCAATGAAGATAATGCAGGGCGCGGCCTTCTTGCCCTGCTCGAACATGTCACGAACACGCGACGCACCGACGCCGACAAACATTTCGACGAAATCCGAACCGGAAATCGTAAAGAACGGAACATTCGCTTCACCGGCGATGGCTCGCGCCAGAAGCGTCTTACCCGTTCCCGGAGGCCCCACGAGCAGAACACCCTTGGGGATCTTGCCGCCGAGGCGGGTGAATTTCTGCGGATCTTTCAGAAACTCGACGATTTCCTCAAGTTCAGCCTTGGCTTCATCAATGCCGGCGACATCAGCAAACGTCACCCTGCCCTGCTTTTCCGTCAGCATTTTGGCACGGGATTTACCGAAACCCATCGCCCGGCCGCCGCCCGAAGGCATCTGGCGCATCATAAAGAACCACAGGCCAATCAGAACAAGGAACGGCGACCAGTTCAGGAGATAACGAAGGAACGGATTACCTTCCGCCTCAAGCGGCTTGGCAATCACCTCCACGCCCTTATCCGTCAGGCGCGACACAAGCCGCTGATCATCCGGCGCATAGGTCTCGAACGCCGTGCCGTCAGTCAGCTTGCCGGAGACATTATGCTCCTGGATGGTAACGGACCGCACCCGCCCCTGATCAACATCAGCGATAAAATCAGAATATGGCAACTGCTCAGCCGCATGCTGAACGCTGCCGGGCTGAAACATATTGAACAGCAGGAGAAGGAGCACGATGACACAGACCCAGAGGGCCAGATTACGTCCAAAATTGTTAATCACGGCATCTGTTCCAAGCTGTTCCTGCCTTATATGCGCTCAAACGGCGATGAGCCATGAGACCGGTTTCGGGCGGTGATTGCAATCCTGAGTCTGTAGATGGGGCTCTCACCATGCGATGAAAGAGACAGGTTCCCTAAATATACGTTCATCCATGCCCGCATGAACGGTTTAATACCCTGATCAGACCAGGGGCAGCGGAGACCATAGCGCATGGGTCGTCACGGCGACGGGAGGCGTAAACCGGAAGCTGGCTTCCTGCAAAGCCAGTTCGTCGCAAAAACCCAGATGCGGAATACAGACCCGCTGCTCCCCTCGCCACAGAGCAGGAAGAGTCGCACAAAGAGTCGCCGAAAGCCCTGCGCGCCTCTCGCGCTTCAGACCGTTCCCGGCAGCACCAATAGTAAATTCTGTCAGGTCTCCGTCATACTGGAGAGCAAAGCGATGATCCCACACAGCGCCTGACCGGGCAGGCACAGCCCCTTCCATAGCCGCTGGCTCGCGGGTCAGAATCCATTCTTCCGCCTGGCCTGGTGTAAGGCGCGCCCGAAGAAGCCGGGTTCCGGCAAGTGTTCCGGCCCTGTTTCGATCCACCAGAACAGCAACGGCCCGCAGCGATGGAGGGTAGGAACTGCCACCGACACATCGGATCAGCGCCGCGAGCGTTTCGGATGAGGGCAGCCTGTTACCGAGAGCGACCCAGCCCATAGATGAGAAACTGATACCGGCATGAACCAGTTCAGCGACAATCCGGGCTTCACTTTTTTGCCGGCGCTCTCCCGCCTGTACCGCCATCAGAATGAGATCGGAACATTCCTGACGGGTCAGTCGCTTTCTGACCCGAACGCGCTCCGCCTTCTCATTTTCATTGGACGGATCGTCACACCATGAAATTCCGGCCTGGCGCAGGGTATTCCTGAGTGAAAGACGGGAAGCACCCAGAAGCGGCCTTACAAGCCGAATATCAGCCTGTTCGGTGATCCAGGCCATTCCGGCAAGACCTGCACCGTCGCCTCGTGCCCTTCGCATGGCGATGGTTTCAGCCTGGTCGTCTGCCTGATGTCCAAGGAGGAGGCTAAGGCTTCCCGCCTGTCGGCAAGCCTTCGTCAGAGCCGCGTAACGGGCTTTGCGGGCACGCTCTGCGATGCCCGGTCCCGGCTGGAGGGAAGTCAGTGTGAGGAGACGGGCGGCAATCCCCATCTTTTCGAGCGTCCGGAGCGTCGCGGCAGCTTCAGCAGCAGACTCGGGACGCAGACCATGATCAACCACGAACGCCACGAGATTACGCCGCCATTGCCGCGCCAGCCATGCAAGGGCCAGAGAATCTCCGCCCCCGGATACAGCCAGAGCAACCTGCCCCGACACCGGCGTATCAGGGCTCCACGGACCAAGCCGCGTCATTATCCTGTTGAAATGAGTGCTGCTGACAGCCTCGTCTCCGCCGGGACCGAACGGATCAGCCATCATCGGATCATGTCCTCAGCCCGCCGCAAACCGCAAAAACCAGCCTTTCGTTGCCTGCGTGATATTATGAACAACCACCGCGTTTACTGTAGATGGCCGCGGCTTTCGTTACGCGCGCGGAAGGCGAAGGAAATTCAGAGTTCAGCTTATCCAGCGCCTGGCAGGCTGCTTTCTTTTTATCCAGCGCCAGAAGAGACGCACTGACGCCAAGAAGAGCCTCAGGTGCGCGGGCACTTTTCGGAGCCTGCTTATAAGCATCGTAATAAGCAGCGGCAGCCTGACCATACTGCTTCTGTCCTGCAAGAGACTGACCGAGAAGGAACTGGCCATCCACCTTCACTGTCCCTTTTCCATGTTCGATCACAGATCTGGCGTTCTGCTGAGCACCGGCATAGTCACGCTGATTAAGAGCGGCATTGCCGGCCTTCAGATAACTTTCCGGCGTCTGCGTTTCATGCGCTCCGGTCGTCTCTGCATGGGCCGATGCGGCCGTTTCTTTTTCTTTCGCAACAACCGGAGCAGGAGCGCTGCCTTTTCCGTTCTGCATGGCGAACTGCATATCGCCCATCTGTTTGGAGAGCGATGCACTCTGCTCTTTGAGCTGATTGGTCAGTTCATCAATCTGACCGTGCATCTCCCGATTCTGTTCTTCAAGAGTATTCACCCGGTCCAGGAGCTGAGCAGTGAGATCACTACCTGAACCGGAACTCTGTGAACCGGCCGCAACAGGCGCAGGGAGAGAACCACCGGTTGACGCCGATGAGGACTGAACCTGGCTGAGCTGTTGTTTCAGTTCCATGATCTGGTCCTGCAGGGCGATGCCCTCGCGGCTGCTGACCTGCGCATGCCCCGTCAACGGGCAAAACAGAAGAACCGCCGCCGTGGTCAGCAGACCTGCGGTGCATCCTCTGACGCGGTTTTGCTGGAAATGTGCTGTGAATGAGAGCATCGCGCGGCTCATGGTCCCGGCTCCTTGCCGTTATTCTGCTGCGGTCCCGGCATCCTGCGGGTGTGCCGGGCACAGGATCGAAGTTTGTCAGGACTGATTTAACCTGGCGGCCCAGGTATTTAAATCAGCCGAATGGCAAAATTCAGACGATTACAAGACAAGATATCCGGAAATTCAGACACCGGACAAAGAAAAGCCGGACAGACGCACCATGCATCTCTCCGGCCTTCAGATACCCAGACAAGACCTGTCCGGAAAAAGCTTATTGAACCGATGTGATCGCGTTACGGTTCTGGCTCCACACGTCTTCGCCATCGCCGGTCGCTGTCGGACGATCCTTACCATAGGAAATCGTCGTCATACGCGAACCTGCGGCACCTTTTGCGACGAGATAATCGTGAGCGGCATTCGCGCGACGCTGACCAAGAGCAAGGTTGTATTCCTCGGTACCACGATCATCGCAGTTGCCCGCGATCTGCACGGCGACCTGCGGATACTTCGCAAGC
This sequence comes from Acetobacter fallax, assembly GCF_011516735.1. Taxonomy (GTDB): domain Bacteria; phylum Pseudomonadota; class Alphaproteobacteria; order Acetobacterales; family Acetobacteraceae; genus Acetobacter; species Acetobacter fallax. Next base: position 23,855 of record NZ_WOSX01000035.1, on the reverse strand, counting down.
CAGTCAGCCTGCTTGTCGAGTGTTGCTTTCGCATCGCTCGTCAGGCCACTCTGGTTAAGATCGAAGAAGACGCGATCGCCGACATTGGCAACCAGATCGGCTTCGCTTCCCGGTACCGGGCCGCTGGGCTGAACAGCCGCGCCCGTGCCTGTAGCAGCGCCGGTATTGGCGTGATCGTTCGCACAGCCAGCCAGCAGAGCTGCCACCGCGAGGGTACCGATAAGTTTCAGTCTCATTTGCGTTGATCCTGGGATCAGTTCCACAACCGGAACATAATAGGGATTAAGACACTGGGGAAAAAGCCGGATTTCTCCGATAATCTCTCATTCGCAGAACCGCACGCGAAGCACTCCGCGCGCGGCTTTTACTTCTGAAGACTATCTCTGCCTAAGCCATACCCCGAACCTCCGGTCAAGCACGTTTTCTTCCCGCTTTGCGCTTTTATCAGCCCACTATTGCAGGAAGAGAGCATCTGACCGGTCAGGCAACCTTATTTCAGACGTTCAGAGGTGACCATGTCGGGCTGGAAGCCCCCTCCGGCGTCGGAACAGCTCGTTCGTGAAATCCCGTAATGTCGATGGTATGAATGCGGGCGCTGCCGTTTTCACCACCAGTTCTCCGGCAGAATGCCAGGACGCGACCGTTCGGACAGAATGTCGGAGATTCGACCGTATAACCCTGGGTCATAATCCGCTCGCCCGTGCCGTCCGGGTTCATCACGCCCAGCGAGAACTGGCCACCGGAGATACGGGTAAACCCGATCAGGTCGCCACGCGGCGACCAGACCGAATCGCCGTAATTACCCTGACCGTAAGACAGACGCCTGACACCCCCGCCCGATGCGCTCATAATGTAGAGAGCAGGCGAACCGCCCCGGTCTGAGTTGAAAACGATCTGCGAACCATCCGGACTGAAACTGGGACTGACGTTGATGGCGCCGCCCGACGAGGTCAGCTGGCGTTTCGCGCCTGTAGCAATATTCACCGCATAAAGTTCAGATCCGCTGCCACGCGCAACCGGAACGATAATGGTGTTCCCATCCGGGCTGTAATGCGGCCCGAGCGGCACACCGTTGAAATCACCAAGAATGTGCTGCCGACCACTGGCCAGATCAAAGATATAAATACGCGGAACCGCAGTTCCATAAGACAGAAACGCGATCTGATCCCGCACAGGATTAAAGGACGGCAACTTGGTCTGGCTGCTGCTTAGCACGCGATAATTCGCGCCATCCTGGTCCATGACCGCCAGCCTCATGCGTGGCGAATGAATGGAACCCGAACGTGAGATGAACCCGACCCGGGTGTCGAAATAGCCTTTCTCGCCCAGCATGCGCTGATAAATGACATCACCGATGATGTGGGCAATACGGCGCCAGTTCGCAGCACTGGTGGTGTAGGCCGTTCCCTGGATCTGCTGGCTTGTGAGAACATCCCACAGCCGGAATTCCACGCGAACCGTGCCGGACCCGGATGCAGCACCACTGACCGCAGCGTGCGCGCCCATCGCTTTGTATGGCGCGAAATCGGGCGTGCCTGAATTCGATGAGGCCGGAATAACCTTGAAAAGACCAGTATTCGTGAGATCGTCCGTCAGAACGCCCGTGATCTGTTCACCGATTCCAGGACCGAATGACGGGATCACGATCGGAATCGGTGCAGTGCGCGCCTGATCGACCGTGATTTCTGCAGCAGGAGCATCAGCAGCCAGCGCTCCCCACGGCGTGGCCGTCAGGCCACCGGCAAGACCGGCACCCAGCAGGACGCCGCCCCCAAGCACAGAGCGACGACCGAGTCCCTGAGGCCCGAAAGTGTCCGCCAGAGCCTCCGCCTGACGATCGGAAATAAAGCTGTCGTGAGTCGAACTCATGGTCATTTTGTCCTCTCTCCTTGCTGGCCAGGCCTTACGGCCGGAAGACGAATTTCAGCTGATGCGTCTGACCCAGCAGATTTTTCGGAATGGGCAGTTTCGAGCAGGTCGGGCTGAGCACAGCCGCCCGCGCACGCTCGGCAAGAGCGCGATAGGATGGATCTGCAGTCATTTTCGCCTGCGTTTCCGGAGCAAAAGTAACGATACGAGCCTCCCCCGCGGGATCTACCGTTACGATCAGATGGGCTGAGAACGTCGCATAATCTTTCGCTGCCGTATCCTCAGTGTAACAACGACGAACCTCACCACCGATCGCGCGCTGATCGCCGGCACTCATCTTCCCCGTGACATCTCCGTCAGGCGTTCCGCCACCATCCGGCGCGCCACCCTGACGCGGATTGGCTTTCGCTTGCGGTGCATGGGTCTGCTTCGAATCCGACCGGAACGCGTCAAGCGTCTCCAGCAGGGAATGGGTGTCCGGTTCCGTCTTCTTTGCCTTGTTCGGCTGCGTGATATGCGACGGCAGCGCCGTAGCCGGCAGCGCATCCGTCGGTTGCGTCTGGGGGGACGGAGGAGCGACGGCGTGCGACTTTTGCGGCGGCGCCGGAGGTGTCGGCGGCGCTTTGATCGCATCAGGCGACGGCGCCTCGACCTTTGGCGGAATCGGGGTGTCAGGCAGCGGCGGCGTCTCTGTCTGAGGCGGAGGCGGCACAGGAGGCGGGGGCGGAGGAGGAGGCGGTGTCTCCTCTGTCGGGGCCGGTTTCGGTGGCGTCGGTGTCGGCGGCGCTTCCGTCTTCTCCGGAGCAGGCGCGGGCGCAGGCTTCGACGACGGCGTCGAAGATTTTGCTGGCGGCCCGTTATCGCTGGATGCGCCCTCGAACTCCATCTGGATCGGAGGCGGCTCAGGAGGTTCGGGCGGCTTCGGCAAAGGCGGGATCACCAGCAGAAACGCAGCCAGAACAAGCAGATGCAACGCACCGGACGCCATAAGCGAACGCTGCATAAGAATGGTATCGGAACGGCGCGGCCGAACCATGGAGTTTCTCGCTCCGACGCTCAGACCGTACCGCCAGCCGTCTTGATGCGGCAGGCAGACCGGTATGCGGGTGATAAGGGTACAGCCATGAACATGGGACTGGCTTTACTGTCCTGCAGCAGGCTGCTGCGCGAGAAGCGCGACGTGGGTGAACCCCCCCGCCGTGATCTGACCCATCACCTGCATGACTTTGCCGTAATCAATATGAGAATCGCCCCGGACAAAAATGCGGTGGCCCGCATCGTTATCGGCAGCGGCTTTCAGCTGATCGACAAGCTGATCCGGAGATACCGGGTTGTCACCGAGATAGAGTGAACCGTCCGCCTTGATCGAGACAGTGATCGGCTTTGTGTCTGTATTAACGGGCTTGGCATCCGTCTTCGGCAAATCAACATTGACGCCGCTGGTCATCATCGGAGACGTGACCATGAAGATGATGAGCAACACCAGCATCACGTCGACAAGCGGCGTGACATTGATGTCTGACATCGGCCGTTTACGACGACGCGAGCCGCCTCTTCCGCCACCTCCGAGAGACACGCCCATTGCTCAGGTCCTTTCTTCGGACTGACGGGACAGGATTGCAGCGAACTCCGTGCCGAAGCCTTCCAGCCGGTCCTGAAAATGCGAAAGCGAGTTGTTGAGCACGTTATAGGCAATCACGGCAGGAATCGCTGTTACGAGACCAATCGCGGTTGCAAACAGAGCTTCCGAAATACCCGGCGCCACAACGCTGAGATTGGTGTTGTGCATCGCAGCGATCGAACTGAACGAATGCATGATACCCCAGACCGTGCCGAACAGACCGATAAACGGCGCAACCGGACCGACGGTCGCAAGAAAAATCATCCAGCGCTCCAGACGATCCATCTCGCGGGTGATGGTAATGTTCATGGCACGGTCAACGCGCTCCTGCACACCACCATGCACCAGATCGATACCAGGAATCCGGGCTGATCGCCTCCACTCCCCCATGGCCGCACCGAACACGGCCGCCAGCGGATGTGTGGGTTTCGCGCCTTCGCTCTCATAGAGATCGTCAAGATTGCCGCCGGACCAGAACTTGTCTTCAAACGCTGTGGCCTGCCGCTCAATACGCCGCATGGTCACTATTTTGTTGAAAACGATAGCCCAGACCCCGATGCTGCTGCCAATCAGGCCGATCATCACGAGTTTAACGACGATCGACGCCTGCATGAACAGGCCCCACAGCGACAAATCCCCGGCCGCAGCCACGCCAAGATTTGCTGCGTCTACCGCTTGATCCAAAAACGCCTCCTGTCCTTACGGCCCTGCTGTCCTGCGTTCGTCGCGCCGGCCTCCCGGCCCGACTCGGCAGAACATCAAATAATGTCGCGTTCCTTACTGGCTTCCCGCGGAAAGCAGAAGAGAGCTTATACTTCTCAACACGTCATCATCGGGCACCCGGCGTTTCATCCGCGAGTCGACCGAGCAAAGCACGCCACGGTGGCGGAAATCGGGCAGCCCTGCCATCGGCGATCCTGATGCACGCCAGGCGGACATCAAGATGCACGCACAACTGCTCCCCGTGATACATCCCCTGGTCGAGACGACAACTCGCCGGTCCCTGCTCAGTCAGCCGGGTCTTCACCGTCAGAATGTCGTCGAGACGGAAAGGCGCGCGAAAATCGAGAGCCGCATTCCGCACCACAAAAGCCAGACCGTATTCACGATTGAGGTCCGAAGCCGCCATGCCGAGACTGCGAATAGCCTCTGTCCGGGCGCGCTCGCCAAATGCGAGATAGCGGGCGTGATACACAACGCCGCCGGCATCTGTGTCTTCATAATAGACGCGGAAATCGATGCTATGCGTGGTCAAGGGCCTGAGCCTCCCTGAGTGTCGTCATCGGCAAGAAGATCGAACTGACTGGCCTGCGATGAAACCGGCGGAATAAGCCCGAGATGGCGCCAGCCCCGTTCGCCCAGAACACGACCCCGGCTGGTGCGCAGCACGAGTCCTTCCTGGATCAGATAAGGTTCGATCACGTCTTCAATTGTATCACGAGCCTCCGCGAGGGCCGCGGCGAGGGTCTCGACGCCCACCGGCCCGCCATTGTGATACTCCGCGATACGCATCAGGTAACGGCGATCCATCGAGTCCAGCCCGATACTGTCCACTTCAAGCCGCGTAAGCGCAGCATCCGCGAGTTCCGCGCCGACGGGCTCTCCCGTGCGGTTGCCCACCGACGTGAAATCCCGCACGCGACGCAGTAGCCGGCCGGCGATACGGGGGGTACCGCGAGAGCGACGGGCAATTTCATAGGCCCCGGCATCGGTGAGCCCAAAACCGAGTTTGCGGGCGCCACGCGCCACAATCAGCTTCAGTTCATCCGGGGTATAGAAAACCAGGCGCAACGGAATACCGAAACGGTCCCGAAGCGGAGTAGCGAGCAGACCAGCCCGTGTAGTGGCGGCGACAAGAGTGAAAGGCGCGAGATCAATTCGCACGGATCTGGCAGCCGGACCTTCTCCGATAATAAGATCCAGCTGGAAATCCTCCATCGCGGGATAGAGAATTTCCTCAATAGCTGGCTGCAGGCGATGAATTTCATCGATGAAGAGAACATCACGCGGCTGCAGGTTGGTGAGAATGGCAGCCAGATCGCCGGCCCGCTGGATAACCGGCCCGGACGTGGCGCGGAAACCGACACCGAGTTCACGGGCGACAATCTGGGCAAGAGTGGTTTTGCCGAGACCCGGCGGGCCGTGAAGGAGAACATGGTCCAGCGCTTCATCACGGGCGCGGGCCGCCTCAATGAAAATGCCAAGATTTTCCCGGCTGGCTTTCTGCCCCGTGAAGTCCGCGAGGGTTTGCGGGCGCAGAGCGCCTTCGCCGAGATCCTCCTCAGCGCGGACCGGATCGACGGTGCGATCCATCTCCGGACGATCGCTCATCGGGCCAGTTCTTTCAGTGCACCACGAATAACCATGTCGAGTGAGACACCCTCCCCGGCCTCAGCAATGATCTTCATGACCACGGGCCAGGCCTCCGCACGACGAAAACCGAGACCGGCAAGCGCAAGAAGCGCGTCGCTTTCAATCGTAACCGGCTGGTTTGTCTGCGCGATGATTGAGGCCGTGGCCATCCCCGAACCACCACCAGGCATTTTCGGAGCCTTGTCGCGAAGTTCGGTGAGCAGGCGTTCAGCAAGACGGCCACCAACACCCGGGGCACGGGTGAGACTGGCTTTATCGGCGCTGCTGATCGCGGCGATCAGTTCGGAAGGAGACATGGTGGAGAGCAGCCCGAGGGCAACTTTGGCACCGACTCCCTGGATGCCGGTAAGCAGGCGAAACCAGTCGCGTTCAGCACTGTCGGAAAATCCATAAAGCAGGATAGCATCTTCGCGAACGACCGTCTCAACCAGCACGCGGGCAAGTTCCGGTGGCGCGGACAGTGCAGAGAGGGTCCGGGTGGAGGCGAAGACCAGATAACCCACACCGTTGACGTCGATGACGCAACGATCGGCTTCAACCTGCGTCAGAAGACCGGCGAGTGAAGCGATCATCCGACACTGTCCGGCGTGATTCCGGCGCTTACAGGGCGACGGGCGCGCGGAGCACGTGTTCCGGCAGGGCGACTCTCCACCGAGGCGCGACCGGCGGCAACACGAAGGGCACTGGCACGGAGATGCGCGTGACAGATGACCACAGCCAGAGCATCCGAAGCATCCGTACGGCTGATGGTCGCGGCAGGCAGCAGACGGCGGACCATCATTTCAACCTGCTCCTTCGTTGCTGCACCAGTGCCGACAACAGCACGTTTAACAGCCATTGCACCATATTCTGAAACAGCAAGGCCTTCCAGGGCCGGAGCCAGCAGAGCGACGCCGCGGGCATAGCCAAGTTTGAGCGTCGAAGAGCCATTGCGATTGACATACGTCTCCTCAACGGCGGCTTCCCGAGGTTTATGAGTCTGGATAAGGGCCGTCAGAGCGTCGTAAAGTGCACAGAGGCGCGCAGGCACAGGTTTATCGCCATCCGTGGCGATAACGCCATCCGCCACATGAATCAGGCGATTGCCTTCCACGTCGATGATGCCCCAGCCGGTAAAACGGAGGCCAGGGTCGATGCCAAGAAGCCGGGTGCGTGACGTCATGCCAGTGTCTTAGCCGCCACACGGCGGCTAGACCAGAGCTGTTCCTGATTTGTGCCTGCCCGACAGGACTTGCCTTACAAGCCCCGGCGACAGGTTGCGGGAGTGTGCCGGACATGGCAGCGAGAGGCGGGTGATTGCAGGCGTTTCGTCCGGCTTCATAGCAGACCGTCCGCATCGGGCGCTCTCCCTGCTCCGGTTCAGGCCTCAGCAAATTGCTGCACCGGGAACATTTTTCGGCCAGACGGAGCCGTTTCTGAAACAAACAGAGGAATCGGGTGATGGCGCGCGTCAGATGCGTGATGATGCAGAAAGACGAAAACCTGCTTCTCAACGCATGGTTCAGGTATTACGGCTACCTGTTCGGATTTGAAAATCTCGTTGTTTTGGACAACGGCTCCAGAGACCCGTCAGTGCTTGAAACGCTCCGGATGTATGAACGTGCCGGTGCCGACATTCGCCATGAGCATAACCGTATTGAAGACTTCCAGACCAAAGGCACGCACGTCAGAAATATCATCGCGGAATGGGATCTCTGCGGTGGTTATGACTTTGCTCTTCCGGTCGATTGTGACGAATTTCTCGCTGTTTACACCCCGGATGGCCTGTCATGTTCCCGAACCGCCGTTCACAGGCATTTCGATGCGCTCACGGGTATAAAACAGGCCTTCCGCTTCCGTGTGAACCTCATGAACGTGCCGGGCAGACCAGGATGCTTCCAGCCAAACCACTATCAGAAAACTTTTCTCGCAGCCGGCACTGGCACAGAACAGGTCGATCGTGGCTTTCATGCGATCACTTCGAGCGCGGAAGGAGGCTGGACGGACACGAATTTCACGTTTTTACACATGCACAACAAGCCCTTCGCAGATCTGTTGCGACATGCCCGGAACAAACTGGCAAACTCCGTTCCGCTCGATGACCCGGAGGCACTGCGAGCGCACAAAGGGCTGGGAAGTCATCTGATTCCATATTTCTTCATGACGGAACAGGACTACCACGAGCGCTTCACGAGTGGCGTTTTTCTCCGTATTCCTGGATTCGTTAACCATATGCGTGCCCTGGGGTTCTCCGATGATTACCTGGGAACTCAGGCACCCCTCGAACCATCGAATCCGACGGATGCCGTGCAGATTCTTGGCCTCAAAGCCGATGAATTTGAACACATCGTGCCATTCGACGGAGAAGCTTACCGTCGGCTCAATCCTGATGTGGCAGCGGCAGGTTTCGCGCCGCTTCGGCATTATGTTGAATATGGTATGCAGGAAGGCCGTCGGTTTACGGATTTTCAGCTTCCTCAGACAAACGACTGACTGCACGCAGGGAGTAATCCGGCATCCTGGTCACGCGTTACGCCCCTGTGGCTCAGGCGGCAGAATGATCCTTTTCCGAGGTATCATTTTCTTTTCGGCAGGTGCATTTCGCGAAAACACACTGACACCTGCCTCTCCTGGCAACCGAATCATCTACGCTGAGAATATCACCCACCAGGACAGCAAAACAATTTACCCGAATTTCAAAGTTTTATGTCTGAATGCTCATAAAACTCGTTATTTTGCCACAAAAAGGCACGAAAGTTACACATAGATACATATCTGATATTACGTAACATATTCAGTCTTGTTGACGGGCATTTTTCGGTGCCGATATCCACAGGCGTATTTACGAGCACGAAGCTCCCGGGATCGCCAGAGGATTTCATGCAGGTTTCAGTATCAGATTTTCAGACCCCGACCTCATCACGACGCCTCCCGGAATTTTCGCAGATACTGCCCCGTCTTTTCGGGGTCAGATTGCTCGGTGATATGCATGAACGGTGCTCCGAACTGGGTCTTTCTTTGCCTCAGGGACAAAAGCGCCGAAACCGGCACGAACTGATTCGTAAAGCCGGCGTTCTTTTTATTCATGTTCCGAAGAATGCAGGAACGGCTGTGTGTCGCACCCTGTATGGACAGGAACTGGAACATCGGAGCATCCGGTATTTCCGCAAAAGCATTGCCACGTTATCGGCTCTGCCAAGTGTTGCGATTATCCGTGACCCGGCAGAACGCTTTGTCTCAGCGTATCGTCATGCGCTGGGCGGCGGCGGAAGGCACCGGGATCTCGCTGAAACTTTTTCGGCCGGGTATGCAGCCTTCAAATCTATGGATGATGCTCTGGATCATGTCGAACAGGCGACCGACTGGTATCAGGTAGATCACATTTTTCGTCCGCAAAGCTGGTATGTGACTGATGGCAGCGGACGGATTCTGGTCGATCAGTTGTTTCACATCACCAATCTGCAGGCACTATCAGATCATCTGTTCCCGGACGGAAGCTCGTCCATACCCCGGCTCAATGACGCCATCACGCCGTCGGTCGCACCGACACCTCAGCAGATCAGGCGCATCCGCGCCTTATACCGGCAGGATTACGACATTCAGGCCCGCGTTCTGAATGCTGCCTGACAGCACAGCCAGTCCCCGTTCTGACTATATTTTCACATATTAATACCAGAGACTGTGAAAACTGGCCTGTGGACGAGTTCCAGACCTCTGCCCCGCCCTGCCCCTGATCCACATGATCTGGTCTCTGACAGAATCCGTCAGCGTCGGATCGTGATCCAGACCCGGCTAAAGCCGGAAGATCTCAGTCCGGCAACGGAACAACAGTGAACAATCCGGTGCCACATGCAGATACCCTCATGATCTGACGGACATATTTATCCGCAGAAGCGCCCGGTTGCCAGAATGGCCTCATTTCAGACCCTCATCAACGAACGCCCGTAGCCTGCTCACCCCCGTGCCAGACAGAGACGATCTGATCGACAGCCGTGATATCATACGTCGGGTCCGCCTTCAGAATAACCAGATCAGCACGTTTTCCAGGAGCAATAATACCGCGATCGGTCAGATGCATAAGCGCTGCTGCCTGACCCGTGGCGAGATGTATGGCTTCGGACGGAGTCAGTCCGGCACCGACAATCAGACGAAGTTCGCGATGCTCGGCGAAACCGGGAATACGCAGCGGTGTTGCGCCCGAATCAGTTCCAAACCCTACATTGACCCCGGCGCGGATAAGGATGACGAGATTTTTCTGATTCATGGCCACGGCCTTGCGTGCGGCATCGGCCAGCGGATCTGAAAGCGTTTTCTGTCGCCAGACCGGATCAGCGAACTCGGCCCGAAGTGCGGGACTGAGTCCCCGGGTCAGTTCCGGATCATTCAGAAGCTCAGGATTCTGAGCGAAAAGATAAACAGATTCATCAAGACTGATGGTGGGAATATACCAGACACCACCAGCCTTCATGGCATTGATAAGCGCACTGTCGACGGGCTGATCCCTGACACCATGGGCAAGAATGTCAGCGTGTTGTCCAACCAGTTCCTTTGCATAATGCAGATCGTGAATATGGGCCGCGACCCGAAGGTTTTCCTCATGAGAGCGCGTGATAACAGCCTGAGTGATCTCCGGTTTCATGACGGGCAGACCTGGTTTTCCAGGAACACCGTTTTTGAAATTATCAACCCATATCTTGACGAGATCAGTGCCTTCAGCAGCCATTTTATCGACATCAGCGCGCGCTTCCTGCGGAGTCACCGGACGCAGAACCTGGGAATCATCGACATGCATCATGCCAACAGGAGGTGCACCATCCGGAACCCCGATACCCTGATCGACACCGAACAGATCGGCACCCGGATTGAGACCTGCATGCTGTTCACGGCGAAGATCATCGAACAGCGGAGATTTCGTCACGCCCAGCGCGACAACGGTCGTCACACCATATTGTTCGAACTGGCGGAGCTGCCCCAGGATATTATCCCGGGTAAAATTCGCGCTGCCGGTTGTTGTTCCTGAGACAAGCCCGACATGACTGTGATCCGAGATCAGACCAGGAATCATGGTTTGTCCGGCAAGATTGACAACCCGCGCACCGGCGACTGATGGCGCCTGGGCTGAGGGTGTCACCGAAACAATTTTTCCATCCTCTACAAGAACAGCCATGTCTGTGCGGGCAGGCGCACCGGTGCCGTCAATGAGACGAACGTGCTCAAACAGCGTGGGAGAAGCCGCCGCAGATGCTGAGGCGGCGAGGCCCTGAATCAAAGCGCTCATACAAAGGAGCCGGAGTTTTTTCATCGGGCCATATCTCCGAAAATTCGTGCGTGGCAGCGCAGTCAAACAGTCCGTCAGCGTGAACGCAGTGGGGCACAGTGTCTACTCTCTGCTGATGACATGATGGAGAGCGACCGGACCGGAGATTTCTGTTTCCAGACATCATCCAGGAACCCGGAGGACGCATCATAACTGACAGGACGAACGAACCGCAGAATACGTCCGTAAAGAATGCCATCACCAGAGCAGGTAATATCCTTTTGCGCTTCGATCATGCCGGCAATGAAAGCTTCACTCCGTCCAGCCGTAATCCACGCGGCTTGCCCTGACTGCGTGCTGTCCGCTCTCCGGTTTCCCGCTCCCGACACAGCCATCGGATCGCCGTCGAAATCCCGACCCCGACCCGGCCGCTACCGAACGGGCTGATGCACCCGAGGCTCCTGATGGAACGTTTTGTGCTGACGGATGCCCAATGGGCACAGATGGAACCGCATTGTCCGGGGAAGCCGGGCAATCCCGGACGTAGTGGCCGGAACAATCGACTGTTTATGGAAGCGGTGCTCCGGATTGTGCGGACAGGCAATCCCTGACGTAACCTGCCTTCGATATCTGGCAACCGGAGCACGGCATTCCGGCGCATCGCCATACGCGCCAATAAAACAGACAAAAATTTCACCGCAATAATCTATCTCGCCGCAGCCATCATCCATTCACGATGAATCCCCACAAGCCCTAAACGCGACCCGGGAAATTTTTTGGTGCAAATATAAATAAGGACCGATCACAATTTATCCGGAAGATCCCAGGCGTAACTTTTGCAGTTTCATGCCGTAGAATACTACCCAAACAGCCAGAAGGGCACTGCCGCACATGACGTAAAGCAGCGCATCTGTATGCCATGTCTTAAACGCCATCAGAAAATGAACCGAGGCAGCGATCAGCGCAGGGTAAACAAGCCTGTGAAGACGACGCCAGTTCCGGCCCAGTTTACGGATCGACATCCTGTTGGAAGTGATTGCAAGAGGCAAAAGACAAATAAAAGCTATCATTCCGAAAATCAGGAAGGGCCGCCGCGTCAGATCGCGATAAAGAATAGCAAAATCGAACCGCAGATCGAGAACGATATAGGTCGTAACGTGCATGAAAGCATAGGCAAAGGCGAGCAATCCCAGCATACGACGATAACTGATGAGATTGACGCCGAACATCACGCGCAGCGGAGTGATTGCGAGAGAAGCAAGCAGAAAGCGAAACGCCCAGAGCCCGAGAGTATGTTCAAAACTGCGGACCGGGTCCGGCCCCAGTTCATTGCGGACACCAAGCAGAAAAAACCAGAGCGCCGGAGTAAAGCCCAGCGTATAGAGAAACAGGCTTACAACCGGCTTTCGTGCCCATCGGGATGAAACGACCAAATCAGAAACCCTCCCCGACATCCGTTTCATTGAGCCAGGCTGATTTTATCAGAATTCCTAATAATATTTTCGCAGATCCATTCCGGTATAAAGATGCGCGACCTGTTCGCCATAACCATTGAACATACGGGTAGGTTGCCTCTTTTCACCAAAGAATCCCCCACTCCCGATCACCCGTTCGCTCGCCTGACTCCAGCGTGGATGATCAACCTCCGGATTCACATTAGCATAAAAACCATATTCATCGGGTGCGAGCTGATTCCATGACGTTGGTGGCATTGTCTCAACGAGCGAGAGAGTCGTTACTGACTTGATGCCCTTGAACCCATATTTCCATGGCACCACAAGCCGCAGAGGCGCGCCATTCTGGCTGGGCAATATATCCCCGTATAGCCCGACAGCGAGAAGAGTCAGCGGGTTCATGGCTTCATCAAGCCGAAGCCCCTCCACATAAGGCCAGGAGATGCCCCCTGCCCCACCCCTTTGCCCCGGCATTTCGTCAGGTCTGAACACAGACCTGAAGGCTACGAATTTGGCTGACCCCAGAGGTTCCACCTGACGCAAAATATCTGCCAGCGGAATACCATCCCAGGGAATGACCATGGACCAGGCTTCCACACAGCGCATACGATAGACCCGGTTCTCCGGCATATGGGCAGCAATGAGCTGATCAATGTCGATGGTCAGTGGTCTGGCAACCGCCCCTTCAATGCGCAGCGTCCATGGACGGGAATGGAAATCGCCGGACAGGCGGGCCGGATCGGATTTATCGAGGCCGAATTCGTAAAAATTATTGTAATGCGTGATGTCATCCCGGGAAGTTGGCGTCTCAGAAGTCCCGAAAGGACCTGCATGCGTTTGCAGTCCAGCGGCTTTTGCGACACCCCCTGCGGCAAGAAGGCCGGCACCGGAAAGAATCGTCCGGCGTCTGAGATAATGTTCCTTCGGAGTGATTTCACCCGGAAGAGGCTGCGGGAAAGAATATGAAGCCATGGCAGTCTCTCCTGCCTGATGTACGAATACAGATGAACCTGCCCGTTTGCTGTTACTGACTACCGGACAGACACACCAGACAGCCGGGCCGTCCTGCTGTCTGGTCACAGCAGCAGAACCGTTCATGAAACACGCTGCGAGATTACAGCCTTCAGCGCAAGAGCAATAACTACGGCAAGGGCGTGGTCCTGACGTCAGGACAATCAGGCATCACCCGTATCAGCCAGTTTACGAGGAAAAGCAGCCGGACTGCAGACTGTTAGCAGGATGCCGGTTAGCGCAACAATAACGGCTGCGGGACATAGAACCGTAAAACCAGCTGCACTCAGCACGTGGCCACCAATGGCTGATCCCATCAATATTCCAAAATTACTACTGGAATTAATGGCTGCCCCCGCAACATCAGCGCTGGTAGCGCGAGCACGAATGGCTCCGGACATGACGAACGGAATCACCGCGGCATATCCGGCGCACCAGAGACCCACCGCAGCGACCGACATCCAGCCGGAAAGCAGATGATCGTAAACCAGGCTCATGCCGACCAGCATGGCGATACCGCCCCCAAACAGCCCCGCAGCAGGCAGGCTGTCCACCAGTTGCCCGGCTCCCCATAGTCCAAGTACACTCACAGCACCGGTAATGAGCAGCGCGACACTCAGCTCGCTTTCCGGGAGACCATGCGCCAGCAGAAGAGGCGACACGTATGTGTAGAGAAGGTTATGCGCGAAGAAGAAGACTGCATTAACCGCGACCACGATAGCGAAAATCCGGCCCGCATGCCGGGATCGCAATGTTGGCAGACGTGGGGTTCCACCCGCCGGCGCCCGGACACGGGGCAGAAAAAGGGCAATGAAGATGGTCAGCAGAACAGCGAGGCCGGCCATGATATAAAGTGCAGTGCGCCAGCCAGCGAAATGGCTGATGGCAGCAGCTCCAGGCACACCAAGCACAGAGCCCAGGGAAGTACCGCCGTAAACAAAGGAAATAGCGCGTCCGGTCATTCGCTCAGGAACAAGATAGGCGGCATAGGCAGATGCAATGGACATCAGTACCGCGTGCGCCATCCCGCCGATCGCGCGCCCCAGGCATAGGATCAGAAAAGTGGGTGCAACAGCAGAAATCAGATTGGAAACAATGTACCCGGCCAGACAGAGCAGCATCAGCAGCTTACGGTCCATACGACCTGTCACGATGGTGAGAGGCACGGCGCCAAAGGCCACAAGCAGGGCATAGGCACTGACCGCAAGCCCGGCCTGACCATCACTGATCCGAAAGGCCTGCGATACATCGATCAGGAGTCCGACCGGCGCGACCTCGGTTGTGACAGCGATAAATGTGGAGGCAAACAGGGCACAGAGCCCTGCAATGGCCTGACCGGAAAGTGTTTTAAAAAGCATGAATTTCCTGACAGAAGCGACGATCCTGAACGCGCCAGACGGACAATCCTTGTGACATATTTCCGGGACAGACGGGAAGCCAGATGGCAGGACCGCACGGCAGAAGAATTCAGCATCCGGACTTCGTGACTTTTACCTGATGGCAGCGCAGGCATGTCTGCCCTTAACATCCTGAAATCAGGTTCATAATGGCGTCCGCGAAAGAGACAGCAACTATGGGTGGTCTGATGTGAAGACAACAGAAAACAGCTTCTGAGGTTTGCGTCGGATTATGGGTTCTCGTCAGTGAGCACATCCAGCGAGAGGTGTGGCCAGCATGTATTTTTGAGTATCGAAACACAAACAGGGAGTCGGATCGACGGGCAGCGCACTTTATCCGGATCCGATACTGGTTATTCTGAGAGAACGGGGAGACTCCGAGCGGTCTCGCGTGCCAGCTCAGAGGCTGTTTCAAAAGCCCCCCTCGGCTGTTACGGCATCGCCCCGGCGCCGCTGCTGCCATAAAATCCGGAAATATGGTGACGTGAATCTGTATTGCGGCCCTGGCACGCTGTCAGGGCGAGAAGCAGGATCAGAGCAGTTTTCATAGCACACTCCGCAAAACGCTACGGTCTTCACCGGCAGGCAATACCTGAATCTCAGGGTTCGCCCGCCTTGTCAGGCGGAAGCAGGGTAACAAAAAGATTTGCCATCCCACCACCTGACGAAAGAAACCGCCTTAAGGCCCGGTCGATTTATTGCTGAGGCGTTGCGACCTGGGCAGCCGGAGGCGGAGAAACGACAGCAGAAGGTGATGCAGCGCTCCCCTCCTGAACGGTAACAGACGGCGATACAACACGATTCAGCACCGTGAACGAGACGGCATCCATCGTCGTGACATCAACGAGATCACCTGTTTTCAACGTTGCCAGAAGCGGCTGAAATGCTTTCTGCTGCACCGGAATCGTCAGATTTTCACCGGATGCCCGAGTAATCGTGACAATTTTCTTCGCCGCATCGACAGCGACAATACGAACACGCCTCCGCCTGAAGGAAATCAGAGTTCCATGCGGATGACGGTTCCTGAATCCATGTGCTGCCGAGACGGTCGAAACCGGCGGAGGACTGTCAGGCTCTGCGAGCGTGGCATCCAGCGTCTGAAAGAATCGAAGCCTGATCTGATCGCCTGGCTGCAGCTTCGGCAGATTATGAGTGTCCCGCGGAATTTCGATGGTAACGAGGCCACCATCGTTATCCCGCAGCAAAAGGTCACCCTCTCCCGAATCGATTGTTTCAACAGTGGCAACGGTTGTCTGATTTCCCGTGATGGCGGCCTGTGCACGGGCCGTACCAATGTGCAGCGAACCAGCACCAGACAAGGCAAAAGCCGCCAGAAAGGCGTAGCGGTATCGCTTAACGGGGGAAGTGAAGGCTCCGGGAATCATGGCTTTCCTGCTATCCGTCTTGTTCAGTCTGCCACACGTTACAGCGTCTTGCAGGGAGTAGCCACTCCCTGCAAGGCAAGCTGACAACCCTGCCATCCGCGCCTGACACTACAGCTTCCTGGCCCGTGATATTTCCGGATTTTAGTGATCAGGAATTGTTCACCTCGCTGTGACGGATGCATCGCAGCATGAAAGTCATTCCAGAATGTGATTATTTATAATTATACCAATATTCTGAATACATAAAATAATTTTATACATATACAATATTACAATATTTAAACATAATTTTTTATTGTTAAAATATATTAGTGGCCCCCCATAAAACAGCCCATGAGTCCACCTGTCATCGCCAAAACTCCGGGCCACGCCGTCAGGACAATAATCTGTATTGATAACGGCCACACAGAGTCTCTCCCGACACAAAAAAGCCGCCCAAAAGGGCGGCTTTCATTGGATCAGTTGGATCAGCCGGCTGCTGGACGGTGATCCCATGCGTTACCGACGGGCCAGGAAGCCTGAGCATAAACCTGTCCGTAACCATGAACTTCGGAGAGGAACGTACGATCCCCGTCGAGTTCGATTTTCACAGTCGGAGCGAGCGTTCCGCCAATCCGGAAAGTATCCGGATTATTCGGATCAGTTCCGGATGCAGGCAGTGTGTCAATGAATGCCTGCACATAACCATCCGGATCCACAAAATGCGAGTAGGTCTCGTATGGAGCTGCCGACGGATTACCAAGCACGAGACCGGACGAATTCAGAGGCTTATAGGGCCCGAAAATTCCGTTTTCGGAGACGAAACCATAAACACCATCCGGTCCTGAGAGACCGCCAGTATAAGTACTGTGATGACTGATCGTAAACAGATAGGTCAGATCACCTTTGAACACGACATGGGGACGTTCCATCTGGTCATTCACGCCAAGAGCCGTCACCAGCGGGGCAAGTTGCGTCCACTGATCGCGCGAGAAATCCCCACGCTTATAAGCACCATCATTCAGAACCGCGATCCCGATTGATGCTGCGCCATACTGGGCGCCAGCAGAGACAGTGAACCCGGGAGGAATAGTTCCCTGTTCATCACTGCCGATCGTAAAGTCACCACGCATTCCGGCAACATTACTCTCGTAAATACAATAGATGCGACCATCTGTCGGGTTCACAAATGGATGTGGATCACGGAAATCAAAATACGGATCCTGCTGCGCGTTGGCATTATGCACGCCATCTGCAGAGAACATTTCTGTCGTGGTCTCGAACCCGCCAAACCAGATGCCATTTTCATCGGCATAAATCTGACCACTCGAAACAGATGGAACGGACTGATTAATCGGAGAGTCTGCTTCAGATGTGTAGAACATATCTACAACATTTCCGGTTCCTTCACGCATGATAAGTCCACCGGACCATTCATGCGGACGAAGATCAGCTTCTGTTTTGAGGAGACGCCCACCCCACTGCCAGTCATCACCGTTTCCGGTTTTTGAATACCAGTATCCAATATAGGCCCGATTATTTCGGGAATGCCATTCGTCGTAAATATTTGTGTCTGTGAGATCGATTTTATCAACCGCAAGCGACCAGATAACGTGCCATCCTTTAAATGTGACTGTCTGCCCATGGATGTTTCTCAGTGCACCTGTATCCCAGATCATCACCGCCTCATCCATGGTCGGAAAATTCTGATCAATGACAGGCATGGTCGTTGTCGGGTCGTCAGCGTGAACTTTCAGCGCATCGGCGATTGTCCACCGTGACGTGTAGGAAGTCATTTATTTCTCCGAATAGAGCTTTGCCGGATATCGACAAGGAGAATGATGCCTGTCTTTACGAAGATCTTTTCTGGCGCAGTTCTGTATTTGTTTGCGATTCAGAGTTCTGGCGCGGCTCCACTGAATTCAGAACCATTGGGGTGACGCTGGAGGCGAATTGTGATTCACCGTTTCTGTTGATGGAGACGGTGATGACGCAAGCGTTTGATGACGATCTCAGGCTCAGGACTCATTCTTTAAGCCAGAAGATGAAGCTTGCTGCGATATGGATAGCGGAGATGAATGTATGAGCACATCTGTCATATCTGGTGGCAACACGCCGCCAGTCTTTCAGCTTTGCGACCATGTTTTCGATCAGGTGGCGCTTTTTATACAGATGCCAGTCGTAAGGCGGCTTTGATTTCCGGTTTTTCTTCGGCGGGATACAGGCGGTGATATTCCGGTCTGCAAGAGACTGCCAGATCCTGTTGCTGTCGTATCCCCGGTCTCCGAGAACTTCTTCTGTTTCATCGGGCAGATCCGCCAGCAGAACATCAGCGCCTCTGAAATCACTCACCTGGCCCGCTGTCAGATACAGTCGGACAGGATGCCCCTGACTATCGCATACAGAGTGAAGCTTTGAGTCCAGTCCGCCTTTTGTCCGTCCGATATGGCGGGGAAAAGCCCCTTTCTGAGCAGGGAGACCGCTGTCCGGTGAGCCTTGAGATGTATCGCATCAATCATCAGGCGCTTCGACCGGCCTGCCCGCTCCGTCAGGGCGACAGAGATCCGGTCAAAGACACCCGGGCGGCTCCACCGGATAAAGCGATTGTATCAAGTCTTGTGCAGACCATAGGCTTGCGGTGCGTCTTTCCACTGAAGACCGTTGCGGATCACGTAAACGATCCCGCTCAGAACCCGCCGGTCATCCACAGGCGGAACCCCATGCGCCAGAGGAAAAAACGGCCTGATCCGTTCCATCTGGCGTTCGGACAGCAAAAACAACTCACTCACTGGCCCACCCTCCATCGGGAAACCTGTGAATCACAACACCACGCTCAGTTCAATAAATTAATGGGTCCTGAGCCTGGAACACTTCAATCGAATCCAACCGATACACCAGCGAAAATTCCAAATCCGTCACCTGGCTGCATCACGGCAAGCTGTTGCCCGGCTGCGATATATCCAGGAACGACAATGGAAGCATAGTGTGTATTGGCAAGGTTGTTAAATGACAGGAATATTTCCCGATGTTTTTTCAGCCAGGAGTAGCCGATATTAGCATTAAAAATATGATAGGAAGGCGCGAAATAAGTGTCATCATAAGATCCTGAAACCTTTGATGATACCTGCGCATTAAAGCCCGCATAAAAACCATTATGTAAATCAAGGTGTATTTCTCCCTGATAAAAATGCTGAGGAATACCCGGCAACTTATTATGTCCAAACACAGCATCATGATTGTAGTGGAAATCCTGATATGTGTAGGCCTGTCGCAGAGACAGTTTGCTGCCCGCACCCCATTTCAGCAATGTTGTCTCCAGTGAAAATTCAACCCCCTGATGTGTTGTTGGAGATGCATTCGAATACGTCGCATTCCCGTAAAGTTGTGATAAAGGAGTCATGACTGACAAAAGTTCATTATGAACGGCAGAATGATAATAGGTCAGACTCCATTTATTCTGTGCGTAATTCCCGGTTGTACCAATTTCAAAGGTCGTTGCTGTCTGATTTTTCAAAGCAACACCACCCGAATTCAGATTCTGAGCCGGACCTGATGTATATACGGGCCCGGAAAGAAGCTGCCAGTCATTGGCAGGCTGAAGACTGCGGCTAACGTTTCCGTATACTTCAACATGCGGCGAAATCACGTATCGAAACCCACCTCGCGGTGCGAAGTTTACAGATGACGTTCCAATTGAACTCTGGGTTGGATATGTGACAGATGTTGATCTCTGCACGAATCCCAGCGCGCCGGCTGCTGTCAGCCAGAAATTATGAAATATCTCAGTATTATTCCGAATATGAAAGTAATTATCCGTTCCACCGTAGGTTGCATGATGCAACATAAAGCCGACCGGAAGGCCTGCATACAGACCCGTTGAAGACCTGACCCTTAAAGATCGCCATGCATCCAGATCAGTATAGGTATCGATCCCGAAAAGAGTATCGCTCTTATGGCCAGCGATAACGTCCTGCCGGGAATATTTCAGTACGCCGGCAATGGTTTTATATCCCCAGAGACTCGCAGACGTGCCTGTTTCAATATCAATCGGAGCATCCTGATAATCAAAGCCCAGTTGAAGCCTGGAATGATCATCAATCTCGATGGTTGTCATATCACCATACCATTTCGATCCGGGCTGGATGCGACGGGCGTGCAAACTGACATACAGAGCCTGAGCCTGTTTTGGATTATCCAGAATCTGATCGCGTGTCAGGTATCCCGGATACCCGTTTTGTGTCTGACGATAGCGGAAGAAAATACGTGTAGAAATCCGATCATTAAACCGGTAACCAAAATTGGCATTAACGCCAAAACTGGTTGCCTGCGTCTGTTGCTGATATCCGCCACGGTAGGAGTTGGTGAGACTGATATAATAATCTGCCTTACCAATCACTTTTCCCGAACTAAGCTGCTCTTTATGATAGCCAAAACTACCGGCCTCGACCCGCGCCTGATAAGGCTGGGCATCATAGCCAGTCTGCGTGACATAATTGATTCCGCCACCGAGCTGGAGACCGCCGTAGTCGAAAGCATTGGCGCCTCTTAGCACTTCTGTATATCTGATACCCAGTGTTTCAAACAGTTCATATGGTGTACCCGCCGGTGTTGTTACAGGCAGACCGTCGAACATGAGCAGGACGCCCGAACGAAAATAATTCGTTCCCGTCTGAATGCCAGAACCGCGAATAGACAAACGGACACCATCTCCGCCGCCCGAAGACTGAGCGAATACACCAGGTTGAAATGCCAGAGCATCAGCGTTGGTAAAATTCCGTCCCTTAAGCACCTCTTTCGCATCGATGACGCTTGTACCACCCGGAATACTGGACAGGCTTAACAGCGCGCGATCAACAGGAGTTCTGCGTCGTCCGGCCACTGAAACTTTCTCTGTGTTTTCTGCTGCATATGGCGTCAGAAAACCGGGTTTAGGTGATGACTCTTTCAATGACACCTTCCCAGTCATGGCATTGTTCTTACTATCCCGAGGTGATGACCCCGCTACATGTTTCACATTCTGTTTGACCGGTAACTGACGATCTGCTCCCCACCCCTTCTGAGGAACCAGGAGAGTCACGCAACCTGTTGTAATAAGGCAGAACACCAGACATCCTTTCAAATTATTCCAGTCGACTGGTGACGGATGCGCCATCAAACCATTGACTGGTGCAATAAGAAAACGAAGTTTAGCTATATTACACTTAATCATAGTTTAATCCAGAGAATAGCGCATAAAACACGATGCTTTATCGTTTTACGATATGACGAACAGAACGAAACCGTCAACTTGAATCGTGAAATTGAGTTTCGACTATTTATTTGTTTCAGGGAGCCTGTCTTGTGATGTTTTGAGGCACTGCATGTGATAATAAAGAGTGCTGGACTACTGAGGGGTCATACGCGCTTTCGCCCGCATCAGATCGAAACGAAGATCGCCTCTCCTCCTGTCACTCAGTCTGGTTAATTGAAGCGAATATACCCCAGGCATTTCGCCCCGTCGTCTTGCTGATCAGCCATCATGAAAAGGATCATTCGCATAATTAATGATCAAAAAATCAAGAATCAGTGACGGGTAATAATATGTCTTGCGCTACCACTCACTCAACCGCTGCAACAATGAATCGCGTCATCTGTCCTCTTCCAGGAAAAACGTCATGCAGTAATAGTTGATGAGAATAACCCGTGAGATCACCAGATCTGGCACGACTGGCTCTTTTCCGCATTCAGGGAAATGAGCTCGCTGCGTAAAAAAAGCAAGGCTTGCGCGACGCCCGAAATTGATAGTTTTACGGGTAAGATAACGGCGCGACGACACCGACATCTCACTGCATTCAAAAACTGGCTTTCAGATCAACAATATAGCTACGCATCGGAAAGGGATGATATTCATAATATCTGGCATTATTGATATTATCGATCCCGGCGTCGAAGCTTAGCGGCCCTTTGGCACGCCAGTGAACATGTACGTCCATAACAAGAAACTTGTCGAACGCACCGAAAACGTGACTGACACGGTCAGTATTGTCCAGAGTGGAATACATCTTACCCTGATACCGAAGGGCCGCCGAAAGATCGAGGCGTGATGTCGCATGCCACGTTGCCTGCACCGTATCACGCCAGTTCGGCACGTAGGGCACATGCTTGCCGGTCGCAGTCGTGCCAGTCGAGCTCCGGAAACCCGGATCGGAGAGAATGCAGGAATCAACGTAGGTCACACTGTTCGAGAGATCGAGTCCTCTGAAGAGCACATCACGCTGGTTTACCACGAACTCCACGCCACGATTGCGCACCTCATTCGCATTCTGGAACGTGGTGGTATAGATGTTGTTCAGAAGTGTGCTTTGCGAAATCAACGCATTATGCGTGTTTTCCTGGAACAGCGACAGGCGCAAGCTACTGTTTTGCGTGTGCCGCTCGATCATGGCCTCACCTGAAAAAACCTGTTCGGGCTTCAGATTGGCATTCGGGACGGCGTAAGTGCCTCCGGTTGAAACGATCTGGTACAGTTCGGACACAGTCGGATAACGCCATGCTTCACCAAAGGATAGTTTCGTGGTCCAGTTTGGATTGATTTGCCAGGCCAGCGTCGCCTTCGGCGAGAAATTGGTTGAATGTTGCGACGGCCGACTGGCAGCAACCTGCCCGGCAAGATTGAATCCGTCGGCTGCCCGCCAGAATTCCACTCGTCCTCCGACCGTCAAAGTGAATTTTGGCGCGAATTTCCATACTTCCTGCGCCCAGAGACCGTAAGTCGTCGTCGTGCCCCTTCCTTCGGTATAAAGCGTGCCGTTTTCTGTGTCCCGTGAAGAGCTCCAGTTGTCTGTCCTGTAAGTCGGGTTCCGGAGGTCATACTGGTCCCGATGGCCACCGAAACTGAGCTCATGCGCATCGCCCACACCATTGGGGCGCCAGATCCCCTTGATGTCAGCCGTCGTCCAGCCAGAACCATCCATGCGCGCGATGTAGCCGTTCGGCATGAAAGTTGTGCCGCTGATTACTCCTGCCGGGTTGCGCTGGATATCCTTCAGATAATCATAATCCGAAAAAATGACTTCGCCATCCCAGTGGCCTTTCGTGCTGGTTTTCAGCGAGACCGTGTTCATCAGATGCTCTTCGTTATAAGTGTACGTATCGTTGGCAAAACCGGATACGCCCCCGAAGGTCGCCGCGCCGGATGCACTGGTGAGGTAAGTCTGGGACCGGGCGCGCGTCTCGTTGTTCCAGAAGCCTGTCGTGTAGTTCAGGCGGAGCCAGTTCGTGAAATCATAGGCAAGCCGCAGCGTCACGTTATCCGTCGTGCTATGCTGCAGGCCTCCCGCCCCCACGACATTGGCAACTGTCCCGGTTTTACTCAGCGCACTGATCCCGCCTGTCGTTCCGGAAGGGATGGTCGGGCTGGTAACGAAGAAGAGCGGCTGGCTAAGAGCCTGAATCAGAAAGCGGTTTGATTGATTTTTCGCAGAACTCTGCGGATATGGGCAATCATCAACCATGCGCAGGATGACGAGATTGTTGTCTCGACATCCTTCG
>NZ_WOSX01000034.1 GCF_011516735.1 Acetobacter fallax | reverse complement strand
CAACCTCGGCAGCCACAAGAACAAGGCAGCACGGGTAGCTATCCGACAGGTCGGCGCGCGCCTGATCCTCCTGCCAAAATATTCGCCAGACCTAAACCCGATCGAACAGGTGGAGGGTTCGAAAAACCCCTATCCAAGCTTTTGTGTAATGCGCAATATCAATGAGTTATGACTCTGCTGTGATCGAAAAAGGAGGGTTTTTAGAACCCTCCAGATCACGCTTCAGTCAGCCGATGGCGAACTGGCGATCATCCTGCGCGGCGATCTAGCCGCGATCCTGTCGTTTGCGGCGCACAAGAAAAACGCCACGGTCCATCCGGACAGAGGCGTTCTCGATGCGTTCGTATCGCAAGTTCAGATGGTTGCGGGGAACCGCACACTACGATCCCGGCGAAATGTGGCGAATGGTCATTCGCAAGCGTCGTTGGTTGCGGGGGCACGGTCTGGCCGACACCGACATTCTCTCCACATTGCCGTCTAAAATGCCAATCACACGTTTAAACTTTGATCGGTCGGCAAAGGGCCGTGAACGTTAGGTTTCACGGGAAATCTGGCCACGGCATTTGCGGGTATCGCCGAGTATACCTCTGGGAGGGATCGACGTTCATCGAAGCCAGATCATGGCGGCAGCGAGGTGAACGAAGCCGGTAAAGTGGATAGTGCGGCGATCGTATCGGGTTGCGGTGCTTGTAGATGGCGGTGTCGTGCGGGATGAAGACCTTGCGATTGCGCTTGGACGGGATCACCGCCTCTGCTTTCATAGCGGTGATCTTCTCGCGTAAGTTATTGCTGTCATAGGCTTTGTCGGCAAGTATGGCATCGGCCTTCTGGCCTTCCAGAAGATCCGGAGCTGAGGTGATGTCGCTGGCCTGCCCGGGCGTGACGCGAAAACGCAGTGGCCTTCCGAACGTGTCTGCCAGCATGTGGATCTTGGTCGTCAATCCACCTCGGGAGCGCCCCAGCGCCTGATCCTTGGCCCCCCTTTTCCGGTCGCTGCCTGCTGGTGGGCGCGAACGATGGTGCTGTCGATCATGAGATAAGTGTTGTCCCGGTCGGCGGTGAGCGTGTCGAACACCCGCTCCCAAACACCGGCATGGCACCATCTACTGAAACGGCGATGGACCGTTTTCCATCGACCGTAGCGCTCCGGCAGATCGCACCAATGCGCGCCTGATCGCAAAACCCGCAAACATCCATTTACGAACAATCGGTTATCCGATCCCGTCCGCCCCGGGTCCCTGGCCTTGCCAGGCAACAGCAACGCAATCCGCGCCCACTGCGCCTCGTTCAACTCGTACCGCTTGATCCCCATCATCTGCTCCGTGCCTCAACACCGAGCCTCATGAATCAGACATCTTTCCTCTTGGGAATCCTGAATGTCGATCCCGCCTAGCCTTGGTTACCCCTCTCGGTTCAAAGCGCCTTGATGGACGTTGCGAGCGCCTCGCCGGTCCGGGTGAGGAAGCGCATGATGAGTTCGAATTCGCTGTCACTGTAACCGTCCAGTTCCTGGCGCATCATACCGCCTAACTCCCGATAGAGCATGGATGCCTGTTCCGAAATGGAGCGGCTCGCCTTCAGCAGAACCTTCCGCCTGTCAGATGGATCACGAGCACGCTCGACTAGGCCCTCTGCCTCCATCTTTTCGATCAGCCCGGACACGGTTCCGAGTTGCAGTCCTGCTTCCTGTGCAAGTGCGGTCATCGGCAACGGCCCCAGAAGCGCAATCAGCCGCAGGCATTTGAATTCGGTTGCCGTCAGGCCAAGGCGTTCGGCCACTTTTTGGTGGAACAGCACGAGCCGGGCCGCAAAAAGCTGGATCGTCGGGACGTAGCGCGCAAAGCGGTCGCTTGACTTATCGGGCATAATGGTTAGATATCCTAAGTATCTTGTTAGATATTCTAAGGAGTCACGCACGCCATGTCGATCCCCTCGTCATGCAAGGTTCTCGTCGTCGGTGGCGGCATCGTTGGCCTGACGGCTGCCGCCTTTCTTGCGAAACACGGCGTGGACGCCGTACTCGTCGAACGGCGCTCATCGCCGTCGAAACGTCTGCGTGCGAAGTTTTTCTATCCGCGAACGATCGAACTCTATCGTTCGCTCGCCATCGAGCCGGAGATCGCAACGCCTTCCGGCATGCTGACCGATGCCGCGATCGTCCACTCCCTGGCAAGAGAGGAAATTCGCCGCTGGACGCTTCCGGCCATTGAAGGGACGGCGGCTTCGCCCTGCGTGGCCTCGTCCATCAAGCAGCAGGATCTGGAGTGCATCGTGCGGGACACGGCGCAGCGTCTGGGGGCGCGTCTCTTCTTCGATCATGCGCTGACGGCGCTCGACCCGTATCCTGATGGCGCGATCGCGACGGTCAGGTCCGGCGACGGGACCGAAACCACGCTCCACGCCGATTACGTGATCGGATGCGACGGCAATCGGAGTATGGTACGTGATCGTCTCGGCATCCAGACCGAAGGGCTGGGTGATCTCGTCCAATCCATGAGCATTACGCTCCGTTGCGACATTCGCGACGCTCTGCGCGGGCGGCCCCTCAGCTTTGCATGGGTGCGGCAGGCCGAGATCAATGCCTTCCTGTCCTGGAGCACCGATCTCACCTCGGTCGTCCTGAGCGTCGAGTACGACCCGATGGACGCGGACGATGCTGTGCGCTTTACGCCGGAAAACTGCCGGTCGCTTGCGGCCTCCTGCCTTGGAATGCTGCCAGAACAGATCGAAGTAGTCGATATCCATCCCTGGTGTCTGTCGTCCTGGTATGCCGACAGCTTCCGGAAAGGTCGGGTCTTTCTGGCTGGTGACGCCATTCACAGCACACCGCCTCTGGGTGGGTTCGGGGCCAATACCGGCATTCATGATGCCCATAACCTGGCGTTGAAGCTCGTCTCCGTGATCAGGCACGACGCACCGGACTCGTTACTCGACCTTTACGAAGCAGAGCGCGGGCCGGTGGTCCAGATGGTTGTCGCTCAGGCCACGGCCCGGCTGGCGCAGCGTTCGGACGTCCGGCTTCCCCTTGAGGCGCTTCAGCCGGTTCTGGACGAGGAAACGATCAGCATGGGGTATCGCTATCCGATCCTGCCCCATGCCGGGAGCGTACCCAATCCGATCGCCGTGCCGCCGCGCGACCTCCATGCCGAGCCGGGAACACGCGCGCCGCATGTCTGGCTGCATCGGCACGGCGTGCGTCTCTCCAGCCTCGATCTGTTCGGCGACGGACTGGTGCTGCTGGCGGGGGCAGATGCGGCAGACTGGTGTCGGGAAGCGGAGGTTTCATGCAGCACGCGGGGTGTTCCGATCTCCTGTCATGTCGTGGGGCGTGACGCAGACGATCCCGACGCCGTGTTTCAGGCCTCCTACGGGATTTCCGCAAGCGGGGCCGTTCTCGTCCGGACCGACGGGTTCGTCCTGTGGAAAGCCGTGCGGACAACGACTTTCTCTGAAGCGGAGTTTCTGACTGTTCTCGTCAACACGCAAGAAGTGCGCAGCGAATAACCTATGTTCCCATATCCGCCTCCTTCTGTCCTGCGACATCCCTTACCCGCTCGTTGAGAAACCGCTGCCCCTTCGCCAAGCGCCGGACCAGCACCTCGTTGAACCGGGCATACATCTCAGCGCCCCGATCCCTGGCGACTTCGTTTTCGTTCGCCGGGATCGGAAGCTGGTGCGTCATCCAACTCCTGGCAAAGAGCGCGAATGCCTCGCCCAGCACGGCGACGGCCTCGTCCACATCGTCGAACCTCCGTCCAAGCCGGTCCAGACGCTTGGACAGCGCGGCATCCCGGCGTCCATCGTCCTCGCCGGAGACCAGCGACAGCACAGCCGCCTCGATCACCGCCGATTTCGACACTTTCCGGCGCTCGGCCAGCGCCTCGACCTGCTTGAGCAGGCCCGGCTCGAAATACACGTTCATCCGCTGCCGTCTGGTCATCGCCGTGCTCCCGTTTTTCTGGGGGTATCATGACAGAGTGACGCGGAATTTTTGTCGCGCAAGCCCTTGTTCGATCGGCATCGTACAGGGGCGTAGCCTGGCGTAAAATTGGCGGCGGCTGTCGGTTTTTGTCTGCATTCCGGCACGACTCGTGGTGCTTTCCCGCTACAGGCCAAGGCCCCTGCCCCGTCCCAGTTCCCAGGAGATGCCACCATGCTCGTCCATGGAAATGGCCATCTCCTTCTGGCGCTGTTTCCTGATCTCCGGACGCCAGGGCACCAGCGAGAATTCATGCCCACTCTCCAGCACCGCGAAGCGCCCGCTAGCCAGATCGACCGGGCCTTTCAGCGTGCCCTGGATGGTCTCGAAGCGATCGAGCGGCCGCCACAGCTTCCCCCGCTTCCCAGCCATCACCTGTCCCACCCGTTCCACCTCCCGCCCTTCCAGCGTCGCCAGCAGGTTCTTGCGGTAGCGGACCATGCCCTCCGGGGTGAGGCTGGCATCGCCACGGTCGAGCAGCGCCTTTTGCCGTCTGGCCAGTGCGTCGCCGACCTCGCCCCCGAACCCGGCCTCCACCCGGGCGCCATCGCGACCGGCCCCGGCCACCAGCCGCCGGTCGAGCCAGGTCGCGCCATCGGAGCCGATCTGCGCCCCCAGATCGAAGGCCGACAGCAGCCGCACCGTCGCCTTCGGCGAACGGGCCGCGTCATAAGCGATGGCGCGCTGCTGGAAGTCTTCCGGGATACGCCAGCGGTCGGCCTCCAACCGCTCCACGATCCCCGCCCGGCGTAGGGCCTCCAGACGGCGGACATGGCCTTTGATCAGCTCTTCCGGCGTGCCTTTGAGGCTCCAGCGGTCGAGTTGCATCCGCTCCAGATGGGCGGAAGGGCGATAGATCCCGTTCTCGGTCTGGGCGAGGATCGACCGGTCGGACGGGCGCGCCTTGTCGGGGACCGGAGCGGCGGCGATCTCCACGATCGCGCCACCGGGGATGTCCTCCATCTGGGCCGGATCGAAGCCGCGCAGGTGATGCACCCGTCCGTCGATCCCATCGACCACCAGCGACAGTTTCTCCCCGAGTTCGTCGATCAGATGCCGGTCCACCAGCCGCCCCGTCACCGGCCGGTCCGGGGCCTCGCCATGGAAGCGGAAATGCGCCGGGTCGCGCGGCGGCGCTGTTCCCTTGCCGTGCGCCTTCAGGGCGCGGTGCATCTGCCGGGTAATGTCGTCCCGCTCGCCGAGATTGCGCAGACGCTCTTCCAGCCGCTCGTCGAGGGTCCACCTGCCCGGTTCCGTCTGGCTGGTCAGTTCCATGCGCTCCAGCTTGGCGAGGCATGACAGGCGCAGCCGCCGGTCCACCAGATCGGAGGTCGGCGTCTGGATGCCGGGGCGCATGTCGAGATGGTTTTCTCGTGCCTGATCCAGCAGGGCACGGTCGATACGGGTGAAGCGATCGCGGTCGATCTCGGCTTCCAGCTTGTGGCGCTGCTCGATTTCGGACAAGGGACCGAGTTCCAGCGTCACGAATTCGGAGGCGCGTTCGCGGAGGCCGTGGGTGATGTAGCCGCCATCAATGACGAGGTCGCGGCCCTGGTCATCGCGACCGTTGACCACGACATGGACATGAGGATGCGCGGTGTTGAAATGGTTCACCGCCACCCAGTCCAGCCGCGTACCGAGATCGGCTTCCATCTGCGTCATCAAGTCGCGCGTGAAGTCTCTCAGATCGTCCATCCGGTCGGCGTCCTCCGGTGAGACGATGAAACGGAACTGATGCCGGTCCTCGGCGCCGCGTTCGAGGAAGGCTTTCGCATCGGTGCGGTCGGTTTCCGCGCCATAGAGGACGCCCCGCTCGCCGTCGCGGGAGGTGCCATCACGCTGGATGTAGTGCAGGTGGGCTGCGGCTCCCCCTCCCTTCCCGGCCTGACGCACCACCCGCGCCTTCACGGTCACACGCCGGGAACCAGGAACCTGATGCCGCCAGCCGCAGATCCCGCGCGCCCGGACGAAGGACGCGCCACGCCCGCGACCCACCCCACGGGTGGAACCGGAACGCGACGCGCTCCCCGCACGCGAGGTCGCACCCGACCTGCTGCTTCCCCTCTTTCCGGGGGACGGGGATTGCCGCCGAACCTGCGTGCGGATGCTCGCCAGAAAGTCGGTGCGACCGCGCTCCGGGCCGCCCTTCGAACGGAGGCGTCCAACTCTGGGACGGAACGAGGTGTCGTCATCCTGCACCATGGCCAGACCTCGCGAAAACTGGGCTGTTTCCGGGGAACAGTGCCGTCAAAAACGGCGAATCCCCCTCGCTCCTGAAAAATGACGGCTCAGACGCCTGAAATCCAGAGTGCCACTCGAAATATCCCCAACCCCATGTGCAGACAGAGAAAACCGAAGGTCAGGACCGGCAGGAGTGCCGGTTCCTTTAATCTTGCCCTCACGTTTTTTCTTCTTTTCGTCTTCCAAATTCGGCTTTTTCGAATCTGATGGCCACTTTCAGCCTGACCAGGGTGACTGGCAAAACCTGCCACGAAGCGCCTCCCGCCACCATGCGAACGGAACGACAAAACGCTGCGCCGCGACCTGCTTTCGGTGTGTCTTATGGCGTGCCGTGAACACGTCAAAATCATGCGTCGGATGTGATCGGAATCGACACCTTCACATGACGGGGGACCGTTGAACGGATGACGCTCCCGGCGACGATGACCAATCGGTCAGCCTGCGTTCGTCGTGCATCCGGGCCGCCCGTCCAGCGCATGCGGATGGTGTTCCGGATGCGGGAAAACTCGTGTCACTGAACGCCGGGATCGTTCGTCGGAATGGCGTCTGAAACACGCCCGAAGACGACCCGAAAGAGACGCGGCGGCGCAGCCGGCGCCTTCCGCTCGCGGCGCGAAGCGCCGCGTTGTCCCGGCACAAAACGAATGCGATAGGAGGGTGAAAAAGCCGGCCGGAAAGAGAAGGGAAAGGCACGGGCAAACGTCGGTAAGCCAGACGCGGGAAGCACACTCAACGCAACGCGCGACGACGCAGCCATGCCCGATGCCGTGCTTTGGTATAGGGATCGGGCTGCTGCCGTGCCTCCAGCCGATGGTGTAGGTGACGCCAGTAATCGGGACTGACTTCGACCGGATCGATGTCCTGCGCCTCGACCGCGTCGATCGCTTCCAGCACAAGCTGGACGCGCGGCCATGAAGTCTGGTGCAGCAACACCTCGCCGCCCGGTCGCACGCATGGGACGGTCTGGTAGTCTTCGCCGGAGCCGACCGTGCGCACGATGTCGATGTGCGATTCAACCGTGCCATACGCGTTGGCGGCCCAGCGGACGAAGGCGAACACACTGCCGGGCGCGAAGCTGAGCATGCGCCGCTGACGGTCGAGGATCGTGTCCGCGATCGGCCGACCGAAGCGCAGCCAGCGTTCCACCTGCTTCTCGATCCAGGTCAGTTCAACCGTCGTGATCAGCGCGGACGGATCGCCGGTCATCGCGTTCACTCCTTTTCTATGATCCACTCCCCGGACAGCAGGAATAAAGCCGCAAGAATGATTGCGACTGATGTCGTTCCTACCTACCAGTCCGGCGCCCCCAGTTGTGCTTGGCGTGAAGCCAAGCGGACGTCTGGAATGGCAGGGACGCGCACTGGCCACACTGTTACGGCACGGCATAGCCAAAAGCTGCCATTAATACGTCGGGGAAACGCGCCACTGATCTACGTATGCAAGTAGTGAAACAGACCTGTCCTCTACTGCCCGCGCACCTAGCGAAGCGAGGAGATCAAGACCCGCCCGAATTTCTTGAGCTCGAACCGAGAGCCATCTTGACCCTTACTCCCTGGTACATTCTACTTGCAGGATGATACCAATCCGTAATTATCGAAAAAAACTCGGCGTTCTTGGTAACAGTAATTTCGCAGTATTCCTCACCGCTACATTCCTATCCAATATGGGAAGCGCTCTGGTCCCGGTAGCATTGTCTTTCGCCCTGTTTGCCAAGGGGGCCGGGACTGTGGGCGTGAGTGCGGTGCTCTCAGCCGAAGTTCTTCCAATGGCATTGCTACTGCTGTTTGGGGGCGTTCTTGCCGATCGGTATCCACCTCGTCGTATCATGGTAGCTGCCGACCTAACGCGTGCTTTGACGCAAACGGCGCTTGCCGCATTGTTGTTTCAGCCTTTCCTATCATATGTTGCAGTTGTTCCGCTTTCTGCACTCCTCGGGCTCGGTAATGCATTGGATGCACCCGGTCGGAATAGACTGCTGACCCAGATCGTGCCTTCCGCGTTGCTACCGAGCGCCAACTCCCTGATTATGATGGCAATCTCTTTTGCAGGGCTCTTAGGTCCGGCCATTGGGGGGCTACTTGTTGCCAGTATCGGCGCTGGGTGGGCGGTTGCGCTGGATGCGCTCAGCTATCTGGCCAGTGCGGGCTTGTTGTTGGCACTGACGCCCAAAAAAGGATTGTCGGCTGAAGACAACGAACCGGGCATGCTGACTGCTCTGCGCGAAGGATGGACAGCATTCGCCGGCAGGCCCTGGCTCTGGATGATGGTTTGCCTGTTTGCTGTGATGCAGACGCTATCATGGGCCCCTACGGAAATCCTTGGTGCGTCGATTTTTTCTCGGCAAGTGCATGGTGCCTCATATTGGGGCTTTCTTCTTTCCGCGATGGGGACTGGTGCGATGGTTGGCGCCTTGATGGCTTTGCGTCTACGGCCGAAACAGCCCATCCGTGCAGTCCTGTTGTGGCTCCTGATCTATCCGTTGACCCCAGCATGCTTGGCCGGTTCGTGGCCGTTCTGGGCGCAAGGGCTTTGCTTTTTCCTCGGTGGGATTGAGATGGCAAATGTTAACGTCGTCTGGGAGAGCACGCTCCAGCGCGCGGTCCCGCCAGAGATGCTTTCCCGCGTGTCCGCGTATGACGCCTTGGGTTCGTTTTGCCTGATGCCCTTGGGGTACGTCCTCGCTGGCCCGATGGCCTTGATCTTTGGCACGGGTGGAACATTATGGCTGGGCGCAGTTATCGTGATGATATTCATTGTAGCTCTGCTACTCTTCGGTAGAGTGCAAAGTGTCGCATTAGCCGATTTCCCGTGAGCCGACACCGAGATACTACAGCCGCTCGGAATTTCGATATCCGCTGTTGAACATTCACAGAAAAGCGCAATACGTCCTATGTGAGGCGATTGCCGCCTCTCTGCTTCACGATCAGTGAGCAGCCCAGATGATTCAGCCCGAGAGAGCGAACGAGCCACTCGCCAAGCGAACCATGAGAAAGCAGGCTTTTTGACCGCCACCCCGATCCCCTCATCAGATCCCGCGCATGATCGGCGAGACGATGCAGATCGCTGTCAGGCGTATCGGCCACCATACTGATGCCAAGCCAGTCCTGTGCCCAGATAGGCGCGGCTCTGTTTCACGGGCTGGTCCGACGGGATAGTGTTCTACTGAGCATGACCTGACAGGCAAGGCATGAAAGCCAAAGAATCTAAAGGTCCGGCGCTAGTATCCGCCCTTACAATCTGGAAATCAATATGGATCAACAATGAATTAAAAAAATATACTCAATCCGACATTATTAATTCCGTCCTTTATTTTCCTCTATACCGTTTACAACAAAACGAACTTTCGTGGTTCCCATTGTCGGGGCATATGTTAGCGATCCGACCGCAGTAACCGGCTTACCGACAAGCTCTGACAACGCCCCCCTTGCTTCTGGACCAGTAGAACCAGCCACAATAGACTTTTGCATAAGAACAATGTCGAAATATTTCTGGTTTGTGACAGGCGTATCGATTTGGCTACCACCGCCGATATCGACCGGACTATTGATCTCAAGTCGCAGGACTTTACATTCAGGAGCAGTACGCTGCCCTTCAGAGGCAATACAGGGAACGCGCTGTATCGAACCGTGAACGCTGACTGTCGACGGTTCGTAGCTTAAAAATTCTCGGGCATTCAGGCTAGAAACAGGCACAATCCCAAGGATGACAGCCAGTATCCCGCTTGTATATGTATTCATGGCGCAGAGTCCTCGTCTCGACCACGTCCATCCCCCAACATCAGATCCCACAAGGGCTTCTCCATGAATGAACCATTGGGGGTTCTCGGCGTACAGCCAAGTTCAGCGACGGCCCAATGGTTGGGCAAATAAATACCTGATCCAGGCTTACATTGCGCTGCGTCAGTGACCAATCGAATATGATCAGGGAAGATACCGAGAGCACCATAGGTCTTCTGCATCCATGACGCGTTTGCTTCGCGAGCCGAATACATCCCCCACCAGCGATCAGCGGGCGTAGCTGAAGGCGAAGAAAGCCACGAAGCAACACTATTGGTATTCTGGTAGTGGTCCCAAGGACTGGAAAGAAGAATCACTCGCGCGACAGTTGTCGTTTTCGCAAAAAAAGCAGCCAGGCCAGCACCTTGAGAGAAACCTGAGACAGCAATATTCGCCCACCGAGGTTGTCCCTGATCGAGATATTGATCCCAATGCTCTGCCGGCCACTTACGATGAAGATACCGCAACATTGAAGCCGTGCGGGCTACCAATCCCTCTGATGTGGAAACATTTAATCCTTTCATAGGAGCGCCACCGAAAATCTTGGCTTTGCGATAGTCTGAAAAACATGGCTCATTCGCTTGATCACACAGCAGCGTCCCTGGTGGATTATAGACATAATCAATCATAATAACGCGATAGTGATGTTCCAGAGCATCGGCAATAAAAGGAATGGTGGGTGTCTGACGAAAGGATTGAGCTCCTCCAAAAAACACAAGAAGGCGACCATCTTCACCGATGTTCTTCATATATCCTGCGACATTTCGTGCGTCGCTTTTGACAATGCCAGAGTCAGTATCACTCGGCTCGACGTCATGCTCTACGATCTGGCTGGACCAGTCGTCAGCCATTCCCTTTGCTGGCCATACAGAGAAAACAAGCAACAGAATAAAAATGCCTTGTACAAAATGACGCATGCTGGCCATTCCCAGGTCATTGTTGAAGTGCGTAAATTAACACAAACACGGTGCCCCTGTCCCAAACATGCCCTCGCTTCAAGGGAAGAAGACACACCCGCATACCCGCTGTCCGGCAAAAACACTGAGGCCACCGTCGTCATACAATCAGCGAGTCGCATCGACAAACCAACAATTCACCAATTTGTGATCCATTGCTTTGCGAACAAAACACCGCCACATATACGCCTGACTACGCCCCATTACGCAGCGACCGACACAGCCCGACAATCCATTGGAATGGCTCAATTTTTTCAGTTGCGCGGCGATTTTCAGCGCGTGATCCTACTGTCCTCTCCAGACGGAAAGGGCAGGACGATGACGGACGAAAACCGCATATCGAACGCCGGACCGAAATCTCCGGCTAACGATAACAAACCCACCGATACTGTCCAGTCTGCTCCTCCAGATCCCGCCATGAAGGCGCGAACGGACGCATTGATCCTCGTTCTGGCGCGCCTGCTGGGCCGCCAGATTGCTCGCGAGGAATTTGAACGACGACTATACAATATTGCTAACGACAACTTTCCCCCCGATGCACCAGTGCAGGACGGACCCGATAATCAAACGGATTAGATGACACAGCTTATTCCCCTGCTGACGGCCTTCGGCCTCGGCTCAATTATCACTGCCCTGATCCAGTCATGGCTGACCCAACGCTCGAAAGAGAAAGAACGCGCGTTTCAGGAGAAACAAACGGCATATGTCGGATTACTGGAGGCTTATCATCGGGCCGCCGTCGAAGGGACCGATGAAACATCGAAGCAATTCGCTTATTGGCAGATGCGATGTGAGTTAGTCGCGCCGCATCAGGTACGGGACGCGATCAGGCGCATTGTCGAAACGAACGATGACCGTGAAGGACGTCGGCAAGCCGACCACGACATGAAGACGGCCATGCGCGCCGATCTCGGAATTACACAATAAGAGCATATATCGCCCACTTGAAATGCGCATTTCTTATGCGCATAATGTACCCATCAACGGGAGCCATCCGATGCCGCCTTCAATCGATACCCGCCGTGCCACGAACGTCACATTGCCGGTTCATCTGCTCACCGAAGCACGAGCCCTGGGTCTCAATATTTCCCAGGCATGCGAGCAAGGTCTCGCTACAGCGCTTGCCGCGCGCAGGCGCGAAAACTGGCTTGCCGAGAACGGCGACGCGATCCAGTCATGGAACGAGCATGTTGAAACGCACGGTCTCCCGCTGGCCGAGTATCGGGCGTTCTGATGACGCGTCTCGATGTCTATCCCATGCCGGGCAAGCGTCGCGGGGGGTATGTGGTCGATGTTCAGGCGGAACTCCTGTCCAAATTGGCAACCCGGATGGTCGTTCCCCTGATCCCGGTTTCTGATGCTCCGCCGCCGATCAGCGAGTTGAATCCGGTTATTGATATAAAAGGCGCGCCACATGTCCTGCTGACGCAGGCCCTGGC
Source organism: Acetobacter fallax (assembly GCF_011516735.1). Lineage (GTDB taxonomy): Bacteria > Pseudomonadota > Alphaproteobacteria > Acetobacterales > Acetobacteraceae > Acetobacter > Acetobacter fallax. Next base: position 24,767 of record NZ_WOSX01000034.1, on the reverse strand, counting down.
CAGTGTTCCGCTCTCCGAACTTCGCAAGCCGGTCTGTTCCATCGACAACTATCATGATGCCATCACGCGGGCACTGGACGTTCTGTTCGTTGGTTTCTGAGACGCTACCGCGCATTGATATGACTGACTGTGGCGGTCCCGACCGATACGAAGTGATTTCTGTTTTTGTTGCCGTTAGGAATAATCACCCGCTGTTCCACTTCTCCCGTTAGGAGTCCGTCATGACCCGTGTCGCGCTCTATGCCCGCTACTCCTCGGACAACCAGCGGGCGGCCTCAATCGAGGACCAGTTCCGTCTCTGTGAGGAGCGCGCCAAACGCGAGGGCTGGCAGGTGGTGGAGTGTTACCGCGATGCGGCGATCTCCGGGGCCAGCATGATCCTGCGCCCCGGCATCCAGACCCTGCTGCGTGACGCCCAGGCCGGGCAGTTCGATATCGTGCTGGCCGAGGCGCTGGATCGCGTGTCCCGCGACCAAGCCGACGTCGCCACCCTGTTCAAGCGTCTCCAGTTTGCGGGCGTCACCATTGTCACCATGGCCGAGGGCGAGATCAGCGAACTTCACGTCGGCCTCAAAGGCACGATGAACGCCCTGTTCCTCAAGGACCTGGCGATGAAGACCCATCGCGGTCTGCGCGGCCGGGTCGAGGCGGGCAAATCCGGCGGCGGCCTGTGCTACGGCTATCGCGTCGTGCATCAGATGGACGCGCGGGGCGAACTGATCCGGGGCGACCGCGAGATCGACGACGCACAGGCGGAAATCGTCCGCCGCATCTTCCGTGAGTTTGCATCGGGCCGGAGCGCGCTTTCCATCGCCAACCGCCTGAACGACGAAGGCATCCCCAGCCCCACGGGCGGCAAGTGGAACAATACTACCTTACGCGGCAACGCCCTGCGTGGCACCGGCATTCTGAACAATGAGCTTTATATCGGACGCCTCGTCTGGAATCGCCTGCGCTATCTGAAAGACCCGCAGACGGGGAAGCGCGTCTCTCGGCTGAATCCACAATATGAGTGGATCATCACCGAGGTTCCGGACCTACGGATCATGGATGACGATCTCTGGCAGGCGGTGCGCGACCGGCAGGCGCTGATCGCGGCGAAGAGCGTGAACATCAGCGCGGGTATCCGCGCTTCGAACAATCGACTCAATGGCCAGCGCCGGCCAAAATCGCTCCTGTCGGGTCTGGTGTTCTGTGGCGTGTGCGGCGGTTCCTGCTCGATCCGGGGCGGCGACCGCTTCGCTTGTTCCACCCACATGGACAACCGGTCCTGCACCAACAGGACCACGATCCGTCGCCCGGAACTGGAAGACCGGGTGCTGTCCGGCCTCAAGGACCGGCTGATGACGCCGGAAGCGGCCGCCGCGGCCATGCGCGCCTATGTCGAGGAAACCAATCGCGCCAACCATGAGCGCCGCGCCAGCACGTCCGGTTGGCAGACGGAACTGACGAAACTGCGCAAGGGGCTGAAACAGATGCTCCAGGTCATCGAGGATGGTGGCTATACGCGCGGCATGGTCGAGCGCATGCGCGAGATGGAAGCCCGCGAGGATGAACTGGTCGCCCTGCTTGCCGCCCAGCCTCAGGACGTGCCCGATATCCATCCCAACGTCGCCGGGATCTTCAAACACAAGGTCGAGCGGCTGGCGGAAACCCTGAACCATCCCGAGGACCGGCAGGAAGCCTCCGAGGCCATCCGCGCGCTGATCGAGAAGATCGTGCTTCATCCCGGCAAGGGCCGTGGCGAGATGCACGCCACGCTCCATGGCAAACTGGGCAAGCTGCTGGATTTCGCCGCTTCACGCGGTCAGGGAGGCAGAAACGCGAACACTCCCGGAGCCAAGGCTTCGGGAGTGTCGGTATCGGGTATTGCGGGGGAAGACAACCAACGATACTTGCGGTTGATCGACCGCGAAATACCGCATCTCGCTGCATAACTGAGCAACCGTGCCAGCCCCTATGGTGGCATCCAATCGCAATCTTTATCCTCAGCAGACAAAGGTGACGCTATTCCATCGAACCGATTTACATTTGGAATGCAGGTATCTGTTCACAGAAATGCAGCAATGATTCTCAACATTTCCTCCGGTGCTTCTTCCTGTGGACTGTGACCACAGTCAATCGCGTTCCCCTGCACATTCGTGGCTTTTTCACGCCATGTCTCTACAACGTCATAGAGTGCGCCGACGGTCCCTCGTGCGCCCCACAACGCAAGAAGCGGCGCTTCGATGCGCCTGTCGTCGTCCTCGGCGTCATGGACAAGATCGATGCCCGCTGCGGCACGATAATCCTCACATGCTGCATGTCGCATCGCAGGGTCAGCGTAGCAGCGACGGTATTCGGCCATCACCCGAGGGTCGACAGAGCCCTGTATCTTGACCTGCCCTGCGATGTGATTCTCCAGAAAGAAATCCGGATCAGCGCCAATCAGCTTTTCCGGCAGTGGATAAGGCTGGATCAGGAAAAACCACCAGAAATAACGCCGGGCAAACTCCATATCGGTTCGGGCATACATCGTGGCTGTTGGCGCAATGTCGATCACGACCAGTTTTTCGACTGACTGTGGTGCATCAAGTGCAAGGCGGTGTGCTACGCGGCCACCCCTGTCGTGCCCAATAACCCGAAAACGGTCAAAACCAAGTGCTTTCATGACACCAACCTGGTCGGCAGCCATGGCCCGTTTGGAATAGTTGATGTGCTCAGAGCCTCCATCTGGCTTCGCACTGTCACCGTAACCTCGAAGATCAGTAGCCACGACAGTAAAATGCTTTGCCAATATGGGCGCAATCTTGTGCCAAGTCAGATGCATCTGCGGATGGCCGTGTAACAGAAGCAGAGGAGATCCTGTTCCGCCAACAGCAGTCCGAATACGGATATCGTCTACTTCAATATCGTACCACCTGAACCCCGGCAGCAGTTCTGGGAAGCCAACAGCAGTCTTCATCACCACACCTGATACTCCCGGTGAATAATAGCGGAACCAGTATAGTTTAATTCAGAAGATACCTGTTCTGAGACGAGATCAACATCTCTTGACCTGTCACTCATTGCACAGATCGGCACTCTGCTGGTTTTCAGGAATAGGCTCCGATCTTCATGGGAGACGTAAAAATAACCTAATGCCGGGTCACCGCTTGCCATCGGCCGAATACGCAACATCACGCTGTGTTTCGATCGAAGTGAGGCGGCTGGCCAGTTCGCGTGTGATATTGTCATAGGCCTTACTGCCCAATGGCAAACGGAATGGCGGCTTCTCACTGTCGGCGGCGGCAATCATAGCCGCAACCGTGCGTCTTGCGTCTCCATTGATAGGAAACGTCCCGGCATCAATCGCCTTTCTCACAGCCCCTGCGGGCGTGTCATCATAAACTGCCATCGGTGCCGCATGTACCATACCAGCCGCGAAATTCGTCCCCGTCGGCCCGGGTTCGACAATTATGCAGTCGATACGGAAGGGAGCTACCTCCTGTGCAACGCTCTCAATGAATCCCTCAATGCCCCATTTGGTAGTATGATACAGGCTGAAATTCGGATAGGCGATCTGCCCTCCTTCCGAGGACACCTGCATGATGCGCCCCCCGCCCTGCTGGCGTAGGTATGGCAGAACCGCACGGATCAACTGAATGGAGCCTGTCAGATTGGTGGCGATCTGACGGTCGATGTCGGCATCTGCCACTTCTTCTGCTGCGCCAAACACACCGTAACCCGCATTGCTCACCACCACGTCGATCCGTCCGACATGCCCGAACGCTCCCGCGACCGCGCTGCGGATGGCCACCGTATCAGTCATCTCGAGCATCATCACTATGAGCCGGTCGCCATATTCGCGTTCCAGATCGGTGAGAGCGTCCTTGCGCCGAATTGTCGCGACCACCTTGTCGCCACGTTCCAGCAGATCTTCTGTCATGATCCGGCCAAGGCCAGAGGACGCGCCCGTGATCAACCAGCTTTTGCTCATAAAACACTCCTGCACTGATGATCCGGAAGTGTATAAGTCATTCATTGGTATTACTATCGCGCCATTATGGCATGACCTGTTGAGTTTCTTTCACCAATGTCTCGTCCAACCCTGAATGAACTGGCCCTTTTTGCTGCCGTCGCCACCCATCGCAGTTTTCGCAAGGCGGCAGACGAACTCGGCGTGTCGAGGTCTTCCCTCAGCCACGCGATACGTAGTTTGGAACAGACTCTGGGTGTCTGTCTGCTCAACCGGACCACCCGCAGCGTCGCGCTCACCGAAGCCGGGAGACGACTGCGGACCGGACTTGAACCCGTCCTGAGCGGGTTGGACGATGCGCTCGATGCTGTGGCTGATGCTCGTGGTGCGCCTGCAGGCACATTGCGTATCAATGCGAATAAGGGGGCGGCGGAGCTTTTCCTCCGCATGATCGTACCCCGTTTCATGACCCTGTACCCTCGGGTTAAACTTGATCTCGTTGTGGAGGGGCAGTTGGTGGATATAGTCGAGGACGGGTTCGATGCTGGCATCCGTCTTGCTGAAGCCATACCACAGGACATGATCGGGGTGCCGCTGGGTGGCGAAGTCCGGTTCGTGACTGTCGCGTCGCCAGCTTATCTCGCACACCATGCCCCGCTTCAGACACCGCACGACCTCCGCCTGCATCACTGCATCCGTCAACGCCTCCCCGGCGGAAAACGCTATCGCTGGGAGTTCACCCGTCATGGAGAGAATATGACTCTCGACGTTCCAGGTGTTCTCACCCTGAATGACAGCGACCTGATGGTGGAGGCGGCCGGCAAGGATCTCGGCGTCGCCTATGTGCCTGAAAGCTTCGCGCGCCGCCTTCTGGCTGACGGCCGGCTGGTGACGGTTCTCGACGCATGGTGTCCGCCCTGCCCTGGCCTCATGCTCTATTATCCACGCAACCGGCATGTCCCTTCCGCATTGCGCGCATTGATCAACCTGATGAAGGAAACGAACCGGAAGTTATCTGGGTAATCTGGGTACCGGTGCAATATTGCCGGAGATTTGCGGCAAGATGCCGAAACACAGCATCGATGCGGTGGCTGTGACGTAGGTCCGCATGCGCGACGACCCAGGCTTCAAGTTCCGCGACAATCAGGCCAGGCAACACACGCACGAGATCCCGCTCACCAATTGGTAATTGCGTGACACCGATCCCCAATCCCGCGCGTACCATGGCAAGCTGGGTCGGATGACTGTCGGTGCGGAGCGCGAAATACAGCTTCTCTCCCAGCGTCTTTTGCAATTCCCGTGTAAAATCTTGATCCATCCGGGATCGGTCCGAGCCGATCAGCGTGTGCCGGGCCAGATCCGTCGCACCTTCCGGCACCCCATGCCGCTCCAGATAAGAGGCGGTCGCGAAAAACCCGAGCGGGATACATCCTGCCCGTTTCGCCACCAGCGCCCCATGGCGCGGACGATGCATCCGGATCGCGATATCCGCTTCCTGCCCCGGCAGATCTGCGTTCTCGTTGCTCAGGACCAGTTCGACGTAGAGGCCCGGATGGCGCTCCCGCAGCGGGGCCAACAGACGCGGCATGACCTCGATGCCGACGAATTCGGCGACGCTGATACGCACCGTACCCGCGATCTCACCCCCGGACGCGGACGCAGCGCGATAGAAAGCCTCTGACGCGAAGGCCATACGCCGGACATGGACCGCCAGTTCCCGGGCGTCATCCGTCGGAACCAGCCCATTCACCGTGCGCGAGAAGAGTGGCTGACCGATCGCGCGCTCCAGCGCCTCGATCCGGTGACGCACGGTCGGCTGGGTCAGGCCGAGGTTGCGCGCCGCCGCCGACAGGCTTCCCGTATCGAGAACCGCGAGGAAGGCCCGTTGTCCGTCCCAGTCCGGAGAAAGAATGCTCATCGTTTTTCAATGAGCAGCATGCCGATCTTTGTCAATTTCCTTCGCGACCGCCTCCGTTCACTCTTCCGGTGGAAACGCAGGGAGATCGCAGCGTGACGAAAGCAATCCTCGTTCTGGGGGCAACCGGCGGCATTGGCGGCGCGGTCACACGGGTCATGCTGCGTCGCCGCTGGCAGGTGCGGGCAATGGTGCGTGACCCGGCCCGGGCTCAAGCGGGCTGGGGTGACGATGTGATGCCCCACTGGGTGCAGGGCGATGCCATGCTCCGGGACGATGTGGTGAGGGCCGCGACCGGGGTCGACGTAATCCTGCACGGCGTCAATCCGGCAGGCTACCGCAATTGGGAAACAACAGTGCTGCCGATGATCGACAACACGATCGCCGCCGCCAGGGCTACCAGCGGAGCGCGCATTGTGCTTCCGGGAACGATCTACAATTATGACGCCGCCACAGCGCCGGTGATCGACGAAACGACACCGCAAAATCCGCCTGGCCGCAAAGGCAAGATCCGCAAGGCCCTCGAATGTCGCCTCACCGGCGCCGCCCCGGAGGTTCCGAGCCTGATCGTGCGGGCGGGCGACTATTTCGGCCCTGACGCACAGCAGAGTTGGTTCGCTCAGGCGTTGGCGAAGGCGCCGCTGAAACAGATCACCTATCCCGGCCGCACTGGTATCGGTCACGCCTGGGCTTACCTGCCTGATCTGGCCGAAGCAATTGCGCAACTGCTCGAACTACGACCCGGTGCCATGGCAACCGTCGAACGCATGCAGTTCAGCGGGTTCTGGGACGCAGACGGCACACACATGATCGCTGCGCTCCGCCGCATGACGGGCACGCCGGATCTCTCAGTCCGGCACTTCCCATGGTGGTTGATGCACCTTCTTTCTCCATTCGGTGGTTTTCCGCACGAAGTGATCGAGGTTAAGCCCTACTGGCATTATCCGGTCCGGCTCGACAACAGTCGCCTCGTCCGGTTGCTGGGATCAGAACCTCATACCGACATCAATCAGGCTGTCAGAAATGCCGCGAACTGTCCCGGAGTCTCAACGTCCTAATATTTGGCATATGCATTTTGGCTCGCGGGAGCAGAGCTGTCTGCAACTTTAGTTAACCTGCATCATGACTGCCCCCCCTGCTTGAGTCGGTGGCCAGATCGAAATCCATGCGATCGCGCTGTCCATGCGATCAGGAAACCGACGGCGACGAGCACCATCACGGCCCATGGGAACGACGCCGCGCCCCATGTATCGAACAACACACCACCCAGAAGGCCACCTCCGGCTATGGCACTGTTCCACGCCACGACATTCATCGACAGCGCGACGTCCGCGCCATCGCCGGCCGCATCGGCGAGCGCGGTCTGGAGCAAGGTCGCGGCCCCGCCGAATGTCAGACCCCATATCGTGACACCAATCACGATCACAGTCGGCGAGGCTGATCCGATGGCAAAAGCACCTGCCACGACTGCGAATATGGCCAGACTGAGCAGGACGGACAGGCGCAGGGCATGGTCGACCGTGCGGCTGGTCAGCCAGATGCCGGCAAGCGCGGCGATCCCGAAAAGCAGCAGAATGCGATCCGCCTGTTCCGCCAGCCCGGCCAGTGTCACGAACGGCACGATGTAGGTGTAAAGAACATTGTGCGCGAGCATCCACGCCATCACGACCCCCAGAACGGGCTTCACACCCGGCATGCCCAGAACATGCCGGAATGGCAGACGCTCGTGATGTGCAGCGCCCGGAAAATCAGGAACCTTTGCCAAAACCCACGCAATCAAAAGCACTGTCAGACCCGACATGATCCAGAACGTAAGGCGCCAGCCGACAACAGCCCCCAGCCATGTGCCTGAGGGAACCCCCAGAGAAAGCGCGATTGGTGTGCCTACCATGGCAATCGCAAGCGCTTGCCCCTGCTGAGCGCGCGTTACCATCCTGCGCGCGTAGCCGGCCAGCAACGCCCAGGCGAGACCCGCCGCCGCACCCGCTCCGTAGCGGGCCATGAGAGTCGCGCCGTAATGCGTCGAAAACGCGGTGATGGAATTGAACACCACGAAGCCGATGATCGCCAGCAGCAGAACCCTCTTGCGCCGCCATCGCTGTGTGGCGAGCGTCAGCGGGATCGCCGCACTCAGCGAACCGATGGCATAGGCCGTCACCATCTGCCCAGCGAATGCCGGGGAAACATGCAGACCAGCACCGATCTCGGGCAAAAGACCCGCCGGCAAAGTTTCTGTCATAATGCAGATGAAGCCGGTCATGGCCAGCGCGAGCAGACCGGAAACAGGCAAGCACTCGTCGGTTTTTTTCGCGGAGGGTACGATGGTCGGTGTCATGAGCTACTCAATATATGGAACGAATGATACATATATATGCGGACCGTAAAATCTTGGCAATAATTTCTGGATCGATTAATATGGAAGTCTTTTCAAAGGAGCACTAACATGGCGCGGACTGGCCGTCCCCGTGAGTTTGACCGCGACAAGGCGATCGACGCCGCCACGGCGCTTTTCTGGGCGCAGGGTTATGAACCGACGTCCCTGACCCAGCTCAAGGCCAGCATGGGCCATATCTCGCCCGCGAGTTTCTATGCCGCGTTCGGTTCTAAGGAAGCCCTTTTCCGGGAAGTCGTGCAGCATTATCTGGCAACGTATGGTCAGGTCATGGCCCCCTTATGGGATGAAAGCCTGCCGCCACGTGAGGCCATCGAACGGACATTGCGCGGCTCGGCGCGCATGCAGGCGGCCCGTACGCATCCGACCGGCTGTCTGGTCGTGTCCGGCGCCAGCAATTGCTCACCCGAGAACGAACCTGTCCAAGCCCTTCTCGCAGCAGAACGACAACGCACGCGAGCTGGTATTAAGGCCTGCGTGGAGCGCGCCATAGCCAGAAATGAATTGAAGGCCTCCCCGTCAACAGATATCCTGCCCAATATTCTCGCTACTTTTTTTCATGGCATGACATGCGAAGCGCGGGATGGAATGACTGTTGACACTCTGGATGCTGCTATCACCTCCCTCCTTACGTTGTGGGATATCAACACGGTCAAACCTCTCAAAAATCGACAAAAAAACACCGAAAACACGGGGGTCAGGCTGTAGCCTTCTACAAAAACCCCCAACTTTCATATCGTTCGGTCCATAATTCCTTGACGTCGTTTCATGTCCATATTATGGATCGGGTGATACGGAAGTTTGGTTTCCGAATAGGACGCCATCTTTCCGCAAGGAGTCCGTTTATGAACACACCCAAAATCGCCCTTATCACGGGTGCCAATCGCGGCATCGGCTACAGTATCGCGAGGCATCTGACGGATGCTGGCATTAATGTGGTCGGCACTTATCATACCAATGAAGATGAGGCGAAAGCTGCCGAAATCGCCCTCAGCCATGAAAAAGCGAAGTTGCGTATGCTGCAACTGGACATCGCGAACCATACGTCGTTCACGGATTTTGCTCAGCGGGTGAAAGCCCTTCTCGCAAACGAGTTCGGGCTGCAGGGACTAAATTATGTTGTCCAGAACGCCGGCAACATCATTCACACGCGCTTCGATGCCGCCACTTCCGAACAACTCGACAATCAGTACAACATCCACTTCAAGGGCCCTTACCTGCTGACCGTGGCGCTCCTGCCACTGCTTCGCGATGGCGGCCGTATTCTCAACATCACCTCTGCCGCGACCCGCTTTTATCTGACGGATCATGGTCCCTATTCGGCCATGAAAGCCGCAACCGAGGTCATTTCGCTCTACATGGCGAAGGAACTGGGTGAGCGGGGGATTACCGTCAATGCCGTCGCACCTGGCGCGGTCGCATCGGATTTTGGCGGTGGGCTGGTCCGTGACGATGCCACGGTAAACAAAAGCCTTGCAGACATCACGCCGCTGGGACGTGTCGGGCAACCCGATGACATCGGAGCCGCTGTCCGTGCTCTTCTTTCTGACGACATGCTCTGGGTGAACGGTCAACGCATCGAAGTGACGGGAGGGCAGTCGCTATGATGGCCGGACAGACACGAACAGGAGCCGCATTATGATCCATGTGATGGCCAGCAGCGTTCTTCCTGCCTCCGTTTCGTCCGTCTGGGGGCTGATCCGCGATTTCGGCGCTCTTGGGAATTGGCTGCCAGATGTGAAAAGCTGCGTGATCGAGGGCGATGAGCCCGGCGACCGGGTGGGCGCGATCCGCCGTCTTGAAATGGGCGACGTTGGTGTGATCCGGGAACAGCTTCTCGCATTATCCGACGTGGATCATGCGGTGACGTTCTCGATTATCGAGTCCGCCCTGCCGATCAGTAATTATCGGTCGACAATCAGCCTTCTTCCCATAACGGATGGTGACCGCACGTTCATTCAGTGGCGGGGAGAGTTCGAAGCGCCCCTCGAACATGCCGCCAGTATGGAGGCCAGGATGCCGACAGGTATCTATCAGCCAGCATTCGACAGGCTGGCAGAAATCTTGGCGTAGCAGGAAATGCCGTCATGAACAATTTTGAGGGAAAATCCGTCCTCGTGCTTGGCGGCAGCCGCGGGATTGGGGCCGCCATCGTGCGCCGTTTCGCTTCGGAGGGAGCGAAGGTTCTTTTCACATATTGGTCTTCCCCGGACGATGCCGAAGTTTTGGCGGCTGAGACCGGAAGCAAGGCCCTCCGCGCCGACAGTGGCGACCGGGACACTCTCATCGCGCTGATCGCTTCGCTCAGTCCTCTCGACGTGCTGGTCGTCAACTCTGGAATTCTTGGCGCGGGCGATCCGCTGGAGATCCCCCCGGATGACATCGACCGGCTGTTTCGTATCAACATCCATGCGCCTTACCATGCCGCCATTGCTGCTGCCCGGACCATGCCCGCCGGGGGCCGCATCATCTTCATCGGGTCCTCCAATGCCGACCGTATGCCGATGACTGGCCTTGCAGCCTACAGCGCCAGCAAGGCCGCACTGAAAGGCATGGTCAAAGGACTGGCTCGTGATTTCGGAGCGCGCGGCATCACCGTCAATGTCGTCCAGCCCGGCCCCACTGATACAGACATGAACCCTGCCGATGGACCGCTGAAAGACGTGATGCACGACTTCATGGCGATCAAACGCCATGCCACAGGCGCGGAGATTGCGGGGCTGGTCGCGTATCTTGCCGGACCAGAGGCCGGCATCATCACGGGCGCCGCATACAACATCGATGGTGGCTTCGCGGCCTGACGAAATGACTGATCCCTTAACCACCCGCTGGAAATAAGGACCGAGGACCATGACCGATACAGCTTCCAACGCTGCCAGCTCCGGCACCTTCACGATCGGCGGCGATCTCGCCGTTCATCGGCTCGGTTTCGGTGCCATGCGCATCACGGGCAAAGGCATATGGGGACCGCCCACCGATCACGACGAGGCCATCCGCACGCTGAAGCGCCTTCCCGAACTCGGCGTCAACTTCATCGACACATCGGACGCCTACGGGCCGGATGTTTCGGAATGGCTGATTAAAGAGGCGCTTCACCCATATCCCAAAGGTCTCGTGATCGCCACGAAGGGCGGGCTGACCCGGTCGGGGCCAGATATCTGGAAGCCGGTCGGACGACCGGAATATCTTCTCCAGCAGGTGCATAAAAGTCTGCGGAATCTCGGCGTCGAGCAGATCGATCTGTGGCAGTTGCACCGGATCGATCCCAAAGTCCCGGCGGATGAGCAGTTCGAGGCGGTCCGGTCCTTCATCGATCAGGGACTGATCCGCCACGCGGGACTGAGCGAGGTCTCCGTGGACGACATCAAAGCAGCCTCGAAGTTCTTTAACGTGGCGACCGTCCAGAACCGCTATAATCTCGTGGATCGCACCAGCGAGGCCGTACTCGATTACTGCACGGCGCAGAACATCGGGTTCATACCGTGGTTCCCGCTCGCGGCCGGTGACCTCGCGAAGCCGGGCTCAATCCTGGACACCATGGCAGGGAAATACGGTGCGCATCCGAGCCAGATCGCTCTGGCCTGGGTCCTGAAGCGCAGTCCAGTGATGCTGCCAATCCCCGGGACCTCGAAGGTCGCGCATCTTGAGCAGAATATCGCCACTGCAGACATCACCCTGTCTGAGGAAGATTTCGCGGTGTTGGACGCGGAGGGACGCAAGGCGCTTCAAGCGGCATCTTGACCTCAATGTCGCACATCACCCGACGTATCAATTCATAAGAGAAGCCTTAAATCCATGGCCGGACGATATCTACACAATCCACGTGGAACACATGTCGGACAAGCACGGATGGAACAAATAGGAACCGAGGCAGAAAGGGACCATAACGACCATGCGCACTGCGGAACTCCGCTATTTTCTGGCTTCTGTTGAAGCTGGAAGTTTCGGGAAGGCCGCATCATCCCTTCAACTGCGAGTATCGACGGTCAGCCGAGCAATTGCTCGACTTGAGGATCAACTGGGTGTTGCGCTCTTTGAACGAACCTCCTCTGGCATTAAACTTACGAATGCGGGACGCATAGCATTACGCTGTGTCCGTCGCGTCCTGCGCGAGACAAATGCACTCACGGAAACACTCGACCGAAGTTCCTTCGGAGAAATCGGAGAGGTGCATCTCGGTTTTCATCTTCCACCTCTAAACGCCGTCCTGACAAGTTTGCTCGTCGAATGGCGGACAACCTATCCCGGCATAAGTGTCACACCACACGAACCGGGTGAAAGAACACTCCATTCCGCACTGATCGAACGTCATATCGACGTTGCCTTGCTTCCTGAATTAGCCCTTTCTCAACACCACCCGCATACTCCAATTTACTTCGAGCCCTTGATGGCGGCCGTGCCAAATACTCACCGCCTCGCCGAAAAAACAACAATTCAATGGACTGACCTCAAAAACGAAAATCTGCTTCTATGGTCGTGGGGAAAAGATAGGATCGGTCGTGATTTCTTTGCTACGCGGCTACCCGGCATTAATGTGCGCATTTTTGAAACGGGCAACATGACCCTGCTCGCCTTCGTGCGGGCAGGATACGGCGTCACTGTCGCAGCGCAAACTTATTCGACTCTCAACCTCCCCGGCCTGAAATTCATCCCAATCGACGAGGAAGATGCCGGGTTCAAGATCAATCTGGTCTGGCGTGCCGAAAGCGAAGATCCCGTCGTAGGAAAATTTGTCGCCTTCATGCGTGACCGGGCAAAGCCCTATTGGCGAGTTACCTCTCCCCGCGCAGCTTCCGAAAGCCCCTATCCGCCCCCATGAAACGAGCGAGCATTGGTGAGATCAGCTTCGCTACTGCGATCTCGGCCTGCCCGCTCTCACGCGCCAGCAAGCGCCCATATTCAACCAGATCGCGATGGACGGCAGCGGGAAGTTCGACAGTGAGCCGAACCGGCCTGTCATCCACGATCGGCCCAAGCCTGAGCTTTGTCATCGGGAAGCCTCCTGTCTGTAAGGGGAAAGAACCAGGTCACGATGCACCATGACCCGCACCGGAAAGCCGCGCCGGATCGTATTGGTGGGCTGGATATTGAGTGAGCGTCCGACGATCTGTTCGCCGATCTGGTTAAATCCTTGCGAGCCACCGGTGCGCAGGGCCTGGGCGATGCCATTGCCGCCGCTGATATCGGCTTCGGAACCCACGCTCAGCACGGTCGAAACCAGGGCAGCCCTGAACACCTCGCCCCAGTGATTGTCGGTCTGGTCCTGCAACCCGGCAAACCCTGCCGCATCGGCAGCCGGCTCGTTCTCCAGCACAATCGAATCATTCGCACCGCGCATCAGTCGGGTCCAGACCAGCAGTACCCGTTTCTGGCCATAGGAGATCTGGGAGTCATAGCGGCCGATCAGCGTCGCGCCCTGCGGGATCAGCAGGATATGGCCGGTCGGGCTGTCATAGACATTCTCCGTCACCTGCGCCGTGACCTCGCCGGGCAGGTCGGAGCGGATGCCGGTGATCAGCGCGCCGGAAATGATCGATCCCGCCTGGATTACATACGGGCTGGGAGGGGACGTCAGACGCGCGGCGCTGACGGTGCGCTGGTCAACCGGGCCATCGAGAAACGCCTGGTTGCGATCGGTGGCAGCACCGGCTGCCGGAACCGGGGTAGCACCGGCCGTCACCGGGGCGACGCTGTTTCGCCCGACCTGCGTCTGGGTGAAGAGATGACTGACCCGGGCCGCTTCCTGCTCCTGGGCCATGCGCTGCTTCTCGGGATCGGCCGGTACGGCGGGTGTCGCCATGCCGGGGGCACCCACGCCTGCCTTGAGGAACGGCCTGCCGAGATCGCCGGGCAACGGCGGCCCAAGACGTGGCGGGTGGGTATAGTCTCCCGGCAGGTTCGCCAGCCCGTCCGGTGTGGTGCGATTGCCGGTATTATAGAGTTCGGCCTTCTCCGTTCGCGGTGCGGGCTTCAGCGCCACATAGAGCGCACCCCCGACGCCGAGCATCGCCACCAGCGTCAGCCCCATGATCACCTTGCGCGACAGTCGCGTGACCGGCCGTCGCGTCACGCGTAACCGCATCTCGCCCGGCGGCCTGACGGGAGGTATCGGTTTACCCGCCTCCTCCGCTCCGGTGCTCCCGCTCACGACCGACGGGCTCCGTCGGTGCGGACGATGCGCACGACCTGCTGGTGCTTCGCACCCAGCCGCAATTCGGCTGCCGCGAACAGGCGATCGACGATCATCCGGTTGCCGCGCACCCGGTAATTCACCAACTGGCCGTCCCCTTGCGGGCCGATGACCCACAACGGCGGCATTTCACCCTGGGCGATGCCGGTCGGAAACTCGATGAACACCTGCCGCCCATCATCGAAGGCCCGCAACGGCCGCCACGGCGCCTCGTCGCCCTCGATCCGGTAGCGGAAATTCAGCGCATCGAGATCGACGCCCGTCGCGACCGGAGTGCCAAGATCAGAATCCCGATCCTGCCCGCGCAGGGCGACGATCTGGTCCTGCGGATAGTCCCATGAGACCGAGGCCATATAGGTCCGCTCGTCGGAGCGCATCTCCAGATGATAGGTCCGGCGGTCGGTATTGATGACCAGGTTGGTGGTGAGGTCCGGCCGCGTCGGTTTGAGCAGGATATGAATGCGTTTCGACGCCCCTGCCCCGCTCTCTGTATCGCCGATGATCCAGCGCACGGTATCGCCGGCGGCGACCGGGCCGGCACCGACCAGCTTTTCGCCCGGCTGCAGAGCGATGTCGGTGATCTCGCCGGGTGCG
Organism: Acetobacter fallax; assembly: GCF_011516735.1. Taxonomy (GTDB): domain Bacteria; phylum Pseudomonadota; class Alphaproteobacteria; order Acetobacterales; family Acetobacteraceae; genus Acetobacter; species Acetobacter fallax. Next base: position 9,739 of record NZ_WOSX01000034.1, on the reverse strand, counting down.
GCGTAAAGCTGATAGAGCGCCCCCTCGGAGAAGGGATAGATCTGGATCGCGTTGAGATAACCGGCCCGCGTCGGCTGAATCCGCGCCGCACTATTGGCATGCTCGACCCGCTGGTGCGGATCCGTCGGTTCCGGTGCCGCATGCCGGTAGGGGATCGGCTTGAGCTGCCCCGGCAGCGGCAGGGGCTCGGGCAGTGTCACCACCTGCACCGGCTTGGGCGGGTCAGGCGTAAGAACCGCCTGCCGGGGCGTATCGTCGTACCGGATGGCCGGCGGCTTCCATGAGGAGCAGGCCACTAGCGGCGCCAGCAGGATCATGAGCGGCGCGACGGTATTGAGGGTGCGCATCAGCCGAGTTCCCTGGACCAGTTGAGGGCGTGGATGTAGATGCCGAGCGGGTTCTTGCGCAGGCGTTCGGCATCGGTCGGGGTGGTGACGACGATGGTGAGGATCGCGCTCCAGCGCTCGGTGGCAGCCAGCGCGCCATCGGCATAGCGGCGCTCGACCCACTCCACCCGGAAGCTGTCATCGGAGGCACGGATCACGCTGGCGATCTCGACCGCAACCTGCATCCTGCCGATCCGGCTGAACGGATCGTTGGTGCGGGCATAATCATTCAGGGCCAGCGCACCGCGATCGGTGACGTAATTATAGGCATCCAACCAGTTCTGCCGCAGCACCACCGGATCGGCCGGGATACCGCGCACCTCGGAGATGAAGCGCGCCAGATACCAGGCGATCTGCGGATCGGTCGGCCGATAGGCGGCGGTCGCGGGACCGACAGCCTGCGCCTGGCCGAGATGGTCGATCTGCACCACCCACGGCGTGATGGTGCCCCGCGCCGACTGCCAGACCAGCCCGGCGGCGAGCCCGCCGCTCAAAGCGAGACAGCCGAAGAAAGCCAGCCGCCAGTTGCGCGCTTGAACACGGGCTGAGCCGATGCGGTCGTCCCAGACCTGTCCGGCCTTGTGATAGGGCGTTTCCGGTTCCGGCGTTTTGCCGAAACGCATGGTGGGACGACGGAACATGGTTATTCTCCCTCCGAGAGATCGACGTCATGGCCACCGCTGGGCCGGTCGCCACCCTTGATCGCCTGCGCGGCGGCGTCCGCCCCACCCCTGATCCGGTTGTTGCGCTGCATCCGGGTGGCCCAGGCCGGTGGCTTGCCAGCCGTCCCCGCTCCACCACCAGCGCCTGAAGCGGTCGCGCCTCCCGCACCGCCAGTCGCGGCGGCTCCTCCGGCCTGATAGCTGGTACGCACACTGGCCATGGCCCGGCGCAACGGGCTGGCGGCAGCCGACAGTCCGGCCTTCGCGACACCTGCCGCACCTCCGGCCTGATAGGCGGCGGTCGTGCCGCCCGCGACAAAAGCGCCGCCACGCACGGCGGCTGCCGCGGCCCCCACAGCCAGTCCGGCCCCGGACGCAGCCGCCACCCCGGCGCCGACCGCCCCGGCGGCTGTAGCGACAGCGGATCCCGCGCCGAGTTGCGGACCACCGGCGATCAGCCCGTTGGCCAATGCCGGCCCGAACACGGTCAGGCCGAGCAGCGTCAGGGAGGCGAGGATCAGGGTCAGTGCGTCATTGATGGTGGGCGGGGTGTTGAAACCGTTGGTGAACTGGCCGAACACCGTCGAACCGATGCCGACGATAACGGCCAGCATCAGCACCTTGATCCCGGACGAGACGACATTGCCCAGCACCTTCTCGGCGAGGAAGGCGGTGCGACCGAACAGCCCGAAGGGCACCAGCACGAAGCCTGCGAGCGTGGTCAGCTTGAACTCGATCAGTGCCACGAAAAGCTGGATCGCCATGACAAAGAAGCTGATGACCACGATCAGCCAGGCGAGCAGCAGCACCACGATCTGGATTGCGTTGTTGAAGATGGCGACGAAACCGACCAGCGAGGAAATCGAGGTCAGGATCGGCTTGCCCGCGTCGATGCCGACCTGCGCCAGCCGTCCCGGCTGGAGCAGTTGCGCCTGGGTGAGATGCCCGCCCCCAGCCTCGATGCCGAGGCCTGCGAAGGATTCATAGATGATGCGGGCGAGACCGTTAAAATTGCCTATGATGAAGGCGAACATACCGATGAACAGGGTCTTGCGGACCAGCCGCGCCAGCACGTCCTCATCTGGCGCCAGCGCCCAGAACAGCCCGGCCAGGGTAATGTCGATGGTGATCAGCACACCGGCGAGCCAGTGGACGTCGCCCTGCACCAGCCCAAACCCGGAATCGATATACTGGGTGAAGATGGCAAGGAAATTGTCGATGACGCCGGTGCCCTGCTGCATGGCGTCACCGTGCCGCGTCGGGCGCAAAGAAGCGCTTGCGGTTCTCGGCCCAGATCGCTTCGCAGGCCGGATCGCCATCGGCCTTCATGCCGAGCGCCTGACAATGCGCCAGGCCGGTGGCCAGCCGGTCACGCGATCCCGGTGGCCCGAGATCGGGCACGCCGACGTCACGGGGCACATACCGGAGATGCAGGCTGGCGGCCACGATGATCAGAACGACCAGCCCGACGGAAACGAGCCGGAAGACGATCGGCGGGGAAAGGCGCGGCGCGCGCATCAGTGGAACATCTGCGCGGTGCCAGGCGTGTAGCCGGCACCGTAATTCAGGAAATTCGCGAGCTGTGCCCTGCCCTGCTCCTCACTCTCCACCTGCCGGGCGCCTTCCAGCGCCTGGGCGCGGCCCATCGCCGCCGTCACAGCGGTGAGGTCGGCGAGCTGGCGGGTTTGCAGCGCCATGAGCTGATTGCCCGACTGCGCGGCCTGCAAGGCGCCGGTCGCGGATTGGCTCGACGTGACCAGATCGTCGATCTGGCTGCCGGTACTGTCGAGATTCTGCACGGCACCGGTCTGCACGCGCAGGTCGTCCTGATAGGCCCCCCTTGCATTCTGCCATCGCGTCTGCGCGTCACCGGTCATCTGGGCCGCCGAACCCGGGCTCGCAAGCGCCTGCGGGTATGTCTGCGAAAACGCCTGATCGATGCCGGTCAGGTTATAGGAAAGCCCCTGCGCCTGACCGACGATCGCTTCCGTCTGCGCGAACGACTGCTCCAGCGGCGCCAACGCCGAGAACGGCAGACTGGTCAGATTGCGCGCCTGGTTCTCCAGCATGGTCGCCTCATTGGTGAGGCTCTGCGCCTGCTGGTTGACCTGCTGCAATGCCCGGGCGGCAATCAGGACGCCCTGCACATGATTGGCCCCGTCATAGACCGCCCATTGCGCATGGGCTGGCGCACTCACGGCAAACGGCAGCACCAGAGCAACGCCGGACACGAAAACTGATTTCATTGTCGGCATGTTTTTCATGATCCTTCTCCCGGATTGAGCATCTCCACTGCCCACTCAACACCTTTGTGCATGAGCCATGCCGCCGCGAACCCGTCGCGCCCATGCCGGGCAAAGATCCGGTCGATGGCGGCCTGGTCGTCGGGCGACGACGCGGCGGTAAAGGCGAGCGCCACCTCGGAGAGGCCGAGATCGAACAGCCGGTTGCCTCTGCGGGACTGGCAGTAATAATCGCGCTTGGGCGTGGCCCGGCTGAGGATCTCGATCTGACGGTCGTTTAGCCCGAAGCGGCGATAGATCGTGGTAATCTGCGGCTCCAGTGCCCGGTCATTGGGCAGGAAGATCCGGGTCGGGCAGCTCTCGATCAGCGCGGGTGCAGTCGGGCTGGCGTCAATATCGGCCAATGACTGGGTGGCGAAGATGACAGAGGCGTTCTTCTTGCGCAGCGTCTTCAGCCATTCCCGCAACTGTCCGGCGAAGGCGCGATCATCCAGCGCCAGCCAGCCCTCGTCGATGATCAGCAGCGTCGGGCTGCCGTCAAACCGGTCCTCGATACGATGGAACAGATAGGACAGCACGGCGGACGCGGCACCCGAGCCGATCAGACCCTCGATCTCGAAGGCCTGGATATCGGCGACGCCCAGCCGCTCATGCTCGGCGTCGAGCAGGCTACCCCACGGCCCGCCGACACAATAAGGCTGTAACGCCTGTTTCAGCGCCAGCGACTGGAGCAGCGCCGACAGGCCGGTAATGGTGCGTTCCGCCACCGGGGCCGAGGCCAGCGAGGTCAGCGCCGACCACAGATGCTCCTTGAGGTCGGGGGCAACAGTGACGCCCTCGCGCTCCAGCAGCGTCACCACCCATTCCGCCGCCCAGGCCCGTTCGCCCGGCTCGTCGATCCGCGCCAGCGGCTGCAAGGCGACCGCCTTGTCCCCGGTCCCGGACAGCGCGCCGCCGAGATCGTGCCAGTCGCCACCCGTCGCCAGGGTCGCGGCCCGGATCGAGCCGCCGAAATCGAAGGCGAATATCCGGGCACCAGCATAGCGGCGGAACTGCATCGCCATAAAGGCCAGCAACACCGACTTGCCGGCGCCCGTCGGCCCGGCGATCAGCGTGTGGCCAACATCGCCGACATGCAGCGCGAAGCGAAACGGGGTCGAGCCCTCGGTGCGGGCATAAAATAACGGCGGGGCGGCGAAGTGCCCGTCCTGCTCCGGTCCGGCCCACACCGCAGAGAGCGGGATCATATGCGCCAGGTTCAGGGTGGAGACGCAGGGCTGGCGGACATTGGCGTAGACATGGCCCGGCAGGCTGCCGAACCAGGCTTCGAGCGCGTTCACCGTCTCGCGCATGCAGGTAAAGTCGCGACCCTGGATGGTCTTCTCCACCAGCCGCAGCCGGTCCGCGGCGACCGCCGGATCCTCGTCCCACACCGTGACAGTGGCGGTGACATAGGCCTGGCCGACCTGGTCGGTGCCGAGTTCCTGCAACGCCGCATCGGCGTCGGCCGCCTTGTTGGCGGCGTCGGAATCCAGCAGCACCGAGGCTTCGTTGGTCATCACCTCCTTGAGGATGGCCATGATCGACTTGCGCTTGGCGAACCATTGTCGCCGGATCCGGCCCAGCACCCTGGTTGCATCGATGCGGTCGAGGCAGATCGCCCGCGTCGACCAGCGATAGGGAAAGGCCAGCCGGTTCAGCTCGTCGAGCAGACCCGGCCAGGTCTGGGTCGGGAAGCCGGTGATGGTCAGCGTGCGCAGATGGGCGTCACCCAGGCGGGGCTCCAGGCCACCGGTCAGTTCCTCATCCACCAGGATCGCGTCGAGGTGCATCGGGATTTCCGGCACCCTGACCCGCTGCAAGCGTGTGGAGATGCAGGAATGGAGATAGGTCAGGGTTTCGCCGTCATCGAGCCAGTCGGCCTCCGGCATGAAGCCGTCGAGCAGCGCCAGTACCCGGTCGGTCTGATCGATGAAACCTGCGACCACCGCCCGCCAGTCGGAGCCGCCACGGGCGCGGTTCTCGTAGAGCCAGGCTTCCGCGCGGGCGGCGTCGTCCGCCGGCGGCAGCCAGACCAGGGTCAGGAAATAACGGCTCTCGTAATGCGCGCCTTCCTCCTCGAATTGCGCCCGGCGCTCCGCGTCCACCAATTCCGAGGCCGGATCGGGGAACGGACCGGACGGATAGCCGCGCGCCGGACGGCGTTGCGCCTCCACGAAAATAGCCCAGCCGGAGCCAAGCCGCCGCAGGGCATTGTTCAGGCGGGACGTGATCGCGACCAGTTCGGACGCGGTCGAGGAGTCCAGATCCGGACCGCGAAAGCGTGCGGTGCGCTGGAAGGCGCCGTTCTTGTTCAGCACCACGCCCCGGGCGACCAGCGCCGCCCAGGGCAGGAAATCGGCCAGCCGGTCACGGCGATGGCGGTATTCGGCAAGGTTCATCATGGCGCCCTCACCCGACCAGATGGGTGGGGTAACGCAGATGCCGGCGCACCACGTCGACGAAGGCAGGGTCACGCTTCGCGGCCCATACGGCGGCGAAATGGCCGACCAGCCAGAAGATCCCGCCGGCGATCCACAGCCGCAGGCCGAGCCCGATGGCGGCGGCCAGCGTGCCGTTGACGATCGCCACCGTGCGCGGCGCCCCGCCGAGCAGGATCGGCTCGATCAGGGCGCGATGCACCGGAGCGATGAAGCTGGGAATGGCGTCCGGCTCCATCAGATCAGCGCCCCGCCCGAGAAGGAGAAGAACGACAGGAAGAAGCTGGAGGCGGCAAAGGCGATCGACAGACCGAAGACGATCTGGATCAGGCGGCGGAATCCGCCCGAGGTTTCCCCGAAGGCCAGGGTCAGGCCGGTCACGGTGATGATGATCACCGAGATGATCTTGGCGACCGGCCCCTGCACGGATTCGAGAATCTCGTTGAGCGGCGTTTCCCACGGCATGCTGGAGCCGGACGCATAGGCCGGGGCCGACAGCAGCGTTGCGGACAAGGTAGCGCCCGCCACGGCAAGGCGGCGGCGCAGGGCGAGCGTCGGGGTCATGACTTTTCTCCGGCGGATGTGAGGATGTAGTCGCCCTCCGGGGCCAGCCCCCGGACGGCGGCGAGTTCGGCCAGGCGGCGCGCGCTGCCGCGCCCAGACAGGACGGCGATCACGTCGATGGTCTCGGCGATCAGGGCACGCGGCACGGTGACGACGGCTTCCTGGATCAGTTGCTCCAGCCGGCGCAGGGCACCGATCGCCGAGCCCGCATGCAGGGTGCCGACACCGCCGGGGTGGCCGGTGCCCCAGGCCTTGAGCAGGTCGAGTGCCTCGGCGCCGCGCACCTCGCCGATGGGAATCCGGTCGGGACGCAGGCGCAGCGAGGAGCGCACCAGGTCGGAGAGCGAGGCCGCGCCGTCCTTCGTGCGCAAGGCGACCAGATTGGGCGCAGCGCATTGCAGCTCACGGGTGTCCTCGATCAGCACCACCCGATCGCCGGTTTGCGCGATCTCGGCCAGCAGGGCGTTGACCAGCGTGGTCTTGCCGGTGGAGGTACCGCCTGCGACGAGGATGTTTTGCCGCTCCATCACTGCGCGACGCAGAAACGCAGCCTGTGCGGCGGTCATGATGCCGGCAGTCACATAATCGTCGAGCGAGAACACCGCGACCGCCGGGCGTCGGATCGCGAAGCACGGTGCAGCCACCACAGGGGGCACCAACCCTTCGAACCGCTCCCCGCTACCCGGCAGTTCGGCGGAGACGCGGGGGCTGGCGGGATGCACCTCGACCCCGACATGATGGGCGACCAAGCGGACGATCCGCTCGGCATCGGCAGGCCCGATCCGGGTGCCGGTGTCTTCCATCCCGCCGGCGAGCCGGTCAATCCAAAGCCTTCCGTCGGGATTGAGCATCACCTCGACGATCGACGGATCATCGAGATGCCCGGCAATCGCCGACCCAAGGGCAGTGCGCAGCATGCGCGTGCCTCGGGCGACGGCTTCGGAGCGGAAGGGAGCGACGGACATCGAAACCCCGCGATTGGCCTCCCGAGGGAAGCGATGGATCAGCGGGGTCGATTAGAAAGAGGCATGAACACGGAAGCGCAACAAGTCTCTTGGGACCGTAGGGCGCCGGGATAGAAGAACTTGCATAGGAGTAGGTTGCCGTTTGGGCGGTGACGGGGCGAAAGGGCGCTGCTACCGTTTTCTGGAATCGACCACGACACGGATCCGCCCCGCATGAGCAAAGCCTTCATCGCCGCCGTTCTTCGGGACGTTCGTCGTCCGTAAGACCAAGGCCGGCAATACCGTGCGCTTCAAGGCTAGTCCGGTGCTGAAGAAGGTCGTGTGATCTGTCAGTCGGTCTCGTCAGCAGGTTCGAAAAAAGAGCCGGAAAGTGATAGAACTTGAAGATGGAGAGCGGACTGCACCCCCACCATAACTGTCATCCGAACGGACGCGGCTCTTCGACACGAGCAAGCATACCATCCGGCAAAGGCCGCTGAAGACGCAGAGCCTCTACTGTCGGTGCATTCATCCACACATCCAGCTCATCCGGCTGCGTCAGGATCACAGGCATGGCCTTCGGATGGATCGTCCCTACTTCCCGATTGGCATCGGTGGTCAGAAACCCGAACAGGTCATCCATCGTCTCCCCGTCTGCCAGCTTGCGCACCGACGTCCACCGGCACCAGATCCCGGCAAAGAAGGCCAGCGGCTCTCCGTCGCTGCGGGCAAACCACACAGGCCGTGATTTCCCATTAGACAGACGCTCGGGTTCCGAAAACGCCGTCAGCGGCACCAGACAGCGATGCGCAACACCTTCCCAGCGCTTCCACCATGTCGAGGTCGGATTGCGGATATTGGTCACACCGCGATCGACCTTATGTCCCTTGAGATAGCCGGGCGGTGTCGGCATGCCCCAGCGCGCCATAACCAGTTCACGGCCGTTCTCGCCATTCCGCACGACCGGCGCCATCGTGTTCGGCCAGATCTCGGGTAGCGGCTGGAGATTCCCCGTGCGATCCTCAAGGACTTTCGCAATCTCGCGGATCGCCTGCGGGTTCGAGGTCATGGAATAGAGATTGCACATCGGCCCTGCTCCCTTACGACCACATGCCGCGTAATCTGGCTGCCATATCGATCCTTACGGATTTCACGGCTTCCTGTCGGGCCTGGTCTTCCGGTTTCACGACAGGCCATGACACGGCTTCGAACAAAGACAGCATATCCCGATCAATGAAGCGCGTGCGTGAAGCATAGACGTGCCGGTCGCCCCGGCTGTGCTGGCCATGCACATAGAAACGCTGCGGCACCATGATATCGAGACTGTCCTTCGCCCGCGTCATGGCCACATAAAGCAGCCGGCGCTCCTCCTCGATGTCATCCTTCTCACCGGTGGCCAGATCGGACGGAATGCACCCATCGACCACGTTCATGACGAACACATTCTTCCATTCCTGCCCCTTGGCGGAATGAATGGTGGAGAGGATCAGATAGTCCTCGTCCAGCAGCGGCACGCCAGCCTGATCGGACGTGGCATCCGGCGGGTCCAGCGTCAGTTCGGTCAGGAATTTCTCGCGTGACGGGTAGCCCCCGGCGATCTGTTCCAGCTGCACCAGATCCGCCAGACGCGTGGAAGCATCCTCATGCAGCCGCTCCAGATGCGGCTCATACCAGTAACGCACTGCCGCGATCTCGCCCGGCCAGCCGACCTGATGGCTGCCAAGAGCGGTGAGCGTGTTCACAAACCCCATCCAGGCCTCGCCGCTGCGCTGGGGCGCTTTGATATCCTTCAACGCCTCGAAGGGATGGGCATTCTCCCCCATCGTATCCAGCACCCGCCGGGCCGAGGTTGGTCCCACGCCTGGCAAAAGCTGCAACACCCGAAAGCCCGCAATGCGGTCGCGTGGGTTCTGGGCAAAGCGCAATAGCGCCAGCACGTCCTTCACATGCGCGCTGTCGAGAAACTTCAGGCCACCGAACTTCACGAACGGAATGTTGCGCCGGGTCAGTTCCACCTCCAGCGTGCCGCTATGGTGCGAAGCCCGGAACAGCACCGCCTGCTGCTTCATCGGTGTGCCGGCCTCACGCTCTTCCAGCACCCGATCGGCGATGTAATTCGCCTGGGCAGTGTCGTCCCAGATGGTGACCAGTCGTGGTTTTTCCTCCGAGGTCCGCTCGGTCCACAGATCCTTGGTGAACCGCTCGGCTGCCTCGCCAATCACCGCGTTGGCCGCATCCAGAATGGGCTTTGTGGAACGGTAGTTCCGGTCCAGCGTCACAATGCATGCCGGAGGATCAAAGGACGCCGGAAAATCGAGAATGTTGCGCACGGTAGCGGCCCGGAAGGCGTTTATGTGGAATACAATTTCACAACCTCAAAAAAGCAATTTTAAGGTTTCTTTAGGCGGGATAGATGACCTGTACCTGACGTACCCACCAGCCAGTCTCTCAGTTTTGACC
>NZ_WOSX01000033.1 GCF_011516735.1 Acetobacter fallax | reverse complement strand
AAGGCTTCGCGGTCCATCTCGCTTTCCTCCCGGAAACACAAAATGAAACGCCCGAAACCCTCCTGCGATCCCAGGCCCAACACCTAACGACAACAGAGCCTTTCCAAAGGCAGGCCTTTGTCGGTTCCTGAGCAGAGTCCTGAATCCTTGAAACCAAGCTTCATTACTCAATAAAAACAAAGCCTCACAGACCACAATCCGACCAGACACGAAAACTTCCAGACGAACAGAGCGCAGGCAGTTATTCTTCGTCCAGCACGGCTGTTGCTTTTCTTACGATGGTCTCATACTCACCATCGCTCAGTTCCCCACGATGATGAAATTCACTGGCACGCGCCAGAGCATCACGGGCATGAGATGCATCAGGGATCGGATAACGCCGTCCCGGCAGAGCAAAAGCATCATCCGGCAGGGCATCACGCTCAGCAGTCGTAAGTTTCGACATGACGGTCATCTCCTTTCCAAGGCATCGGAAGAACTGATGCTCATCCCGGGCAACCTGAACATCAGCCCGGAAATCATCAGCCTATGTCCGTGAGGATAGTTCCGCATCCTCGATTTCATCAAGTTCCGCCATGGCAGCTTCAGCACTGACAGTGGCAATGTTGGCAGCCGGCGCGAAGAACGGCGGCTCTGCAACAGCCCCTGGTTCACCGACAGCAAGCTGTTTCACCACACGGAACGCCACCACAATCGCCGCCGCCCCGAAGACAACGCTCCCCAGAACCTGCCCGATCTGCACACCCTGCGCACCAAATCGCGTGCCCCAGGCCACGAACGGAATCGTGCCAAGCGTCGCCCGCCCCCAGTTGAACAGAGTCGAATAAAGCGGGTGCCCGAGGTTATTGAACGCCGTGTTCGCAACAAACAGCATCCCGATAAAAAGATAACCAGCCACGGTCCACGAACAGAACAGGTGAATCAGCATCGCCCCGTCGCCCTGAGCATGAAAGCCGGCAACCAGCAGATTCTGGTTCAGCGCCAGCAGAATCCAGGTGATGACGACGCACAGCCCGACCAGCTTCAATGATGACACCAGAACCTCGCGCACCCGCTCCAGCTTTTCCGCCCCAAGATTCTGCGAAATAATCGGCCCGACAGCACCTGTCAGTGCAAAAACGAAGGAGAAAGCTACAACGACAATGCGGTCGACTGACGCCTGCCCTCCAACCGCATCCAGTCCGAAACGCGCCATACGCTCCGTCACATAGGCCGACCCGATCGGCGTCGCCAGATTCGTCATAATGGCTGGCACCGCGATCGTGCCCACATGCCGGGTATCACGCAGAACAGATCCGGGCTGCGGCCAGCCGAGAATCCCATGCGACCACGCGCCGCGCAGGCCCAGAACCAGAACAGCCACACGCGAGAGAACAGAACTGATCGCCGCTCCGCTCAGCCCCTCATGCAGACCAAGGATCAGCACCGGATCAAGAAATGCTGCCAGCACGGCCCCTGCCAGCGTCACGTTCATCGATCGTTTTGCGTCACCCACAGCCCGCATCAGCGCAGAACAGGCCATCCCCAGCGCCACCGCAGGAAGGAAAGGAGAGACAACATGCAGATAGGTTTCGGCTTCCGTCAGCGCATCACCCGAAGCCCCGAGCAGCCGCAAAATCGGATCAGCAAGAATGGCGGTCGCGCAACCGAGCACAAGGCTCAGAATCAGCGTGGTGAACAAAAAAGACGATGCGATGCGCCGTGCATCCTCAAATCGTCCGCACCCGATCTCCCGACCAACAGAAGCACCAAGCCCGATCGTCAGGCCAATCGACACCGCGATCTGGATACCACCAACAGCTCCGGCAAACCCGATGGCCGCTGTCAGAGCCGGGTCTCCGAGGTGAGCAATGTAGATCATGTTCAGCATATCGACAGCGAACACAGCCATCAGGCCAATCGCGCCCGTGCCAGCCATGATGAGAACGTGCCGCATGATGCTGCCGGTCACGAAGCAGGCTCCGCGCCCCGGCGCTGGTTTTCCGCTCATTCAATCCTGTCCGCCCGGATGTGCTCCGGAGCAGTTTTCCTCTGTCTTTTAAGGAGTAACATGATCTGTTCCGGACGCGAATGCCTGAAAGCCGCCATTCGCCGTGTGCAATGCGCTGGCCTACATGCCGAAAGCCCGGCAAAGCATGGCAGTCGCCGATCAGCTACGGACGAAATGGCACAAATTCGGGACATTCATCGACAACCGCGAAACCAATGTGCTGGCCCGCATGGACTTCCCCGCCCGGCACAGCAGGCGGATCCGCATCACCAATTCGCTCGAATGGCTAAACAAACGCCATGCCAATGTCGTGAGCATCTTTCCAAACGAGGCGGCCATCGTCCGTCTGATCGGCGCCGTGCTGCTGGAAGCAAACGACGAATGGCAGGGCTCTGCCCTGGAACCCGGCAAAGGCTCGCCTTTGCAAACCGTTTTGATGATCAGCAAACCGGGGTGCAGGCCTGCTGTCCCTGCCGGGTCCGGGCTGAGCCCGGATGCTCACATCGACAGGTCAGCCTTCACAACCTCTGGTATTATTCAGGTCCGCCATTGACATTCAGCCAGCACAGATTTCCATCGAGGCCGCATGACCTCGCCCTGCCTCAACTACATCGCAATTTCCACCACGTCGACGGACACAACCGCCGAAAAGGCGGGTGGCGGATTGATCAGCAGGGCTATGATGCAGGCAAAAAAATCAGAGGCTGCAAGCGTCATATCCCTGTCGACACGCAAGGCTTGCTGATGCAGGCCATCGTGCACGCGGCCGATATTCAGGATCGCAATAGCGGGGTGATGTTGATGCCAGGCCTGTTCGGCCTGTATCCGTTTTTACTGAAGCTGTTTGCCTATGGCGGCTACCAGAGCCGAAACTCCAGTCGGGACGACGTACCGTGCTCACAAAGGTCGACGTGGAGATCGTCAAGCGGTCCGATCGGGCGAAGGGATTCCCGGTATTGCCAGGGCTTTGGGTGGTCTTTGCATGGCTCAATCGCTGCCGCCGACTGGCGAAGGACCGGGAAAATCTGACCAATCGGGCTCTTGCTTTTTTTTGCAGTTGGCCGCCATCCGCCTCATGCTCAGAAAGCAATGTAATGGATGAAATTCTTTCCGAACGAACTCTAAGAGCCTGAATCAGAAAGCGGTTTGATTGATTTTTCGCAGAACTCTGCGGATATGGGCAATCATCAACCACGCGTGGGATGACGGGATTGTTGCCTCGACATCCTTCGTGAGGCGACGGCAACGTCCGAGCCATGCAAAGCTACGCTCCACGATCCAGCGTTTGGGCAGGACGACGAAGCCTTCGGCCCGATCGCTACGTTTGACGATCTCGATCGTCCATCGGCCGAGTTCAGCCAGCGCACCACGCAACTTCTCGCCAGCATATCCCCCGTCACCGATCAGATGGCGAAGCCAGGGAAACAATGAGCGTATCCTGACCGCTACCAGCGGCGCACCATCACGATCCTGAATGTCGGCGGGATGTACAACAGCCGCCACGACATGACCCAGCGTGTCGGTCGCGATATGTCGCTTGCGTCCCCTGATTTTCTTGCCCGCGTCATAACCGCGTGGGCCGCCATTTTCAGCGGTTTTAACCGACTGGCTGTCGATAATGCCCACTGAAGGCGTGGCGTCTCGCCCGTCCTGCTCACGCGACAGGATCACGAGAATATGGTTCATGGCTTCCCATCTTCCCTCGCGGATCCAACGGTAGAAATAGCCCTGTACGGTCGTGAAGGCCGGAAAGTGCCGGGGCAACTGCCGCCATTGGCAGCCGGTCGTGACGATATAGAGGATCGCCTCCATGACCCGGCGCAAATCCGTACGTCGTGGTCTTCCCAGTCGTTTCCTCTCGGGCATCAGCGGCGCAATCAGCGCCCACTCCGCATCGCGCAGGTCGCTTGCATATTCCAGGTCGTCCCGGCGATACTGCGCTCGGGTGATTTCAGTCCAGGCCATCTTGATCTCATCAGGTTCTCGCAAACCCATGAATCATAACCTGCTGAAATCACTCAACTCATTTTCGGTCAGACACTAAGAATTAACTGGCACTATGCACTTTCAAAAAATCAGTCAGTTTCTGAAGCATTGCCGGAACAGAAGACGGACTCATGTACTCCGATAACACTTCCTGGGCATCACCAACTTTTCCGTTTGAAATCAAAACCAGGGCATAATCTTCCCGTGTGCGCGGCGTTGCATCCGCTGCCTGCGCATAAGGCCTGATCAATGCAAGTCCTTTTTCTCTCTGACCGGATAAAGCCATAGAAAGTCCCAGATTCACTTCAGCTGACACCAATGTGGGATCAAGACTAATTGCTGTCACATAAGCACTCTGTGCTTCCTGGTATTTCCCACTCATATCAAGCGCAACACCGTAATCATTTAATATTTCCGCATCTGACGGATAAAGAACTTTCATTTTCTCCAGAAGAAGCAGCGCTTCCTTCGCATCCAATTTTAAATATATTTTCACAAGCCCAAGCCAGGCATCTTTCGTATCCGGCACCCGGTGCAAACATTTTTTATATAATTGTACTGCTGCGTTATTTCTTCCCAGAGAAGCATTAAGATTAGCTAACCGTAAAATAATCTCCGGATTATCGGGGTTTTCGTAGTTTAATCTGTTCAAATCAGAAATAATTTTTTCAGATTCACCGTTCTTAATTTCCACATCATAAACAGCCAATTGCTTTTGCAAAGCAACATTCTGCCCCGATGCTGCACAAGAACAAAGCCCGACCAGAACGCTGGAACAAAAAATAAATGATACATTTTTTTGTATTATTATACGAAAATTAGATATCATTATAAATCACCTGGACAGAGCCGCAATAACATTAATGATTGCCGGGCCCGCAATGACTATGAACATACAGGGCAGCAAAAACAATATCATCGGAAACGTTAACAGAACTGAAAGTTTCGCTGCCTTTGACTCAAATTTTATCAATGTATCTGAACGAATTTCAGCAACAAGAACACGCAGAACAGCCCCCAGAGAGGCTCCTGTTTCGAGCGTCTGAGCCAAAGCAGCACTCAGACGCAGCAAAGCCTCAATCCCTGTTCGCTTCCCCAGATCCTCTATAACTTTATAGCGATCAGAATTAACTCTTAATTCATCAACAGTCTTCCTGAACTCATAAGCTACATCTTTATTCAGACTTACCATCTCCGTGGCGACCCGTTCCATCGCTGTTTCCATGCCCAGCCCCGCCTCAGCACAGACAAGAAACAGATCAAGAGCATCAGCCATTCCGGCATCCACCCGACGCAGATGCATCCAGGCCTTTTGCCGCATTACGATATCAGGTAGAAAAAAACCTGCTGTTGCTGACACAAGTGTTAACAGTAATATTGTAGCCCCATGTTTTTCAGTCAGAAAAGAAAAAAGATACCCTCCCATACCCAAAACAATGAAGAACCCTATTTTTAAGGCAACAAAAGTTCCTATATCAACACCAAGACGTTGCAGATCTCCACTCTTCAACGCACTGCCACCAACTGCATTGCGAAGAACTTCTGAGCGGACAAGTTTTGCACCGATTTCAGAAAAAATTCTGGAAAAGAGTGTTTTTTGTTGCCGAATATCTTCAACCCGGCAGTTCACACGACTGCATATTTTTGCAACCCGTGTTAATCTGTTCCGCCGTTCAGTAAGATATTGGTCCAGTTCCCAAACCAGAAAAAAACACGCACAGACAATCAGAACAACTGCTATATACAAAAACACGGCAGCTACCTCAAAGCCAATTTTGTTATAATCAACATAGAAGAAATACCCATAATAAATAATAAAATAGCCGTATATAACATTTTTAACCCGGACGGTGTCGTATACAAAATTTCTATATATTTTGGATTCATGAATAACATAAGAACAGACATAAATATTGGCAAACCAGCCAGAACATAACAACTTGTTCTGGCTTCAGAAGCAAGTGCCAGCGCTTTTTTCCTGGCCTGAGTTCGTTTTCTGATTGTCGAAGCAAAACTATCGAGAATTTCCGCTAGTCCCCCGCCCGTTCTCGTCTGAAGTCTGACGATTATAGAAAAAAATCTATATTCTTTTATTCCACCATTCAAAGCCAGATCTTCCAGTGCTTCTCCAAGCTCTTTACCGACAGCAACCTTATGAATAACATCCTGAAACAAATTTTTCGTCGGTGCCTGGGCCTGCTTCGCTACAATTTCAAGAGTCCTGGAAAGAGATACACCCACCTTCAGACAACGCGCCATCATAGATACTGTTTCCGGAAGTTGCTCAATAAGTTTTGAATTATGTTTTGCCTGCAATCTGGAAAAATAAATTCTTATTATAGCAAGACTCTCAATGGGACTAAACTCAACAGCGAGGCGATCAAGAAAATGTGCAAGAACAAAAGAAACCAATGTCACAGCAAAAAAAACTACCGAACAAACCTTATAAATATCTTTTTTTGTGTATAACGTGCTATGAAAATCAAAACCCACGACATTCTTTAATAAATAAATGTATTTATTCTTATTTTTTGGAGGTGTTAAAATAGATGCCGGGTGATCTATTTCAATATTACTCTCATGACCAGCCACCACAGAAATTCTGTTTGAACGAGTGCGATTATAATTTTTTTCTGCAACAAATTCTTTAAATGCAACTACGATGCACAATACAATAATAATTAAACCACATTCAAGGCCGAACAGACCGGACATATTCTGCCTTAATCTCCAAGAGCATTTACCCAGACTTTATCAAGCTGAAAATAAGTTAAAGTGCTATGAAAACTTGGGCGAGCCCGTGACACATTATAATGCCCAACAATCTTTCCATCATGATTTTCTCCATCGATATTGAATGTTATGATGTCATTTAACGTAACGACATCGCCTTCAAGACCAGCAACATCAGTGACCTGTACTATTCGCCGGACCCCGTCACGCTGTCGCTCAATCTGAACGATAAGGTCAACCGCTCCCACAATCTGCGTTCGAATCGATGCCACAGGAAGTCCTAAATTCCCCATCTGCACCATATTCTCAATCCGGGTGATTGCATCTCTGGTAGAATTCGCATGGATCGTGGACATACTTCCATCATGACCTGTATTCATTGCCTGCAGCATATCAAATGCTTCAGCGCCACGAACCTCACCGATTATAATTCTGTCCGGCCGCATCCTGAGCGCGTTCTTCACGAGATCACGCTGCGTGATTTCTCCTGTACCTTCAATCGAAGGCGGTCGTGTTTCAAGACGAACAACATGTGGCTGCTGAAACTGAAGTTCAGCTGCATCCTCAACAGTTATAACACGTTCACCCGGGTCAATAAGCCGGGACATTGCATTCATCAACGTAGTCTTACCTGATCCTGTTCCGCCAGATATAATGACATTCAGTCGCACACGGGATGCAATTTCAAGAATTCTGGCAATCTGTACGGAACAGCTTCCATTTTCGACAAGTTTCTTAAAATCTATTTTTTTCTTTGAAAATTTTCGAATGGAGACATAAGGTCCGTCCAGCGCGAGAGGAGGAAAGACAATATTAACACGAGATCCGTCACTCAGACGTGCATCAACGGTCGGACTCGATTCATCAATACGACGGCCAACAGCAGAAGCAATTCTCTGACTTACGGCCATCAGATGACGCTTATCCCGAAAATTAACTTTTGCATCAATGAGCTTTCCGTATTTTTCTACAAAGACACGATAAGGCCCATTGACCATGATGTCCGTTATCTGGTCATCATCCAGAAGCGGTTGTATGGGTCCAAGACCCAGCATGTCGTTAACCAGATCATTAGCAAGCGATTTCTGCTCCCGCGCATTAAGCTGGACACGTTTCTCATTGGCGATCTCGTTGACGACCCGCTCAATTTCAAGCATGAGCCGTTCCGGTGGCAATTTATTTATTGCCGCCGGATCAAGCCTTTCAAGACAAAATCCATGCAACTCAGCTGACTGAGCAACCACTTCCACCGTATGATGAATTGTATTGTTGTGAACAGTATCGATCGGAGGCTGCGTCGATATTGTTTTTTTTCCAAACGACGAAGACATAGTTATTTCCGTATTCTTTCAATGAAACCTGTCACCAGACGTCTCAATGGTCCCTGTTCAGTAGATTTTCCACTCGCACTCACCGAAGCCGCCTCCTGTGCCAGCGTCTCAATTGAAGATCTGAAAGCACTCTTATTTTGCACAGCGGCATAACCAGAAATCTCAGATTCATTTATTATTTTTGGAAGAAACGGAATAATGACATCCGGCTGACGTCCCAGACCATCTGCAATTTCAGTAAGTGAAAGACTACCAGGTTGCCCAAACTTATTAAGAACAATAAGAGGTCGGACACCGTGCGTGCCATTTCTGGACGCCGCCATAAGTCTTAGCGTATCTCTCAGAGAAGGCAATGTCGGATCAAGAACAATAACTCTCTGATCACACATATCAATTATATTTCTATCAACTTCATTGAGACAATTTGGAATATCTATTACAATGAAATTATACTTCTTTTTTACAATACCTATAAGATGCTCAGGACCATTAGAAGAAACCACAACAAACTCTGATAAATCAACCTGACTACTCAGAACATCGCATCGCTCACTCACTTTCTGAGCGCTTCGTTCGATAAACAATTCATCAACACGCTGTGGAGATTCAAAAGCCGTACGAAGGCCGCCATCTGCCTTTGTGCCAAGGAGTACGGATACTGAGCCGGTATAAAGGTTCGCATCAAGGATCAGTGTATGACGACGCGCAATCTCTCCGAGATACCATGCCAGGTTAGCCGCAATAGTCGTTGCCCCGGCTCCACCCCGTGCACTCAGAAAACCCAGAACGCGGCCGCCACGTGTTGTTTCCGGTTCGTAATCTCCATCTGTCAGGAACGGGCCAAAAAACCTTGCGACCATCGAACGATTCAATGGCTTGTAAAGATACTCAGCAACGCCCAGGCCTCGTGTCAGCTGCCGATAGAAATTCGCATCCTGCCGGTCACCAATAACAAGAACCTTCACATCCGGCTCAAGAGTATTCGCAAGTTCAACCAGACAGGTTATGGGCTGATCTTCACCGGCAACATCAATAATCAGTATTTTCGGTGTTGCACCGCGACGTAGTCTGGTCGTAGCCTGTGCACACGTCAGGCATGAAAGACTGAAGTTCCCGGGCTGAAATTCGTCAAGCACCTCCCGCAGAATATTTTCGCTTGTCGGTTCAGAGACAAATGCCTGAATCTGACTATCATGCGGTGATTTTTTTTTAGATCCGTCTAATGCTGGTGACAGCTCAAGAGATTTTATGTGATTCATTGTGAACCACCTCCTCCTGACTGATTATTACCGACCTGGGCAAGGCTTGTGTTCTGGATTTTCTTTACTTTTCCATCACGAAGCCGTTTCACAGCATCCGCAGCGAGAGTCGCGTCAAATGTTGCATCTGACCGCCCCGAACTGAGATCAGAAGGAACAGCAACCTGCAGAAGCAGATTATGGGAGTTTGCACTGGGCATGTTCCATCGACTCGCCATATAAAGCGGGTCCGTCTCAGCGCATCCTGACAGAACAAATAAGCTGGCTACAAGCAGTGTTGTTTTTACCGGATATGCTGTCATATTAATCCACCACGAAGCCAATATCGAGCGGCTCAGCTGGTTTTGAAACGGCTGTGCCCTGCGTTTTCTTCACGTCCAGACTCGTCCGTTTACCGGACTGGTACCCCAGAAGAGCCCGCTCGGAATCATTGGGCGGCGTCCAGTTCGCATCAGGCCTCGCCAGCAGGCCTGGATTTGCAACTGGCCGCACAATGTAGGGCGTCACAATGATAACGAGTTCACTCTGGTTATGCTGAAAGCTGTTTGAACGGAACAGTGCACCGAGAATCGGTATTTCACTCAGACCCGGAAGACCAAGTGAAGTTGTCGTAGTACTATCCTGAAAGAGACCCGCAATCGCAAAACTCTGACCACTGCCCAGTTCAACCGTTGTATCGACGCGACTGACCGTGAGCGCCGGGATACTGACAGAGTTATTCCCCTCCCCAAATGACACTGCTCCGGTGGCACTAAGCTGGCTGACCTCCGGCCGCACATGCAGATTGATCCGCCCGCCAGTAAGAACAGTGGGTACAAAAGACAGAGAAACACCATACTGCTTGTACTGTACAGAAACCGTATTGTTGTAAGACGCGATGGGAATTGGATACTCACCACCCACCAGGAAACTGGCCGCCTCACCGCTCATAGTCGTCAGATTAGGCTCAGCAAGCATATGGACCAGTTCATCCTGCGCCAGCACATCAATAACTGTCTGAAGAGTTGTCGGCCGTCCGGCAATACGAAAGCGTGACAGAAATGAGAAACTACTCTGACTGGCCGCCATAGCAGCGAGTGGATTCATGGTCGCGAGTCCGATAGCCGCACTTGTTCCCAGGGCATTGACGTTTTCCCACTGCACGCCCAGTTCGCGCACCATCTGCCGTGACATTTCAACAACCTGAACCTGAAGATTGACCTGAATGGGGTCAGACATTCTCATCCTGTTGTAAACAGTATCTTTACCAACTTCATCCTGGGCAGAGGCAACTGCGCGCTCCGCACTTTCGGCATCAGGCGCAGAACCGTTCAGAGTAATGCCCCCCGGACCCATCCGGGGCTGAATCCGGGCAGTATTTTCCTGCCGTGTCAGGTCATGCGCATGAACCGCAGGATACTGCGCCGGATTTACTGTGACGAAATACTGTCCAACAGGATGCCCTGCTGCATCAGCTGCGGAAATCGTTGTCTGACCCGGCCCCGTTCCAAAAACAAACAATGTCGTTGAATTGGCAGGCCTTACTTCCGCAACCTTAGGATCAGCCGCGAACGCTGTAGCAACATTTGATTTCAGCTCAATAAGTTTTCCCGCTCCGACCTCCAGCGTTATGGAAGACGCAGCACACGCAGAAGAAATCAGGCCATACAGAATAAATGGAATTACAGCTCTACAGACATAAGGCTTCATGACCGCAGCCAGGATATGCCTGAATTTAGTGAGCACCTGGCGCTTCCTCGATTCCATTAAACACCCGCATAGCCGCGATGCCTGCGGGCCTCGTGTCGCTTGCAGGCTTTTCGAACTTATCGCTGGCATCAAAAATATCTTCATTCCAGGTAATATCAGAGCCCGACCGTCCGCTGTCCGGCTTATTCAGCGGGCGCAGTGTCAGAACGATACGCCCTAATTTTTGAGCAAGTGCTAATTTCCTCGCGTTTTCAGGAGTCAGTTCCAGAACAGCCGTACGCGCTGTCTGATTAGGCAGAGAAGGGTTTTTCCCCCGGATAACCGTCTGATCAATCGCGACAACATGGGAATTTTCAAGAATGGTCTGAGATGCGGCACTGTGTTCTGAAGATGCAACCGCTTCCATGTTTGCCGGAATCAGAATCACATCGACATAGTCACCCGGCCAGATCAGACTGCCCGCAGCACTGGCAGGGTCCACGGTGACCGAGACGCCACGCATCCCGGGCGAAAGGAGGGCAGCAAGAAATCCGCCCTCTCCGGGGTGCACAACATCATCCCCTCTCAGTTGAGCACCCTTCGGAAGCGCAACACGCAGGAGCGTGCCAATAAAATCTTTTCTCTGACTGCTGAGCAGAGTACCAAACGATCTGAACGATTGAGGGACAGTCTGATCAGACAGATCTTCTTCCTTCAGAATTTCACCCGGAAATAACTGATGATGCGCGACCAGAATTTTAATGGCTGGTTCAGTCTTTACGACAGGAGGAGGCGCTGCAGACGGAAGATCCTGGTGGAGAGATAATTTTCCAAGGAGAAACAGGGAAAGAACCGTGAGAACAAATATGCAGCCATATGTTATATATTTGTGTATTCCCATCAGCTCTATCCGATCAGATTATTAATATTCAATATCGTTCCGAAGGCAATCGCCACAGCATAAGGAAGGCCTGGCAACTGCGGAGAAATTACGGTTTGCGAGTTTTTTCCGTGATATTCAGCATCACGCCGGACACGCCACACTCCTGACAACAGAAAAAAGCGAATCAAATAACCCGCCGCCAGAACAGTCCCGGTCAAAGCAATAGAAAAAAACAAAGAAAAAAGATGGGGAATAGAAACAAGCGGTAAAAGACTAATCAGTAATTTTACGTCACCGCCACCCAGAATACGAAAAACCCATAACAAATACAAAAATGGAGAAAAAACAAGCACGACCTGAATACTTAAAATAAACTCTCCCCTGTTACAGGCAGATAGAAAAGACAGGGCAATCACGATCGCGGGCGCGGAATTATAGATGATCCGCGCCCGCAGATCCGTGAAAGCGGAGACCAGAAGAACAGCAGATACCGCAAAAAAAATAATATTCTGCAGCATCTTTTGTTTTCATCACTCAGAATAATAGAAAGCAGGATCAGCCCGCAGTCGAACCCGTACCCGGCGCATCCGAAATGGAAGTTGCAATTGTGCTGAACAGATTACTCAGACTCGTCCCGACACTCTTCATCGCGCCAAACGCAACAACCGCAATCAATCCGGCAATCAAAGCGTATTCGATCGCCGTCACACCTTCCCGGTCACCCAGAAAAGCGCGAATTTTACGCATAATTGTGACCATGTGTTTTCATCCTGTTATGTCACCGGAGAGAAAACCGTCCCTC
The DNA here is from genome assembly GCF_011516735.1 of Acetobacter fallax. Lineage (GTDB taxonomy): Bacteria > Pseudomonadota > Alphaproteobacteria > Acetobacterales > Acetobacteraceae > Acetobacter > Acetobacter fallax. The sequence continues at coordinate 24,761 of NZ_WOSX01000033.1, read as the reverse complement.
CACCGGGGCGCCTGAAGATTTCTCTCCGGCGCACGGGTTGACGTCAGGATTCACGAATTCGATTAATTGCTGGTTAACGGAAGTGGCAATCCCACCCCACGTTCGTTAATTCCCCGTCAAATCCGCAGCCTTTCAAACCACGACAAAGAGCAGAAAACACTCAGAACCAGGACCGCAGACCAAATGCAAACGTCACATCCCCCACAACAGACCCGCGACGCCGGGCAATCTCCGCAGCCTGGCCGAATCTGCCAGAATATGTGATGCCGACATACGGCGCGAGCTTCCGAAACCACTCATACCGGAGTCGCAATCCGGTATCGATGTCGGAGAAACCACGCCCGACACCACGAGCACGGTCTGCGGTCGAATAGAAATTCAGCTCCGCCTGCGGTTGCAGGATAAGACGGTTGGTCAGCAGAATGTCATACGATCCCTGCAAACGAGCCGCCGCCCCGCGATCGCTGAAATACGCCGTCGCTTCAAGATCAAAAAACCAGAGCGCCAGACCCTGAATGCCAGCCGCTCCCCATGCCCTCGCAGGACCATTATCAATATCAAGCCGGACACCGGTCTGAACATCGAAGTAACGTGAAATCGCCCGGTCATAGAGAATCTCATGATCCCCGTCGCCAAAGCGACCGGTCCGGCTGACCGTTCCTTCGGATTTTATCCAGAGCTTATCATAATCAGTACCATACCAGCCCTGCCCGTCATACCGGAACTCACCACCACGACCGTTATAACGCGCCTCAAACTCGTCAAGCAGAGCATGAGCATACAGCATGTGATCCATCACCGGCTGAATTCCCGCGACATACACCACTGGCGCCGGACGCATCGGCGCGGAAGACGATGACGGCACAACCTTCACAGACACAGCAGGCGCCGGAGTCACCCGCCCCCGCGCCACCGGCTTTTTTGTCGCCCCCATCACCATGCCCGGCATCATCTCCATGTCATGCGCTATCGCCGGTGACGCAGCCAGAACCGCAAACGCCGCCACCAGTCCCCGCCTCATGACACCACCACAGTGCGGAACATGCCCACTTCCATGTGGTAGAGGAGATGACAGTGATACGCCCACAAACCCGGCGTATCGACCGTCACCAGAGAGCTCAGCCGTTCCCCCGGCTTCACCGTAATGGTGTGCTTGTAAGGCCGGAACGCACCCTGCCCGTTCTCAAGTTCACTCCAGAACCCGTGTAGATGGATCGGATGCTCCATCATCGTGTCATTGATCAGAATGAACCTGACCCGCTCCCCCAACACCAGGCGAACAGGCTCAGCTTCGGAAAACTTCTTCCCGTCAAACCCCCAGATGAACCGCTCCATATTCCCGGTCAGATGCAGCGTGATCTCGCGTGAAGGCGGGCGCGCATCCTCCCCGGCCCGTGTCGCCCGCAGATCAGCATAAGTCAGACAGCGACGCCCGTTCCCCTCAAGCCCCGCGCCGGGTTCCGTCAGCCGATTCCGTGGCATCATGGCTATACTCTGGACCTCAACCCCTTCCTTCAGCCGCTCGCCGGCTCCGGACTGCGTTACCGGAGCCGGATGAGCCGCCATCCCCGGCATCCGCATCGCCTCAGGCGCACCCCTCCTCGCAGCATGACGCATCCCGTCGCCAGCCATGTCCATGCCAGCCATATCACCCTGCATCGCGGCCCCGGACTCCATCCGGTCATGTCCCGCCGGCCCCCTGTCCATCCCACCCATACCCATGTCGACCATGGTGCGAAGAGGGCGGGGGTCCATCGGCGGCACCGGCCCGAGCTGACCTGGCCGCGTCGCCAGCGTCCCGCGCGCATAGCCGGTGCGATCCTCAGACTGGACAAAAATCGTCCACGGACCCTCTCCCTCCGGCTGCACAATCACATCGTACGTCTCAGCCGGCCCGATCCGGAACTCATCGACCGGAACCGGCTCGACATCCTGCCCGTCCGCGCCGACAACATGCATCGTCAGCCCCGGAATCCGGACGTCAAACAACGTCATCGAGGCCGCATTGATCACCCGCAGCCGCACACGCTCGCCCGGCCGGAACAGTCCCGTCCAGCCCGTTTCAGGCGGCTGCCCGTTCATCAGATAAGTGTAGATAACGCCAGACACATCCGAGATGTCCGTCGGCGCCATGTTCATGGCCCCCCAGCGGAGACGATCCCGCACCGCCAGACCCGGCCCGTCCCGCACCGCATCCCGCACAAAGGTCCCGACCGTGCGTTGCCGGAAATTGTAATAGTCGCTCTGAAACTTCAGACTGGAGACGATCTGCTCCGGATCAGCGTCGGTCCAGTCCGACAGAACCAGAACATAGTCCCGGTCCACAGCCCGCTCCGTCCCCCCTGCGGGATCGATCACCAGCGCGCCATAAAGCCCGGTCTGCTCCTGCATCCCGGAATGACTGTGATACCAGTATGTGCCGCTCTGCCTGACCGGAAACCGGTACGTGAACGTCGCGCCCGACCTGATCCCGGCAAAACTCAGCCCCGGAACACCATCCATATCAGCAGGCAGCCTGATGCCATGCCAGTGCAGCGACGTGGTTTCATCAAGCCGGTTGGTCACCGCTATCTCAACCGTGTCCCCCTCGCGCCAGCGCAGGGTCGGCGCCGGAAGCGATCCGTTGATCCCCGTGCCCGTCATGCGCCTGCCGCCCGCAACAACAGGCACCCGCTCCACAGCCAGAGAAAATCTCGCTGACGATGTCAGAGGAATATCGGTGTGTGGGGCAGACAAAGCCCGCGCCGGACCGCGAGGCAGCACCACACCCGCGCCACAAAGCCCGGCGGCACCCGTAATGAAGCGACGACGTGACAGCGCCAGCCGCTCCCGAAGAGAGAAATTGATCATGACAGACAGCCCGATACTGGTCGGAACAAAAGCCACAGGTCTGAGACCGCGGCCGATCCAGGTTCACATCACCGAAAGGCGATGTCAGGCCATCTGTCGTGGTGGAGGAAGATCCGGTGCTGCTGCAAAATCAGCGAGCAATACGCGCGGATGACCGGAGTAAGTAACCCCCGTCGCCCGCCGCTCAGCGACACGCACTGCAAGCGGCCCGGCAGGCAACGTCGCGGAACAGGCGCTTTGCATGCAGCAGTCATCGCCACCACGATCATGCTCACCATCCGCCCTGCCGGCATGATGCGCCATCACCACTGGCCCATGACCGACCGCGCCGCACGACATGGCCATCACCGGCGAAGCCCTATGCCCCGCAGTCCCCGGAAGCCGGGCCGACGCACCAGGTGCCATCATCACGGCCAGAAGCACCACCACGTGCATCAGCAGGGTCGCAAGCCTCTTTCCCGTTCCGACACCACCCATCCGCCGCAACCCGTTATCGCTCCCGATCTGTCGCTGTCAGCACTCAGACATACCTATAAAGCCTATCCAGGCCGGACAGTTCCGGCAACTCATGGTGCAAAGCTCCGGAGGGTAATCAGGTGAAACGGGGGGCAGCTCCAGGGTCGCAGACTCCTTTGCCCCGCTCTGTTAAAAACAAAAGGTTTGCAAAGGCTCTGGTCGCGTTACGTGTTGGCGCTTTCTCAGGGCTTTGCCCTGGAACCCACCAAAGGTCTCAGACCTTTGGAAACCATTTTATTATTAATCAATCGGAGTGCAGGGGTCTGCGGTCCCTGCCGGACCCGGGCAGAGCCCGGTCTCCGTCAGTTCCCCCGCGCCGGCACAAGCGGCGCAATCCGCACCAGAACGTAAGGCCGCTCCTGCATATCCCGCCCGTCATGAAAAACCGGCAGCCGCGACCACTGACCAACCGTCAGCAGCAACGAGTCCCCGTCAAACGCTATACTGTCCGGCGCAATCAGACGCGAATCCTGCGCGACAATCGACAACGCCCCGTCCGAAGCCCGCCTCACGACCGCATGACGCTCAATATCCGTCAGATACAGACTGCCATCCGGAGCCGTGGCCATGCCATCCATGATGCCAACCTCGCCCTCATCCTTCACAGCCGCCTCAATGGCCACCTCTGACGCCGCCGGATCGGCCAGAACAGCAGTGGGCGCGCTGTAAAGCCGGCGAGACGACAGCGGCGACCAGTAAAGCCGGGACGAATCCGCACTCAGCGCCACACCGTCAACGCCGCCCTGTGCCACCTGCGGATGCTCCGCGTCATACCGCCCCAGATGCCCGTCCGCCTCCATGACAAAACCCGGAACCGGACTGACAGACACCGTCTCAGCCAGAATCCGCCGCGCATGACCACTCGCCAGATCAACCACCACCAGCGCAGGATGCGTCGTCTGCGAGGTGTCACTGATAAATGCAATTCCCGCACTGCCATGCGTCAGATCCACACGCACATCGTTGACATGACTGTCCGCACGCAGCGCCGGCGCCCCGAACGCATAGCGCCGGACGATGCTGTTCGTCTTCGGGTCAATATGCAGCAGCGCCGGCTCCGGCCGCGCCTTGCTGCCAGCCTGAACACCCTCATCAAGCAGCCAGAGCTGCCCGTTCCCGTCCACCGTCATGCCAAGCGGCGAAACCAGTCTGTTCTGTGCAGCCGAGCCGGGAAACGGCGACAAATGCCCCGCTGTCCAGACCGCCAGAACCGGCCCCGGATGACGCTGCGCACTGGTCGGCAAAGACAGCACGATCCGCCCGTCAGGCAAACGCGCGATCCCCGAAGGCTGCGCGTCGGGAAAACGATCGACAATCGTGACGTTGTCCGTCGGAGTCCAGCCATGATCCGTGCTGTCCGCCGCCAGCGCAACACCCGGCACCGACGCCACCGCCAGCATCACCGCCCCGCACAGCCACACACGCAACACGCGACCTCCGCTGACGCACCGTCCGGAAATCGATGAAAACTGACTCATTGCCGGCTCTCCCTGCCCTGGTGAAACGCGGAGTTCTCCCCGCTCATCGTCGCGTGCCGGCCCCGACGCTAAAAACAGTGTCGTGAAGACGGTCAAACGCGTCATGCAGCGTGTCATGCGCCCGATGCCCCTTACTGCCAACCACCGTCACCGTCGCCGTCATGCCCGCCGCAATCGTCACACTCTCCGGAATCCGGTCAATCTCCACCCGGACCGGAATGCGCTGCGCCAGACGCACCCACGTATAAACCGGATCGACAACCGGAAGCCCCTGAACACCGGAACTGGCGTTGGATGTCGCGATACCGCGCGTGATGCTGACAACGTGCCCCTCAAGCGGCTCCCGGAAACCCATCAGATCCACCCGCACCCGGTCTCCGAGATTGATCGAACCAATCTTGGTTTCCTCAAAATACCCATCCACCCAGTAGGACGCATGATCGATCACCGTGATATTGGACTTGCCCGAGGTTGCGAAATCTCCCACCCGCATCGTCAGATTGTTCACCGGCCCTGTCACCGTGCTGCGAACATGGGTGCGGTCAAGATTGATCTTCGCCTGAGAAAGCTGTGCCAGAGCCTGAGCATATTCCGCCCGCGACACCTCCGCCGTGGCCTCGTAAACCTGCTTCTCCTCACGGGACGCCGACGCTTCCGTCAGCCTGTCCCGCCGCTCATGCTGCGCCGCTTTCAGAACCATGTCGGCACGACGCTGATCCGCAACCGCCGTCGCCACCGCCACAGCAACTTTGAAATCAAACGGATCAATATCGTAGAGAATGTCGCCCGCATGCACGATCTGGTTGTCATACACATGCAAAGCAATGATCTGCCCCGATACGCGCGGCGCAATATTGGCTGCCTGCACACGCACCTGCCCGTTCCGCGTCCAGGGAGCGGAGGTGTAGTAGTCCCACAGAACAAAACCCGTAATCGCGGCAATAATCAGAATAATGCCCGTCGTGGTGAACTGAAGAAACCGGCGCGCCCGCTCAAACACGTTTCACACCTCTCACCGCATTGTCCTCTGTCCCGTACCGGGCAAAAACACCCCGCACCCGCCCGGCCTCCGGTTTCTTCCTCACGTCGTCACGCCCTTTCCATGTCCGGCTCACCATCAGAGCAAAATCGTGTAAATACCGGTAAAAATAATCAGCAGCCCGAACTCCGCGAGCGGCACGTTCCACATAAAGCGGTCAAGCCGGGCCTTCGTGATCAGCGGTCTGAGGATTACAACCGTGAAAAGCCCGAGCCCGACATGCACAATGAAGGACGAGACCAGCAGCCCGCCAATGTCGATGACCGATCTCAGCTGCATTACATCGCTCTCCAGCGCATCTCCGGCACCGGAAGAATGTCATAGAGAGAAATGGCGGACCGGTTGCGCTCCAGAAGCCGTATGGCGCCCTCCATGCCCGACACAGCACCAAGAACCGTCGCCATCTCGCCATGAGGAAGATCGACCGACAGCGCCAGCAACTGCTCCGCATGAATCGTCAGCCGCGTGATCGCGGACGACACATTATAAATAATCGTCGAGCGCAGCGCCGCCTCAGCCTCGGTCCGGACATGCGGAATGGTCGCCGCCCGCTCAAGATGGCGCCGGGCGCGGGCCAGCGCGCAGTTCAGATCATCAAGACTGGCCAGCCGTCTGAAAACCCGATCCCGCGCACGGCTCGCGGGAAGGTAAGTGTTCCACAGAAGCACCTTCGTCAGCCGGTCATAATGCCGGCTGATCAGCGCCGAACCCGCCTGCTCCCCATGCCCTTCAAACTGACGGTGAAGATCATGTCCGATGGAAATCGCCACCCGAAAGCGGCGTGAACGCGCCGAAGGCGGCAGCAGCAGCGTCAGCGCGATAAAGATGATCACCGCCGCGAACAGATACTGCTCATTGCGATTGATAAACGCTTCCGGGTCAAAGCTCTGCCTGTCCGCGACACCCAGAATGACGAAAAAAAACACGCCAGCATTAAACCCGATCGCGGATGTCTTCGGATTCAGCAGTAACAGGCACCCGCCAAAAATTACCGGCATCACCGCCAGCGCGAAGAAGATCATGTCCGATCCCTTCGTCAGAACACCAAAATTCAGAATCGCAGCGGTCACAACCGCAAGCGGCATCCCGATCAGCGCTCCCATACCAAACGCCCGCACATTATAGGTCGTGGCCGCCAGAGTGAGCACAATCGCCGTCTGGGAAAGCGCCGAATAACTCTGCGGAATCCCGCTGAGGATGCAAAGCGCCGCCGCCATCGAAAACCCGATCAGCAGCCGCAGTCCGTTCAGCAACGCCATCGTCACATCCTGATGAGAGGCAATCCGGAACTCCGGCGCCTGAGTACTGGCGCGCCCTCCGTTGTGAACGCAGTCCACCCCGTCTTTCGCCCAGCGCCAGTAAGACAGCAGCGCCATCGTGCGCTCCACGAACCACGCCTCCTCAATGCTCAGCCGGGTCTCTTCCCCCGCGGCATCAAGATGCGTCTCCCGGGCCAGCTGCTCCAGATCCTCCACAGCCTTACGGGGCGACCCCACCTCACTCCCGTCTCCGAACGCGCTCCGGACGCGCTGAACAACCGCCTCCGAAATCGTGCCCCGCTCAAGCGCCATCGCAATCGCACGACTGCAATTCATCATTTCCAGAAGGGCGACCATCGCCGACCGGGCACCGATCATGCGCAGGCGACCGTCCGACATCTCCGTACGGGCAAAAGAGACCTGAGACGTCAGCGCCATGATCTCGCCGGCAATACCGGCCAGCGCCACCATGTCCGGAACAGAGCGCCCCGCAACAGCATCGCGCGCAATCCTGCCAACCACCTTCGTGACCGTATCAAGCCCTGAGCACAGCTTCGCCCACGCCGTCGGAGACCCGAAAACATCATTCACGGCAGCCGTTGCGGCAATGCCGATCACAATGGCGGAAACACGATTGACCGTAACGTCGTAAGCCGTCTCCGGCGCATCAATGCAGCCAATGGTGATCAGAGCGACGGTATACCCCGCGAGCATCGCCGCATAAGCCCGGAAATCCCGCTCCAGCGTCCCCATGATGCAGCAGAAAGACAGCCACAGTGCGACCCCGCCAAGCAGGAGCGCACGGTCCTGGCTGAAACACGCGGTCAGCGCCAGAGCCACAAATGCTCCGACAATCGTCCCCGCAAGACGGTAAAGAGCCTTGGACAGCATCTGGCCGCGCAACGGTTGCGCCAGAATCATCACCGTCACAGCCGAGGATCCGGGAGAAGTAATCTGCAACCAGAACGAGGTGGCCAGAGCAACCGCCACGGCCAGCCAGGTCCGCACACAGAACATGAACCAGCCAGGAGGAAAGAATCCGCTCTTAACGCGAGGCAGCCAGAAAAAATTTCTCACAGACCATGGTGACTGGCCTGGTGTCTTTCCAACCGCGCCCACCCCACTTTCCAATCCTGACGGTCATCGCAATAAAAGGCTGTTTCAAAAGCCTCACTGCTGAGCGAGAGCGCCTCTCAGGGCGCGACCGGCGTGTATTTTTGAGCACCCGGGCGGAGCGGCCGTGCGGGCCGTGAGCATCGGAGCGCAGAAAACGAGCGTCGGATCGTCGACAGAGGGGCTTTTGAAACAACCTCTAAGGCAGGACCCGTTCATCGGCTGTCATTCACAGAATTACAAATGACAAAGCGTGACGACTCATGCAGAAAAGATCACCGAGATATTCTCCCTGTGCTCATCAAAAAGCAGTCATAACTGACCGATACCTGTCAGAATCGCCTCACAGCTCCCGCGAATACACACGATGACGCTTGCAGGGCGCCGGGACGATTCGCTCGATCAGCCGACGCATCGGCAGATTGGTCTCCAGAACCCAGCCCAGCTCGATCATCTCATACGGAAGCTCATGCCCGCGATTCATGAGTTCACGAATCAGCAGCGCAGGCAACATTGCGCCAAGCGCCGTCCCGGACAGCCCCTTGCTGACACCCAGCAGGATCACCCGCGCCGACCGGAACTCATGCCGCAGAAGACGCACACCCAGCTTCGCCCATCCAAACGGCGACGGAGCTCCGCCGAGATCGCCGGCGACATCAAACACATTCGGCACCACAAGCGCGACGCCCGCCGGCTCGCCATCCTGCTCGACCAGAACGAAATGCTCATCCCGCAGAATTGGCCGGATCTCGTGAATCATCGCGGCCATCTCATCGGACGTATACGGTAAAAACCCCCAGGTATCGCGCCAGGTGCCATTATAAAGACTGCGGAGGATCTCCCCGTCCCGCAACATATTCCGCGAATCCAGACGCCGCACCGATAATGAGCCCAGCCGCCCCTCGCCAACCTGCAGAGCCCGCGGAACGAGATGCGCCGCCTCCGCATCCGGTCCCATCGCCATGTGATAGGACAGAACATCCATCGTCTTCGTCATACCGGCCGACCGGATCGCCTGGTCCAGCCATGTCGGATGCCACGGCATCATCACCATCGGCAGAGCGGTCTGCCCCTCAATCATGATTCCATATTCGCCGTTGCTGTTGAGCGTCCACGGTCCCAGCATCGTCGTCATGCCCCGCTCGCGCAGCCAGCCCGCCGCCGCCTCCAGCAACATCGGCACAACCTCCGGGTCCGCCGTGTCCAGCGCGCCAAAGAAACCCGTCTGCGGGCTGAGACCCGTCTCCGGAGAAACATTGCGCGTCAGATGGTCAATCTGCGCCGAAATCCGCCCGACCGGCCGCCCGTCCAGCGTCGCCAGAAAATACTGCGCCTCACCATGCCGGAAAAAAGCGGAGTGTTTCGGATCAAGCAGTGCGCGCTGCTCCATATCCAGCGGCGCCATATATCCAGGCATCCCGGCGTAAACGCGCCGGGGAAGCCGGATAAATGTCGAAAGCTGACGGAACCCGTTAACCGGCGTGATGACAATGCGCGCTCGCTGGGTCATGAACTCTCCCTGAAAGCGCGCGCAAACCCGCACGCGGACACCTGCCTCGGGCAGGTGTAATGTTGTGGCATGGACATACCGTTGAACGAAACCGCTGCCAACGTGACGACAGGCAACCGCCTCATGGCGAAGGCACGACATATCCTCACACGGCTCAAAGGCTCAAGCCGCCGGGACAAATCAATCCGGAATTCAGCCAGAATTTCAGACCGCACCCTGGCCCGAATCCTGATCACCGGCGCATCAGGGGGCATCGGACAAGCCCTCGCCCTCCGCTATGCAGCGCCGGGACGAACGCTGGTGCTCTGGGGACGAAATGCCACGAAACTCCGGATTCTGGCTGCGTCATGCCAGGAACGCGGAGCGCATGTGCTCACGCGGGAAGTCGATCTGACCGACGGACAGGCCGCCCTCCGGGCCCTCCGTGAGGACGACGACAGCACGCCGCTCGATACCGTCATCCTCTGCGCCGGCCTGTCGGACATGAAACAGGGCCACGAAAAAACCGAACAGGCCGAAACCGTCCTTGAACTCGGCCTGGTGAATTATGCCACTCCCGCCGCCCTGACCATGGCCGCAGCAGACCGGATGGCACAGCGCGGCGGCGGCTCCATTGCCCTGATCGGCTCCGTCGCGGCCTATCACGATCTGCCCTTCGCCGCCGGATATGGCGGCTCAAAAGCAGGACTCGCCCGATTCGCCAGCTCAGCCCGCCTCGCCCTCGCCCCGCTCGGCGTGCGCCTGACCCTCATCGCTCCCGGTTTCGTCGACACCGCCATGAGCCAGCGCATCATCGGCCCGAGACCGTTCCTCGTCACACCCGACGCCGCCGCCGCCCGCATCATCAGCGCACTGAAACGTGACCAGCCGGAAATCATCTTTCCATGGCCCTTCGCCGTTCTGCGCATCATCGACCAGCTCACCCCCCGCATCCTGCGTGACGCCATCATGCGCCGGGTTTCCGCCGATCAGCGCCCCAGGGGAGACTAACAGACCACCTGCGACCTGCCGGACAGCCTCGGAGCCCACACCAGCGAAGAGGATGATCAATGCCAGACGGACAACACACTGCCACGCGGGAGGTCATCGCAGCCGATATCGGCGGAACCCACGCGCGATTCGCCATAGCCGGCATTGAAAACGGACAGGTCGTCTCACTCGGAGACCCCTGCACCCTGCGCGTCGCGGATTATGACACGCTCAAAGAAGCCTGGCGCGCATTTGGCCAGAGAATCGGCCGCTCGCTGCCCGGACAGGCCGCCATCGCCCTCGCCTGCCCCATCCAGGGCGACGTGCTGACCATGGCCAACAACCCCTGGACCGTCGTCCCCGCCGATCTCCCGCGCGACCTGGATATCGACCCGCCCCTGCTGCTCAACGATTTCGAAGCCGTTGCCCACGCCATCGCCAGCCTACACTCGTCCTGCCTGCCCCATCTCTGCGGCCCGGATCGCCCTCTGCCGAAAAACGGAACCATCGTCGCCATCGGCCCCGGAACCGGACTCGGCACCGCCTCCATCATCCGAAGAGACGGACGAACCCTCGTCTGCGGCGCGGAAGGTGGCCATATGGGCTTCTCCCCCTTCAACGATTTTGAGGATCGTCTGCTCGACCGGCTCCGCACCGTGCATGGCCGCGTCTCGGCGGAGCGGATCATTTCAGGACCCGGAATCATCCCGCTCTGCGCGCAACTCTCCGAAGAAAACGGCGAAGCGTGGCGCGATCTGGATGACAAACAACTCTGGACGCTGGCGCTGGAAGGCCATGACAGAGTGACCCGCGAAGGCATGGCCCGCTTCTGTCAGGCACTGGGCGGTTTCGCGGGCGATATGGCCCTGGCCCACTGCGCCACCGCCGTTGTCGTCGCAGGCGGCCTCGGCAAACGCCTGATGGACGTGCTGCCCACCTCCGACTTCGGCGAACGCTTCATCGCAAAAGGCAGATTCGAGTGCATGATGCGTAAAATCCCCGTGAGAATGATCCGCTACCCGGAGCCGGGACTATTCGGCGCAGCATCCGCTCTGGCGCAACAGCCCGCTACCGGAAACACACTGAAAACATGAAGACAAAGGCTCTGTTGACCTGTGATTTTCAGAGATCAACATGTTGCGGGAACAACGCCGCTACAAAGGAAGGAATTTCCGGACCGCTTTCATAAAAGCGATGGAGGTCCGGGCGGGAATCGAACCCACGTACGCGGATTTGCAGTCCGCTGCATCACCATTCTGCCACCGGACCCCGAACGGGGTTGCGCTATATCCACCAGCAAGGCATCGCTGGTCAAGCCACTGATCGCGCATCCCTTACCGGGCTGCCGCTTGACGGGCATGACCAGCGTGAGATTTCTGGTCACGGACCAAAGCGCGGGCCGGAGCCCGCACGACACAGAAGCACTTACCAGAGAATGAAAAGGCCCCGGAGCGCGCTGATGAGCCAGACACAATCACAGACAGCAGAATCCAGCCGGAGCCCGCTCATTGCGTCTCTCCCCTCCGATCACTCCGAATTCAGCGAGATCCGTCAGCGGATGGTCGACGATCAGGTGCGTCCCCTGGAGGTTAACGATCCGCGCATCATCACAGCGATGCGAAACCTGCCGCGTGAACTGGCGGTTCCCCCGGCCGAGCGCGGTTTCGCCTACGCTGATCGTACCCTGCCGCTCGGCAACGGGCGCTATCTGCTCCAGCCCATGCTCACCGCACGCATCGTCCAGACCGCACGCATCGCGGCAGGCGAGCGCGTCCTCATCGTCGCGGCCGGAACAGGCTACCTCGCCTCAGTCGTCGCCAGCCTCAACGCGCATGTCGTGGCCCTCGAATCAGAAGCAGAACTCGTCCGACAGGGCCATGCCTACACGGATGTCACAGCCCCCGGCATTATCTGGCATCAGGGCCCCCTCGCGGAGGGTGCGCCCGAAAACGCCCCCTACGATATCATCATCTTCGATGGCGCGATCCGGGAGATTCCCTCTTTCTGCGTGACCCAGCTCGCCGCAGACGGACGGATCGTCGGCATGATGGGCAAAAGCGGAGACATCTGCTCCGCCTTTCTCGCGGAACCCGACCGGGCCGGAACAGCTAATGGCGCAGCCGGCACCTTCGAAGGCTGGGCCACACGCCTCAGCTTCGACGCCCCCGCGCCCCTGATTCAGGAACTCCTCCCGATACCCGCCTTCGCGTTCTGACAAATTCCCGCAACGAATTCCTGCAATCTGTAGTTTTTTTCCGTTGCAGCAATGCACTGTTAAGGTCGGCAGTGGAAAATCCCTTTTGAGCGTGGCATAAGCCCGAACCGGGACGCCTGCACAAACGCGGATCGGGTAGCGGAGAGAGTTTAGATGAAATATTCCTGCGGCTTAGGGTTGGGACTTGCAGCCTTGCTGTACAGCTCGACGGCTCTGGCCCAGAAATATGACGGAAGCGGCGAGCCCAGCTTTATCCCGCATACATTGCAGGAAGCGCTGTCCTCGGCTTACCTCACCAACCCGACCCTGCAGCAGGAACGCGCCACCCTGCGCGCGACGGATGAAAGCGTCCCGACCGCCCTCGCCGGCTGGCGCCCGAAAATTCAGGGCAGCTTCGATCCCAGTTACTACAAGGGACTCAACAACTATCGCGGCAATGATGATTCCGGTGTCGGCGGCTACACCCGCCGCTACAGCACCCCGGGTTATGACGCCCAGGTCCAGATCACGCAGCCACTCTACAGCGGCGGCAAAACAACCTCGGCAACCCACCAGGCCGTCAACCAGGTCATGGCGGAACGCGCCAAACTGGTCTCAACCGAACAGCAGGTCTTCACGGACGTCGTCAACGCCTATGTGCAGGTCATCGAGGATGAGCAGCTCCTCCAGCTGAACATCAACAACGAACACGTTCTTCAGGAGCAGCTCCGCGCCACCAACGAACGGTTCCACGTTGGTGAAATTACCCGCACAGACGTCGCGCAGGCCGAGTCCGCATACGCAACGGCAAAAGCAACACGCCAGCAGTCGGAAGGCACTCTGCAGACCGCGCAGGCAACCTACATGCAGATAGTAGGCATGGCACCACCGCCCAATCTGGTACCGCCGCAACCTCTTCTGTTGCCGGTGAAATCAGAAGCGCAGGCCGTGGCCATGGCCGTAAAAAACAATCCGGACGTTATTAACGCCTTGTTCACCGAAGCCTCTCAGAAAGATGCCGTCGGCGTGGCCATGGCGGCCCTGATGCCAACAGTCTCCGTAAGCGGCACTTACATGAAATCGGTCAACCAGGAACTGAATAACCAGATCAACGAAGATAAATACGCCACTCTGGATATCAACGTGCCCATCTACCAGGGCGGTTCCGAATATGCAGCCATCCGCCAGGCGAAGCAGCAGGTTCTGGCCTCCCGCCGGGCTGTTGATGTCCAGCGCCGGAAAGCTGCCCAGGCCGCCGCCTCCAACTGGCAGAGGCTGGTCTCCTACAAGGCCGCCATTGAAAGCAACCGCGCCGCCATTCAGGCTGGCACCATCGCGCTTGACGGCGTGGAACGGCAGGCCATCGTCGGCACAAGCACCACCCTCGAAGTCCTCCAGCAGCAAAGCACCCTGCTCCAGGCACAGGTTGCCCTGGTCCAGAGCCTGAGCAACATGGTCACCGCGTCCTACAATGTCGCCTCGGCGATCGGGCGCCTCACCGCCGTCGATCTGCACCTGAACGTGCCGCTGTATAATGAACAGGCGTATTATAACGCCGTCAAAGACAGACTGTGGGGAATCAGTGATTACGCGGTCAATCAGCCGGGCCGTTGAGGTAGTGGTGCAAAGAAAGTCATGTGATGACAGAAAATAACGAAACAAGATCCGAAGACGGTTCAATAGAAACGGTCCTGTCCTCAATCCGCCGCATCCTTAAAGAGGGCAAAACCTCCCAGCCTGACGCAGTTCCGGAAACAAAGACTGCTGAAGCGGCAACACCCGCGCCGCAACCGGTTCATGATTCACTGCCTGCACTGATTCCTGCCCCACCGGTCGAAGACCTGGATGATGATGACGACAGCGTCCTCGTGCTGGATTCATCCATGCTGGCGACCGATGAGGATGACGACGAGGACCCTTATGACGAACACGAGGAAGCCCCGTCCGGTCCAGGCACAGTAGCGACGGAAGCCCCCCCGGCACCGGCAGAACCGGCCACCCCCCCGCATCCCGATCCTGCTCAGGCAGAGCCACCCGTTGCCGCGCAGCCGCCACAGGAGGTCGCACCTCAGGCGGCAGAGCCCGCAATTGCAGTGCCTGCCGCTGTGGCTGAAGAAGCGCCGGCGGCACCGGTCATCGCTGAGCCCGTCGTATCCGCACCGCCTCCTGTGCCGGCGGCACCTCCGGAACCTGCTGCCGAAGCCGCCAGACACGCGGGGGCTGTTGAAAATGTACCGTCTCCGATACAAGAGTCAGAACAGACAACCGAAGCTCCTGCTAAAAAACAGTGGAGCTTCCCGAAAGCACGCCCAGGGGTGACGATGAGCGAAGACAGGGACGCGTCAGAAACGCATGCCGGATACACAGCCGGAACGGCACCATCTGACGCCGATGCACCGGCCCCCGTACAGATTCCACTGGACAAGCAGACCATTGGCGCTACGGAACATTCCTTTGGCGCCCTGCAGCAGATGCTGCGTCGCAAACAATCCGTCGAACACAGGGAGAGAAGAGTGGCTATCACGCGTGGTGGAAACCTGACCATCGAAGACATCGTGCGCGACGAAGTGCGCGCATTCCTCAAGGAATGGCTGGATCAGCATCTGTCCAGCATCGTTCAGCAGGCCGTTCAGAAAGAGATCGAGCGCCTCAGCGACCGGTAATCACCGGAGAAGCCCGCCCTCCCAGGCACAGGCGGTCAGTCATGATTACCTGTTCCGGATTGCCGGCTCCTATGCGAGAAAAGCGATACTGAAAACGCGGCGCTGCGTTCAGCGCCGCGTTTTTCTGTTTGGATGACCTCTTTTGCAGTTAGAACAGGCGATGCTCAGCAAGACGTTTCAGACCACCGAAACCGAATCCCGGCTCTACAGCCTCTGGGAAACCGAAGGCAGCTTTGCCGCAGACCCCGGAAGCCCGGGCGCGCCATACACCATCATGATCCCGCCGCCCAACGTCACCGGCACGCTCCATATGGGCCACGCCCTGACCATGACAATGCAGGACACCCTCATCCGCTGGCGCCGCATGCAGGGCCGCGACACCCTCTGGCAGCCTGGAACCGACCACGCCGGTATCGCCACCCAGCTTGTCGTCGAACGCAAACTCGCCACCGAAGGCACCACCCGGCAGCAGCTCGGACGCTCCACCTTCCTTGAGCGCGTGTGGGAATGGAAAGCCGAATCCGGCAACGGCATCACAAAGCAGCTCCGCCGCCTCGGCTCCTCGCTCGACTGGTCGCGTGAACGCTTCACCATGGACGAAGGCCTCTCCCGTTCCGTCCGCGAGGTCTTCGTCACCCTCTTCCGTGAAAAGCTGATTTATCGCGACCGCCGTCTGGTCAACTGGGATCCACATTTCCGCACAGCCATCTCCGACCTCGAAGTCGGGAACAAGGAAATGCGCGGCCATCTCTGGCATATCCGCTATCCCGTCGAAGGCACCGAAGACCAGTTCATCACCGTCGCCACCACACGTCCGGAAACCATGCTCGGTGACACCGCCGTCGCCGTTCACCCGGAAGACGAACGCTACACCGCCCTCATCGGCAAATCCGTCATCCTGCCCCTCACTGGCCGCCGCATCCCCATTATCGCCGACACCTATTCCGACCCGGAAAAAGGCACAGGCGCCGTCAAGATCACCCCGGCCCACGACTTCAACGATTTCGAGGTCGGCAAACGCCACGCCCTGCCGATGATCTCCGTGCTGGATGAAGGCGCTGCCATCACTCTCGCCGAGATCGGGGACGATCTGCATGCCGTCACAGACCTCGCAGATCCCGCCTTCACCCGCACGCTGGAAGGCCAGTCCCGCGAAGACGCCCGCAAAGCCATCGTCGCCGAACTCGACCGCCTCGGCTTCCTCGTCGAAGTCGAAGCCCACACCAACCAGATCCCCCACGCCGAACGCGGGGGCGCCGTCGTCGAACCGCGCCTGACCACCCAGTGGTACTGCGACGCCGCCACTCTTGCCGGCCCCGCCATCGAAGCCGTGGAAAACGGCAAAGTCACCTTCGTCCCGAAACAGTGGGAAAATACCTTCTTCGCCTGGATGCGCGACATCCAGCCATGGTGCATCTCCCGCCAGCTCTGGTGGGGACACCAGATCCCCGCCTGGTACGCCCCCGACGGCACCGTCTTCGTCGGCTATGACGAAGCCGACGCCCAGGCCCAGGCCACCGCGCATTACGGCGAGACCACCGACCTCACCCGCGACGAAGACGTCCTCGACACCTGGTTCTCCTCCGCCCTCTGGCCGTTCTCCACCCTCGGCTGGCCCGATAAAACGCCGGAACTCGACCGTTACTACCCGACCGATGTCCTCGTTAC
Source organism: Acetobacter fallax (assembly GCF_011516735.1). Taxonomy (GTDB): domain Bacteria; phylum Pseudomonadota; class Alphaproteobacteria; order Acetobacterales; family Acetobacteraceae; genus Acetobacter; species Acetobacter fallax. The sequence continues at coordinate 7,502 of NZ_WOSX01000033.1, read as the reverse complement.
CGGCTTCGACATCATCTTCTTCTGGGTCGCCCGGATGATGATGATGGGCCTGCACTTCATGAAAGACGTGCCGTTCCACACCGTCTTCATCCACGGCCTGGTGCGCGACGAACGCGGCCAGAAAATGTCGAAGAGCAAAGGCAACGGCATCGACCCGCTCGATCTGCTCGACCAGTACGGCGCCGACGCCACCCGCTTCACCATCTGCGCCCTCACCGGCGTCGGGCGTGATCTCAAATTCGGGCCGAAACGCGTCGAAGACCACCGCGCCTTCGTCACCAAACTCTGGAACGCCGCCCGCTTCTGTGAAATGAACGAGGTGAAAGCCGTCCCTGGTTTCGACCCCGCAAAAGCCGAAAACCCCCTCAGCCTCTGGATCATTCACGAAACAACAAACGCTGTCGAAGACGCCACAAAAGCCCTCGAAGCCTTCCGCTTCGACGACTACGCCGGCGCCTGTTACCGCTTCGTCTGGAATCGCTTCTGTGACTGGTATCTGGAACTCTCCAAGCCACTCTTCACCGGAGAAGACACCAAAGTCGCCGACGAACTCCGCGCTGTTACCGCCTGGGTGCTCGACACCATCCTCCGCCTCCTCCAGCCCGTCATGCCCTTCGTGACCGACACGCTCTGGCACGAATTCGGCTTCGGACCTGAAGGCAGACTCATGACCGCCGCATGGCCACAGCCCGTCACCATCCCGGGCACGGAAGTAGCCGTCGCGGAAATCGACTGGCTGACACGCTTCATTTCCGAAATTCGCACCGTCCGCTCAGAAATGAACGTCCCGCCGTCGCGCCTCGCCCCCGTCCTTCTGAAAGACGCCTCCACAACCACAATGGACCGCGCAAAACGCTGGGCCGAAACCATCGGCCGCATGGCCCGCGTCTCAGAAGTCGAAGCCCTCACCGGCGACGTCCCCCACGGCTCCGCCCAGACCGTTGTCGACGAAGCCACCCTCGTCCTGCCCCTGGCCGACCTCATCGACCTCGACGCCGAACGCGCCCGCCTGGGTAAGGAACTCGACAAAGCCGAAGCCGAAATAGCGAAGACTGAGAAGAAACTCGGCAACGCCGACTTCATTGCCAGAGGCAAACCCGAAGTGGTCGGGGAAACCCGCGAACGCCTCACCACCCAGACCGGCGAGCGGGATCGCCTCAAAGCCGCTCTCTCAAGGCTGGGCTAAAGCTGCCGGTGATGACCGACAAAGGTCACAGACTTTTGCAAAGGCTTTCATAAACACAAATCGGAGTGCAGGGGCCTGCGGTCCCTGCCAGAGCGCGGGGCAGAGCCACGCAATCCTGCCGACAGACCTTTATTCCCCCCCTGAAACAGGGCAACAAAGATACATCCGCCCGCTGTAAATCACGGGCACCAGTTCAGTAAAAAACACAAAGAGCATGGAACACACACCGCGATGAACCACCCACGCCCGGCACACCGCAAAACCACACTTGCCCTCGCAGCCCTGCTCCCGCTGACCGCAGCCCTCAGCAGCACTGCACACGCCGCCCAGCCAGACCCGCTGCTCGTCCAGACCGGAAACGACATCCCCCCGCACGTCACCTTCCCCACCGACCAGCGCGACTACATCAAACGCGAAGCCATGATCCCCATGCGCGACGGCGTGAAACTCTACACCGTCATCGTCATCCCAAAGAGCGCGAAAAGCGCCCCCATTCTCCTCACCCGCACCCCCTACCACGCTAAAGAACGCGCCAGCCGCACCCCCAACGCCTTCACGATGCGCAACCTCCTGCCCCAGGGCGACGACGTCTTCGTCGAAGGCGGCTACATCCGCGTCTTCCAGGACATCCGTGGCAAATACGGCTCCGAAGGCGACTACGTCATGACCCGCCCCCCGCGCGGCCCCCTCAACCCCACCAGCACCGATGAAACCACCGACGCCTGGGACACCATCGACTGGCTGGTGAAAAACACCCCCGAATCCAACGGGCGCGTCGGCATGACCGGCTCCTCCTACGAAGGCTTCACCGTCGTGATGGCCCTCCTCGACCCGCACCCCGCCCTCAAAGTCGCCGCCCCCGAAAGCCCCATGGTCGACGGATGGATGGGCGATGACTGGTTCCATTACGGCGCCTTCCGCCAGGGGAGCCTCGATTACTTCACCTCACAGATGACCGTGCGCGGCGAAAGCGACTCCATCCCCCGTATCGATCGTGACGACTACACCAACTTCCTGAAAGCAGGCTCCACGGAAGCCTTCGCGCAAAAGGCCGGCCTCGACCAGTTCCCCTTCTGGCAGCGCATGCACGCCCACCCCGCCTACGATCAGTTCTGGCAGGAACAGGCCCTCGACAAACTGCTCGCAAAACGCAAACCCACCGTCCCCACGCTCTGGGAACAGGGCCTGTGGGATCAGGAAGACATGTGGGGCGCCATCCATTCCTGGGAGGCCCTCAAAGCCACCGCCGGATCAGTGCCCAACACTCTCGTCATGGGCCCCTGGCGCCACAGCGGCGTCAACTATAACGGCTCCGCCCTCGGTCCCCTCGCCTTCGAAGGCGACACCGCCGAACAATACCGCCGCGACGTCTTCCGCCCCTTCTTCGATCAGTATCTGAAGCCCGGCGCCCCCGCCGTCACCCTGCCATCCGCCATCATCTACAACACCGGCCTCCAGCGCTGGGACCGCTACGCGAAATGGCCCCTCGCCTGCGAAACCGGCTGCAACGCCCCCCTCAGACCGCTCTACCTCTCCGCCGGTAACAGCCTCTCCTTCACACGTCCCGCCACCGACGCCGCCGACACCTATATCTCCGACCCGGCCCACCCGGCCCCCTTCGTGCACCGCCCCTTCGCCTTCAGCGAAAGCGCGAAATGGAAACCATGGCTCGTCCAGGATCAGCGTGAAGCCGAATCCCGCCCCGACGTCCTGACCTACGAAACAGCTCCGCTCGACGCTCCCGTCACCGTCAGCGGCTCCCCCGTCGCCGACCTCTACGCCGCCACAACCGGCACGGACTCAGACTGGGTCGTCAAACTCATCGACGTAAACCTGCCCACAACCGCCGACACCCCCGACATGGGCGGCTACGAACTCGCCGTCTCCATGGACATCTTCCGGGGCCGCTACCGCAAAAGCTTCTCACAGCCCTCCCCGATCGAAGCGAACAAAACCGAGCACTACCGCTTCACTCTCCCCGGCGTGAACCATGTCTTTGCAAAAGGTCACCGGATCATGGTCCAGATCCAGTCCTCTTGGTTTCCGCTCTATGACCGCAACCCGCAGCACTATGTCGAAAACATCTTCGACGCGAAGCCAGCCGATTACATCAGGGCAACCCAGAGCATCCATCGCGGCGGCGCGGCAGCCACGTCCGTGCTTCTGCCTGTTGTTCCGGCCACAGGTAAATGAGTTCAAAAAAGGCCTGACTTTTGGCATGGGTAAAACCCGTTGTTTGGTGCCGGGGTTTGATGGTGCATTATTTTCACGCGAGTGAAAGGAAGCCCTGTGGGACAGAGATACGTCGTGGTAGCGCCACGACCAGGCACGCGGTGCGAGCAGCAATACAGCGATGGCAAGCTTCGCCCGAGACACCGCACGGCCTCACACTCTGTGAATACATCTGCAAAATATGGACTTCAGAGCCCGAAAGATTCATCTTCAGCCCAAGCCATCAGACCCATGCTGGCTGCCGATGCCGTTCTCTGCACTGACACCGCCGCCGTCTATGCCCGCATCGCACGTGAGGCAGGTATTCATCATGAAGCCGTCAATCCTGCTGCAGGTGAACGGGTCAGGGATCACGCCTTCCACATCCAGAACGTCAACGCCTCTCACAGCAGGTTCAGGGACTGGGTGCGGCGCGTCAAAGGCGTCGCCACAAAATATCTCGCGAGCTATTCTCGCATGGAGACGCATGATCGAGGCACCCGGCGCCGCACTCACTCCAGAAACAATCCTCATCGCCTGCCAACAGCCATAAACGATCAACACGTTATACCAGAGGCTGTGAAGACTGACCTGTCGATAAGAGTATCCGGGCTCAGCCCGGACCCGGCAGGGACCGCAGGCTTCTGCACCCCGGTTTGCTGATCATAAAACGGTTTGCAAAAGCGAGCCTTTGCCGGGTTCCAGGGCAGAGCCCTGCCAGTCCCGCACCTCCCGGCCTCACACAGGTCAAAGGCAAGACCATCTGTTCGTATAGCTATTATTTCTGCAATTCCGCGAAAGTTTTTCGCATTTTCAGGACTTTGGGGGCGACGACGGCCTGGCAGTAAGGGTTGCCGGGATTCCGAGCGAAGTAATCTTCATGTTTGGCTTCGGCAGCCCAGAAGGTGGTGAGCGGTTCGATCTGTGTGACGAGGGGGGCGTCCCATAGGTTCGATTTTTCGATTTCACTTCGGACTTCTGTGGCGGTTTTGTGCTGGGCTTCGTCGGCGCAGAAGATGACGGAGCGGTACTGGGTGCCTACGTCGTTGCCCTGGCGATTGAGGGTGGTCGGGTTGTGAAGGGTAAAGAAGATGCGCAGGAGCTGGGCGTAGGAGATGATGGCGGGGTCGAAGGTAATTTCGACGACTTCGGCGTGGCCGGTTTTGCCGGTGCAGACCTGTTCGTAAGTGGGGTGTTCGGTATGACCGCCGGCGTAGCCGGAGCGGGCAGAGAGGACGCCTTTGATGGAGAGGTAGACGGCTTCGACGCACCAGAAGCAGCCGGCGCCGAGGATAGCGGTTCTGGTTTGGGAGGCTGGCGTGGTGGTGGTCATGGTGCGGTTGCTCGTCTGATGGGTGTGGCGTGGGTGCTGCTGTTCCCGTGGCTCCGTCGGAGGGCGGGCCTCTGAAAAACTGGGGGTTTGGGGGAGGCGGGTCAAGGGTGAGGTGTTGGACCTGGCGGGGGAACGGGGCTCTCTGCACCCTGATTTGTGGATCAACAGACTGGTTTCCGAAAGCTCTGTTCGCGTTACGTGCTGATCTGTGATTTTTCAAAGGGTTAGTGGAAAACCGGGCTCTGCCCGGACCTGGCTGGGGTCGTCACGCGAAGGCGTGCTGCACACGATGCCCCTTCACCCCGATCTGTTGATAATAAAAATGGCTTCCAAAGGTCTGCGACATCTGGTGCGTTCCAGGGCAAAGTCCTGAGTTCCCTGCCGGGCTCGCGCTGAGCTTCATAATTTCTGACAATCGATACTCTGCCGCGATTTTTGTGGCGTGTAATGAGAAAAAACAGGCAGTCTGGGTAAAGAGATGGCTGTTTTTGCGGAGGACCGTTTCCATGACGGGTCGCGTGTCGAAACCCTGGTTTGCGCCAAAGCAATTTGGTTATGGAGCGGGCTGGCCTGTTGCGTGGCAGGGCTGGGTGCTTCTGCTTTCCTTCTTCGGTGTTGTGCTGGTCATTATCGCTCTGGTCTCCGGTCTGGAGCAGAGTCTGGGTATTTTTGGAGCAACAGTGATTTTCGGGGCCATTGCGGCCCGGAAAACCGAAGGTGGCTGGCGGTGGCGCTGGGGGAAATGACAGCGTGGGTCGGTATCCGTTCCGGGTCAGGGTACTATTCTGCTGTCAGAAAATCGAAAATTGCCGAGAGCTGGCCAGCCAGCATGTGACGTCCCGAATGGGTGCGGCAGCCAGCCTGGCTGGCGGCTTTCAGGAGTGGCGTCTGTTCGGGGACCATGACCACTTCAGCGACGAGCATCGGCGGATGGAGATGGGCCGGATCGACAGGGAGAGGATCGTTTTCACGCAGGCCAAGAGAGGTGGCGTTGATGACGATATCGTGTTTATCCGGGTTACCATTTTGCGAAATAGAAAGGTCAGGGAAAGATTTTTTCAGGCGTGTTGTGAGGTCGTCGAGTTTGTCCTGTGAGCGGTTGGTGATGGTGATGTGAGCTGCGTCGGCTTCGGCGAGGGCGAAAGCGATAGCCAGAGCGGCGCCTCCGGCTCCGGCCAGGAAGATGCGGCGGTCTTTGATGACTTCTCCGGCGTTTTTCAGGCCGTTGACGAAGCCGACACCGTCGAGGAGGTCTCCCGTGAGGCTGCTGTCAGCTTCGCGGCGGAGGACATTGACGGCTCCGGCGGCTTCGGCCCGGTGGGAGAGGCGGTCGCAGAGAGAGACGATGGCCGTTTTATGGGGGACGGTCACGACGGCGCCACCGAAGTTTTGCATGACTCTGATGCTGGCGGCAAAGGTGGCGAGATCCTGGCCCGGGGCGATGCCGACCGGGACCATGACGCCGTCATAATGACGTTTGGCGAACAGGGTATTGAGTTTTTGCGGGGTCAGAACGTGGGTGACCGGGTGGCCGAGTGTGGCGAAGAGTTTTGTTTTTCCGCTGATGGGTGTCATCCGGAGGTTCCCGCTTTCAGGGCTGGCTGAGGAAAATAATTTCCTCAGAATGCTTTTTCTGGAGGCAGGATGCAAAACTGGCTGTGGTTTTCAGAACCGGCTTCTGCGTGTGATGGTTGGCAGAGATCGCGGCTCTGCCAACCCGCGTCGAGGCTGGAACATGGGGAAAGAGCCTCAGGGCTTGTCTTATGACTTTTCCTTCGCGGTAAGTGATAAAGGGCCGTTCAGCCTGGGCGGCCACCCAGGCTCCGGACTCATTCTTTGAGATAGAAGACGAAAACTGCAGCAATATGAATTGCGGACATGAAGGTATGAGCGCGTCTGTCATATCGGGTTGCCACACGCCGCCAGTCTTTAAGCTTTGCGAACATGTTTTCGACGTGATGGCGCTTTTTGCAGAGATGTCAGCCGTAAGGCCGCTTTGATTTCCGATTTTTCTTCGGTGGAGTGCCGCCTGTAATATTTCGATCTGTGAGGCCCTGCCTGATCCGGTTGCTGTCGTATCCCCGGTCCCCGATGACTTCTTGTGTTTCATCCGGAAGATCCGCCAGCAGAACATCGGCTCCTTTGAAATCACTGACCTGCCCTGCGGTCAGATGGAGCCGGACAGGCCGTCCCTGACCATCACAAACAGCATGAAGCTTTGAATTCAGGCCAGCTTTCTCACTCAGAGCACGAAAATCCGGTCGAAGACGCCCAGGTGGCTCCAGCGAATGAACCGGTTGTAGAGTGTCTTGTGCGGGCCATACGCTTTCGGGGCATCTTTCCACTGAAGCCCGTTGCGGATCACGTAAACGATCCCACTCAGAACACGCCGTGTCATCTACCCGCGGAACACCGTGCGCCAGCGGAAAATAAGGCTTAATCCGCTCTATCTGACGCTCGGATAGCAAAAACACAACACTCACAGTGTTCGCTCCTCTACGACTGCCTGTGAATCACTGATTTCCAATGAATATAACGGATTAACAGGTCCTTACCCTAGCAGCCTGTCGGGTTGGGGTACCCTGTGAAGGGGTAAGGTTGTAAGGTGGTGAGATGAGCAGCTTCATCCCGTCTGACCGGTCTCAGCCGTATCTTCTGCCGCCTGATCTGAAGTCGTGGCTTCCTGCTGACGATATGGCGCATTTCATTGTCGCAGCCGTTGAGCGGGTTCCGATGAGTGCGTTCTGCGTGCCAGTGCGCACGGGAGGCAAG
>NZ_WOSX01000032.1 GCF_011516735.1 Acetobacter fallax | reverse complement strand
GAATAAGGACGCGCCATCCATGCTGGCCTCCAATCCAGCCAGATGGTTGAATCAGATTTCAGCCAATCTGGGTACCCATATTCCGATTCAGCCCAAAATCATCAGGCTCTAGCCCGGCCTAACCACAACCGAAGGATTATTTCGGCAATGGCTGAGAACGCCCATATCATGCTCGGCCGGGATGATGGCAAACCGGATCCGCTGCTGGCGCTTCGCCGTGAAGAGAAGGATGCAACCGACGGACTGACCCGTGCTGAGTCCGTGCTCTCCGAACTGCGCCGCCGCCGTGACAAATACGCCGTCGATTACGACTGGCTGGTGTCACGCCGGAAAGATGCCGTGGCGCTCGTGGTCAGGACCAGTCCGGCGTATCAGGCGCTTGTGGCCGAGGCCGAAGAGGCCGCGCGCCGCTATCTGGAATGCAATGCTGTCGTTGTCCGTCTGTCGAAATCTGGCATCGCGACGCCAGCAGCCTGGACAGGCCCGGGCAACAACAAACACATCCGTCTTCTCCGGCGTTTTGAAACTGCTCCCGAGCAATGGCAGAAGTCGTTCGCAACGCGCGTGGACCTCCCCGAGAGCAGTGCGTGGGATCAGGCTCTCCGGGCTCTCGAAACTGATCCGGCGGCTCCTCTGCCAGGTGAAAAAGCGCGGAGACGGTAATGACCCGCACCATAGCCGCCATTGATCCGGGCAGGACCGGCGCCATCGCCATTCTGTCAGAGCGCGGGGATCTGATCGAAGTGCTGGACATGCCAACGAATCCGGTCACGGTCTCAGGTAAGATCCGTCACATCGTTTCCGCGCCGCTGCTGGCGACGATGCTGCGGGCGCATGATCCGGCAGAGATTTGGCTTGAACGGGTAGGCGTAAGGCCCGGAGAGGGCGCAGTCGGAGCCTTCGCCTTTGGCCGTGGTGTAGGGGCCATCGAGGGTGTCGTCGCCTATCTTGGAAAGCCTCTGTCTCTGGTCACGCCCTCTGAATGGAAGAAAGCTACCCGGACGCCAGCAGACAAGGGCGGAGCCAGAGCGCGGGCCATGCAGCTTTTCCCGACCTGCGCGGATCTGTTCAAGCGCGTGAAGGACGACGGGCGGGCCGAAGCGGCGCTGATCGGAGTCTTTGCCTGTCGATCTGACCGATAAATATGTTGCCTGTGATACTGAAAAACGGTATCACTCTTTCATGAAAGCCAAACATCGCCGCACGCTGGAGTTGATCTTCAGGCGTCCTGTTTCCGGCAATGTGTCATGGCCCGACATTGAAGCCCTGTTCATTTCGCTTGGTGGTGAAGTGTCCGAACGGGAAGGCTCTCGTGTTGGCGTGTTCCTGTTCGGTGAAGTCCGGGTGTTTCATCGTCCTCACCCTAAGCCGGATACGGATAAGGGCGCTGTCGCTGCGATAAGAAAATGGCTTGAACAGAATGAGGTGACGCCGTGAACAATATGATGGAAATAAACGGCCATCGTGCCACCATTCAGTTCGATCCCGAGATTGGCATGTTTCGGGGCGAGTTCACAGGTCTGAATGGTGGCGCCGATTTCTACGCTGACAGCGTGGCTGGGCTCCGGAAGGAAGGCGAGACTTCTCTCCGGGTATTTCTGGACATGTGCGCCGAGAAGGGCATTGAGCCCGTGAAGCATTACTCGGGCAAGTTCCAGGTTAGGCTGCCCCCTGAAGCTCATGCTCGTGCTGTCGAGATGGCCACAGCGCGTGGGGTGAGCCTCAATCGTCTGGTGCAGGACGCTCTGGAGCAGGTGAGCGGTTGAGAGGGTCTCGTTAAGGCTACCCTCACGACTCCGGAAATAATGTTCGTGGAATGCTGTGTGCCTGATGCGATGGAATCGACCGCTACTGCTCAGAACGACGCTATAAACATCAGTCCGCAAGAGGGGCAACATGCAGGACGATTTTCCTGATGGCTCTCTAAGATACTGATTTTATTTGGATTTTTTGAAAGACTGGCTCCCGAAGTAGGACTCGAACCTACGACCCAGCGATTAACAGTCGCTTGCTCTACCAACTGAGCTATTCGGGACCAGCGGCGCCTCTATACGCAAGGCACTTCATTCCGTAAAGCCCTCATCGCAGATTTTTTCTGCCGCGCTGTTTTTGACATGCGCCGCCCCGAAGGGCAGCTAAGGTCTGCGGTGCGGAAGGGTTCAATGAGCGTAAAACCGGACAGAACAGCAGAGAACGGGCGTCGGCGGTTTCTTGCGCTGGCCGGACTGGGAACAGGCGTTACTCTGGCGACCGCAGCAGCCTGGCAATGGCACAGACCGCAACGCCCGCGTAGTGAGCCGGACGGCCGCTATCGCAGCCTCACCCTGGCATGGCCCGCCCCGGACACTGATCTGGTGATGATTGTGGCGCGGGAGCGCGGATTCTTCGCAAATTACAGCCTGGATGTGACGACAAAGCCAGTTACAACGGGAAACCAGGCTATTCTTGCTCTCGGTCAGGATTCGGTCGTCGGAGCAGCTGCGCCGGCGTTATCCTGGTTGCCTGCATTATACGGCGGAAAGCCGGCAAGACTTGTTGCCGGGTTGTCCGCAGGAACATACCGCCTTCTGGTCCGGTCGCGTTCGGGCGTTGCAAAGCTGGAAAACCTCGTCGGCAAGACCATCGCCGTTGCGGATGAGGACGCGGCCGACCGGCGTTTTTTCTCTGTCCTGTTGCGCCGTAAAGGGATCAGCCCGGCTTCTGTGCAATGGAAAGCAGTTCAGGCCGGTCAGATCGCAGAGAAAATTGCCTCCGGCGAACTGGATGGTGTCGTTGCCCACGATTTTTTCGCATGGCGCCTTCTCTCTGAGAGCAACGGTGGTCTGAACGAACTCGCCGGATCAACCACAGGACATTATGCCGAGCGGATCAACCGGGTGCTCGGTCTCGATGACAGTTTTCTCACGGATGACCCGGAAGGTGCGATTGCGCTGGCGCTGGCTTTTCGTGATGCCGGGCGCTGGATTGAGAAACACAGGGAGGAGGCGGCAACCCTGCTGGCATCCCATCTGCCACAAATGGGGGAGGATATTGTCGCGGCAATGCTCGCCCATGAGCCGAAACCGCTTCACCTGATCGGGCACTGGTTGCGTGATCAGATAGCGCAGTATGCCGATGAACTGAAACTTATCGAATTATTGCCAGACTCTCTGAACTCGGGTGAGTTTGCGCACTCAGTCTGCCGGAATGTGCTGCATCTGTGAAACAGAACAGTTCAATGCCGCGTGTTGCATAACTCCCGCAGGCGAATTCTGAGAGCAGGGTCTGCGGCGTAAAGATAAAGACCACGGATGCCCCGGGTCATCAGAACGAAAATTGCATTAAACATGACGTGTCTTTTTGCAGCTTCAGCGTCCTTCATATGGTCACGTCCTGCGAACGCCGCACCATCTTCATATCTGGACGGATCAAGCGTAATGCACCCGTTTTTCGGATCATAGCCGACCGATGGACCGAGTATGACACCGGCATAGTTCAGGTCAAATCCCTGCACGGTATAAACGGAGCCAACCTCATCAACGGAGTCTTCCCGCTCAGCCCAGGGAAGAGGATGCCCCGGCTGAGTTCTGTCCCATCGCAGGCGAAATCTCCCGGCTTCAATAAAATGATCCTGCCCGTTCAGTGTGTAGGGATAATCATAAGTGGAAAGGATGCGGCAAAGACCATACTGACGATTTTTCCTGCAAATATCCTGATACATAGTCTCTGCGTCGTCATAGATGCGAAAATCAAAATCCTGTTTCGCAGGAAGGGCTGTCAGCTTTCCATCACAGAAATTGCGCACCCATGCCATCACATCCGGCCTGGCCCGGACGCGAAACTGGTCTGTCAGCGAGACCACCTCCCTGGGTATGGAGCCAAGAAGCGCATCCAGCCGGTCCTGATCCCAGTACCCTTTGAATTTCAGCGTCTGGCGGGGGTCGAAGACAATAACGACAATCCGCGCCAGCTTCATGATTTCTTCAAGCTGATTGTTTTGCCGGAATCTGTTGTAAGGATCGCTTCGTGTCAGAAGAAGATGCGCCTCATCAACAAAGACAATATCTTCACGCCCACCTGACTTGTGCATCGTATTGATAAAGCTTGTTGGTCGCTCATAATCCTTCCGGCGAAGTGCCGGAACGGTGGCCGATATATTACGGTATAGTTTGATCATTTCAGGATGGTTCACGAGCAGGATGTTCTGTGTCCCATACAGAGGTGATCCGCGATTCTGTCGCGATTCCATCTGAATTGTGGTAAAAGCTGTGTTAAGAACAAGACTTTTCCCTGTTCCGGCATCCCCTTCAATAACAAGAACAGCATGGTCATCATGTCTGTGAACGTCGCAGAATTTTACGATATCCGAAACCAGCGCCATCTGCTTCGGAGTCAATGTCTGAACAGGCGAAAGCTTGCTGACCGAACTGTTGATTTCCGCAGCGTCATTCATACCGTTTGTACAGTCCATGGTCATTCCGGTTTAATGGTCCTGCGCATGCCGCAAAGGCATCGGACCCGGAAACAGTGTGTCTGTCCAGCCACGGGCACGATAGGCTGCCATGCCGATCCATTCATGAGCCGCCCAGTCCAGCACCGCCATCCGTGCGCCGAGCGAAAGGGAATATCCGCTCAGCCGGTCGCGGGAAAGGTACCCAACCGGCCACGGAAGAACATTCCAGCCCGCCCGCCGAAATACACCAACCGAGCGTGGCATATGGCTTGCGGATGTGACCAGTATCCATGTCTCATCAGGCCCGGGATGAACGAGATCGAAGCTGTCCGTGGCGTTTTCCCGTGTCGTGCGCGAACGACTTTCATAAATCACTCTGTCCGGAGGCAGCCCGAGTCCGTCAAACAGAACGCGAACCCATTTCGCCTCATTGGTCACCCCCTGAACGATGTCACCGGAACCTCCGGTAAAAACCAGTTTTGCGTCCGGATAATGCCGGGCGAGCGTGGCAAAAGCTGTCAGGCGATCTCCGGCAGCCCCGGTAACGGGCGTCTGCCGGTCTTCACTGGTCACGTCGTCAATAGAGCCACCCAGAACAATGATCCCGTCTACATGGTCCGGAAATGTTTTAACCTGCGGAAACCGGTCATCCAGTGGGCGGACAGCCCATTGATCCACAGGGAAGACAAGACAGATCGCAAGGCCCAGCGCTGCTGCGCCGGTAAGGAAACGTCCGGACCGGCGACGATGAAAAATCAGGCCGATCAGAATCGCCTCGACGAGAAAAGCTGTCGGCAGCATGGCCATCGTCAGCATCTTGCCGATCAGAAACATTGCGGCGGCTCCGGAAAAAGTCGTGAACAGATACTCTCTGTTCAGCCATAATCCGGGATGCCAGGCATCGCAATGAAACCTGGCAGAGTTTTCACGCGCCGCATCCAGCGTCGCAATGTCGGGTAGGCATCCTGTTCAGTTCCGGCGTCGCGACAAAGCGCGAAAGATGGGAAAAGTGCGATGTCAGCCAGTGTCGGCGCTTCCCCCGCAAACCAGCCATGGCCCGAAATCCGGCGCAGAACCATGTGATCTTCCATAATCCTGAACGCATCATGCGTTGCGGAAAGCCAGGCACAGTCGTCGCCATCGCCGCCAAACATCGCTTTTCGCCTGAGCCGCATGGCAGGTCTCAGATCCCGGCTCGCAAAAGTCATCCAGTGCGCGACAGCACCGGTCTCCATCGGGGTGGAAGGTTGCCATGCCTTGTCCGCGGACAAGGCCGCGAACGTCAGCAGAATAGCTTCAGCCCCACAGATCGCAGGCAGGGCATCGGCCGGATCTGTGGCTCCGGTCAGCGCCGGCAGATGTCCTGACGGACTCAGCGCCCGAAACGAAAGCGTATCCTGTTCATTGCCTGGAATAACATCCACGGCCCGCAACAGAACCGGCACGCCCATAAGCGATGCGGCGAGGCGTGCGCGATAGCAGTCCTCGTCCAGTTCATCATCCAGTAAAATCAGATCAGACACAGTAGTCTGCTCCCGTGTCACAACGCTCAGCCGTATTCCGAAAATCCTTCGCCCAGAAGGCCGCCTGCTCGCAATCCTCCTGCGAAACAGTGCCTTCGAGCAAAAGATGACACTGTGTCCTGTCATGACCGACCGGCCGCGCCACAATCAGCAGGGGAAGTACGGCACCGCTGCCGGTTGTGACCAACATGCGGACACTCTGGCCCGCCGTGGCGCCCAGTCGCGCCATGACGGTTTTCAGCGAGGCTTTGATTGTGAGAGTCCGCACAGGCGTTACGCTACCGCCCTCCGGTAAACGCCATTCCGTTTCCGGACCGGCGCCGGTGGCGACTCCGTCCGCGCGGCTCCAGATAAGCCCCATACATTCCGCAACCGGAAACACCGGGACGCAGATCGTGCTGGCCGGCGTCACCCCGGGATGAGCAGGAATGACACGGCAATGTCCGCTCTCATCAAATCTCCAGCCATGATACAGACACGCCAGCATATCCTCGCGGACAAACCCCAGACTCAGCCGCATCCCCCGATGGGGGCAGCGATCATCCGAAGCGTGAACCTGTCCGTGAGAATCCCGCCAGACAGCCAGCTTCTGCTCACCGATCTGCGCGCCGCTCACCGTAAGCGGCGGCAAATCCAGTGCGAGCATCAGTGGCTGCCAGCCGCCGACCCTGTGACCGTTCGTCTCCTGCATAGCGTCAGACCTGCCTTTCCCGGGTTGTGTCAGACGGTGCCATCATTCCGGTATCGAAGGAATGACACGCACGCTATTGTATCGCCATGATCATTATCACGGCTCATGATGCATTGCTGATCGTCGATGTGCAGAATGATTTTCTGCCCGGCGGCGCACTGGCCGTGCCGGAAGGTGACGAGGTTATCCCCGTTATCAATCAACTGACGCGACTCCCTTTCGGAGTCATCGTTGCGACGCAGGACTGGCATCCGTCAGATCACATCTCTTTTGAGAAGCAGGGCGGTCCATGGCCACGGCATTGCGTCGCGGGCACACAGGGCGCCGACCTTGCCGCTTTGCTGGATGCTGAGCCCGTTGGCGTCATCCTTCGAAAAGGCCGGTCTTCGGAAATCGACAGTTACTCAGCCTTTTCCGACAATAACGGAATAGCCGCGACCGGTCTTGCCGGCCTCCTTGCCGGGGCCGGGGTGACCCGCGTCTTCGTGGCAGGTCTGGCGCTCGACATATGTGTCGCAGCAACAGCGATCGACGCGAAGAAAAGCGGATTCGATACGCTTGTTGTCATCGACGCATGCCGCGCGGTCGGGGATGCCGAAGATGCGGAGACAGCCATGCGGACTGCCGGCGTCCGGCTGGTGACAAGTGACGGGCTTGCCTGATTGTGGCAATTGCCCGACAAGGAAATCACAACGGTCGCAAAACGATGCACGGGGTGTCCGCCCGGCGCGTCACACTGCGATGGGGGGATATATGAGTTGTGACGGGAACGCGCGCTCATGAAGAATCCGGGGGGACTCTTCAGGGCAGGGTATCCGGAGGGCACTGGCTCCGGGACTTTGATTCGCGCGCAGACGCACCGCGCCGGCGCTCCGGGTCGCCGCACTCTGATGGCCGGTCTGGGAGCCGGACTCGCCAGCAGCCTGTTGTGGCCGAAAGGCGCCCGGGCAGCGGCTGGCAGGCAGATGACCCGGTCCTTTGCTCCCGTCGCCGAAGAAAACGCCCTGATCGCCTTCGGTCATACCGGTCCGGTCACGGACGGAGGATGGACCACCGCGCACGATCTCGGTGTGCAGGCCGTCCGCAAGGCTTTTCCAAAACTTCGTTCTGTCTATGTGGAAAGCATTCCTTATTCCGCTGACGCCACCCGGATCTTCCGGCAGTTCGTGGCCGAAGGCGCGCAGATGGTGATCTCCACCTCCAATTATGGTGATTTCATCAAAGACGTGGCCGACCGGGCACCGGATGTCGCCTTCCTTGAGTGCGACGGACATAATGTCACCGACAATCTCGGCTGGTTTTACATCACACACTGGTATGCAAGCTATATCATCGGTATCGCCGCCGGGCTGATGACGAAAACCAACAAGCTCGGATATGTCGGCACATTTCCGATTCCGTCCGTTTATGCCAGCGCGAACGCCACTCTGCTCGGAGCGCAGTCCGTCAACCCGGCCTGCACCATGAGCGCCATCGCCATCAATTCATGGTTCGATCCGCAGGCCGCCACACAGGCCGCCAGTGCTCTGGTTGACAGTGGTTGTGACTTTCTCAGCGGCATCACCGATGAACCAGCCTATCTCCGCGTGGCCGAAAGCCGTGGCGTCAAAGCCGCAATGTGGAATCTCGGGATGAGACAGTTCGGACCGAAAGCCTATGTCAGTTCCGTCGTGCTGGATTTCGCACCCTTTTACGTCGATCAGGTCAGGGCAAGACTGAATGGCACCTGGCATGCCGCACCCCATTTTCTGACACTTGCTGATGGTGTCGACCGCGATGCCTGGGGCGAAACCGTGCCCCCCGAAATCGCCGCCCGTGCTGATGAGATGCGGTCGAAAATACTCGCGGGCTATAACCCGTTTCGCGGCCCGATCCGCGACAATAGCGGTTCCATCCGGGTGCCCGCCGGCGTCGTGATGGACGATAACATGATCTACCAGTGGGACTGGGGCGTACAGGGGATGACCGGTCTTGGCTGAACATGACATCCCGGCGGGGATAACCCCGCCCTCCGTGCCGCCCGGAACGCCGCCTGTTCTGCAACTTGTCGGTATCTCCAAATATTTCCCCGGCGTAATCGCCAATGAGGATGTCAGTCTGGATGTCCGGTCGGGAGAAATCCTGGCTCTGCTGGGTGAAAACGGCGCAGGAAAATCAACCCTGATGAATGTCGTCACCGGCATCTATCAGGCCGACGCGGGCGAAATGATTCTCGACGGGTACGGCGTGCAGTTTTCATCGCCCCAGGAGGCTATCCGCGCCGGGATCGGCATGGTGCACCAGCATTTCAGGCTGGTGCCGGCTTTTACCGTCGCGGAGAACATTCATCTCGGCTGGTCCGAGACGCCAAAAAATGCGTCCTCTGCAATTCTTGAAGCCCGGACAAAAGAGCTTTCGGAGCGTTTCGGCTTCCCGGTGACGCCCTCGGCGCGTGTTGAAGATCTCTCCGCCGGTGAACAGCAGCGCGTGGAAATTCTCCGCGTGCTCGCCCGCAAGGCCCGTCTGCTGATCCTGGACGAACCCACGGCCGTGCTCACGCCGACCGAGGCCCGGGATCTGTTCCGTGCCCTGCGGGCATTCCGTGCCGAGGGCAATGCGGTCATCATCATCAGTCATAAGCTGGACGAGGTGATGGAAATCTCCGATCGCGTCACCATCCTGCGGGGCGGTCGGAAAATCGGCACGTGGAAAACGACTGAGTGTTCGCCACGCATGCTGGCCGCCACAATGGTCGGCCGCGAAATCGTCCGGCAGAACCTGCTGCTTCGTTCAGAAAACGCGGCTCCGCGCGGCACCGTGGCGGAACTCAGTCTGGAGAATGTCTCTGTTCGGGATGACCGTGGCGTAAACACGCTGGCCGATGTCACGCTGAATGTCTTCGGAGGCGAAATTCTCGGTATCGCAGGCGTGGCCGGCAATGGTCAGCGCGAACTGACGGAAGTTCTCACCGGCCTCACCGCCCCGACAAGAGGTCAGGTTCTGCTCGGAGGCAGCCCTGCGAAATCCGGCGCGGCAGCTTTCGCCAGACAGGGTGTCGGCCACATTCCGCAGGATCGTCTCCACAGCGCCCTCGCACCTTCGCTGGGCATCACCGATAATATGGCGCTCCGTGAATACGGGCAGCCGCCAGTCGGCGGTGACGGTCTCTATCGCGCCTCCGCCGCCCTGGCGCTCGCCCGCGAAATCGCGGATGTGGCGGAAGTGACCATCCCTGATTTTGCCATGCCGGTCCGGAACCTCTCGGGTGGGAACCAGCAGCGTCTTGTCGCACGCCGGGAAATCAGGATCGCGGACCGCGTGCTCGTCGCCGCTTACCCGAGCCGGGGCCTCGATATCGGCGCTATCGCAACGATGCACCGTTATTTCGCTGATCTGCGCGATCAGGGCGTCGGCATTGTGGTGGTGTCGGAGGATCTTGAGGAACTCCTGAACCTCTCCGATCGCATCGGCGTCCTGTGTCACGGTCGCCTGATGGCGGTTCTGGACGCCGTCGACGCGGATATTGAACGAATTGGCCTGCTGATGGGCGGACGCACGGAAGCGCCCGGGGCCGGGATGGCGGCAGGGCAGGGAGCCGATCTGTCATGATGCGTTTCCAGCGATTCCCCACAGCCCCCGCCAGACTTGTTCTGGCCTGGCGCGCGGCTGCTCTTGTTGCCGCGGCACTGATTATCGGTGTCCTGCTGGCGCTTTCCGGACGCAACGTGTTCGAACTCGCGGAACTGGTGCTGAAATCCACGATCGGATCACGTTTCGGGCTCGAAGATCTCGCTCTCTTCATGACACCGCTGATTCTCACAGGCAGCGCGGTTACCGTCACAAGCCGGATCGGATTGTGGAATATCGGTGCAGAAGGGCAGTTCTATCTCGGCGCGATCGGCGCCGCCGGTGTGGGTCTTTACATGCCCGGTTCCCCTCTGCTCGTCCTTCCGGCAATGGCCATCGTCGCGATGCTGTGCGGCGTGGCCTGGATCGCAGTGCCCACGCTCGCCCGGGCCTGGGCCGGCGTGAACGAAATCATCACCACGTTATTGCTGAATTTTGTCGCCGGCCTGCTCACCTACTGGCTGGCCACCGGCCCCTGGCGGGATCGTGTCACCGGCGCGCTGGCTTCGACCGGCCGCATCCATGTTGCCATTCCGGAGATGTGGGGCGTGGTGCACTGGGGCTTTCCGGTCGCTTTGCTGATCGCCTGCGGACTCGCAGCCATCATGACCTGGACAAGCTGGGGTTATGAAGTGCGCATCAGCGGCGCTAATCCAGGCGCGGCGCGATACGCCGGTATGCCCATGCGCGCCCGCATAATCGCCGTGATGCTGCTCTCGGGTGCTCTTGCCGCGCTCGCCGGCATGTTCGAAGTGGCCGGAACCGTCCATCGCCTGCAAGGCGGCATGGCCGATAATTTCGGCTACCTGGGCATCGTCGTCGCCGTTCTGGCCCGGCGGTCCTGCCTCGCCGTCATTCCGGCCGCGCTGCTCATGGCCCTGATCCTCGATGCCGGAATCGTGCTCCAGACGCAGCAACTCGCCGCCACCGTGGTGCTCGCCATCACCGGCCTCGTCCTGCTGCTCATCGCGATTGGCGACGAACTGGCGCATTACCGGCCTGTCGCGCCGGCTATACGCCCGGCAACCTCATCGTCCCGTCCGGAAAAGAAGGTGACGGCATGATCGCACTCCTTACCGGCCTGCTTTCAACTGCCGTGCTCGCCGGAGGTGTTCTCGCGCTCGCAGCGCTCGGAGAGGTGCTGGCCGAACGCGTCGGTGTGACCGACCTCGGCGTCGAGGGGCTGATGTCCCTCGGTGCAGCCACCGCGATCATCACGGTCATCAATGTTCCGGACCCGTGGCTCGGCCTGCTGGCCGCCGTCGCCGTCGGTGCGCTCGGCGGCGCGGTGTTTGCTTTTGCCGCCGTTATCATGCGGGCTAACCAGGTGCTGTGTGGTCTGGCGATCACGTTCCTCGGGCTGGGCCTGTCCGCCACGATCGGTCATTCCGTGGCGGGGATGCCCGCACCCGTCACTTTTGCACCCACCCATGTTCCTGTGCTGGCCTCCATCCCGGTGATCGGTCCGGCATTTTTCGCGCAGAATCTTCTGGTGGTGCCAATCTATCTGTTGTTGCCAGCTTTCTTTCACTGGCTGCTGTTTCACACCCGCCATGGTCTCAATATGCGCGCCGTCGGAGAGAATCCGGCCGCTGCCGACGCCGCCGGAATCCCGGTCACCGCCATGCGCTTCTGGTATGTCGTGCTGGGCGCGGCCCTCGCCGGCGGCGCGGGAGCCTATCTCAGCCTCGCCGTTATCCCCAGCTGGTCCGAAGGAATGGTCTCCGGTCGGGGATGGATCGCCGTCGCTCTCGTGATTTTCGCCGGCTACCGGCCCTTCAACGCCGCAGGTGCCGGGCTCCTGTTCGGTCTCATCACCGCCATCGGCTTTCTGGGACAGGCACGTGGCTGGCCCATCGCCGCGCCGGTGCTGAATATGCTGCCATATCTCGGCACGCTGGCATTCATCATTCTGCCGGTCGTTTTGTTCAAGCGGATGCGTCGCGCCATGGCCGCTCCCGCCGCCCTGGGAACGCCCTATTACAGGTCAATCCGTTAACCGGTTCAGGAGCAGGGAAAAAGCATGCAGACGGTTTCAGCAGAGAGGGAGTGTCGTCCCGCGATCGATGACCGTGCGGTGCTCGATCAGTGGTATCCCGTTGCTTTCCTTGAAACGCTGAAAACCGGCGAGACGACGACGCGGCTTCTGGGAAGCGATCTGCGCATCACGCGCGCAGGCGACGGAGCCCTCACTGTTCACACAACTGACGGGCAACCCCTGCCGGTGCGCGAGGCCCATACCTGTCTCTGGACCACTCCCGGCACCCCGAAGGGTGACGTCGTCTCAATCCCGGAAGCTCACGAGCCGGACCGCCGGATCGTGCCATGCGGGGCGATTCACGTTCGTACTTCGGGTCTGCGCGTGGTCGAGAATTTCCTCGATATGGCGCATTTCCCCTTCGTTCACACCAACATCCTGGGCGCGGAACCCGTCACTGAAGTGGTACAGTATCGTACCGAGCATCGTAAGGACGTCGACGAAATATGGGCGACCGACTGCCGGTTTGATCAGCCTCAGGCGGCAAAATCCGCTGCCGTCGGCATGATGACCGAATACACCTATCGTGTCGCCGCTCCCTTTCTGACGCTCCTGTATAAATCCAGCCCCAATGATCCGGTGCGCCCGGATGTGATCTGTCTCTTCGTTCAGCCGGTCGGCCCCGCATATTCAATCGCCTATCCGGTGATGTTTCTGATCGACGATGTCACGCCGTTCGCCGAACTCGCGCAGTTTCAGCAGCGCATCTTCGTGCAGGACCGGATCATTCTTGAGAACCAGCGCCCGGCCCTCCTGCCGCTCGCCCCTCGTGCGGAAATCCCGACCCGGGCTGATTCCCTGTCGGTCGCCTATCGCCGCTGGCTGAAAGCTGGCAATCTCCGCTACGGCGCCATTCCATAACGGGTGCCATGCGGAATTTGCGGTTCTCTCCGGATGGTAAGTGTTGTCTGCCGGAAGCATGAGCCCGCTCGGGGCCGCGGAAAGACGGAGCAGAGAGTGCGCCGCACACCGCGACAGCCCCTGCATTGATGATAGCAGAGGCAAAGATATGCTCGGGAAAAACGCTCCGGCGGAACAGAACGGCGGCGCGACGCTCCGTGTCGGTCTCATAGGCTGCGGCCATTTCGGGCGCTTTCATGCCCTGAAATCCGCCGCTTCAGCCAGCGAGACCCTGGTCGGCGTCTTCGATCCTGACCAGAAAAAAGCCGCCGCCGTCGCCGCTGAGGCGAAAACATCCGTCTTTGATGATGTCGATGGCCTCATGGCAGCGGTCGATGCGGTCATTATCGCAGCACCCGCCGAGATGCATTTCCCGCTGACCGGGGATGCGCTGAGAGCCGGCAAACACGTGCTTGTCGAAAAACCGATGGCGGCCACGCTTCAGGAAGCAGATGAACTGACCACGCTTGCCCGCAACACCGGGCGTATTCTCCAGGTCGGCCATTTGCTGCGTTATTCTGCCGAATATGAAGCCATCACACAGCGAATCTCGCGCCCCCTCTATATAGAAGCGACGCGCATTGCGCCCTTCAAGCCGCGTGGGACGGATGTTTCAGTGATTCTGGACCTGATGATCCATGATCTTGATCTGATTCTGGCCATCGTCGACAGCCCCATCGAGCAGGTGGACGCGGTTGGCGCCGCTGTGAGTTCGGAGCATGAGGACATCGCCAATGCCAGAGTGCGATTCGCAAACGGGTGCGTCGCAACGATCACCGCAAGCCGTATTTCTCTGAAAACAGAACGGAAAATGCGCCTGTTCTCTGAGGAGGGGTACCTCTCGGCGGATTTCGGAAAGCGGGAACTGGTGATGATCGGGCGGGAGCGGGGTCTGCCTCTCCCCGGCACCGGTGGCTTCCGGCGCGAATCGGCTTCATGGAAGGAACATGATTCGCTCGCGGCGGAACACGCCGCTTTCGCGGCCTCCTGCCTTCAGGGGGCACCGGTGCTTGTGGATGCCCAGGCCGGGCGCAGGGCCCTCGAAGCCGCGCTGGCTGTTGGGGACGGGATTGCCGAATCGCGCAGAAGAATGGAGCTGTCGGGACTGATCGGTCACGACGCGCCACAGTCGTCCCGAACCTGAGCGGGGCCGAACCGGCAGCCCGCCGCCGTCAACCAATTTTTTTCTTTTTAACCCTACATCTTGTGTTGGCTTGTCGGTTCTTTACCGCATATTGTGTCCTTTCGCCGATCGGGCACGTTTTTCGTGGCCCGTAGTCAGGTCGTGCCTGTCAGAAAATTGGAGCAATCTAGGGTGAGTTTGATGGAAATGTCTGAGGCCCGGATCGACTCCTCTGGTGACCACTCCGGAGAGGCAGGCAGCCTGTTCGAGCCCAATATGCTTGATGACGTTGTGCAACTCCCTGGCCACCACGCAGTTCGGGTCGATCGGACGCGGGATTCCCTGCTGACGGATTTCGGTAAGGCAACGCTCGATAACCGTTATCTTTTGCCGGATGAGGGCTATCAGGATCTGTTCGCACGCGTGTCGTCATATTATGGCGCGGACGCAGCCCATGCTCAGCGTATCTATGACTACATCTCCCGTCACTGGTTCATGCCAGCAACCCCGATCCTGTCGAACGGCGGCACAACGCGCGGTCTGCCCATCTCCTGCTTCCTCAACGAAGCGTCCGACAGCCTCGAAGGGATCGTCGGTCTCTGGAATGAAAATGTCTGGCTGGCCTCCAAAGGCGGTGGCATCGGTTCGTACTGGGGGAATCTGCGTTCCATCGGTGAAAATGTCGGGCGCAACGGCAAGACCTCCGGCGTCATCCCCTTCATCCGCGTGATGGACAGCCTGACGCTCGCGATCAGCCAGGGGTCGCTGCGTCGTGGTTCAGCCGCAGTCTATCTCCCGGTCTGGCATCCTGAAATCGAAGAATTTATCGAGATGCGTCGCCCGACCGGTGGTGATCCGAACCGTAAAGCGCTCAATCTCCATCATGGCGTCCTCATATCGGACGACTTTATGAGGGCCGTCGAAGACGATTCCGAATGGGCTCTGCTGTCGCCGAAGGACCACTCGGTTATCCGCAAGGTTTCCGCGCGTTCACTCTGGATACGGATCCTCACGGCTCGCATGGAGCAGGGTGAGCCCTACGTGGTTTACTCAGACCATGTGAATAATGCGCGGCCCGAGCATCACAAGCTCGCCGGCCTGGAGGTCAAAACCTCCAATCTGTGCTCCGAGATCACGCTGCCAACCGGTATTGACCACCACGGCAAACAGCGCACAGCCGTTTGCTGTCTGTCCTCGCTCAATCTCGAAACCTGGGACGACTGGCACGGGAATGAGCAGTTTATTCCCGATGTCATGCTGTTTCTCGACAACGTGTTGCAGGATTTCATCGACCGCGCTCCGCCAGAGATGAAACGCGCCGCTTATGCTGCGTCGCGCGAGCGTTCGGTCGGGCTTGGCGTCATGGGGTTCCACTCTTTCCTGCAGGCCCGAAAAGTGCCGTTTGAAAGCGCGATCGCAAAAGCGTGGAACCGGAAGATTTTTAAGCAGATTCGTGCGGAAGCCGATCTCGCGTCAAAGGAGCTCGCGAAAACGCGCGGCGCATGCCCGGACGCCGAAGAATATGGCTTTCAGGAGCGTTTTTCCAACAAGCTTGCCATCGCTCCGACAGCGTCGATTTCGATCATCGCGGGAAACGCCAGCCCAGGTATCGAGCCGATCGCGGCAAATGTCTTTCTGCAAAAGACGCTGTCAGGATCGTTCGCAGTCAGAAACAGGCATCTGCATAAACTGCTGAAGGAAAAAGGACAGGACACGGATGATGTCTGGTCTTCGATCACGCTCACCAAAGGCAGCGTCCAGCATCTTGATTTCCTGACGCAGGACGAAAAAGACGTTTTCAAAACGGCCTTTGAGCTTGATCAGCGCTGGATTGTCGAGCATGCGGCCGACCGCGCGCCGTTCATCTGTCAGGCGCAGTCCGTCAATCTTTTCCTGCCTGCAAATGTTCATAAGCGTGATCTGCATCAGATCCACCATATGGCGTGGAAAAGAGGTCTGAAATCCCTTTACTACTGCCGGTCTCTGTCCATTCAGCGCGCTGATACCGTCAGTAACGTCACTCAGAAGGATGAGATCATGCTGTCAGGACAGGCCGCCCCGGCGGTTGAGAGCAGCAGTACGGATTACGAGGAATGCCTCGCCTGCCAGTAACGGTGCCGGTGGCGGTTACAGGACGGAAAGTGCTACTGCGAATTATATAATTCGCAGTAGCTTTTCTGTTCTTTTTTTATGATATTTCATGATCAGATAAGCTGATTTTTGTATTGGCATTATTTGCCGCACTCCTTTATTCCCTGTGATCACCCATCGTCTCATAATCTTGCAGGTGCGCTCATGCCCACGTCGGAAAAGTTTGATCTCCTGACCGCTAACCCGGTCTATAAGCCATTCCGCTATCCGTGGGCCTATGACGCATGGCTGACGCAGCAGCGTGTCCACTGGCTGCCGGAAGAAGTGCCTCTGGCCGATGACGTGAAAGACTGGCATCGCGTTCTGAGCAAAGGCGAGCAGCATCTGGTCACACAGATATTCCGCTTCTTCACGCAGTCGGATGTCGAAGTGAATAATTGCTACATGAAGCATTACAGTCAGGTCTTTAAGCCGACTGAAGTGCTCATGATGCTGTCGGCATTTTCGAATATCGAAACCATTCACATCGCCGCATACAGTCATCTCCTGGACACCATCGGAATGCCGGAAACCGAGTATTCCATGTTCCTGAAATACAAGGAGATGAAAGACAAGTATGACTACATGCAGCAGTTTTCTGTCGATAATAAGCGGGAAATTGCAAAAACATTAGCTGCGTTCGGTGCCTTCACTGAAGGACTTCAGCTTTTCGCCTCGTTCGCAATTTTGCTGAATTTCCCACGGTTCAACAAGCTGAAGGGTATGGGGCAGATCGTCTCATGGTCGGTGCGTGATGAGACGCTGCATTGTTTGTCCATCGCGCGGTTGTTCCGCACATTCATTCATGAGAATCCTGAAATCTGGACGGATGATCTGAAGTCGGAAATCACTCAGATATGCTCAACCATTGTCGAGCACGAAGATGCCTTTATCGATCTGGCATTTGAAGCCGGACCGGTGGAAGGTCTCGACGCCGCTCAGGTCAAATCCTACATTCGTTTTATCGCGGACCGTCGCCTGGGACAGATTGGTCTGGATCCGATCTATGGTGGCCTTGAGCGTAATCCGCTTCCATGGGTTGACGACATGCTCAATGCCGTAGAGCACACAAACTTCTTCGAGAACCGGTCGACAGAATACAGTCGCGCTTCAACAACCGGAACGTGGGAAGAAGCGTTCGAAGGAAGTGTTTTCGGCTAAGATCACCAGCCGGCCTGATCGTCTGATTGTGATCCGAGCGGGGCAGGGGACATTTCCTGGCCCCTGCCCATCTGAGAGGCTAATTCAGAAGGTCCTCTGCCAGCGATCCGGACATCCTTCCGGCTCCGATGCTCACGGCCCGTATGGGGCGCCGTTGCCTTCGGTGCCCAAAAACTTGCACAGGCGCCCACCTCAGGGACGTTCTCACCTGGCGGAGAAATTTCTGAAACAGCCTCTGACTGTTGCTGCCTGATAAGATCGGCGAGTCTTGCAATGGATTATGATCGCAGATGTGACGATCTCTCCCATGCTGGTTCGGTAAAGCCGGAGCAGCCCCGAAAAGTGAATGTCCGGAAGCTGTCGCTGCGTCTTCTGGCTGCGGTACATTATGCCTGTGATATCGGGGAACTGGAGATCGCCCGCACTCTGCTGGCATTGACGGAAGAGACGATTATCCGGCGAGGCGATGTTCAGAGCTACAACAGGCGGCGTATCATTGAAGATCTGGCGTCAGCGTATGAACGGTGGTGGAAAGTGCGCCAGGACTGGTCAGCCACCCTGCCTGCCTCATATGCCTTCGCGAGTGTCAGAGATATGCTGGGACAGTCGCCTGACGAACTTTGATATTTCAGTCACCCTGAAGTCTGCATTATCCTCTGAAGTGCAGAGAAAATTCACGAAACATATTATAGTATTTTCCTTTAAATTCAGATGGTTATTTCTTCTCACCGGTTGTGGTGGAATTGTTGCAACGGGTGTGCTGTATGCCAAATAAAGGTTTGACGAGGTAGCTGGAAGCTTCTAGAAGTGCCGTCGCAGGCGCCGTGCAGAATTGCACGCTCCGGCGGAGGGGTGGCCGAGTGGCTGAAGGCGGCGGTTTGCTAAACCGTTATACGGGTAACCCTGTATCGAGAGTTCGAATCTCTTCCCCTCCGCCAGTTAAACATCACTTTTATAAATGTTGAGTCATTAAGAAGCGTTGGCCTTCAGGTCTGTCGTTTCTGAGTAAGCTCCGTGTACTGAGCATTTTCTGTTTTTTGATGCATGATTGGGAAAGCTATCCCGGAGTCTCAGGATCACCATTTGTGAACCATCTGCTTAATGGAATTTTGATCACTTACTATACTGCTGCGTATTAAGCATAAAAAGTAAATTGTCAAATAATTATTATATAATACAAGAGATTGTGAATATTGACCTGTAGATGAGAGTATCCAGGCTCAGTCCGGACCCGGCAGGGACCGCAGGCCCCTGCAACCCGATTTGTTTAAGTAACAGGCGGATTTCAAAGGTCCGTGACCTTTGGCGGGGTGCGGGGCAGAGCCCCGGGACTCTCTTTCCGTGTGTCAGCCTCAACACTGGTCGGTATAAATTATGTAATTACAATAAAGTGTAAGATCCGGATGTGTACTGATCTCTCCGGAAAAGGTGAATATTCTCACCTGTCACGTCTGTGCAGGCTCTCCTGATTCGCCATCTGGCACCCCGACTGTATCCCGCCCCTGATCCGTACAGCCTGAATCCATTACAATTACGCAGAACAGGCACAGCATTTTTGCGAGTGTGTTCACAATGCAACGAGTAAACTTAAGGTTGTTTTGAAAGCTGCGGATGGATTGGAATTATATGGCCCTCGTAGTAGCGGTTGAAGGGTTAAGGCGAGAAAGTCGAAATGAAACAAAAAAAAGAAACGACAAGCCCCGGTAGTCATCTGCCTGCCCGTTCTTCACGTTGTCAAAGCGATGTTGGTTACGTTCTGGGTATTGGTATCTCGTTTTTTATGGTTGTGGGTTTTCCTGCCTGGGGGCAGGAAATTTCTCCCCAGCCAAAGAAACAGACCATGCCTGCGGCTGTGGTTAATATTACAGGTCCGGGACCGGCAGCTCTGTCAGAGAACAGACCGAAAAAAACTACGCTCACTTCGAATGAACAGCTGGAAGCGCTCTTTAATACAGAAAGTATTTCTTCACTTCTGAACCGCCATGATGATGCTTTGCGCAGCAGTGATCTCGCGGCAGGGTATTATGTTCCTGCGCAGACCTTTGGTAATCTTGTCCCGCAAATTTCTCCTGTACGAAAATGGCTGCAGAATCGCGGTTTCAGCTTCCAGTTTTCATATAAGGGCGAAGGTCTGGCAAACGTAGGTGGCGGGATCAGAAAGGGCATGGACTACGCTCATGAACTGACTCTGACGACACGTTTTGATCTGGGGAAACTTCTCGGCCTTAATGGCTGGTTTCTGCACGGCGTTGTGATGGAACGTGCAGGAAGAGAAGTCAGCTATGACTATGTGGGCGAACATCGCATCCTGCTTGCTGAGGTTCATAGTCTCGACGGCGGCAGAGCGGCGCATCTTGCTGATCTGTATGTTGAAAAAGCATTCTACCACAATTCGATCAATATAAATCTCGGTCGAATGACACTTACGCATACCTATGCAACATCAGTGCTGTTGTGCACCTTCATGATTCAGTGTTCGGCGCCTGTTGGCGTAAAATCGAACGCGGGGTGGAGCGTTTACCCAAAAGCGACCTGGGGCGGAACCGTGCGACTTCGGCCGACCCGTGATCTGACATTGCGAACCGGTGTGTACCAGGCGGCCTCTCTGACTGAAAATCCATCTGGCTGGAGCTGGGGTGCTGAACACGCCACCGGGGTCATGCTGCCTGTCGAACTGACATGGGAGCCCTTTTTGGGGCCTCAAAACCTGCCAGGACATTATAAAGTCGGCTTCGGGCATGATACCTCGCATTATGCTGACCTGATCGGGAAAGTGCCCGCAGCCTACCTCTCCCGGATCGGTGCTCACCCAGGCGGTCCACGTGATACGTTTTATTTTGAAGCCGATCAGATGGTCTACCGGAAAGGTGGAAACCACCAGATGGCCGGCGGTTATCTCCTGGCCGGATATATCCATAACACGCCCAGTGTTTCCGCATTTTCCGATCAGTTCTATGTCGGGGCATCGTTGCTCGGAATTCTTCCTTACCGTCCTTTCGATCGCCTGGGTGTGATGTATTCATACTATCAGATCAGTCCCAACCTGACGCTGGGACAAAGATTTCGCCAGATGGCCGGTGATTCCATGGGCGCATTTGTGAACGGCCCGCAAACTCACACCGCCACACTGGAGGCCTATTATGGTATTCCCGTCATCCCTGGTCTCATCGCTCAGCCTGTTTTTGAATACATGATGCGTCCCGGAGAGACTTCGGTCATTCCCAATGCAATTCTTGTAGGCCTCAAGGTTCTGGCGACACTCTGATTAAATCTGTACTCTAATTCTGCTTCGGAAGCCTGATTGCGCATGACGTAAAGGCAGGAGGGACATATCCGGCAGAGCGGATATGTCCCTTTTCAGCAAAAACTCACATCTTTATGTCTTCCGAATGCAGTTTTCATTGTGCGTGCCGTCGTAAGCGGCAGCATGAAATCGTGTGCGCCAGTTGAAGTATGAGGCCGCAGCGGGTACAGGAAAGACCTCTTCTCCCGGACCCGATCAGGATTAATGTCGCTTCCTCTTTCTGCGCTCGCAACTGACTCTGCCGGTGACGTTGCCCGTCTCATTGAAACAGCACTGACACCAGTCTTCCTGCTTTCCGGTGTCGGGACACTTCTGAATCTGTTCAATACGCGATCCGCCCGCGTATCCGATCAGATCGAGAAAGCCGCGGATCTGCTTGATGATGAACTCAACAAAGCAGGGCGTAAAAGTCTCAACAGACATATCAGACGGCTTCGTCACCGAATCATGGTCCTGGATATCGCCATCATGTTTGGTGGTATCGCCGGAGCAACGACCTGTGGCGCGGCGTTCGTCCTTTTTCTCGGCAGTGTCCGGGACGCCTCAATCGCGCTCTGGCTTGTTGGCCTGTTCGGGGCGGCGTTGCTGGCGACAGTCACGGCCCTCGCGGTTTTTATCGCGGATTGCTTCCTGTCATGGAACAGCCTCAGAACCGATGGCCCGCTACCGAAAAGCGTCAGAGAAAGCGCCAAAAACAGTTGACGCTTCGACAGTAAGAAAAATCCTGTCAGTCCGGCCCACGGCGTTGCCGCCACAGATTTATAAGCGCAACAACCAGTCCGGCCATGCCAAAACCAAAACCTGACACCAGCCAGAGGCCCGTTCTGCCAGTATCAGGCATCAGAAACGATCCGGCGATACAGATAAGAGCAAGACACCAGGCGGTGAGCGCCACAATGATTAAACCAGATCTCATTCTGTCTGATGGCCTCCGTGTTCACGCGGGCAACTTATAAGCATGGTGTCCGCCGCTTTGAAACAGGATAGGCCGATCGATATCCTTTCGGAATGCCGGAAGAGGCGCACCCCGCTCTGCGCCGGACTCATGGTCCTCTGATGGAAGAGGCCAGGACGCGCCTGCCGGGGTTTTAGCTTCCGATCAGTTCACTGATATTTTGTGCCATTTACGATAACATAACCGGGCATGCCCCAGGATCGTCCTGTCCCGTGATGCGTCCAGTCGATGCCCTGACGACGTGGCTTGTCATAATAATAACGCCCGACGACTTCAGTCTGGTCGCCTTTTGAAACCCACGGCCAGTCAGGTGCATTCATTTCATCGAGATCGGAAACAATTCGAATCGAAACGCCGTTGCCAGTGTCCATATAGAAATAACCGTGCCAGCCACTGCGTGTGCGTCTTGCTTTGTGCGAGACCGCGATAACCCGTCCGCAGACATGCACAGGCACGTCATCCCGCATCCCGCCATTTTCAAAAGTGCGCTGAGCCGCCAGAAAACCACTGTTGTCGCATACAGGAGAAACTGTCTGCGCTTCCGCAAAGGCGCCCGTCACCAGTGATCCTGCAACTGCGACAGCCAGTCTGCATGCAAATCGCCCCGCCATCCGGCGCATACTGTTTCCCTTCCGCTGGAACAGACAGGAGACCCGATCATCCCATCGCGATGAAGCGGGTTAACCCTGTTACCATTAAGTGCCGGTGAATTCCCGTGGCCCGGCCCTCACACTCTCCAAAGGTCGCAGACCTTTGGAAACCGGGCTGTTTATCAACGTTTCCGCAGGATGGAAAATTTTATCCCATCCCGACCCGCGCCGAGGCGAAATAGCGATCGACAGCGTCACGCATAGCGCCGGCAACCATCGCCCGATGACCGGCTTGCCTGAGAGATTCTTCATCGTGGCGATTTGACATGAAGCCCATTTCGACCAGAACCGACGGAATGTCCGCCGCCTTCAGAACCACAAAGGCGGCATGGCGTTGCGGATGGCTCAGAAGAGTGAGTCTCGACTGAAAAGACGCAACCACCGAACTGGCGATGTGCGCCGAGCCACGCCTGGTCTCTTCGGAGACCAGACTGGCCAGAATTTGCTGCACTTCCGGCGAAGTCGCATGCACATGCGGACCACCGAACAGGTCCGCACTGTTTTCACTCTGCGCAATCAGGGCTGTCTGGCTGTCGGATGCCGCACTCGACAAGGTGTAGACACTGGCTCCCCTGACGGAGGCGTCGTGCAGGGCGTCCGCATGCATGGAAATGAACAGTTCCGCCCGATGGGCCTGCGCCATCTCCACCCGACCTTCCAGTGGAATAAAGCGATCCGATGTCCGCGTCATCGCGACGCGATAACGGCCGGAAGCCATGAGCTGGCGCTCAAGTTCAGTCGCGGCGGCTTCCGCCACGTGTTTCTCATATGTCCCGGAATAGCCGATAGCGCCCGGATCTTTGCCGCCATGACCGGGGTCGAGCATAACAAGTGGCCGTGGCGGCGGTGCATTGCGAAGCACAGCAGGCGCATGCAACGGGCCAGCCCCGGCCCCGGTCGCAGGGTGATGCAGTGTCGGACTGCCATGCGTCTTCGGGCGTGCCAGCCCGACAGAGGGAAGAAAGGGCGCCAGTCCCGCAATCAGCGCGACACGCCGCCGCGTCAGCCCGCGGATGAGCCCCGATGCCGCATCACCTGAAAGCGGCGCGTCCCCGGATGTGACAACACCCTGCCTGAAAGCCCTGGTCTCCGGCACCTCACTGTCAGGCAGACAGGGAGGCACTTTCCGATCCTGCGTCATCTCTTGTTCCGAACAACAAATCCGCAATGGTTCTGTCATAGCGGCTTTATGCAGTCATTAACAAAGGAGAGTTAATCCATCGCCCCGCGTGCATTTCTTCAGGCTGCACGTGACTGATTGCAAGGCAATGCACACCGTCGCTTGCGTAAGGCTTGCGTTTCAGTCATGGTTATGAACACGTGGTCTCGTCGGTGACGTGCATCGCGTAACCTGGATCAGAAGATGTCGCGCCCCGAATGACAGACAGGGCGGCGGCGTTCAGGCCAGGACGTTACACAAATGCTGAACGACAAGGACGGATGAGAGCAGGGCTGGACACGGTGAAGAAGCGAAACGAGGGCTCGGGCAGAAACAGCTCCGGACTGGCCCCGGTATCGTTGTCGCTGTTTGGTCGCTACGGCATGCTCTGCGTTTCCCGGAAGTCGCTCACGCTCGCAATCCCAGATCGTTCAGTCGATTCGCCCGAAGCGTTCCCGCGCGGCGCCTGGTCCATTCGTGACTGGCTGCGCCCGCCTGGAAGAATGCCGGGACACCGGAGTTTTCCTTTTTATGACCAAGCGTATGCTGATAGACGCGACGCACGCGGAAGAAACCCGCGTCGTTGTGATGGACGGAAATCGTCTCGAAGATTATGACGTTGAGGCGGCTAACAGAAAGCAGCTCAAAGGCAATATCTACCTTGCCAAGGTTATCCGTGTGGAGCCGAGCCTGCAGGCCGCCTTCGTCGAATACGGCGGCAACCGGCACGGTTTCCTCGCCTTCAGCGAGATCCACCCTGACTACTATCAGATCCCTGTAGCGGACCGCGAAAAGCTGCTGGCGCTTCAGGAAGAAGAAGCCAGCGCGATCGATGCGGAAGAAGCCGCCGCCGACGCCGGAGATGAGCCAGGCAGCGAGCCCGCCGCAGACGCGGAAGCCGCCTCCGAAGACGCCGGAAATGACGACAGCGAGACTTCGCAGACCGAAGCGTCCCGAAATACCCCTGATTATGTTGGCGGTGAGACCGATACCGGCGAAGAAGCGCTGGTGCAGAAGCGCATGGCCCGCTTTCTGCGCAGCTATAAAATTCAGGAAGTCATCCGTCGTCGACAGATCCTTCTGGTGCAGGTCGTCAAGGAAGAGCGCGGCAACAAAGGCGCCGCGCTGACGACCTATGTTTCACTGGCCGGGCGTTACTGTGTTCTGATGCCCAACGCCCTGCGTGGCGGCGGCGTGTCCCGGAAGATCACCGCTGTCGCGGACCGGAAACGTCTGAAAGACATCATCGCCGATCTTCAGCTTCCACGCGGTATGGCCATGATCGTTCGTACGGCCGGAGCCCAGCGACCACGTCCCGAAGTGATGAAGGACTGCGAGTATCTCCTGCATCTCTGGGACGAAATTCGTGAGCACACGCTGGAATCTGTCGCGCCGGCGCTGATCTATGAGGAAGCCAGCCTCGTTAAGCGTGCCATTCGTGACGTCTATACCCGTGATGTCGACGATATCGTTGTCGATGGCGAGAACGGCTGGCGTGCCGCGCGTGACTTCATGCGGATGCTCATGCCTCAGAGCGCCCATAAGGTGAAGCTGTGGCGCAAGGAGAGCCAGCCGCTCTTCAGCCATTTTCATGTCGAAGGCCTGCTCGACGCCATGCTGTCGCCGACAGTTCAGCTTCGGTCCGGCGGCTACCTCGTCATCAATCAGACAGAGGCGCTGGTTTCCATCGACGTCAATTCCGGTCGGGCGACGCGCGAACGCAATATCGAGGAAACAGCGGTCAAGACCAATCTGGAGGCGGCTGATGAGGTCGCCCGCCAGCTTCGTCTGCGCGATCTTGCCGGTCTGATCGTTATCGATTTTATCGACATGGAGTCCCGCCGGCATAATGCCCAGGTCGAGCGGCGCATCAAGGATGCTCTTCGGCACGATCGCGCACGCATCCAGGTCGGTGGAATCTCGCATTTCGGCCTGCTGGAAATGTCACGCCAGCGACTCCGCCCGTCGGTCGCGGAAGCCGCATTCGCGACATGTCCGCATTGTCAGGGCACGGGCATCGTCCGTGGCATCGAAAGCTCTGCCCTGCATGTGCTGCGCGCCATTGAGGAAGAGGGCGGTCTGCGCCGGGCCTCGGAAATTACCGTTTATGTCGCAGGCGAGATAGCGCTCTATATTCTCAATAATAAGCGTGACTGGCTCAGTTCAATTGAGACACGCCATAAAATGAGTGTCTTCTTCGGGGCCGACTCCTCATTGCCACCGCCCGAAGTGCGTATTGAGCGTCACCGTGCACAGACCGCACGTTTTGACGCGCCCGAACGTGATCTGACCGCAGAACTCGCTGCGCCGGAAGATTCTGAAGCGCATCAGGACACTGACGGCGCAGCGGATGAGACCGTTCCTGCCGCCGTACGAACGATCCCGATTGCCGAGGTGCCTCCGGCGGAAACCGGATCTGCCGCCCCGGGACCAGACGGGGGAGACGAGCACAGGGAGACCGACGGTGAACAGCCTCGTCGCCGTCGCCGTCGCCGTCGTCGCCGTGGTGGACAGAAAGATGAAAACGACAATGGCTCACTGTTGTCTGAAGGACAGCAGAATCCGACGTCTGACGCACAGGCTTCCCGTCAGCCTGCTGTAAGAGAAGCGCAGCGCTCTGCTCCGGCGTCCCGTTCTCAGACGCAGGACGAGCATACGGAAGAGAATCTCGTGCCCGGCCGCATGCGGACCCGGCACTCTCGTAAAGGCACAACAGAAACCGAAGTGCCTCAGCCCCAGAAAAGCCAGCCTGCTCCGGCCAGGGCTCCGATTCCCGCTCCCGTCTCCGCTGCAAAAGGATGGCAGGGCCCGACGCCAGCCGATCCGTTTGGCGGCAGCTTCGATATTTTCGATATGATGGAACAGGCCGAACGGGAAGAAAATCTGCCCGCGCGAACCAGCGGAAAGGCCCCGGTACCTGCGCCTGTGCTGATTCCTGAGCCTGACAGCGCCTTTGAGCCAGTCAGGGAGAGCCCGGAGCCGCTTCCTGCTCTTGTGCCGGAACCGGATACGGCTCAGGCAGCGATACCGGAAGAGAAGGCCAGACCGCGCCGACGCTCCCGTTCCCGGCGTCAGCCAGAGGGAACAGAGACCGGAACAGCGAATGCCGACGTGCCGGTTGCCGCTGTGCAGGAAGCCGTTGTTCAGCCGACACAGAGCGGACCTGAAGAGACAGCGGATGCGGTAACACCGCGCCGCCGGACGCGTAGCCGCCGCAAGCCCGACACCGAAACGGCTCCGGTAGAGGTGGAGGCGGTGCAGCCTGCCCCTGTGGCGCCGCCTGCCGAAAAGAAGAAAAGCGCCCGGAAGCCGGTTATCTTCGTCGAGCCTGTCGTGATTGAAGACGGCGCGCCTGCCGCAAAGCCCCGCGCCGGCTGGTGGCGCCGCTAAAAGCATGAGCTTCTGCTGAACTGACTATAATGACCCCTGTCGCTTTCAACCGAAGGCGGAAGGGGTCATGTTTTATACGACCTGTCCCGGTTCGGGACCCCGTATTCACATGAAGGGACCGGGTCGTCCGATCCGTGCGTCAGCACTTCTGTCTCTTGCAGCCACCCGGACGAATAGCCATGTTGGCATTATGGCTGCTCGTTCCCGATCTTCCCTCGAAGGTAATCCAGCGCTCGTGTTCCAGCCGGAACGCCTGCCCCCCAAGGAAAAGCGCTTCCGTATGGAAGTGGTGTCGGAATATGAGCCTGCCGGTGATCAGCCGCAGGCGATCCGAGAACTGACCCAGGGTGTTGATGGCGGCGAACGTGATCAGGTGCTGCTTGGTGTAACGGGTTCCGGCAAGACCTTCACGATGGCGAAGGTCATCGAAGCCACGCAGAAGCCGACCCTCATTCTCGCACCAAACAAGACGCTGGCCGCCCAGCTCTATGGCGAGATGAAGCAGTTTTTTCCGAATAATGCAGTCGAATATTTCGTCAGTTATTATGATTATTACCAGCCGGAAGCCTATGTGGCGCGTTCGGATACCTATATCGAAAAAGACAGCCAGATTAATGAACAGATTGATCGTATGCGCCATGCCGCCACCCAGGCGCTGCTGGAACGTAATGACGTTATCATCGTAGCATCGGTGTCCTGCATCTACGGTATCGGTTCGGTTGAGACCTATTCCCGTATGGTCGTCCGGCTGGAAGTCGGCGGAGAAATAGATCGCGATAAGCTTATCAAAGGGCTGGTCGAACTCCAGTACCGACGTAATGACGCAGCGTTCGTGCGCGGCGCATTTCGCGTGCGCGGCGAAAGCATCGACATCTTCCCCCCACAGAACGAAGACCGCGCCTGGCGTGTCACGCTTTTTGGTGACGAGATCGATCAGATTATCGAATTTGATCCTCTGACGGGTGAAAAAACGGCGGATCTCCAGGAAGTCAGCCTTTACGCCAACAGCCATTACGTCACGCCGCGCCCGACGCTCAATCAGGCCGTCATCGGCATCAAACAGGAATTACGCACCCAGCTTGACCTGTTTATGAAGCAGGGCAAACTGCTTGAGGCCGAACGTCTCCAGCAGCGCACGACCTTCGATCTTGAGATGATGGAGACAACCGGTGTCTGCAAAGGCATCGAAAATTACTCGCGTTATCTGTCCGGACGAAAAGCCGGCGAACCGCCGCCGACCCTGTTCGAATACCTGCCCGAAGACGCGTTGCTGATCGTCGATGAAAGCCATGTCACGGTGCCGCAGATCGGCGGCATGGAAAGAGGCGATCACGCCCGTAAATCGGTTCTTGCCGAATTCGGCTTCCGTTTGCCGTCCTGTCTCGACAACCGGCCCCTGAAATTTGGTGAATGGGAAATCTATCGTCCGCAGACGCTGTTTGTCAGCGCCACACCAGGCCCATGGGAAATGGAACGAACGCAGGGCACGTTCAGTGAACAGGTGATCCGCCCGACCGGCCTGATCGATCCCGTGACAGAAGTGCGTCCCGTGGAGAAACAGGTCGATGATCTGCTCGCGGAATGTCGGGAGACGATCGGGAAGGGCGGTCGTGTCCTCGTGACCGTGCTCACCAAGCGCATGGCCGAAGATCTGTCCGAATATCTCGATGAAGCCGGAATCAAAGTCCGCTACCTCCATTCCGACATCGATACTCTCGAGCGTATCGAGATCATCCGCGATCTGCGCCTTGGCGTGTTTGATGTGCTTATCGGTATCAATCTTCTGCGTGAGGGACTGGATATTCCGGAATGCTCCCTCGTCGCGATCCTTGACGCCGACAAGGAAGGCTTCCTGCGGTCAAAGACGTCTCTGGTGCAGACCATCGGCCGCGCCGCGCGTAATGTGGACGGCCGGGTGCTGCTTTATGCCGACCGGATGACAGACAGTCTGCGTTACGCGATCGAAGAGACGGCGCGGCGCAGGGAAAAGCAGGCCGCATGGAACACCGAGCACGGCATCACACCAAAGAGCGTGCGTAAGCAGATAGGAAATATCGTTAACTCGGTCTTCGAACAGGATTACGTGACCGTTACGCCAACCGAAGGCGCCGAAGCGGACGAATTTGTCGGTAAGAATCTCGATGCGACCATCGCGGAACTGGAGCGCCGGATGCGCGCCGCTGCCGCGGATCTCGAATTTGAAACCGCCGCCCGCCTGCGTGATGAAGTAAAGCGTCTTGAAGCGTTACAACTCGGTCTTGAGCCACCACCACCCTCGCCATCAAACAGGCAGGGCGCTCCGGGACGAAAGAAAGACAAAACTCCGGTCCCGCTCGGCCCCGGAGGAGGCGGATACGATCCTGAAAAGCGAAAAGGCCGTTCGGGCGGCAAGGCGCGATCAGCGAAGCCCGGCCCGAAAGCAGGCCGGTAATAACTCAGCAGCCCGGCAAAATCTCTGCCTGATCAGCCAAGTTCGACCAGAACGACAACAAAAGGAACGACAGCCAGCACAATCCATGCGCCCATCGCACAGGTCGCAAAAACCTGAGCAGCTTTTCTTCTGACCCGCTCCGGCTGTGTTCGCACGATGCCGGACGCAGTGAAGTCCTGAGTCTGAATGTCAGTCTTATGCATGAGACCTCCTTTTCAGTCTTCTGGTTCGTGAACCACAGGTCGCGTGGTTCTGCGACACTGCCTGTGGCCGCGAAATCAGCCAAGTTACCAACCGTCTCAGCAAATTTCCGCCGCTTTCGGTATAAGCGGGACATAACCGGAGCTCTGGGGCAAAATCGTGGCGGATTAAGGCTTTAAGAAAGAAAAACCTGAAGCATGTCATTGAAATAAGGCCATGCTGTTACAGTGTGTGCGGTTGGTACACGAATTTTTGCGATTTCAGACCGGAGGCCGATCGCCGCAATAAAGGCTAAGAGGCTGTTTCAAAAGGCTCTGTTAGCATTACGTGCTGGCACCTTCCCAGGGCTTTGCGCTGGAACCCATTAAAGGTCGCAGACCTTTGGAAACCGACTTATTTATCAATAGATTGGGGTGAAAGGGTCTGCGACCCCTTCCGGGTTCGGGCAGAGCCCGGTCTTTTGCTAACCCTTTGAAAAATCAAAGATCAACACGTAATGCTAACAGAGCCTTTCAAAAGCCTCACTGCTGAGCGAGATCGCCCCGGCAGAGGGGCTTTTGACGCAGCCTCTAAAGAGCCCCTTCGGCCGCAAGCGTCATAAAGCGTTCGGCATCAGCCACATCCGCCGCCATGACAGCAATCCTGTCCAGCACAGCTGCGTCCTCACCCCAGCGCCGCATCTGCTCTCTTTCGTCCACCGAGGCCGCACGGACCGCATCCCGTGTTTTCAGCACCCCTTCAGCAACGGCCAGCCCAAGCACCAGACTGCCAAGTGCCGGGACAGCAACCCCAAGTCCCGCCAGGACAGCATCCGGCTGACCGCCCAGAAGCTCCGCCAACGCCGCCAGAGCCTCGGGAGACTGCACCGCGGGCATGATGCCCGTCGTCACGCACAGATGAATGCCGTGGCGCTTTTCAAGCCAGTCCAGCCATGGCTGCCACGCCTCGTTCTGCAAAGCCGCAACAGGCTCAGCGTCTTCTGCGCGATAACAGAGAAGATCGTGTGCGCCATAACCCGCAAGCGTCGCAACGGAGTGCGCGCGGTCAGGCTCAACCCGCTCGATCATCGTTCCCGCAATGCGCGTCAGAGGCAATGCGTCCGGCCCAAACCGTTTCTCCGGGTCATCGGAACCCGCCGCCTGCCACTCAGCTGCCAGCGCCTCAGCCAGCGGTTTCGAGGCCACGCAGAGCGCTTTCCGGCCAGGCAGCAGAACCGGCTTCCCATCCAGCATCACCCCGAACCCTTCAGG
This sequence comes from Acetobacter fallax, assembly GCF_011516735.1. Lineage (GTDB taxonomy): Bacteria > Pseudomonadota > Alphaproteobacteria > Acetobacterales > Acetobacteraceae > Acetobacter > Acetobacter fallax. Next base: position 6,845 of record NZ_WOSX01000032.1, on the reverse strand, counting down.
CCCGGCAACCACCCCGGCACGGATCCAGAATCTCTTCCGGCGTGTGTCGTTCCCGGCAGGAGGTCTGACGACGCCCGTCACCGCAGCAGCCCCTTGAGCATGTTCATCAGGCCATTCGCCTTGCCTGCCGGAGCCGGCGCGGCAGCAGGACCCGCTCCACCCTCACGCGCCGTCGCAAGAAGGTCCGGGCACTGGTCACCTCCGCCCGACTGAGCGCCACCGATGGCGATCGCAAACCGTCCATCACTCCCCGGTTCCAGATGCGGTTGCGGTGAACTGATCGTGCCCCCAACGCCAACCGGCGACGACGCACCGGTTCCGCCAATCCCGATGCGCGGCGTCAGATGCAGATCAAGCGCTCCGGAGGAAAGACCCACGCTTCCGTGCCCGGTCAGCGATAGCATGTCCGCCTCCAGCCCGATCCGCTCCAGCGTCGCCCGATCATCGGCAATCTGCATATGGATGCCAAAACAGCGAAGCCCCATCGCACCCCGAACCGGAATACCCCGACCGATAATCGCCGCCAGAGCCTGACCGCTCACCCGTCCACCCACCATCGAGACACCGACATGCCCCGCGGCACTGCGCTTCCAGGCGTTCATGTCCGCACCATCAGCCGCGATGCTTCCTACAACCTGGAGTGACCCGTTCACCAGAGACGGAATACCCGCCCAGCCTTCAACAACCTCAGCCGGCAAAACCAGAGGCGACGCCGTAACGGTCATATTGGGCACATCCCCGGAAGCGTCGTATCCAAACCGTCCGGACTGAGCCATGCCCTGCGCCACACCGGTCCCGCTGGCACGGATCGGATCAGCCGTCAGACGACCGCCATCAGCAACGACATGCGCCGAAACAGCATCCCATGCCACGGACTGCCACGTCACACGCTGCGCCGCGACGTCCAGAGTGGCCTGTGCCGCCCGCAGCCATGCCTGCGGATCGTGGGCGCGAAGAACGGAAACCGGCGCCGCACTGGCCAGATGCCCGTCAACTTTAAGCCCCTGCAAAGACGGTTTTCCAGGAGCGAAAGTCAGGGCCGGCAGTGATCCATGCACATCCAGAGACGTCTTTTCCCCGCCGGCGACGCCATCCAGCGTCACGGAGGAGTCCCCGTCTTCCAGAGACAGTTTCACCGGCAGCGCGCTGGCATCCGGGGTCCGGATCGCCTGGATCGTCTGATCCGGCGTCCCAAGCATGCCACGCAGAATCACCGCCTGATCACCGAGCTTTCCATCAAGCGCAACAGTCAGGCGGTCGGCGGGCTGCGAAGCATCCAGCGTGACAGTGTCAGCATGCAGCCCTTCCAGAACCCGATCGAGATCGACCGCACCCGTGTGCAGATGCAACATACGCAGACCCGGACTGGCCCCGCTGCCCGTCACACCGGCCTGAAGCGACACATCGTCAGCATCCGGCAGACTGGCTTTGGGGAACAGCGCTTGCAGATCCGCCAGCTGTCCCAGCGTGCCACCAATCTGCAAATCATACCCGGCGTCATGCTGAGGGTCGGTGATAACGCCATCGACATGCAGCTGCCCGGCCTGCCGCCTGCTCACGACCAGTGTCCCGGTCAGATGAACCGGCCAGCTCTCGCCCGTAACAGGCAGTATCGGTCCGGTCGTGCCGGCCAGTGTGAAGGCCCCCGCATCATGATGCCCGCGCAGACTGAGACTGACAGCACTGCCCGTCAGCCCGGTTATGTCCGCGCGATCAACATCCACTTCACCCGTCAGATGCTGCCGGACATCAGACCAGATCAGGCCTCCATCACGGACATGCACGGAAGACAGCGCAAGATTCCAGTGCCGGTGCGAGCCGGATGACGCACCGCCGTCATGAAGGGACTGAGCCGGCCCGAACAGCCAGTTCGGCTCCCCGTCAGGCGTGCGCTCCAGAAGGAGCTCCGGCTCCATGAGACTCACATTATCCAGCACGACCCTGTGCGAAAACAGAGCCCCCAGAGTAAGCCTGGCCCGGACTTCCCTGGCCGTGAACATCTCCGGTCGCGCGCCACCGGCACGGTTGGAGAAGCTCACACCCTTCGCCTCAACCCACGGATAAGGCAGCAGCCACACATGCAGCGAGTCGATCCGCAACTGCCGCCCGGTCTGCTGATCAACCGCCTCCACAAGCCTGGTGCGCAGCCAGGTCGCATCCATCAGCGACGATGCCGTCACAGCGCCGCCAAGCAGCACCGCAATCCCGCCAATAGCGAGGCCAGCCTTTGTCCTGAACTTCATGCTATCTCCTGCGTGGCGCCGGGGTTGATCCCGCCGTAAAACCAAGTGCGCGGAATGTCTCGCGCATATGCGGCGGCAGCTCAGCACTCACTTCAAGCCAGCCACCAGCCGGATGAGGCAGCACGAGACTGCGTGCGTGCAGATGCAGCCGGTCCGTAAAGCCATCCACATGAGCCTTGTCCGCACCATATTTAGGGTCGCCAAGGATCGGCGTGCCCAGCGCCTCGCAATGCACCCGCAACTGATGCGTCCGCCCGGTCAGCGGGGAAAGACCCAGCCACGCGAACTTACGCCCGGCTGAATCCAGAACCTCATAGTCGGTGCGCGCCATCTGTGCATCTTCGTCCTTGCGGTCAGCCGCCACCGTAATCGCGCCCGGACCGACACCAAGACGGGCCAGCGGCTGGTCGATCTCGCCGGAAAGCGGATCAGGACGACCAGCAACCACCGCCCAGTAAGTTTTCTTCACATCACGACCGCGAAACAAAGCCGCCAGCTTCGCCGCTACCCCGGGCGTGCGCGCCAGAAGCAGAAGCCCCGACGTGTCCTTGTCGATGCGATGCACCAGACGGGGACGCGGATCATCGCCCTCCCGCAGGCCGTCCAGCATCATGTCCACATGCCGGGTAATGCCCGGACCACCCTGCGTCGCAAGACCCGACGGCTTGTTCAGAACAATCAGCTGAGGATCAGAATAAACCACCATATTCCGGATCTCGCGCGCCAGCCGCTCATCCAGCGGCCGCGCCGCGGCAGGAGCCGGCTTCGTCGCCACCGTCATCGGAGGCACCCGGACAGTCTGGCCCGGAGCAAGACGGGTGCCCGCTTCCACCCGCCTGCCATCAACCCGGATCTGCCCGGTGCGACACAGCTTCTGAAGAGCTCCCTGTGTCACATGCGGATAGTGACGCCGGAAATAGCGATCAAGACGGATCTCCGCCTCATCCTCGCTTACCGTCAACATGGCCACACTCATTATCCGCGCCTCACGATCCATCACCCGATGCCGGGCGGCTTGCCCTCATTCGGCCCCACGTGTCCAGCCTTCGCCTGACTTCATGTTCAAACCCGCGCCCCGTGGGGTTGTAGAAACGCTGCCGCGGCATCTCATCCGGGAAGTAGTTCTGACCGGAAAAACCCTCTTCCGCGTCGTGATCATACTGATAGCCATCGCCATAGCCGATGTCCTTCATCAGCTTCGTCGGTGCGTTCAGAATATGAGCCGGCGGCATCAGGCTGCCCGTCGCCTTCGCCGCCCGTCGCGCCGCGCCATAAGCCTTGTAAACCGCATTCGATTTCGGCGCGGTCCCCAGATGCACAACAAGCTGCGCCAGAGCCAGTTCACCCTCCGGCGAGCCCAGTCGCTCATAAGTCTCCCAGGCCGCGATCGCCAGCGTCAGCGCGGACGGATCGGCCATCCCGACATCCTCCGCCGCAAACCGTGTCAGCCGGCGGGCAATATAACGCGGATCTTCCCCGCCTTCGAGCATCCGCGCAAACCAGTACAACGCCGCATCCGGGTCCGATCCCCGCAATGATTTATGCAAGGCGGAAATCAGATTGTAATGCTCTTCCCGATCCCGGTCATACAGGATCGCCCGTTTCGCCAGCAGGGACGCCAGAGCCTGAGGATCAAGCGGAACATCTGCTTTCAGACTCAGAATCTGCTCAACCATGTTCAGCAGATACCGCCCGTCACCATCCGCCATCGCCCGCAGCGTCGCCCGCGCCGGCTCCGTCAGCGGCAATGGCCGCCCGGTCAGCTCCTCCGCCCGCACCAGAAGCGCATCCAGCGTCGCATCGTCCAGCCGCCGCAGCACCATCACCTGACAGCGCGAGAGCAGAGCCGAGTTCAGCGCAAAAGACGGATTCTCCGTCGTCGCCCCGACAAGCACGACAGTTCCGTCTTCCACAACCGGCAGAAACCCATCCTGCTGAGCCCGGTTGAAGCGATGGATTTCGTCCACGAACAGCAGCGTGCCCCGCCCTGATTCAGCAAAGCGCCGCGCATCCTCAAAAGCCCGCTTCAGATCGGCAACGCCGGAAAATACCGCCGAAAGCTGCACGAACCGCAGATTTGCAGCAGCCGCAAGCAGCCGCGCAATGGTCGTCTTGCCAACACCCGGCCCCCCCCAGAGGATCAGGCTCGCCAGAGTCCCGCGCTCCAGCATCCGCGTCAGCGCGCCATCCGGCCCCAGCAGATGATCCTGCCCGACCACATCCTCAAGCCGCGCCGGCCGGAGCCGGTCCGCCAGAGGCTGGGTCGGCGTGGGGCCGGTGCCCCTGCGTCCGCCAGCCGCCGCGCGCGGAGCCCCGTTTCCGGCATCGTCTCCGGCGAACAGATCGTCACCGTGCGGTGACGGGGTTTCATGCCGCGTGGCCATGGCCGATCTCGCTGATGTTCATTCTTCGTTCATACCGCGTTGCCGGCCCGGCGTTAAGGCAGAAGGCTCAGATCCCGCTTTGCATGCACGCAGAAAACTGAACCGGCTGACGCGTTCTTCACACCGGACAGGCTGGCTAATCCATGGAAATTACCTTACTGCCCTCTGGTCAGGACGCCCTGTGAGACCCGCCACTCATGACCTTTATCCCCGGACGCGCCTTTTCTCGTTGCCGCCCGCCCGCATTTTACAGGAAACGCTTTCCCGCAGAACCGCTCCGGTCCGCCAGGTTCGTCCTGCTCTGCGTCATGGCTTTTGCTCCCCTTAAGGCCTCCGCAGAAACGCTTCACGAGGCCCTGATCCGGGCCTGGACCGCAGACCCCGAGACGCATTCAGCCGCGGTCGATGCGCAGGCCGCGCATAAAACAGCCCGCGCCGTCGACTCCTGGTTTCCCGCCGGGCCACTTCTCGCCGGGGAGTACCTCGATGACCATTTCATCGGCAGCAAGGTCGGCTACACAACCTATCAGGGCAGCGTCAGCGTCCCCCTCTGGCTGCCCGGACAGGGCTCCGCCACGGTCCGGAGCGCGGAGGCCGATGAAGCCGTCGCAACCGCCCGGGGGAAGGTCAGAAAACTGCTGACAGGCGTTCAGCTCCTCGATCTCATCAGCAGCGCCACGATCCTGCAGAAAGAACTCGCCAACCTGGAAATGACCGGAATCCTGCTGGACCATGTGACCCGGACATCACGCAGGGCATTGCAGGCCGGTGAAATCGGCGGCGCGGATCATGATGCCGTTGTGGCGGAAAGGGAAGATCTGGAGAGCCAGATCGCCGATCGCAGACAGGCCCTGGACAACACCCGTGCTCAGATCGAAGTGATGACCGGAACAGACGCCGTTCCCGATCTGATGACTCTCGACGGACGTGTGCTGACCGCGCGCACCGTGGCGCTGGATCCCAGGAACGATCCTCGCATCGAAATGGCCGAAGCGCAGTCACGCAGCGCGAAAGCGACTTATGACGTCGCGAAACATTCCTATATGCCCAATCCGGAAATCGGTGTGCAGGTCATGCGTCAGGAACAGTATGGCAGCCCGTGGGATACACAGGTCGGCGTGCAGTTTCAGGTCGGACTGCCCAGCGAGGCCCAGAACGCGCCAAAGCTCATGAACGGTGTCAAGGCAATCGGAGCGGCGGACCGTGATGCCGAACTCGCCCGTCGCAATGTCCGGGTGGAATATCGCCGGATACGCTCCCAGCTGACCTCAGCGCTCGATATCCTCCATCACAGTCAGATCACGCAGAAAGCTCTTGATGACCGGGCAACGCAGCTTGAACGCGCGTGGCAGGTTGGTGAAATGCCGGTTATCGAATATCTCCGCGCCCGCCGCGCCGCGCTCGATGCCAGACAGAGATCCGCCCAGGCGGATGTCATCTGGCACGCCGCCATCGTTCGCGTCATGCTGATGGCGGGACAGACACCGTAAACCAGGCCCGCAGCAGGATGCCGAATGCCCTATCTTTACCTTCTGATTGCCATCTGCGCCGAAGTCGTGGCGACATCATGCCTGAAATCCGCCGAAGGATTCACAAGACTTCTTCCGTCTCTGGTAACGGTCGCCGGCTATGGAACCGCTTTCTGTTTTTTATCTCTGGCGCTTCAGACAATCCCGACCGGCGCGGCCTACGCCATCTGGTCAGGAATCGGCGTCGTGCTCGTGACCGCAATCGCCTGGATTTTTCAGGGACAGAAACTCGATGGTCCCGCACTTGTCGGAATGGCGCTGATTGTTTCAGGTGTTGTCGTGATCCACGTTTTCTCAAAAAGCGCTCCGGCCTGACCCGGGCTCTCTCCATACTCGCAAATCCGTTCACCCGGATCTGCTGATCAATAAGCCGGTTTCCAAAGACTCTGTTGTCGTTACGTGTTGGCTTCTTCCCAGGGCTTTGCCCTGGAACCCACCAAAGGTCACAGACCTCTGGAAACCATTTTATTATAAACAAATCGGGGTGCAGGGGCCTGCGGTCCCTGCCGGGTTCGGGCAGAGCCCGATCTTCCGCTAACCATTTGAAAAATCACAGCTCAACACGTAACGACAACAGAGCCTTTGGAAAGGCTCTGTTGTCGTTAGGTGTTGGGCCTGGGATCGCAGGAGGGTTTCGGGCGTTTCATTTTGTGTTTCCGGGAGGAAAGCGAGATGGACCGCGAAGCCTT
>NZ_WOSX01000031.1 GCF_011516735.1 Acetobacter fallax | reverse complement strand
TGTTTTCTATTTCTCGGCCAACTGTCTATCGAACTCTCAGCAGAACAGCCTCAACGTTCTTGTTGGGTTCACTCTAAGCGTACGTAAAGTACACTTTCGTGTCGTGACCCCATCCAGCCGTCCCCGGCCGGCACCAGTTCGAAGCCCAGCCCCGCTGTCCGCTCTCCCACCCGGGCCATGATGGCCACGACATCCACGTCCTGTCCCAGCGCCCGGGCGAGAGCGGTCTGCGACATCGGACCGCTGCTGCGAAACAGCAGGGCCTCCGCCAGCCGGACCAGCGGAAGAGAGGGATCATCCATCCGTCACGGTCCCGGCGCGGGCCTGTCCGGCCGCGATCCCGAGGATGCCGGGGCGGTACGGACCTTCGAACAGATCCCCCAGCGCCGAACGGGAGTTCCAGGTCAGCCGGCGCTGCCGTGCGTGCCAGACCCGGTCATGCGCCAGATGACAGCGCTGACACAGGGCGCGCAGATTGCGCCACCGGTTGTTGCGCGGGTCGTGGTCCAGATGCGCCGCCGCCAGCACCACCCGGGTCTCGCGCACCCCGATCTGTTCGATCAGGTCGGGACAGCGTGTCGCCCGGCCTCTGGCATCGCGCCAGTGTCCGATGTCCGCGTCGAACCAGCGGCCCGCAGCCACCGCCCGGACCTGCTGCCCGTGCGGACGGCCGCACCTCTGGCAGCGTCCCTGCGCCCGCTCAAAGCGCACAGACCGGCTGATCTGCGGCCAGTCGGGCGGGTAGAGTTTCCTGAGTTCCGGCCGGATCGGCACAGCCTGGCGTCCTGAAAAATGTCACCTTTTGTTCTCATAGCATAGTGCGGACAGAAACGCAGAGAGAGGCCGGAGCGCGGGGCTGCTATCGCCTCATGCCAGACACGCGACATAGCGATTTGATTTCCGCATAGCGGACAGTCTGGAAATGTCCTTCGAATGTCCATTAAACGGTGGTTTTCCAGACACTTCTGGAGCAGCATCTCTGGGGTAGCTGAATCAGTTCACGAGTGTTAATATACCCGTCAGGTTTTCAATGTTCTGGTTACGTCAATGAATCAACGCATAGGATACGCTCGCGCGTCCATAGACGATCAGCATCTAGATCTACAGCGGGATGCTCTCACTCAGGCTCGGTGCGGTGTGATTTATGAGGAAGCCGCCAGCGGCAAGAACGCCGCCCGCCCGGAGCTTGAGCAGTGCCGGAAGGCGCTGCGGGCTGGGGATACCCTCGTCGTCTGGCGGTTGGATCGGCTTGGCCGCAGTTTGCCCGATCTCGTTCAGATCGTGGCTGATCTTGAGCAGCAAGGTGTGGGCTTCGAGAGTTTGGCCGAGAAGATCGAGACCGGCAGCGCAGCGGGCAAGTTGGTCTTTCACGTATTTGTAGCGCTGGCGGAGTTCGAGAGAAGCTTGATCCGAGAGCGAACGCAGGTCGGTCTTGCTTCCGCGCGAGCTAGGGGCAGGGCTGGAGGTCGGAAGCCAAAACTGGACGATCAGCAGGTGCGTGAGATTAAAGCGTTGCTGCGCGATCCTGATATTCAGGTGGCGGACGTGGCTCGCCGCTATGGCGTGTCCCGCACTACCCTATACAAACACGTCGGCGTCATATCGCCGAGAATGCCGAGGAGCGGGAATGCTGCAACAGCTTGACACTGCAGACACAGTGCGTCGCACGGTTGCACCGGGCATCGCACAGAAGCACAAGGCTGAGTTCGGGCAGTTTTTGACGCCTTCGAGTGTGGCCCGTTTCATGGCGTCCCTGTTCCCAGAAAGCCGCATAAAGACTTGCCGGTTGCTGGATGCGGGTGCGGGTGTTGGTGCGCTATCGTGCGCCTTTCTCGACCGTTGGACGGCTGGAGGTTTCGGTTTCGATGCTGTGGAAGCAACGGCCTACGAAATTGATGACCACTTGCGCGGCCACCTCGCGCAACATTTGGCTGGATACCGAGGCGTAGTGCCCCGGATCATTGCGGGTGATTATATTGAACTGGTGACTGCCGATGACCTGTTCACGGCGAAGCAGCCTTCGGGCTACACGCACGCCATCCTCAATCCGCCCTACAAAAAGATCAACAGCAATTCCTCGCACCGATTGGCCCTGCGTCGCGTCGGCATCGAGACGGTGAACTTATATAGCGCCTTCGTGGCGCTGGCTGTGACTCAGGCTGCACCGGGAGGTCAAATCGTGGCCATCATCCCGCGTAGCTTCTGCAATGGGCCATATTACCGGCCCTTCCGCGATTTCATCCTTGAACGCGCAGCAATCCGCCACATGCACCTGTTCGATTCGCGCAGCAAAGCATTTAAGGATGACGAGGTTCTGCAAGAGAACATTATTGTCCGATTGGAGCGGGGAGGCCTGCAGGGGGCAGTGACCGTTTCAACTTCGACGGATGATACCTTTTCCGACCTTGTAACCCATACACACCAGTTCGACCGGATCGTGTTTCCCGATGACCCGGAGCGTTTTATTCATGTTCCCACGTCACCAGAAAAGAATACCATTGAGCTGTCCCCGGCGATCCGCTGCACGTTGAGCGACCTGGGCATTAAAGTATCGACCGGGCCGGTGGTTGATTTCCGGCTGAAACAATATCTGCGGGATATGCCGAAGAAGGGCACTGTTCCCTTGTTGTATCCCGGCCATTTCAGCAGCACTGGCACCACATGGCCTATCGAGGGCATGAAAAAGCCCAACGCTATCGAACGTAATGCAGATACCGAGAAGTGGCTGTACCCTAGCGGGTTCTATTGTGTTGTGCGCCGCTTCTCATCCAAGGAGGAAAAGCGCAGGATTGTGGCGAGCGTGGTCGAGCCGGGTGTATTCGGTGGCATGCCCATGTTGGGCTTCGAGAACCACCTGAACGTGTTCCATGAGAACCGGCACGGATTGTCCGAGGCACTGGCCCGTGGGCTGGCTGTATTCTTAAATACGACCGCAGTTGATGAAAATTTTCGGCGTTTTAATGGCCACACACAGGTTAATGCGACTGACCTCAAGCTGATGAAATATCCGAGCCGTGAGAGCCTGATCGAGCTTGGCGAGTGGGTCATGCAGCATGCAAAACCGACGCAAGGCCAGATCGACGCCAAGCTAGGAACACTGACTGCATGAGTGATAAGACCGATAACATCGAAGCGGCACAACAGATCATTATTGCTCTTGGCCTGCCGAGGGCACAACAGAACGAGCGCTCCGCGCTTTCGCTTCTGGCTTTGTTGAATCTAACGCCGGGCAAGGCATGGGCTAAGGCTCAGAACCCGCTTGTAGGCATCACACCAATCATGGATTGGGTGAGAAAAAACTACGGGAAGGAGTATGCGCCGAATACCCGTGAAACGTTCCGCCGACAGACGATGCATCAGTTCTGCGACGCAGGTATCGCCCTTTACAACCCGGACAAACCCGACCGTCCGGTGAATAGCCCGAAGGCCGTCTATCAGATCGAGCCAGCAGCACTGGCCTTGCTGCGCACCTTCGGTGCACCGGCGTGGCACGACAGCTTGACTGCCTATTTGGCCGAGCGAGAAACGCTGGTTGCCCGCTACGCGAAGGAGCGCGAGCAAAACCGCATCCCAGTCGAGATTGCACCCGGCAAGAAAATCACCCTCAGCCCCGGCGAGCATAGCGAGTTGATCCGAGCCATTGTCGAGGACTTTGGCCCACGTTTTGCGCCGGGTAGCACGCTTGTCTATGTGGGCGACACAGGCGATAAATGGGGCTACTTCGATGCTCCTCTGCTGGCTGACCTTGGTGTCGATGTGGATTCACACGGCAAGATGCCTGATGTGGTGTTGCACTTCACGCAAAAGAATTGGCTGTTATTGGTCGAGTCTGTCACCAGCCATGGGCCAGTCGATGGAAAGCGTCATGCTGAGCTTGCCAAACTGTTTGCGGGATCGACGGCTGGATTGGTTTATGTAACTGCATTTCCAAACCGTTCTATTATGGGGCGCTATCTCAGTGAGATGGCGTGGGAATCAGAAGTTTGGGTGGCCGATGCGCCCTCGCATTTGATCCATTTCAATGGTGTACGATTTCTTGGGCCGTATCCGGTTGAAAACCTAGTCACCTGGAACTGAAGTTCGGTTCATTGTCTTGTGACAAAAGCGTTTCACAGAGGCGAGGATCTGGTCGGCTGATTTGACCCATCGATACGGCCTGGGATTTTCGTTATGTGCGTCGATAAAGGTTATGATGTCGGCTTCGAGTTCATCTGTGGACCGATGCACGCCGCGCTGAAGTTGCTTACGCGTCAGTTCGGCAAACCAGCGCTCCACCTGATTGATCCAGGAAGCCGACGTGGGCGTGAAGTGAACATGCCAATGCGCGCGGCGCGCGAGCCATGTTTTGATCGTGGGCGTTTTATGCGTGGCGTAGTTGTCCATCACGAGATGAACATCCAGGTCATCAGGGGTCTCAGCGTCGATACGCTTCAGGAAGTCCAGAAATTCTGTGGCACGGTGACGTTTGTAGCATTTGCCGATCACCGCACCCGTCGCGATGTCGAGGGCTGCAAACAGCGACGTCGTGCCGTTCCGGAGATAGGTATGGGTGCGTCGTTCCGGCACGCCCGGTGCCATGGGCAGGACCGGCTGCTCGCGGTCCAGCGCCTGGATCTGGGATTTCTCGTCGACGCACAGCACGATCGCGCGGTTCGGCGGCGACATGTAAAGACCGACAATATCCCGAACCTTGTCAACAAACAGCGGGTCCGTCGACAATCTGAAGGTTTCGGCCCGATGCGGCTGCAGACCGAAGGCGCTCCAGATCCGGCGAATGGTCGTATGCGACAGGCCGGTCCCGGCGGTCATGGAGAGGATCGACCAGTGGGTCGCGTCCCTGGGCGTTGTGTTCAGCGTGCGTTCGATGACCTGCGCAACTTGCGCATCCGACACCGTTCGGGGCCGGCCGGCGCGATATTCGTCGGTCAGGCCTTCGATGCCATCCTCGACAAACCGCCGCCGCCATTTGCCGACGGTATGCTCATGCACGCCCAGACGTGCAGCGACTTCCCTGCTCTGCAAGCCATCGGCGCAGAGCAGAACCATCCGGCAGCGATCCGACAACGACCGAGGCGCCTTGTGACGCCGGACCCGCCCTTCAAGAAAGGTCCGAGCCTGCGGGCTCAGCACCACCTGATCCGCCTGTCGTCCCGCCATCGTTCTGCTCCCGTCGTTGCGACAAGAGCATCATATAATGATGTTTATTTCAGTTCCAGGTGACTAGGCTCAGGACTCATTCTTTGAGATAGAAGATGAAGGTTGCTGCGATATGGATTGCGGACATGAAGGTATGAGCACAGCGGTCGTATCTGGTGGCGACGCGTCGCCAGTCTTTGAGCTTTGCGAACATGTTTTCGATGAGGTGACGCTTTTTATACAGATGCCAGTCGTAAGATGGCTTTGATTTTCGGTTTTTCTTCGGCGGGATACAGGCGGTGATATTCCGGTCTGTGAGAGACTGCCTGATTTTATTACTGTCGTATCCCCGGTCTCCGATGAGTTCTTCTGTCTCATCAGGAAGATCGCTCAGAAGAATGTCTGCGCCTTTAAAGTCACTCACCTGGCCCGCTGTCAGATGAAGACGAACAGGATGCCCCTCGCCGTCGCACATAGCATGCAATTTTGAGTTCAGTCCGCCCTTTGTGCGTCCGATATGGCGGGGAAAAGTCCCTTTTTGAGCAGAGACGCTGCTGTTCTGTGTGCTTTGAGGTGCGTCGCATCGATCATCAGGCGCTTCGAACGACCCACCTGTTCTGTCAGCGCGACGAAGATCCGGTCAAAGACACCAAGGCGGCTCCACCGGATAAAGCGATTGTATAACGTCTTGTGGGGGCCATACGCTTTCGGTGCGTCTTTCCACTGAAGCCCGTTGCGGATCACATAAACGATCCCACTCAGAACGCGACGGTCATCCACACGGGGAACCCCATGTGCCAGTGGAAAAAACGGCCTGATCCGTTCCATCTGGCGTTCAGACAGCAAAAACACATCACTCACTGGCTCACCCTCCATCGGGAAACCTGTGAATCACAACAACACGCTCAGTTCAATCAATTAACAGGTCCTGAACCTAGTTCGGGATGGATTGGCACAGTCGGGCATTCCCAAAAAATCACCTTTTTGTTCCCCCAGCGATAGAATGATAGAGGTCAACGAGGTAGGGGCGGACAGGAGGAAGTTGCACATTGCAAGTGAAGGCCGTACTCGATCCTGAACCTACTGCATGTTCTGACGTCAGAACATGCAGATCCGCGTTTAGGTGTTAGTAACCGACCACGGCGACGGCTGAACGTTACACTGGAGGACCTTATAAGCTCCTTCTTCTCCTCACGTATCGCTACTAGTCACCTGAATCTAAAGTTCGGTTCATTGTCTTGTGACAAAAGCGTTTCACCAAAGTGAGGATCAGGTTGGCTGATTTGACCCACCGATACGGCCTTGGATTTTCATTATGTGCGTCGAAAAAAGTTGTGATGTCGGCTCGGAGTGGGGTTGTTGACCGATGCACGCCGCGCTGGAGTTGCTTGCGCTTCAGTTCAGCGAGCCAGCGCTCCACCTGATTGATCCAGGAAGCCGACGTGGGCGTGAAGTGAACATGCCAATGCGGCCGACGGGCCAGCCAAGCCCTGATCGTAGGGGTTTTGTGCGTGGCGTAGTTGTCTATCACCAGATGGACGTCCAGACCGTCCGGGATCTCGGTATCGATACGCTTCAAAAAATCCGGAAACTCCTTGGCGCGATGGCGTTTGTAGTATTTGCCGATCACCGCACCCGTCGCGATATCGAGGGCTGCGAACAGCGACGTCGTACCGTTCCGGCATACCGGGCACCATGGGCAGGACCGGTTGCTCGCGATCCAGCGCCTGGAGCTGCGACTTCTCGTCGACGCACAGCACGATCGCGCGGTTTGGTGGTGCCATGTAGAGACCGACGATATTCTGAACCTTTTCGACAAACAAAGGGTCAGTCGACAATTCGAAAGTCTTGGTGCGATGCGGCGGCAGACCGAAGGCGTTCTATATCCGGCGGATGGTCGTGTGCGGCAGGCCTGTCCGGGCAGCCATGGAGCGGATCGACCAGTCGGTCGCGTCCCTGGGCGTCGAATTCAGTGTACGCTCGATCACCCTGGCGAGTTGAGCGTCCGATACGGTTCGGGAACTCCCTGCACGATATTTGTCGGTCAGACCTTCAACGCCACTCGCGACGAAACCGCCGTCACCACTTGCCGACCGTGTGTTCGTGCACGCCCAGACGTGCGGCAACTTCCTTCCTTTGCAAGCAATCGGCGCAGAGCAGGACCATCCGGCACCGATCAGACAGCGACCGCGGCGCCTTATGACGCCGGACCTGTGCTTCAAGAAAAGTCCGGGCCTCCACGCTCAATACCACCCGATCGGCTCGCCGCCCCGCCATCGTTCTGCTCCCGTTAATGCGACAGGAACATCATATAATGGTGCTTATTTCAGTTTCAGGTGACTAGCGAAATGGCACACCAGCGGCAATGCTCCGCCCGATCATCATCGAGGACAGCGCCGGGCAGGCCGCAAACACCCCGACCTGACAGTTCATGATCTTGCCGGCCTACACCGCACGAAGCACGGCTTTTCTTCAGAACCGGTCTCGTCAGTGACCAGAACGCTATCTTCAGTGCTCAGTCACGTAGTTCCAGACGACATCATGAAGGGTATCGGCTTCCCATCCGCCACGACTGGGAAGCACTTGTTGCAGCCACGGACCCGGATCGCCTGCCGCTTAGGCACACACCCTTCTCGTCTTGCGCGTCTCATTGCCCGTCAGGCCGTCAAGGGAAGCACATGCAGAAGCCGCCACCCTCAATGCCGTTCACATTACGCTGTCTGAATTTTCGGCCTTTAAATCACTGCACCTGCTTATTGGATGCTGAAGCGGACCCCACACCAAGAGCCCGCTAAATCGATGTGATGAGCCAACAGCGTGAAAGCTTTTTGCAGTCGGGTCATGTTCTGACGTCAGAACATTCAATTTATTGGGTGCGTTCTGCGCTCTGGCCTCGTGAGCGTTTGTTTGACCGCTCACACGCTATTATTACGCTGAGACTTGACATTGAACTATCTAGGGAGACAACATCAACCATCATTGTTGATGTTGATGCAGTTGAGTGAGGTGCATTAAATTATATGGAGGAACGGACGTGAACGGCCCAGCATTTCGTAATAGCCGCCTGAGTCTACGATTGAGCCAAGGCGAACTGAAAGACGAGCTCAATCGTCGGCTGGGTAGAAGTTATGATAAACCCAAAATAAGCCGTTGGGAGAACGATAAAGAACCAATTCCTGACGACGTCGCTGACACAGTCGAGAATATGACCGGCGCAATTCAGGAATCAGCACGAGTCCTTGTCTTGGCAAATCAAAAGGGTGGAGTAGGAAAAACCACATCCTCCCTTAATCTCGCTTATGCATTTTCGTCTCTCGGTGCTCGTGTTCTGCTAATCGACATGGATCCTCAAGCAACCGCGACAGCTGGACTTTTAGCTGGAGCAAATGCTGATTTATACCATCAGGGGAAAACTACAGCCCACCTGATATTAGGTGGAAAAACAGTTGCAGATGTCCTTGTTCCCGCAAGTGTTCTACCTGATGGACGGAATTTGCCCTTCGACTTCATAGCAAGTCATATTGATTTAGCCGAAACCGACGGGAAGCGAGAGCCTGGCTTCGACGCAGCGCTCCGTGAAGCGCTGGACCCAGTTCGAGCGGACTACGACTGGATCGTAATCGATGCCCCCCCCAATCTAGGAATGCTCACATGGATGAGCTTAGCAGCTGCAGATGAAGCGATTGTACCTGTTCGGACAGAGCCCTACGACACTATGGGGGTGGGGCTTATTATTGGAACCATCGGAAAGATCCAACGTCGTCTCAATCCAAGCCTGAGATTATCAGGAATTCTTCCAACTCAATACAGTTCCAGAAAATCGGTAGACCGTGAAGTACTCCAGCATTTGTGTCTGATGATGAAAGACCGGGCGCCCGTTTTACAACCCGTTCCAGTCAGTGCCGTCTATGGCCATGCTGCCCGTGCGGGTCGTATCGCTCTAGAGGCCTCACCTTCAGCAAATGCCACTCTTCCTTACCTAAATCTCGCAAAGGCGCTTCAGACAAGATCAGATCTACCCCTAGCTGAAACCGAAAATCTGGAAGAGGCATCGTCATGACGACCAAGCGAAAGTCGAAGATTCCGTCACCAATTCTTGGCGTTGCAGCTGGTCTTGTTTCCGAAGCGAGCAGTGATTTTATCCGCCAAGGGGGTCGATTTCGGCATACATTCGAAGCTGAGGTTGGCAATACTGCCCCGGACTCCGAACAGCCCAGGAAAACATTCGATCAGGAGGCAATTACCAAACTAGCCGAAACCATGGGTGCTGAAGGACAGCTTCAACCTATCCTTGTCAGACAGGCAGCGCCGGGTAGCACACGCCCTAAATGGGTAATCGTCGCAGGTGAGCGCCGTTGGCGCGCCGCAAAATCCCTCGGCTGGAATACGCTTCTTGCTATTGAGCACGACGGTGACCCAGAAATCGCATCGCTTCTGGAAAATCTCCAGAGAGTGGATTTAAATCCACAGGAAGAAGCCACAGCCATCGATCGTCTGATCACACAAAAAGGATGGTCGCAGACGCAAGCGGCAGAAGCTCTCGGAAAAAGTCGTGGCGAAGTCAGTGCAATTCTTAAAATTCTTACGCTTCCACCGGAAATATTAAATGAACTTGCATCAGAACATGCTGTAGCAAGGAACGCGCTAGTCGAACTTGCGCGTATCCAAGACCCGGACCGGCGCAACGAACTGATCGAACAAGCGAAATCGGGGCAGTTGACAGTCAAAGCTATTCGTTTTGGAAAAAACGATGGGGTCTCTGGTCCCGAACAGCAAACGGGCAAAATACGGGGTTTCACATTCGGAGCTGTCGAAAAAATGGCTCGTCGTCTAAGCCAGGTTCGCGCTCAGCATGTAGACCTTAGTCCGCTCGATCGCACTCGCCTCCAAATGCTCAGGGCTGAAATTGACCAAATGCTCGATGCAAGCCTTGGTTCAGACGAGGAAGAGAATCGTTGACCATTCCCTCTTCTCTCTCTCTTACTATTCGGAACTTCGCGCACATTCGACAGGAGTTCGTAAGCCATGGCCGGAGATGAAGCCGATCTATTCGTCGACTCTCTCGTAGGAGCTCCTTTGAAGGATGATCGGGCGCTTATGGAGTTTCCATTTTTCAGTATCCAAAAACAGCCCCGAATGGAGCCCCTAATTTATGACGACGGCAGGACGCAAATCACGATCGAGCCAGGCCCAAAGGGACTGGCCACTATTTGGGATAAGGATGTTCTCCTCTACGTTGTCTCACTGATTAACGAACGAATTGAACGCGGGATGGATGTTGACCACACCGTTCGCTTCGCTGCTCACGACCTTCTTCGCGTCACCGGCCGCGGAACCGGGAAACGTAGCTACGAACTATTATTGGATGCCCTGTTCCGACTTCGTTCAACCAATATCATGACCTCAATTGAATCGGCCGACGAAAGAGACCGGCGAGGGTTCGGTTGGATCGAAACTTGGCGTGTCGTGGAGCGAAAAACATCAACTGGTCGAAAAATTATGGCCGCGATCGAGATCACCCTGAATGACTGGATGTTTCGCGCTCTCGTTAAAGAGCGACGTGTACTGACAATTAATCCGACATATTTTGATCTGGAGAGTGGGCTTGGTCGCCGATTATATGAAATCGGGCGCAAACATCTTGGCAACCAAGATATTTGGCGAATTAGCCTTGAAAAGCTCGCGAAAAAAATAGGAACTTCCCGCGAACTGCGTTTTTTTAAACGAGATCTTCTAAAAATAATCCAGAACGACGTTATTCCCGATTATACATTATCTCTAGAAGTCGGACCACGGGGCGGAAGGCCAGTCGTCATATTCGAACATCGAGAAAGTGATCACACCTTCATTCCAGGCTGATGCGTGCGCGATGTTCCGATCTTTCCAGCCCGTAATCCTTAATCGTCAGTTAATTGGCCGGTGCTCAGCCACGCATACTTGTGTGCGCGATGTTCCGATTTCTATCTTCCCACGAAGCATAAAATGAACACCACCCCCGATTTTCCTTGCACGTCGCAAGATAAACTCGACCTCGCTTGGATCTTCAGCGGTGCAATAGCCGACTCGCTTGGTAGTTATCCACAGGACGCTTTCCACAAAACGGAACATCGCGCACATTCAGTCAGAATATCGCGCACAGACAAACGGAATATCACGCACAAAAACCATCGGAACATCACGCACGCGTCTTCGGAATATCACGCACAAAATCATCCCATAAGCACATGATATATAATAGTTATTTCACCCTATAACCTTTTAACAACTTAAAATAACTCTTTAACCCGCCTTCTGAGGATAACTCCTCCTCAACTCTGAAAATGGTCATAATTTAGGTTACAAAAAAATAAATATAAGTATTTAATCAAGAAAAATCATAGAAATTGCATTATAAAGAAGTTCACATAATATCTATTATTATAGTCTCTCTTGGACAAAACATAAAACGTCCACGTAGCATCCGAATATTAAAAAAATAAATACTTGTATTCCAAAAAACTCGCGACCAGATCCGCTGGCGTGCCGCAAGGGGTGGCTCCTCCCCGTGCTCGCCGGCTTCGCCGTCTGTGCGCGGGATGCGGTGCCGCCGCTGCGCGGCTCCCTTGCGCCCCCCCATCCGACCCGGTCGCGATGAAGGCTGAAGGAAAGAGAAAAAGCCTTTCCTGACACCCTGAAAACCTGAACCCGGCAATCCCCCGGCCTGCGCGAGCAGGGCCGGGCGCCGGCGTTTGTACGGAGCCCGGTCATGTCACTCCAGCTCAGCCTTTTTGGCACAACCGCACTCGGCGATCCGCAGAGCGATCTCTTCTGGGGCGAACTCGAAGGAGAAGAGGGAACATCTCCCGTCCCCGCCTCGTCCGTACCCGTTGCCTCGCTCGCCATTCCTCAGACCGACTTCCGTCTCTGCGGCACACGCGGCCTCGCAGACGGTTGGCGGCAGCGCGCCCGCGACAACGTGCTGGCCATCGCCCTGCTCAGAGAACTCGAAGAGGAAGACCGCAACGCCACGGCCGCTGAACAGGTCGTGCTGTCACGGTTTATCGGCTTCGGGGCAGGGGACCTGGCGAACAATCTGTTCCCGCCCGGCCAGGATGGCTTTAAGACCGGATGGGAGGAGATCGGGGCGAGCCTGCTGGCCACGACTACGGACGCGGAGCGGGCAGGGCTCAAACGCGCCACGCAGTATGCGCATTTCACGCCCGAAACGATCGTGCGTGCCCTGTGGGATACGGCGCTGCGCATGGGCTTCAGAGGCGGTTCCGTGCTGGAACCGGGCTGTGGAAGCGGCCTCTTCATTGCCGCCCGCCCGGAAAACCTTGAAGGCCGGATCGCCTTCACCGGAATCGAGAATGATCCGATCACGGCGCGGATCGCGCGCAGACTCTATCCGAACCAGTGGATCCGCAGCGAGGATTTCACCACGGCGAAGCTGGCGGCCGGATACGATCTCGCCATTGGCAATCCGCCGTTTTCCAATCGCACCGTGCGCGGACCGGAAGGCCTGACCCGCCTCGGACTGAGCCTGCATGACTATTTCATTGCCCGCTCCGTCGAGGCGCTGCGTCCGGGCGGCGTCGCGATGTTCGTGACCTCGCGCTACACGCTGGACAAGACCGACAGCACCGCCCGCCGCACAATCGCGGAGATGGCTGACCTCGTGGGGGCGGTGCGCCTGCCTGCCGGCACGATGCGGAACGACGCCGGCACCGATGTGGTCATTGATGTGCTCGTGTTCCGCAAACGCGGGATCGGCGATCTGCCCGGAGATGAGAACTGGCTGGAAACCGGCGAGGTGCCCGGGAGCAACCAGGGCAACGGACCGCTGGTGATCAGCCGCTATTTCCTCGACCGTCCGGAACAGGTGGCGGGCCGTCATGGCTGGACCACGACACAGTTCGGCCCGGATTACACCTGCGAGGCGGCGGACGGGCTCGCCCCCGATGCTGTGCTGCCCACGGCTCTGGCCCGGATCGGGCAGGATGTGCGGTTCCCGGCCCCGGCGGAGCAGCGCATCGTCAGGCCGGCAGGATCCGACGTTCTGGTCGGCACCGCAGCGGACGGCGCCCTCCTGAAGGAAGGCTCGTATTTCGTCACCAGGGGCGTCCTGCAGCAGATTGCGGACGGACAGGCGGTGACGGTCCCGATCAGAAAAGGCGAGCAGAAGGAGGGCATTTTCCAGAAGCACGCCCGCATCATCTCCGCTCTCGTGCCGATCCGCGATGCCGCCCGGGCGGTCCTGCGGGCACAGATGGAAAACCTGCCTTATGGCCGCCTGCAGGGTGAGCTGAAGCGGGCTTATCTCAGCTTTGTCCGGCAGTACGGTCCGATCAACCTGACGAACGTGACCGTCCGCGTCGATCCGGAAACCGGGGTGGAGAACGAGACCCAGCGGCGCCCGAACCTGACGCCGTTCTATGACGACCCGGATGTCTGGCTGGTCTCCTCGATCGAAGAGTATGACGAGGCGACACAGAAGGGCCGGATGGGACCGATCTTCTCGGAGCGGGTGATCCACGCCCCGGTCGAGCCGGAGATCCATTCCGCGCACGATGCCCTGGCGGTGTGCCTGCATGAAACGGGCGGCGTGGAGATGCCGCGCATCGCCGAGCTGCTGGGACAGCCCGAAGGCGATGTCGTCGCGGCCCTTGGCGAGGCGGTGTATCTCGACCCGGAGCGCAGCACGGACGGGCGTGATGTCTGGGTCACGGCGGATGAGATGCTCTCGGGCGCGGTGCGCACAAAACTGGAGCAGGCCCGCGATGCGGCCCGGGCCGACCCCCGCTACGCCCGCAATGTGACGGCGCTGGAAGCCGTACAGCCAGCCGATCTGCGCCCGTCCGAAATCACGGCGCGCCTCGGAGCCCCCTGGCTGCCGGTCAGCGACATCGTCGCCTTTACCGCCGAGGTTCTGGGGGTGGAAACCACGATCCATCATTCCGCCGCCGTAGCGTGCTGGACGGTGGAGAAGCGGGGCTTCCTGGGCAAGGCCGAGGCCACCTCTGTCTGGGGGACGGAACGCCGTCATGCGGGCGAGCTGCTGGAAGACGCGCTAACCCAGGCGTCACCGAAGATCTGGGACGTCTGGCGCGACGGTGACGGCAATGAGCACCGCGAGCTGAACACGAAGGAAACGGAAGCCGCAAAGGAAAAACTAGCGGCGATCAGGCGTGCTTTCGAGACATGGGTCTGGCAGGACGGCGAGCGGGCGGAGCGGCTGGTCCGGCTGTATAACGATACCTACAACAACCTCGTGGCGCGGGAGTTCGACGGCTCCCATCTCCGCCTGCCCGGCGCCAGCACCACGATCAGCCTGCGCAGCCACCAGAAGCGGGTGATCTGGCGGATCATCGCGGCTGGCGGCACGTATATCGCCCACGCCGTCGGCTCGGGAAAGACGTTCTCGATGGTCGCCGCCGTCATGGAGCAGAAGCGTCTCGGCCTGATCAGCAAGGCGATGATCGCCGTGCCCGGTCACTGTCTTGCGCAGATGGCGCGCGAGTTCCTGATGCTCTACCCGACGGCGCGGATCCTTGTCGCCGATGAGACCAACTTCGTGAAGGCGAAGCGGCAGCGTTTCCTCGCCCGGGCCGCGACCGGCAACTGGGACGCGATCATCATCACGCATGATGCGTTCAAATTCATTCCGGTCGAGGGGGATTTCGAGCGCCGGATGATCGAGGAGCAGATCGCCTCCTTCGAGGAAGTGCTGGAAAGCGTCGATGCGGATGACCGGCTCTCGCGCAAGCGGATCGAGAGCATGAAGGAGAAGATGCAGGCGAAGCTGGAAGGCCTCTCCGGCCACAAGGACGACCTTCTGCATCTGGGCGAAATTGGTATCGATCAGATTCTTGTCGATGAGGCACAGCAGTTCCGCAAGCTGAGCTTCGCCACCAACCAGTCCGACCTGAAAGGCGTCGATCCGAACGGATCACAGCGGGCGTGGGATCTGTTCGTGAAAACCCGCTATCTGGCAGCGAAGAATCCGGAACGGCCTCTGATCATGGCGTCCGGTTCGCCGATCACGAACACACTGGCCGAGATGTGGACGGTCAGCCGCTATATGGATCTCGAAGCCCTGCAGAAGCGCTTCCTGCATGAGTTCGATGCCTGGGCGGCGAATTTCGGCGAAACCCGCACCGAACTGGAGCTGCAGCCGAGCGGCCTTTACAAGCCGGTCACACGTTTCACAGAGTTTGTGAATGTCGCCGATCTGATGGCGATGTATCGCGACTTCGCTGATGTCGTTCAGCAGGATGACCTGCGCCAGTATGTGAAACTGCCGGCGATCCGGGGAGGCCGGCGCGAGATCATTGTCGCCCCGACGAACGACAACTTCCGGGCGTATCAGAAGACGCTCGCGGCGCGGATCGACGCCATCGAGGCGCGTGAGGGCCGGCCACAGAAGGGCGATGACATCCTTCTGTCCGTCATCACCGACGCCCGTCATGCGTCGATCGATCTGCGGTTCGTGGCGCCGCTGGCCGCCAATGATGACAGCTCGAAGCTGAACCTGATGATCGGGAACGTGTTCCGGATCTGGCAGGAAACGACGGACAACCGCTACACCGATCCGGAGACCGGCCGGCCCTGTGATCTGCCGGGCGCGGTGCAGATGATCTTCTCCGACCTCGGCACCGAGAGCGCGATGGAGACGCGGGGCTTCTCGGCCTACACCTGGATCCGTGACGAGCTGATCCGCATGGGCGTGCCGCGCGCGGAAATAGCGTTCATGCAGCACTACAAAAAGAGCGCTGCGAAGCAGAAGCTGTTCGGCGACCTCAATGCGGGACGCAAGCGGATCCTGATCGGCTCGACCGCGACCATGGGCACGGGCGTCAATGCCCAGCAGCGGCTGAAAGCCCTGCATCATCTCGATGTGCCGTGGCTGGTCTCGGACATCATCCAGCGCGAGGGCCGGATCGAGCGGCAGGGCAATCAGCACGAGGAAATCGAGCTGTACGCCTATGCCCGGCAGGGGTCCGTTGATGCGACAAACTGGCAGCTTCTGGAGCGCAAGCAGCGTTTCATCGGCCTCGCCATGTCGGGCGACCGGTCCATCCGCCGGATCGAGGACATTGGCGGGGAAGGGGGCAACCAGTTCGCCATGGCCAAGGCTCTGGCCTCGGGCGATGCGCGCCTGATGCAGAAAGCCGGGCTGGAAGCCGATCTGGCGCGGCTGGAGCGGCTGGCGGCTGCTCATTACGATGATCAGTTTGCGGTGAAGCGCGCCATTGAACGGGCTGAGCGCGAGATTGCCGGCGCCGACCGTCTGATCCCGCTGATCGAGGCGGATCTTGCTGTCCGCCAGCCCACCAGAGGCGAGGCCTTCGCGCTGTGTCGTGAGAAAGGCAATGTGACGGAGCGCGAGAAGGCCGGATCGTGGCTCCTGTCCCAGGTGCGGATGGCGGCGAAGAATGGCGAGGAAGGGAAGTGGACTCTCGGACAGATCGGGGGCTTCGCTGTCGTATGCGAGGCCGAACCGGGCTGGATCCGGCGCTCCGACAAGCGCACCGTCGATGTGACGCTGTTCCTCGAAGCGCGGTCGGGCCGCATCACCGTCACGATCGAAGAGGACACGAAAGGTCTCGGGCTGGTTTCGCGCATCGAGCACGCGCTGCTGCGGCTTGATGATGCGCTGCGCGACGCCATCAGGACGCGGGAGGAAGCAGAGCGTCGCCTGCCGTCCTACCAGTCCCGGCTGGGTCTGCCCTTCGCTGAACAGCCGATGCTCGATGAAAAGCGCGCCGAACTGAAAGCGCTGGAAGACGATCTCGCCGCCACCTCGACCGAAGAGGAGGCGGCGAATGATGACGGTCAGGACAAGGAAAAGGAAGAGACGGCAGCCTGAGAGCGGCTGCCATCTCCGGCCAGCCGCCGCAAGGGGTGGGTCGGCATGTGTCCTCGCTTCGCTGCGGGCCATGCCGATCCCGCCGCTACGCGGCGCCCTTGCCCCGCCTGTCCGGCGCTGCCTGCCGGAAAAGCATCAGGAAAGAGTCCTGAAAACAGGAGTGGAAACCATGGAACTGCGCGAAGTCGATCCGAAGACGCTGCTCGACAATCCCGAAAATCCCCGCACCGCAGTCCCGAACGAGACGGAAGACCGGCAGCTGGCGCTGAACGTCAAGGCGGTCGGGATCATCCATCCGCCTCTGGTCCGGGACACCCCGGATGGCCTGATGATCGTTGCCGGCCATCGTCGCCGTCGCGCCGCCGTGAAGGCCGGGCTGAAGACGATTCAGGTGGTCGTGGCGGGCGATGACGAGGAACTGGACCGGATGCGCGCGGCGTCGGAAAACATGATCCGCCAGCCAATGACACAGGTGGAACAGTGGCGGGTCATCTCCTCGCTCCGGGCGGAAAAGCAGTGGAACGACACCGCGATCTGCAAGGCGCTGATGCTGACGCCGGTGCAGCTGAAACAGATCAGCCGGCTGTCATCGGTCCTGCCGGACATTCTCGCCTGGATCGAGGCCGGAAAAGGGCCGGAGAGCCGTGAGCTGGCCAGTATCGCGCTGGCCTCGAAAGGCCTGCAGGAACAGGTCTGGCGCTATTTCGGGTTTCCGGTCGGCACGGAGCCCCCCGAAGACGTCGAGGCCTGCGAGGGAGACCGGGTGCGGCTGCCGGACGGATCGTGGCAGCCGGGGGCGGCCGAACCCGACTGGAGCCGGATTGCCTCGGCGCTGCGACAGGATCGTTTTTATGCATCCGATGCGTCCTTTGACGATGCCATCGCGAAAAACTGCAGGATCGTCTGGCAGGAGGATCTGTTCGGTGAGGCCGGCAAGGACGGCCGCTACACCGAGGACGGGATCGCCTATGAGAAGGCGCAGCGCCAGTGGCTGAGCCAGAGCACACCCGAAGACGCAGTGATCGTGCAGAGCGACGAGGATGGCGAGCCCCTGTTCGAGGATGGAAGCGCCCGGATTTACTGGGAGCGGGAAGGGGCGACGAAGTGCTTCTGGCTCAATCACAGGCTGAAGGTCGAAAGTGGCTGGTGCATTCTCGCCGACAGCCCGGCCGCGAACCGGATCACGCCGTCCGCCGTGATTGACTCTCTGCCCGACGTGCCGAAGGAGCGGGCGGATATTTCCGGGCGCGGACATGACATGATCGGCAGCTTCCGGACACAGGCCCTGCACGCGGCGCTGGACGGGATGCAGGAGGGCGCCGACCCGTGGACGCTGGTCGGGCTGCTGATCGCGGCCTTCAACGCGCAGAACGTCCGGGTCGATGGAGATGCGGGCGCGTGGTATCCGCAGCGCCGGCCCTCGCAGAGGCTGGTAGCGGCTGCCGGACTGTTTCAGGACGGGGAACTGGCGCTGGACGAGACCCTGTTGCGCGGGGCGGCGATCCGCGTGCTGAAAGCCGTGCTCTCCTGCGAGAAGAATAGCACGAACAGCGGCGAATGGAGCGTGCTGGCCGGCCATATCGTCAATGCCGACGCCCGGCTCCCCACCATGGCCGATGAGGACTTCCTGAAGACGCTCAGCAAGCCGGGCATCACGAAGGTGGTTCAGGCCGAGGGCATTCTGCCGCGCAACACGGGCAAGGAGATGCGCAAAGCGCTGATGGACCGGGTGGGGCAGGGGGTCTGGGTCCATCCCGAGGCCCGGTTCGGGCTCGATGTCGCGAAGCTGAACGCCTCGTTTCAGGAAGCCCTCAGTCCACCGCCACCCGAAGCCAGCGACGACGATCTGGAGGACGCCGATGAAGACGAAACGGAGCACGGCGACGACGCAGTCACGGATGGCAGTGCGATGGCTGTTGCGGAGACGGCCGAACCTGAGCAGGAGATTGCTCAGGACGATGATGAGGTCGGGCCTTCGCGGCGCGCGGCAGAAGAGGAAGGGGAGGGTGATCCTGACGACGAGGAGGAGGAGAACCCGCTTCCACCGCCGCAGACGCCGGATGAGTTCCTGAGATCACATGTCGAGTTCATCGCGATCCGGTGAACCCCAAGGAAAGACTCTTCAGTCGCATCTGGACGGCAGGCAGGCTCGCGCGGGTCTTGGAAATGAAGAAGATGGTCGGTCTGGCTACTGCTTACGAGATGCTTGCGAAACACACATGATACACCAAATAAAACCTGTGAGGTTATTATGTCTTCTTACCAGGACTACGAAAAAGCCGAAAGAAAGGTGATTTCCGAAAATCGGGAAGTCGTGTTCGACGCCCTTCAGGAACTTGGCGTTACAAGTGTAACCGTTGTGTACGAAGGTAGCGGTGACAGCGGGGGAATTGAGGATTTCAGTATCCTGCCAGCAGACTGCTCCGTTGAGAAAGAGGTGGTTGTCCAGGATCTCGTGTGGGGGAATAATACTCCCGAGAAAAAAACAGTTCAGATCAAAGAAGTCATCGAAAATACCTCTATGGGAATAGTCGCCATTGATCACGGCGGCTGGGAAAACAACGAAGGTGGAGGAGGCGAAGTAACCTGGGATGTGGAGACCAGGGTGATTACCCTTGAACATTATGATTACGTCGTCGAACGTAACTATTCGACATCCCTCTATTGACGAGGTCTGCCGTGGCACATCCATATCATCACGCTCTCTCTTCCGTCCGAAAATGGGGTGGTCGACCAGAGGATTACCAACCCATTCACGACTGGTTTGACTGGTCGAAGGTGCTTATCGGCGACATGCGGCATAGGGCGCTTCGTCATCATGCAGAGGGATGTTTCGCCTGCGAGGCACAGTTCGGCGTCGTGATTACGAATTCAGACGGCAGAATTGTTCCTGTCAGGCTGATTGCCGAGCAACACGTTCTCGAAGATCACGGGCGAATTCCTTCTTTTGCTGACTGGGCGCGATCCATCAGACCCGAGCGCTGGATGGGTAATCCGCAATCGTTAGCTCATCTCGCAGAAGAGTGGGCAAATAACCACACAAAATAGAAAATACCGGGAAAGCACAGAGGCTGATTACAAGCTTCATGCGCCAGTCGGTCGCTGAGGAGAGTCTCTTCAGCTACCGGGCACCCTGCGGCGAGAGCCATCCTGATACGTTTCAGCGATATGGAACGTCTATGAAACATGACTTCCGAAAGGGCCGCCTAACGGACTGATTTTTAGCGAAGCCTACCCCGGTTCCAGGTGTGTCCATTTTGGCCACACCTGTTTCAAATCCCGTCAGGCAGCAACACAATTATAGCGGTATCGCAGTCTGCCTGACCACCTCTTTTTTCCGTCCGCCCGAAAGTGCGACGTGAACAGAAAGGCACAGTTCCATGATGAATGCCCATATCAGACGTTTCATGGATCTCAGCACCGGCCATCTGCCGAAGTCAGATCGGGAGTTGCTGGAGGCTTATGCACAATCAGGCGGTGCAACCGGCCTGTCCTGTCTCTCCGGTCCTCATGGCTGGTTCGTGTGGGTGGGTGAACGCCGCTGTTCGCCGGACTGGCCGGGTTCTGCCAGCCTTCGCCGAATTCTTGAAGATGCGGCAAGTAACGGATGTGATTACGTCATGTTTGATTCAGACGGTGCGGTAGAAGAGGCGTACCAGTTCTTTGATGATGAAGGGGAATGACCGGCAATACCAAGACCATGGCCTGTAATACGAAAGGGCGGGACACGAGAGTGTCCCGCTTTTTTTGTGTCCTCACAGGAGGAACACAGAAGGAAGACGATTATGAAACTGCATTTCGACCATGCCCTGGTGACGCGGCTGCTCGCCCACGCCGACGCCGCGAGCGAACATACGCCAACGCTGGATCAGCTCTATGATCCCGCCTGTCTCCGGCCCGGGGTGAAGACCCGACATCCCGCATACGAGGATATTGACCGGACGAAGATCCCTGCTGGTCTCATGCTGGTGGGCGACCAGGGGATCTATCTGATGTCGAATGGTCATCCGGGTCTCCCTGGCGACAACGGCGAGGTGAACCTTGTCGCCTACGCCAGAGAGGCGGATCCGCAAGCCTCTTCCGAGGACTGGTATGACGTGAAACGTGCGTCTTTTGGCGGGGATGATGGCGCGGAATTCCTGTCTGCCGAGACTATCCGCAAGGCGCTTGAGGCGACCGCGCGCGGTCGCTTCTGGATCGACGTGTCCCCGACACAGATCCGATGCCCCTTCCTTGCACCGCCAAAAAAGCCCCGTGCCGGCCCGTCACGCACGAAAGGGAAGGGGCCTTCGCGATAAGAAAAGAAGGGGAAAATCCAGGAAAGGAAGGGAAGGAAACGGAAAAGGGGATCGGCACCACAGTTCAGCCTGCCGCGCAAGGGGTGGGTCGGCATGTGTCCTCGCTTCGCTGCGGGCCAGGCCGATCCCGCCGCTGCGCGGCGCCCTTGCCCGTCAGTCTGCCCTGCGGTCGCCGGAAAGGGTCAGAAACGCCAGAAAAAAGGATCTGGACAATGGCTCAGGACCGCACCGTGTCTCCACCCCAACCCCATCCCGCGGTGGAAATCATCAGGTTTCTCGCGCTCGTGCTCCTCTGGACGCTCGCCCTGGTCGTCGCTCTCGTGCTTCCGGACCTGTTCCTGGATCCCACGACCGGGGTGCTCGATCTCGGGTGAAACCCGTCCGCCCATCTGCAGCAGAGAATGGCCGTCCTTTGGGGCGGCTTTTGCATTTTTTGGAGACAGATCATGGCCAGAACCGAACGCACCGACATCCATCAGACCGTGACAGACCGGATCATCCGCGAGCTTGAGAATGGCACCGTGCCGTGGGTGTGCCCGTGGGGCCGCTCGAACTGCGGCGTCGCCCTGCCCCGGAACGCGACGACGGGCCGTGCCTATTCCGGAATCAATATTCTGATGTTGTGGGGTTCGGTGGAGATGCAGGGCTTCTCCACGCAGAAATGGCTGACGTTCCGGCAGGCGCTGGCCGAGGGCGGAAATGTCAGAAAAGGAGAGAAAGGAACGACGGTTTTCTACGCCGACCGTTTCACGCCGAAGTCGGAAGCAGGGTCTGACGATCCCCGGACGATTCCGTTCCTGAAGCGGTTTACGGTGTTCAATGTGGACCAGTGCGAGAACCTGCCGGAAGGCATGGGGGCGGCGCCCACACCGTTGCCCGAGCGTGAGATTGTGCCGCAGGCAGAAGCGCTCATGCGCGACACCGGGGCAGACATCCGGGTGGGAGGCGATAAGGCGTTTTATGCGCCTGAGCCGGACTATATCCGTGTCCCGCCCCAGCAGAACTATTTTGCACAAATCGATTGGTATCGCACGATCTTTCACGAGATCGGACACTGGACGGGCTCGGAAAAACGGCTGGCCCGCACATTCGGAAAACGGTTCGGAGACCGCGCCTATGCCGCCGAGGAACTGGTCGCCGAGATGGTGTCAGCGTTCGTGTGCGCGGAACTGCAGATCGAGCCGACCGTCCGTCACTCGGATTACATTGGAAGCTGGCTGGACCTTCTGAAGGCGGACAAACGCGCGATTTTCACCGCCGCAAGCGCCGCGTCGGCCGCCGCCGAATACATTTTCAACACATCGACGCGCCGTCAGCCCATCGGGGACGTGGCCGCCGCCGCCTGAGAGTTTTCCAAAACACATGCCCGATACGGGTGTTTTACAGATGGAGTCTGTCATGCCTGTCTTTGCTCTGATTGCGACCCCTGCCGTGCGCAGGCTTTCCGGCACCGGCAAAGTGCTGGTCGCTCTGCCCATGGATCACCTCGGAAACCGGGGAATGACCGAAGCCCGTACGCTGGCAGATCTCACGAAGGCGGTGACGCTTTATGGCGACAGGATCGCCACTGACCATCCCGGGCGGTCGTTCTCCATCGGCGTGCATATCCGCCGGGGCGACCGCAAACCACGCGGGTTCGATACCGCATATCGCAGCGGTGCGCTCGGAACGGACAAATGGATCGTGACCGTGGAGAGCGACGCTGCCGAGGCGCTTGCCCTGAACGGTCCTGCGTCCGGCGCGAACAAAGGCTCTGAGACAAAAGGAGAAGCGGCATGAACCGGCAGTATTACACGTCACCGTTCCAGGGAAGCGACAATCCTCTCCGGGTGGGAACCGTGCCCGTCGGCGCCATTTTCTATTTGCCGGCTCCCCAGCGTGGCCGGCCGGAGCGCGCTTCACGCTGGATCGTGGAGGCATTCCTGAATGGCACACAGGCTGCGGCCGCGCGCCATCCCCAGACGGGTCTGTGGGAAGACCGTTACATCAGCGGACGATCAGACCTTGCGGTGATGCGCAGTCTTCGGGACGGGCGCAGGACACATCTCAGCGTGAGGTTGCTCGAACAGATGGTACTGGAAGGGAATGGTCCCGGCACATATCCGGATCTGCCGGACGTAAGCCGTTTCCATAACAGGTATCGGAACCGGAGCCCGGTCACATGAGCGGCGTGCCGATCCTGTGCGAGCGGATCCGCACGCCGCCGCTCGATCCGGCTTTCCTGAAACCGACCAGATGGACGACGGTCGAGGAAAAAGCGAAGCTGGGTAACGCCATGCTGCGGTTCATCGCCGAGGGAATGCCTGCCGGGAAATTCACGGCGTCGCTGCACAAGCGTGTGAGCAATATGTTCGGCTTCATTGCTCATTATGACCGGCACGGCTTCGCTCAGACATGGTTCGACAGCGCCGCGACACGACGGGATTTCCTTGATCAGATTGCGCGACATCCCTGCTGGGGAGATCCCGGCTTTGTCTGGTCGGACGTAGAGCGGGAAATCGGCCAGCGTGTCCGTGAGAACCTTCTGGTCGAGGCATGGGCGAGCCGTGCCCGGGAAGATCAGGATGCGCGCGAGAAGGCGGAACTGGCCCGCCTGATGGCGAAGCACGGCGTGGCGCCGGTATCCCCGGTCGCGGCCGCACCAGCCGTGCAGCTGGGGCTGTTCTAGCCCCGCGCCACGGTCCATGAACCGTGACCTTCGAGGCACCGGGCCAGAAAGTCGAGTGCCGCACGGGGATAATTACGGATTTCAAGCAGGGTGCCGGACGGCACGTCCATCTCATAGGCGCCGCGCTGAAGAACACAGCACGGACCGCCGCGCAGGAACTTCACGCCCTTGCCTGTCCGGAGAACGTGACGCGGGCCGAAGACACCGGCTACGTGCCGGCCCGCGACATAAATGTCGGCGTTGAACTGTCGCCACAACGGTGTGCGGATGTTCTGCTCGTTGACCTCGATCTGCACGTTGCAGCGATCGCCCCACGCTTCCGGCGTGCCATCCACGCCGTAGAGTGTGCGGCAGACATTCCGCACCGCCTCCTCGTGCTCGTGCCTGAAGGACCAGCCGGTCTCTTTTCCCATAAAGCGTCCCCGATAACGCCGCGCCTGTGTGGCCAGCTCCGGATGAAAATCGGCTTTCAGGGTGATGTGGCCGTCCAGGACAGTAATCACAGCCATGTTGAACTCCCGTTCTCTCGTCAGGAGAGTCTAGTACGCGGAATCGGGCGGTACAAGCGAAAACAGTGGGGAAAAACGCAAAAAATGGTCGTCAGAACGCTGAAATATCAAAAATCAGGAAGAAGAGGAAAGGGGATCGCCGGCACTGCCGGGTCTCTGCCCTGGTTTTTGCGGTCTGAAGCGGTCGTCGTCGGGCGCAACCCCCAGGCCTTCGGTCGGGACGGCACCGTGAAGCCGCAGGCGGCTTCCGCACCACTGCCGCCCCGAGGGGTTGCGCCCGCCGCCTGATGCCCGCTTCCGCGCGACCGCACCAGGTCAGAGACCCGGCAGAGGCCGGAGAGGAACTGGAAGGAAAGAAAAGGAAATCAGGTCATGAGCCAGTCAGTCAATCGCGTCATCCTCGTCGGCAATCTCGGTCGGGATCCGGAACTCGCGGCACGCAGGGAAGGCGACGGGAAAATCGCAAATATCGCCGTAGCAACGAGCGAATCATGGAACGACCGCAATACGGGCGAGCGGAGAGAAAAAACGCAATGGCACCGTGTTGTGTGCTTCAACGACCATCTCTCGGGCGTGATTGAACGCCGCTGTCAGAAGGGCACTCTCGTCTATGTTGAGGGCCATCTGGAAACGCGGAAATGGACTGACCAGCAGGGACAGGATCGTTACACGACCGAGGTAATTATCGATCGCTTTGACGGAAACATAAAGGTGCTGGCCAATGGCCGGAACACCGGAGAAGGCCGCTTTGACGATGACCGGCCATCGCGAAGCGCGGCGCCGCGTTCTGCTGCGAACACGCCCGGCGGATCGGATCTGGATGACGAAATACCGTTTTGAGTCGGGCTTTTTTCGGGCCGGAGACGGCCCGGAATGGCGCACTTCATCCGGAATCCCTGTGCGGAGTCAGCACCATGTGCAGCGTTTTTATCAGGCGCCTGACCGCTCCTCGCGGACAGGCCCGCGCCTATGCGCGGAATCATGAGGCTGCGGCCTCGGGCCTCGACCAGCTCTGTCATCTGCCGCAGCTTTCGGCCCGGCAGCGGGCCGAATTCCGGCGTTGCGCCCTGGAGATGCGCAGGATCGCCCGGGAGAAGCTTCTCGACAGCGCGCGGTAAGGGCAAAGGGCGACCAGAAATGACGTCTGGAAAAGCGCGAAAGTGTGCGAAAATCGTCAGGGTATGATACTGTTCCGACTGCCGATGAGGGAGCCACGTCCATGTTAACACCTGAGCAGATCGCCGTCCGGACACGAGCAGTACATAAGGCGCGCGTAAACAATCTGATTGAAGGACTACGCGAAGACCCTCGTGATGCCCCTGTGCTCGATGCCTACGCTCGCGGCGAGATTTCCGGCGACGAAGCACGACGGCAGGTTATAGAGGCGATTACCGGCCGATCCGTGAAGAAAAGGTCGGAAGCCGCCTGATTTTCCTGAGACATGGGCGATCCCTATCTCCAGAGCGATGGCGAGACATTAGAGAATGTGCAAGGGATCCAGCATGATCCAGAGGCACTTGATCGGCTGGAAAAATTTCTGACTGCTTCACGGGAAGCAGAACTGCATGAACGTGGACTCCCTGCATTGCAGGGCTTTCCTCTGGTAAAAGCGATACATTACCACCTGTTCCAGGATGTATACAGCTGGGCCGGACAGCCGCGAACAACACTTCTGGTCCGGGACATGAGCGGCTTTCTCGCTCCTGAGCGGATTGAACAGGAAGGCAGGAAACTGTTTGAACGGCTGGCGGAAAAAGACAATCTGCGAGGGTTATCGCGGATGGAATTTGCGGAACAGCTTGCCGTTCCTTTCAACGAGCTGAACCATATTCATCCATTTCGTGAGGGAAACGGACGGACGCAGCGGATCGTCTGGGAGGCTTTTGCCCGCGAGGCAGGGCATACCCTGGATTTCGAGGGTATTTCGCAGGAGCGGATGGCCGTCGTCTCAATCGCCGGTATGAAGGGCGATCACATGCCGGCGATCAGGATGTTCGATGAACTTCTGGATTCAACCCGTCATAAGGCTCTGGTGAAGGCAACCCGGTTTCTCGAAAAGGCATTCCGGGATGACTCTGATTTCAGTTGGAATGAGCGTTATATCGCCACAACGACGCCCGGTCAGGCCTATGATGGGAAATTCGCCGGACGCTCGGGTGATAATTTCATGATGGGTTCAGGCGACCGCGTTTACATCGGCAATCTCGCGGATCTCGGAAGCCATGCCGACGGTCTCAGATCGGGGGATCAGGTCAGTTTCCGTGCTGCGGGAGAAACGCCTGCCAGCCGCAGTTTTTCATCCCTGGCGACCGCATTGACCGGGCGCTCCGGTTCTTATGAACCAAAGGCCACGGCACCGGACTGGCTCGATCGGGCGAAGGCTTATGGCGATCGCCAGAAAAAACCTGGCAGCGAGCCAGTCAGTGACGAAACCCCGGCATCAGTCAGGCGGCATGATCCATCGGGCGATCCCTCTCCCTGAATTGGGACGCTGACCCGAAGCCAGACCAGCAGGTAGAGGAATATAAAAATGGAAGAATGCGGGAATAATGACCAGTCGCGGCCTTCCATTACTGCGGAAGAACGCCGTCAGCGACAGGAAGCGGTCGATTACGCGCGAGGAAGTTGTCGGCTTGAAGGCGTGATACTCGATGCGGAGATCGAACGGATCAACACGCGGTTCATCCAGGGCGAACTGACCATGAATGAACATTTTGAGGAACTGCAGCGTCACCTTGACCGGTGATGCTGCAGAGCCGGGACGCATCGGGCGCTCCGTGTCTCTAAGTTCAGTTTTTTCTCGTTAGTCGCATGATGGGGGCGCACGCGGAACATTCCAGAAGGAGTGTCCCGCGTCGTGTTTATTCGTTCGTCTTTAATCCGATCGGATCCTGAACAGTCGCGTGCCGTCGTGCAGCCGGTTGCGGGCTGGGTGCGCAGGCAGGGGGCTTTGCTGCCCCCTGCACCCCCGCCGGGCAGGCGGAAAGAAAAAATCCTGTATAGATTGACAATGCAAGTAATAAATCCCGCTTTCGTGCGGTTTTTGCTGCGTTTTATTGTGCTTAATACTCGCTCTTGCGTTCGAGTTGTAGTATAGTTTTACAAGAAAGCCGAAGCTATTCGTGAAAGGATTTCTTCCATGGCTTACGCAAATTCCGCAGAAGCACAACAGAAAGAACTCGAAGAACTTCGCCGTGAGGTGAGCTGCGTTCTTGTGCTCGAAAAAGCCGGCTTCAGACTGGACCGCGAAGCCACGGCGCAGCGCTCGGCCCGCAACCTGAAATTCCGCCGTGAAAACGAGGCAATCATCGTGAATCATGACGGCAAGGGCTGGTGGGATCCGAAAGGGGACGGAAAGGGCGACGTTTTCAAACTCGTGCAGCATCTCGATCCGTCGAAGAATCTCGGCCATGTCCGGCGCGAACTGCGCGACCTGATCGGTAAAAGCCCGACACTCGAAGTCGCTGAGCGGACCAAGGGCGTAAGTGACAGGCCGCGCCGCGACCCGGCTGAGTTGTGGGGCCGTCGTTCAGCGCCGCAGGAAGGCACCCCGGCATGGCGGTATCTCACCGAAGAACGCGGGTTGCCGGGCAGCATCGTGGCGGCGGCCGGACGTCAGGGCGTGCTGAAGGAAGGCCCGAACGGGACCGCCTGGTTCGGCCATCGGGACGCGGGCGGCCAGTTTGCCGGCATGGAGATGCGCGGCCCCGAGTACAAGGGTTTTTCAACGGGTGGCGGCGGCAAGCGTCTGTTCGGATTTCGGGCGGACGAGGGAACGGAGCCCGCACGGCGGCTTGTGGTCACAGAAGCCGCTATTGATGCGCTGTCCTTTGCCGCACTGGATCGCTTCAAAAAAGGATCGCTCTACACTTCGACGGGTGGCGGGATAAGCCCGGAGAGCGAGGCCAATCTGAAACAGGTCATGGCGACCGTGGCGAAACAGCCCGATGCCCGCCTGGTCATCGCCGTCGATAATGACCGTCAGGGTCACGTCTATGCCGCGAAACTGGCCGCCATGGCCCAGGAGGTCGGGCTCTGGTCGGGACGTATCTCTCCGAAAACACCGGGAGACGACTGGAACAAGGCTCTGAGGGCACGCGGAGAAGAGGCTCAGGGTGGAGCCGCCCCTGCTGGCTCTTTGTCCCGCCTGTCCGACGCTATCACCACACAGCCCGCTGCGCAGCCGGATGCCGTTTCCTCCTCATGGCTGGATCAGGCCAGGGCGCACAGCCCGGCGCACCATCAGGCAGCGTCAGCCCCGGAACCTGTCAGGGCGCCGTCCCCTGCCACAGCGCGCTCAGCGACCTCTTCTCCGGGAGCTTCCCTATGAGCTGGTTCGAACCTTTCGCCTCACAGAACTGGCGGAGACGCCTTCTGGACATCCTTCCCGGTCACGCTCAGGCCAGTGCGATCTGGAAGAAGCATCGCCCGCATGGATGTGCCGAGCCTGACTGTTTTGTCGAGATCGGTGACGGGAAAGCGGAATTCCGGGGTGTGGTGATTGGCGGCGAACGCGACACCTCCCTGCCTCAGGGCTGGGATCTGGAAGGGCGCATCGTCCTCTTCACCGATGATCACGAGGTGATCGTCATTGCCGGCTGGCGGGCCACAGACCTGTCGGCTGACCGATCCTGTTTCCAGGATCACCTGACACAGGAGACTGTCATGACCACTGTTGCCCATTACGCGGATCTCGGCGTTGCACGCCTGGCCTTCGTGACGGACCTCGCCGAGGTGTTCGCCCGATCGGCCCCGGCTGCCGAGATCTGGACCCGTCATCTGCGCCGGAGCGATGCTCCGGTCGAAGAGGATCCGCCGATCCCGCAGACCGCTGTGCGGCTTTATGAGCGTGTCGGCTGTCCGCTCGGTCTGGTCATCGACGGACGCTGGGAGCGCGGGCTTGAGACCTGGGATCTCTCCTACCCGGCGACGCTCCTGCTCTCGACCGGTGAGATCACCGAAACGCATGGTTGTCTGGCGGAAGGGATCGAAGAGCTATGACACCCGATGATCTTCCTGTTCCGCACGCCCTGGCGCCGATCCTTGACGATCTGACGGCGGAACAGCGCCGCGCAGCCATGGCTCTCGGCCATGTTCTGGTCCTGGCCGGTGCCGGCACGGGTAAGACCAAGACCCTGACCGCCGGCGTGGCGACGCGCATCGAGCTGTATGGCATGGTGCCCGGCCAGATCCTGTGCGTCACCTTCACCAACAAAGCCGCGCAGGAAATGCGGAAACGCATCGCCGGCGTTCTGGGTCCGCACTCGGTGCCCACCTGGCTCGGCACATTCCACGCGCTCGCCTCCCGCCAGCTTCGTGCAGAGCCGGAAGTGGCACATCTGCGCAGCGGCTTCGACATCCGCGATGCGGATGACAGTCTTGGGATTGTGCGCCGCCTGATCAAAGCGATGCCGAAAGAGGAGCTTCCTGTTCCGCAGGAGGGGGCTCCCGGAGATGCGAAACAGATCAAAAAGATGGCCGAGCGGATCTCGCGCCTGAAGGAGGATCTGGTGACACCGGAAGCCGCCCGGGCGCATGTCGAGAGCATGATCCGCAAGCGACAGGCGGCCAACCGCTTCGTGGATCATGAGAGCTGGCGTTTCGTGGTCGGGCTCTATGGCCGGTATCAGGCCATTCTGCGTGAGCAGAACGCGGCGGACTTTGGCGATCTCCTGATGTGGCCGACTCTCGCCATGCTCCATGATCCGGCCTATCATCGCCGCTGGACAGGCCGCTTCACAGCCGTGATGGCGGATGAATTTCAGGATGTGAACCGCGCGCAGTATCTCTGGCTCACCCTGCTCAGCAAGAAATCCGGAGAACTGTTCTGCGTGGGCGATGATTCGCAGAGCATCTTATGAGTTAATTGGAATACACCGATACTAAGCGATATCGTCGCGGAAAGAGTGGTGTGTCATGTCCGTTCCAAACTGGTCGCGATATCCCTTGGTCGCGAGAGACAAGCAAAGTCGTTTGTGGCTTTCACTGCTTGATAACCTGGGTCGTTCACCGGCCACCGTCGACGCATACGCCAGAGGGCTTGATCAATATCTGGCATTTTGCGCTGCCGCAGTTGTTGAGGCAGAGGCTGCAACGCTCGCGCATGTTTCGCTATTCGTGCGTTATTTGCGGGGTGAACCGGTCCCGTTTCTTTCCGCGCGCCTTCCGGTAGGTAATGCAACGCTTCATCAACGCCTTACGGCAGTAAGGCTATGGTATGATCACCTGGTTTTCGAGGGAATATGCACGCGCAACCCGGTGCCGCGCGGGCAAGCCGTCGTCCACCGTGGCCCGCTCCCCCAAGCGCATGTGGGGTTCCGGTATGGCTTGGTGCGACGCTCCAGACGGTTACCGCATCTGCCTTCGGATGATGAGTGGATCCGCATTCAGGAAGCTGTCTCCCGAGAAATTGTGCGTAATCGGCTCATGTTCGCACTGGCATATTATGGGGCTCTGCGGCGTGAGGAGCTGGTAGGGTTGCGCGTCTCTGATATCGACCCGGCGCGGCGCCTTCTGACCATCCGTGCCGAAACTAGCAAAAGCGCGCGACCGCGAGTGGTCTGTTACTCTGCTGCCGTGTCTCCCGTGCTGGCAGTATACTTGCAGTGTCGGCGCGATGTGGTGGCTGGAGCAGGGCCTCTGTTTCTGTCTGAGTCAGACCGTAATCTCCGACAACCGGTTACCAAATGGACCTGGAGCAAAGCGGTCGGGCGCCTTGCGCATCAGGCAGATGCACCTGGATTCAGCACTCACACGCTCCGTCATTTGAGACTCACTCATTTAGCACGAGCTGGCTGGCGGCTGCATGATATCGCGACGTACGCCGGACATCGCAACGTGCAGAGCACGACGCTTTATATCCATCTTTCTGGTGAGGATCTTCTGCGCAAAATCGCGCATTCGGTCGAGCGGATGGACATGAAGCTTGGTAACAGGTTTTTCGGAGGATAGAAAAGTGGCCGAACCCCAGTTTTCTCGCGCCCAGCCAGAGTACAAATCCTGCATCGATCTCGATGAATACGATAGACGTCCCGCTTTATCTGCGGACGAGTTGACTGTTGTCCGGCGCTGGCGAGAAGACAATGTTTTCATCACGAAACGGCAGGCGCCGCGTCTTCACAAGCCTCTGGCGGACATCCTGTATCGCGGTGACCTTGACCGCGCGAACGGTCAACGCGCCCTGAAATACCTGCTTCTGCAGGTCGCGCAGCGTGAGAGCCCTTACTGGGGATGGGATGAAGATCTGTGGGTTGAGATTATCAATAGCAGTCCTGTCCTGAAACATACTGGAATGGTACCGCAGTTGATTGCAGTGGCTTATCTTCTCTGTGGTTTTCGGAGCTTGTACAAAATTGGGCGTAATGTGGCCACGGCTGTCGTAGCCCGGATGGTATTTGGGGCGGAGAGCGTCGATGCAGAATGTGAGCGGCTATATTCGGCCTTCACCCGTGTCGGGTTCGTCTGTCAGACAGTTCGGCCGATCGTGCCGTCAGTGTTTGCAGCGGTTGCATTACAAGGCGAGAACCCAAAGCTCGAAAGTTTTGACAAGGAACTACTGGAATACACGCGAGATTGTTATGCTGGGCAGCATATTGCCAAGCGGATTGGGATGTTGGCGAACGGCTTGGCGGCAATGGGGCTTACACCAAAGATCATTCACTTCCGGGCTTATCAACCTCGTCATGGAACTGAATCTGATAACATCGACCCCGAATGGATGACGTGGTGCCGGCGTTGGCTGGAGACAACAACCTTGCGAGAGGGGTCGAGGCGAGCGATTTACAATACCCTAACGCGTGTCGGGATCTGGCT
This sequence comes from Acetobacter fallax, assembly GCF_011516735.1. Classification (GTDB taxonomy): domain Bacteria; phylum Pseudomonadota; class Alphaproteobacteria; order Acetobacterales; family Acetobacteraceae; genus Acetobacter; species Acetobacter fallax. The sequence continues at coordinate 8,223 of NZ_WOSX01000031.1, read as the reverse complement.
AAGTCGTGAGCATCCGGAGGTAACCAGTCCAGAACATTGGACGGTATCGATATGTGCCGACTATCTGGCGACCGTCGACAGATTGCGTATAGGCGATTGGGCCGGTTCGACCTTCGATTATCGTCTCATCCCTACGGTCGGCCAGCCTCTGCAGGCTCCGACTAAGGTAGCTTACTACCAGGTTATGCGTCGTTTTTTGTCTGACGTTCAGAGTTGGGAATGGGCTCGTCTCAGGTGTAATCCGCGCTATCATCTTTCTACACCGAAGAACATTGCAAAATATCTTGGGGTAAATCCAAGGACCATAGATGATGCGGCGTGGCTGAAACTGACGTGGGCTAGCCTCAATATTGAACCAAACGATCTTTCTCCAGAATGTTTCTATCCGTTCGCCCTGTTACAGGCTATCGCCGTGGTGTGGACACACGCAGGACTCCGAAGCAACGAAATCGCTCGACTTCGGGTCGGTTGCACGAGAGAGCAATCAGAAGACGTGGTCGATCAGTCAGGTAACGTTGTTCCGGCGGGGCAGGTGTGCTGGCTCGACGTGCCGGAAGGCAAAACCTCTGCCGCTTACACCAAACCGGTCAGCCATGCGGTCCATAAGTATGTGGCGGCCTGGTTGAAAAAGCGTGCTTCGCCCCGAAAGCATCTCGATCGGCGAACCGGTGAATATGTGCATTTTCTTTTTCAACTTCGAAACCGGCCAATCGCGAAGGAAGTTTTGAATCAAACTGTTATCCCGCTTTTGTGTAAGAAGGCTGGCATTCCGCTTGAAGACAGCAAAGGCCGTATCACAAGTCACCGCGGACGCGCCTCGGCCGTCTCTATGTTGGCCAGCGTCCCGCAAGGAATGACAATTTTCGATCTGGCGAAATGGTGCGGCCATACGTCCGTCCAATCGACCATGAGCTATGTTCGGTCGAAGCCTACGCAGTTGGCGGGTGCGTTTGCCAAGGCGGATCAGGCGGCGCGGATGATCCAAATTGTTATTGATCAGGACGTCATCGCGGCAGGCGCAACAAAAGATGGGGCGCCATGGAAGTATTACGATCTGGGCGACTCTTATTGTAGCAATGCTTTCTGGAGCACGTGTCCGCATCGTATGGCGTGCGCGCGCTGCTATTTCAATATTCCCAAGCCAGGCGCCAAGGGAGTTGTGCTTGCCGCTCAACAAGCGGCCAATCGTTTGCTGGAAGAGGTTTGGTTAAGTCCTGAAGAACGGGATGCCGTATCCGGAGATGTTGAAGCGCTGGATGGAATGTTGAATAAGCTGCGAGATAAGCCGACCCCGGATGGTCGAACGCCTGCCGAGATTTCAGCCACGAGCGGGCCCCTGGCCTCTTCTCTGAGCGCGGGGTCAGAATGACGCGTGTCACAGGTTAAAGAGGAACGCCACACCGAAACGCTTGCTGGTCTGGTCGAGCGGATCACGTTCCATAATTCCGAGAATGGTTTCTGCGTCCTGCGCGTGAAGGTGCGGGGGCAGCGCGACCTGGTCACCGTCGTCGGCCACGCCGCCATGATATCGGCGGGCGAGTTCGTGCAGATGTCGGGGCGCTGGTTCAACGACCACACCCACGGCCTCCAGTTCAAGGCCGAGTTCCTCAAGGCCAGCCCGCCGACCACGGTCGAGGGCATCGAACGTTATCTTGGTTCGGGCATGATCCGGGGCATTGGCCCCGTCTACGCGAAGAAGCTGGTGAAAGCGTTCGGCGAGGCGGTATTCGACCTGATCGAACAGGAACCGCACCGCCTGCGGGAGGTGATGGGCATCGGCCCCAAACGGGCCGAGCGGATTGTCGGTGGCTGGGCGGATCAGAAGGTGATCCGCGAGATCATGCTGTTCCTGCACAGCAACGGCGTCGGCACCTCGCGGGCGGTGCGCATTTTCAAGACCTACGGGCAGGACGCGGTCAGACTGATCAGTGAGAACCCCTATCGGCTGGCGAAAGATATCCGGGGGATCGGGTTCAAGACCGCTGACCAGATTGCCCGTAAGATGGGGATCGCGCCTGACGCGATGATCCGGGTGCGGGCCGGGATATCCTACGCGCTTGGTGAAGCGATGGATGAAGGGCATTGCGGCCTGCCTGTGGGAGAGTTGCTGACCAGTACCGCCGAACTGCTGGAGGTCGCCACCCCTCTGATCGAGATGGCCCTCGCGCTGGAACTGGAAGCGGGCGACGTGGTGGCCGACAGCGTGGGCGATACGGGCTGTATCTTCCTGGCTGGTCTCTATCGTGCCGAGCAGAGCATCGCCGAGCGGTTGCGCGCCTGTGCCATTGGCCGTCCACGCTGGCCTGACATCGACGCTGAAAAGGCCATGACCTGGGTGGAAGGCAAGACCGGGCTGGCTCTGGCCCCCAGCCAGCAGGAAGCAGTGCGTCTTGCCCTGCACAGCAAGGTGCTGGTGATTACCGGCGGTCCTGGCGTCGGCAAGACCACGCTGGTCAATGCCATTCTCAAGATCGTGACGGCCAAGGGCACGGATGTGCAGCTTTGCGCCCCGACCGGAAGGGCGGCGAAGCGTCTGTCGGAAAGCACCGGGCTGGAAGGCAAGACGATCCATCGCCTGTTGGAGACAGACCCGGCCACGGGGAGCTTCAAGCGGGACGATACCAACCCGCTGACCTGCGATCTGCTGGTCGTGGATGAGGCCAGCATGGTCGATGTGCTGCTGATGCGATCCCTGCTGCGCGCCTTGCCCGACAGCGCGGCCCTGCTGATCGTGGGGGACGTGGACCAGTTGCCGTCCGTCGGACCGGGACAGGTGCTGGCCGATATCATCGGTTCCAATGCTGTGCCCGTGGTGCGGCTGACCGAGGTATTCCGCCAGGCGGCACAGAGCCGCATCATCACAAATGCGCATCGGATCAACGAGGGCAGGATGCCCGAACTGAGCGTGGAAGAGGGATCGGATTTCTATTTCGTCGAAGCGGCCAAACCGGAGATCGGGCTGCGCAAGTTGCTGGCGGTTGTGAAAGACCGTGTTCCGGCGCGGTTCGGGCTGGACCCGGTTCGGGACGTGCAGGTGCTGTGTCCGATGAACCGGGGCGGGCTAGGGGCTCGGTCGCTGAATGTCGAATTGCAGCAGGCGCTGAACCCGCCGGGCGAGATGAAGGTCGAGCGGTTCGGCTGGACCTATGGTCCGGGCGACAAGGTGATGCAGATCGCCAACGACTATGACCGGGACGTCTTCAACGGCGATCTCGGCGTCATCGACAGGATCGATATCGAAGAAGGCGAAATGACGGTCTCATTCGATGGACGGGAGGTCATTTACGGTTTTGGGGAGCTAGACGAGCTGATGCTCGCGTATGCCACCACTATCCACAAGAGCCAGGGATCGGAATATCCGGCGGTCGTCATCCCGCTGGTGACGCAGCATTACGCTATGTTGGCGCGGAACCTGCTCTACACGGGTGTCACACGGGGGCGGAAGTTGGTCGTGCTGGTGGGACAGAAGAAGGCATTGGCGATCGCGGTGCGCAACCAGGGCGCGAGGCGGCGGTGGTCGAAGCTCAGGGAATGGCTGGTGGTCATGTCGGTATGAAGTCAGCTATCGCCTCATCTCGATCCTTTTCACGTAAGCTGATATGTTTTTCCTTGGTGAATATGTGGGTAGAGCTCAAAGAGAGGCTCCATGAAATCAGTGAATGCCAGATCAGTGCTCGGTGGCACATTTCCCAGGCTCCGCCAGCCCTGCTCGAGCCGCTTTCAGGTAAGCATCGCTAGTGATAGAGTGATGCATATAGTAGTCGCTATAAGCCTTGGAAACGCATGGATATAATCCTCGTATGAAAGAAAATATGTCTAATGAAAGTAATATGACAAGAATAATTATTCGTTTCATTTTTACATCACCCAGCGGCTCTCACGATACCACAGGATCGTCGTTACAATGTGGAGGCATGCCATGATTGCCAGCGAAATCTGGGCAAAGCGTTGAGAACGTGACAGCGTGCTACAGGCTAAGAACTGGATGGTGAGCGGATTGCCGAAAACGTAGCGTTCGATTGATTCCGCTCCGGCCGAGGAAGCAAGCAGCGCGGTCGAGCCAACGAGAAACGCATTTAACGCCCATGCACGTGAACACATCCTCCATATAATTGCGACAGCCAGCAGAGCAAATACACCGAACTGTATCTGGTGTTTGTGGCCGAGCGCATGAAAAATGTGGAGGAGGAAGAAGCGGAATCTTTTATGCCAGGCAATCTCGACATGAGCAAAAGCGAAGCCGTCGCCGGTCAGGTGAAAGAGATATAGCACAAAGAGTGAAAGCCCGGCGCCACCCGCAGCTATCAGCAACAGACTGTCAGATAAACGGTGTCGTACCGTTTCACGCGTAAAAATAGCGGCGTCTCTCGGTCTGCTAAACAACCACCAGGCCGAGAGACAGACCGTCATAATGAACCCGGTTGGTCGGGCAATCGCCATCAGGGCGCAAGTCAGCGCGGCCAACCCGATCCACCCGCTGCGAAGTGCCACGATGGCAGCCATCAGCGTAGCGCCATATACCGCTTCGGAATACTGCGCCGTGTACCAGACATTAAAAGGATAAAGCACGAAGAAGAGAACGAAGAACACTCTGTCCGTGCGGATGTCGCGTAGTTCAAGGTCACGGTTGCAAAGAAAAATCAGAAATGGCCACAGAGCGATATTGACCAGCAAACCTGCCGATTGTGTACTGAGCGCAAGAAAATGCCTTAGCGTGCTCGTGAGCAAAGGATACAATGGAAAAAACGCCCAGCTCGCCTGAGCAGGCCGCTTGCCGTCATAGAGCAGCGGAAGGCGTGAATAACCGTTTGTAGCAATGTCACTGTACCAGAAGCAATCCCACCGACAGGAAGCGGAAGCAAGTCCGCCCCATGGCAAAGCCAGCAATGCTGACAGCAGCAGACTGGCAGCGCAGGTGGCAAGAATAACAATGACGAATCCTTTACGGCCGCTGTTCGCCGTTTGTAGGACACCCCGAAACACATTGCTCACCATTATCGGTTATTTTTCCACGTCGCATTTTCAACGTGATATCGGGGGCGTCTTTTCGTCTCCAGATAGATTTTCCCGATGTATTCACCGATAATGCCAAGAGAGAGCATTTGCACACCTCCCATGAAAAAGATGGCAATCGTAACGGATGTCCAGCCTGGGACAGTGTGGCCAGTTCCCTTGCCAACAAGGGCATAACAAATAGCCAGCACAGCAAAACTAGAGATCAGGATGCCAGTGAGAGCGATGATCCGAAGGGGTGTCACGCTTAGGGACGTGATGCCTTCAACTGCCAGACCTATCATGCGCGAAAGCGGATACTTGGATTCTCCGGCAGTGCGTTCCAGGCGCGCATAGTAGACAGATGTGGAAGGAAAACCAATCAGCGGCACCAGCCCACGAAGGAAGAGGTTCCGCTCGCCGTATTCCAGGAGGGCATCAAGCGCGCGACGGTCCATTAAACGAAAATCGGCATGATTTGGGACCAGATTAACGCCCATCAACAGCATTAACCGGTAAAATATTCGGGCTGTTTCCCGTTTGAACAGTGTGTCCGTCTTGCGTTCATTACGCACACCGTAAACAATGTCGTAACCGTTGCGCCATGCAGCAAGCATATCGCGGATGACAAGAAGATCATCCTGAAGATCAGCATCTATGCTGACGATAACATCGCAGTCGCGTACAGCAGAAAGACCTGCAACAAGGGCTGTCTGGTGGCCGGTATTCCGTGAAAGCTTCGTTCCCCGGACACGCGGATCGGCTTTAGCAGCCTGAATGACCAGATCCCATGTAGTGTCCCGGCTTCCATCGTCCACACAGAGCACGAAACTGTCCGGATCAATGACCCCATCCTGAACGCACTTAGCAAAGAATATCGCCACGTTCGCAAGCGTGTGTGGAAGGATTTCTTCTTCATTGTAGCAAGGCATTACGATGGCAAGGTGAGGTAAGGCACAACGATGGGAACTGATGCAGCGAACGGATTTCACTTCGTGTATCTTCTGGATTGCAATTATGTAACGGACAGCTACTTATTCCATAATGATCCCGGAAGCCAGTTTGTCTTCACAACACAGCCATGTATAATTTTGAAAAATCACTAAAATTACACAGAAATCCTTGTGTCGACAGAAAGAAAAAATTCTCCTGTTTTGAGAGCTGCGGTGTTAAAAATAGTAAGCGTATTTTTGTTCGACCACCCAACTGCGAGGCAGGATTTCAAAGTCACGATCCTGAATATTGCGGCATGCACGAGGAGGAAGATCAGGAAGCCTTAGGTATCCGTCAGGATATGGCGCTTGCGTCCTTTGACCCTCTTGCCCGCGGCGCAGCCTGAAACCCGCCACTTTTCGTGGTTTTTACCGACTGGCTATCAATCACGCCCGCGCTCGGGTTGGGGTACCTTGTGAAGCGGCGAGACTGCAGGGTGATGAGATGAGCCGCTTCATCCCGTTCGCCGAATGAACCGGACGGCCATTGAAGCTGCATTTGTGCAGGTCCTGCTTCTGGCGCGCGAGACGGGTCTGTTACGCCTGGGCGTGGTGTCGATCGACGGCACGAAGATCGACGCCGACGCCTCGAAATACCGCTCTTTGCGCTACGACCGGATCAGGGCCCTGCGGGAACAGCTGGCAGTAGATATCGCGGAGCTGATGGAGCAGGCGGAGCGTGCCGACGCCACGGACACGGATTTGCAGGCCTTGCCGGAAGAACTCACCCGGCGTGAAACGCTGAAAGCGAAGCTGGACGAAGCCAGCGCCCCGCTGGAAGCCGACGCGAAGGCGCAGGCCGGGGCGGCGCGACCGGCATACGAAAAAAAGAAAGCTGCGTATGACGCGAAAACAGGGCGTCGCGGCCGGGCACCGAAACCGCCCGATGATGAACCACCACCCGGGAGACAGATCAGCCTGACCGATCCCGACAGCCGCCTCATGCGGCGTTCGGACGCCCATGAATTCCGGCAGGCTTACAATGCCCAGGCCGTGGTCTGCGCCGAAGGCAGCCAGCTGATCGTGACAACTGGCGTGGTCGCCACGTCAGCCGATGCGCCATCATTTGTCGACACGGTACTGTCGATGGAAGACACAATCGGTCTCCCGGAGACGGTACTCGCCGACACCGGTTACGCCAGCGGGCAGGCAGTTCGGGATCTGCGGAAAAAAGGCATCGATCCGCTGGTCGCCATCGGACGGCCCTGCCCCCGCAGGCCTTATGACTTCCGGCCACCTCCTGAAGACAGGGAACCGCGCCGGGTCACTGAACCCTGGCGGCTCGCCATGAAGGACAGGCTGGAAACTACAGAAGCCGGAGATCTTTACAGACTACGCAAACAGACCGTTGAGCCGGTCTTTGGAATTATCAAAAGCATCATGGGCTTCAGAAGATTCAACCTGCGTGGCCTTGCAAAAGTCACGACTGAATGGACACTCGTCGCTCTCGCATACAACTGCAAAAGAATGGCACGGCTTCACGCAGCATAAGCCGGGTCAGCCTCGGCATTATGAGCCTCAAAATGACCAACCCGACAGACTGCTAAATGAATCGGCCAGCTTTTCCCTTTTCATGGCTGGAACTGCCTCTTCCACGTTCGGGCAAATTTACCGCGTGATTCAGGAGGCAGCTTCTTCCGACATCAATTTGTAAGCGGACATTCAGCATTCCCCCACAAAAGCGACCTGGAAAGTATTTTTTTGTTGAAAAATTGCATTCCACATAAATTCCTGGCGCGGCGCGAAGGTCGGATTTCTCCGCAATTTCTCAAGAGAATTCCCGAACGCGAAGACATTCAAGCTGGAGGAGAATTTCCGCTCCACCAGTCATATTCTCGATGCGTCGAACGCCGTGATCTCGTTTGATCCATCCCGGATCGAGAAGACGTTGTTTACCCGCCGGGGTGAGGGGCTGCCGATCGAAGTGCTGGGGTTTTCCTACGCCAGCGAGGAGGCTGAGGCGATTGCCCGCGAGATCGGCCGCCGAGCGGCTGCAGGCGCAGCCTGGCACGACATGGCGATCATTTACCGTCAGAACAGACTGTCACGGGCACTGGAGGAAGCGCTGCTCCATGCGCGCGTCCCTTATGAGATCGTCGGCGATGTCGGTTTCTATCAGCGAACAGCCGTCAAGGACGCCCTGGCGCTCCTGACCCTTTCCTCGTGGCCGGATGAGCGCCAGTCCGATGAGGCCTTTCGTCGGGTTGCCAACAAGCCTGCCCGGGGTCTCGGAGCGAAG
>NZ_WOSX01000030.1 GCF_011516735.1 Acetobacter fallax | reverse complement strand
CACTCGTCGCTCTCGCATACAACTGCAAAAGAATGGCACGGCTTCAAACAGCATAAGCCGGGTCAGCCTCGGCGTTATCAGCCGCAAAATGCCCAACCCGACAGGCTGCTAGAGTGTCCGTTGTGATCAAGCTGCTTTTGGGGTCCAGGTTCGGTCATCGCGTAACAACGCATTGGCAAGGATAACGAGTTTGCGCATGACCGCGGTAATAGCGCGCCTGGCATGCTTGCCGTTGTCAATGAGCCGATTGTAGATGGAGGGTTCGAAAAACCCCTATCCAAGCTTTTGTGTAATGCGCAATATCAATGAGTTATGACTCTGCTGTGATCGAAAAAGGAGGGTTTTTAGAACCCTCCAGATGGATCACGGCCCGCCCGCAACTCCGCGCGCGCCTGATCACGGGCATCGCGGGCCGCTGCAAACGTCACCCCAGGGTAAGCGCCAAAAGCGAGCAGCTTTTCCCGACCACCAAAGCGATACTTCATGCGCCACAGACGCGAGCCATTTTTCTGGACCAGAATGAACAGTCCGCCTGTATCGGTAAGCTTGTATGGCTTCTCTCGGGGTGCGAGGCGACGCAGCTGAACGTCTGTCAGCATTGATACCCCAACACCAGAAATGATACCCCCATATCTACCCCCACAATGCATGAGCTTGAAGGAACATCACAGCGCGTCATAGAGCACATAAGCGGCAGAAAACTGCCAGTCTTTCTGTGCTTGAAACGCTATAGACTGCTATGGGATATATCAACTGGCGGAGAGGGTGGGATTCGAACCCACGGTACGCAAAACGCACAACGGTTTTCGAGACCGCCCCGATCGACCACTCTGGCACCTCTCCGCACGCCTTGCGGTGTCAGGCGCTGCTTTTAGGGAGTGTCGGGTCGCAACACAAGAGAGATTTTTGCTTTGATACCGATTCCGGTTGACTGAGCCGCTGCGCGCCGCGTAAAAGCCCCACTCCGCCATCAATAGGCGGGGCCGGCCGCATGTGCGGTCAACGAGAAAAAGCGACTGGACCTTTCGCCTGCGCAACTGTGCCGCGAGGGGTCGATAGATCGGAAAAACAGTATGTTCGCAGTTATCCGCACCGGCGGCAAACAGTACCGTGTTACGCCTAACTCCGTGCTTAAGGTCGAGAAGCTCGAAGGTGAAGCCGGTTCGACAATCACCTTCTCCGAAGTGCTCGCTGTTGGCGGTGAGTCCGGCACGACAATTGGCGCTCCGCTGGTTTCCGGCGCAACGGTGACGGCTACAGTCGTTGCTCAGGATCGCCTCCCGAAGATCATTATCTTCAAGAAGCGTCGTCGTCAGAACAGCCGTCGCAAGAATGGCCACCGTCAGCCGGTTACCGTTCTGCGTATCAGCGAGATCAAGGCTGCCTGATCTTTCCTGACAAGGAAATCGATCACAGTCAGTTAATCCAGGAGCATATCTCATGGCACAAAAGAAAGCAGGCGGTTCATCCCGTAACGGACGCGATAGCGCAGGCCGTCGTCTCGGTGTAAAGAAATTTGGTGGTGAAGCCGTTATTGCAGGCAACATTATCGTACGTCAGCGCGGTACGAAGATGATTGCAGGCACCAATGTTGGTGTTGGGCGTGACCACACCCTGTTTGCACTGTCTGATGGCAGCGTTCGCTTCCACCGTCGTGGTGGCAATCGGGTGCATGTCTCTGTCGACGCTTTGCCAATAGCCGCTGAGTAAGCGGCCCCCGCGGATTAATTCCGCGTTCAGAGTATAGGATAGGGGCCGGTCCATCAGGATCGGCCCCTTTTTGTATCCCCGGCTCATCTCAGACCTGGCGGATACCGGAAAGCGACGATGAAATTTCTCGACCAGGCTAAAATTTATGTGTGCTCGGGTGACGGTGGAGACGGCGTTACGGCCTTTCGTCGCGAGAAATACATCGAGTTCGGTGGTCCTGATGGTGGTAACGGAGGCCGGGGCGGCGACATTGTTTTTGAGGCTGTTCCTAATCTGAACACGCTGATTGATTTTCGCTATACTCAGCATTTCCGGGCTCGCAAGGGTGGTAATGGTGCCGGTTCTGACCGGACGGGAGCTGCGGCTGATGCTGTAGTGATCCAGGTCCCGATCGGTACGCAGATCATGGAGGACGATCGGGAGACGCTGCTTGCGGATCTTGATAAGGCCGGTATGCGTATCACGCTCTGCCGTGGTGGTGATGGCGGGCGTGGTAATGCTCACTTCAAGACCAGCACGAACAGGGCCCCGCGTCGTTCTGACAAGGGGTGGCCAGGTGAAGAGCGCTGGATCTGGCTGCGGCTGAAGCTGATTGCCGATGTGGGTCTTGTTGGCCTGCCGAATGCGGGGAAATCGACATTTCTGTCCGTCGTTTCGGCCGCACGTCCGAAAATTGCGGATTATCCGTTTACGACACTTCACCCGCAACTGGGCGTGGTGCGTCTTTCGATGACCGAGGATTTCGTGATAGCGGATATTCCGGGTCTGATTGAAGGCGCGCATGAGGGTACCGGGCTTGGAACGCGGTTTCTGGGGCATGTTGAGCGGTGTGCGGTTCTGCTTCATCTGATTGACGGGGCTGCAGGCGATGTTGTGGAGGCCTGGCAGACCATTCGCAATGAGCTGGTGGAGTATGGCGGTGGGCTTGCAGACAAGCCTGAGATCATTGTGCTGAATAAGTCGGATGCGATGTCGCCGCAGCAGATTTCCGGGAGAAAACGGGCGCTGGAGAAGGTATCCGGTGCTCCGGTTATGGTGATTTCGGCTGTTGCACGGCAGGGCGTTACTGAAGTGTTGCGCGCTCTGTTTGAGCATGTTGTTGAAGCGCGGGCGGAGCGTGCGGCTGAAACGCAACAGGCTGACGACGGGGCATGACGGGCGTGATCCCGGAGCTCGCCTCGGCGCGGCGGGTTGTGGTGAAAATTGGCAGTGCGCTGCTGGTTGATCCTGAGCTGGCGGTGCCTCGTGAGGGCTGGCTGGCCGGCGTTGCCGATGATATTGCCGCGCTGCGTGCAGCCGGGACCGAGGTCGTGCTGGTTTCGTCCGGGGCGATTGCTCTGGCGCGGCATTCGCTGGGGCTGACCCGGCGGGCGTTGCGTCTGGAGGAGAAGCAGGCAGCGGCGGCTGTCGGGCAGATCCGGCTGGCGCAGGCGTGGAGCGCGGTGCTGTCGGAGCGGGGTCTGACGGCGGCGCAGTTGCTGCTCACACCGGACGATACGGAAGATCGCAAGCGGTATCTCAATGCGCGGGCAACGCTTGATACGTTGCTGGGGCTTGGATGTATTCCGGTTATCAACGAGAACGATACTGTGGCGACGGTGGAGATACGGTTTGGTGACAATGATCGTCTCGCCGCGCGTGTGGCTCAGATGATCAATGCGGATCAGTTGATTCTGCTTTCGGATATTGATGGGCTTTATACCGCCGATCCACGGACGGATCCTACTGCTGAGCATATTCCGGTGGTGGAGACGCTAACGGCCGAGATTGATGCCATGGGTGGAGCGCCGCCGCCGGGATATTCCTCGGGCGGGATGCGCACGAAGCTGGTGGCGGCGCATATTGCGACCGGGTCAGGTTGTGCCATGGCGATTGCGCTGGGGAAGCGGGAACATCCGCTGGCGGCTTTGCGTGACGGGGCGCGGTGTACGTGGTTCCTGCCTGGTGCGGACAGCCGTTCGGCACGGAAGCGCTGGATTGCCGGAGGGTTGACGCCCGCCGGGGAGATTGCTGTCGATGCCGGGGCGGCGCGGGCGCTGACACAGGGGGGCTCTTTGCTGGCGGCTGGTGTTGTCGGTGTGACGGGCGAGTTCGAGCGTGGTGATCTGGTGCGGGTCATCGGGCCTGATGGTGAGGAGCTGGGGCGCGGGTTGTGCGGCTATACGGCTGACGAGGCGCAGAGGGTTGCCGGTCGGCGTTCTGAAGAGTTCGAAGCTGTTCTTGGCTGGCATGGGCGTGACGAACTGATCCATCGGGATGATCTGGTTCTTCTCTGAGGGCAAAGGCTTTTCCGGCGGTTATTTTCCAGAGCGGTCGGGGTGCTGCGGGCTGCGGATCACGGATTGTTTCGTGCACGCAGTTCAGGGTGTGGCGAGGATCTGGTTGCCGGACAAGATGGCAGTTGCCGGCGAAGTGGACATTGCAGGTTCCTTTGGATGGTGACTGGATAGTGGAGCTGTCTCTGCAGGTGGGTGGGGGGAGTTTTTGCGTTTGTGCCGGGTACGGTTCGGTTGAGGTGGAGGCTGATTCCAGAGAGTTACGGAGGGATTTGTTTCTGATTCGATCTGAAATGTGGCGGACGTCCTGGTGATGCGCCAGAGGTTTCCCGGGTGAAAGTCAGAGTCGGATGTTTTCTGTTTTCTCTCAATGCGGGTTCCATATCAGCATCCGGGCAGGGAGAGGATGCGGGCTAGGATCGACGGTGTTCTCCATTTCCTTTTCGGTTCGGAAGTCCATTCTGATATCGAATCAATAGTCCGATATATAATGTTATCAGACAGGTTTTCTGAGAGTGTTCCTTCCGCATGAGGTTGTCTATTGCTTTGGGGAGGATGCTATGCCGTCGTTTTTGACGGGTATGACAGGAAGAATCAGAACCGAAGGGTGCGCGCGGTCATGCCAGATTGTCTGGGTTGCCCTGAGCAGCTGCGCGGATTGTCCGAAAGGTTCGCCGGTATTGGAGTTGGGAGCGAATTGCGGATAGTCGCTGGAGGAAATCTCAAGACGGATTTTGTGTCCGGCGAAGAAAAGATTGCTCGTGGGCCAGATGTTGATTCTGTATTTATAGATTTTGCCAGGCTGAACCGGTTCTGGCTTTTCAAGGGAGTTTCTGAAGCGGGCGACCTGGATTCCGTTATTGAGGTTGATAGCGGTCCCGTCTGGCGCGACATCGACCAGCTTTGCCGTAAAGTCCGTATCGACTGCTGTTGTGGAGGCGTAGAGTTCGACCGTGACTGGTCCGGTCACGTTCAGCGGCCTGTCGAGTGGCGCACTGGTATAGACGAGAATATCCGGCCTCTGTTCGATGCCGGACTGATCGAACTGTCCCTGTGGTCCCACATCCCAGTGGCAGCATGAATGGCCGCCGATACTTGGTACAGGGTTGGCAGGATCGTAATCGAAACTGTCACTTACCGCAGTGAGCGGACGTCCGGACGGCGTCGCGATGGCGTCATGTTCCGAAACGAGGGCGCCATCGCCCATAACAGATGATGCGTCAGTGACGCTTGCCAGTTGCCAGGATGTCCACTGTGTTCCGGGGACTGGCCAGGCCGGAGCGCTGTGCCATTTGTTTTCACCCATCGTGAAATAATCGACGCGTGGTCCTGTCCGGACCCCGTTGTCCTGACCTTTAAGGAAATGATCAAACCACAGGAGCGTCAGTTCGTTGACCGGGCTGTTGGCAACGGGACCGATAGCTTTCAGACGCGGGCTGACGATGGAATCCGGCCGCCCCCAGCCGATATGGTCCCAGGGGCCTATGATGATACGCTGGTTTCGTCGCGCTTCCTGTGTTCTGCCCTTCTGCTGCACGCCATTGAAGTTCTCAAGGGCGCCGTTCAGAAATGAGTCATACCATCCGTCAAAAGCGAGGACCGGGACTGCCACGGTATTGTAACGGGATTTGATATCGAATGCTTTCCAGTAAGCGTCCGATGTCGAATGGGAAATCGCATCATAAAAATAGGGAGCGACATCTTTTTCGTTCACGCGAAAAGGCGGGAATTTGGCATAGGGAAGGAAACGCATCCATTTCGCCGGATTTTTGCCCGCTGCCATGAGTTTGTCCGCGAGCGCCATATCCCCGCGATTTTGCGCGGCCGTGGCTGCGATGTCGCCCAGCATCCATGGTTCGATGAAAGCGAGCCGGAATGCTCCGTCTTCGTAGGTCCAGCCATCTCCATAATCGGAGCCGGTGTTCGACGGAACGATCGTGGTCAGGGAGGGAGGTGTTGCGGTCGCGGCCAGCCATTGTGTCGCCCCGACATAGGACGAACCGTACATACCGACCTTTCCGTTTGAACCAGGCAGGCGCGCGGCCCATTCCACCGTGTCGTAACCGTCATCCCGGTCATAACGGTATTCATAGAAGCTGCCTTCAGAGTGTCCCTGGCCGCGTATATCCTGGATGACGACGATGTAGCAGTGAGATGCGAACCATGTGGGGGACTGGAAACGGGATGGTCGCATCTGGGCTGACTCTTTTCCGTACTGTGTCCGCATCAGAATGACCGGTACTTTCCGGTCCGTCGCGGGGCGATAGATATCTGCTCGCAGGACGACCCCGTCGCGCATTTTCGCGGGTACGTCAGTCTGTTTCTGCACAGTGCATATACTGCTCTGCTGATTGTCGGGATGCGACTGTGCGCGGGCGGATGAAAGCAGAACCGAAAGAAGGGAGGCGATGAGAACAGGACGGCTGCCACGCGGAAGCATACGGATGAGATCCTTCAATGGTGAGTCATGCGGGAAAGCCGTGGATCGCGCCTGGCCGCCGGGGGGCACCGGGCCGCGTGAGAGACGGAGGCAGGGGCTTCGCCTGTCAGGAGGCCGGTGATGCTTATTTTGCTCACGCAACATGTTGTGGATCACATCTCCGACTGTCAACAGCAGAAAGGAACGAAGCCGGATATGTGGGGCTTCGTTTCTGGAGTGATATAAAAGAGTGATTTCGGATATTCTGTTTTAAGGTATGCAGAAGCCATGCCGGAGACCGGGAAGGCCGACCTGTCGATGAGAGTCTGCGGGCTCAGTCCGGACCCGGCAGGGACCGCAGGCCCCTGCATCCCGGTTTGCTGATCATAAAACGGTTTGGAAAGGCTCTGTTGTCATTAAGTGCTGGCTCCTTCCCAGGGCTTTGCCCTGGAACTGACCAAAGGTCACAGACCTTTGGAAACCTGCTTATTGATCAACAGATCGGGGTGAAGGGGTCCGCGACCCCTTCCGGGTTCGGGCAGAGCCCGATCTTTTTCTAACCCTTTGAAAAATCACAGATCAACACTTAACGACAACAGAGCCTTTGCCGGGTTCCAGGGCAGAGCCCCCCGGTCCTGCGCCAGCCAGTCTCACACAGGTCAAAGGCCGGACCCTCCGGTATAAATCCTATATTTCCATCGACCGGACGTTCAGGCTGATCCGCAGGTGGAAGACCACGGATGCCGCGGCAGGTGACGGGGCCAGACTACGTGAAGGACTGCCCGACCGGAGCAATACGGCGTATCGGTCAAAGGCGAATGAGGCTTTCATGGAAAAGCAGGGTTTTGTCTCAACGGTCCACAGGAAAAAGCCGCATCTCAAGCCCATGTCCCGGCATATCCGGCGATCCGCTCGCGTGTCGAATATGGCTTTGCCGATCAGAAATGACAGGTGGGACTGTTCATCCGGACCGTCGGGATGGAACGGGCCACCATGAGGATCGGGCTGGCCAGCATCGTCTGCAACATGCCCGCTATCTTCTTCCCGGAAAGGATCAGTGCAGGCCATATAGCGATCCCCGGGGGCAATGAATCCGGGGCAATGAATACTGCTCCGCCCGTAAGGCAGAACGGTCAGCACGGAACCGAACTATCCTTCATCGTGCGCTGACTCTGAAAACAGGCGGACAGGACATCAGTCAGCGGTTCTTTGGTCCCTCCGGGTCTGTGTGCTTTATGAGTAGCGACTTTTTATATCTGGCAGACCCAGTCTTGCTCTGAGGGCTGGAATTGCTCTGTCGGTCAGGATGTCGGACTTTTCGAGAACGGGCATGATATGTCTGGAAAAATCGCTGATAGCCACAGGAAGCAGCGGTGCGCAGATATTGAATCCATCCGCGGCATCGGAATGAAACCAGTCCAGCATTTCTTCCGCGATGCTATGGCCTGCACCGACAATCACACGCGCACCGTAACCAGCGGCGGCGACGTGTACCATCTGGCGGAGAGTCAGGCCCTCTCTCTGCGCCATTTCATAAAGATTTTTCGCGATGCTGCCCACAGCCGCGCCGGCCGGAGGGGGAGGGACGGGACCATCCAGCGGAAAACCGGAAAGATCGCCCATCTGGTTGTATAAATACTGGCGACCAAGTTCGTCCGGAATGAGGCTGTTCAGCTCATCATATCCTGCGCGGGCATCCTGATCAGTCGCGCCGGTGAAAGGGACGATGCCGGGCAGCACCCGGATGGTATCCGGATCGCGACCAAAGGAGGCGGCGCGTTCACGAAGATCCTTGCGGAAGGCGATGGAGGCGTCTTTCGACTGGGGGACTGTGTAGACAAGATCTGCTGTGCGTGCGGCGAGGTTCATGCCGGCTTCCGAAGCGCCGGCCTGCACGATGACGGGACGGCGCTGAGGGCTGCCGGGCACGCTGAGAGGACCGCGCACACGGAATTCGTCGCCCTGATGGTTCAGGACATGCAGTTTTGCAGCGTCGAGGAAGCGGGCGTTTTCCTTGTCATGCAGAAGCGCCCCTTCGTCCCATGAATCCCATAAACCTGTGACAACATCAACAAATTCTTCGGCGCGGCGGTAGCGGGCTCCGTAGTCCGGAGTGGCCTCCAGCCCGAAGTTGCGTGCTTCAGCGTCTGACCAGGAGGTGACGACGTTCCAGCCGGCGCGCCCGTCACTCAGAAGATCGAGCGATGCGTACTGGCGGGCAAGGGAATAGGGCTGATTATAGGTTGTCGAGGCTGTCGCGACCAGCCCGATGCGACTGGTGACGGCGGCGAGAGCGGAAAGGAGCGTCAGCGGCTCGAAATCGGCGATCTGCGAAGACTGCGCGAGAGCGCCCTCCGGTTCATCGCGGGCGCGGACAGCCATGCCATCGGCGAGGAAGACCAGATCGAAACCGGCTGCCTCCGCTTCCTGCGCCACCGTGCGGTAGTGCGCGAAGGACGTCGTGCCGGCGGCGTTAGCCCGCGGATGGCGCCAGCCGGCAGCGTGGTACCCAAGGTAACGCATGGAGAGGCCAAGAGCGAGACGACGTCTGGTCATCGGAATATCCCTGGAAGATCAGTAGCCGTGATGCGGCTGATCACGGAAAGGCGGTTCCATGCCGCGCGGGCCATCCCGGCTGACCGCGTCGCTCCCGGATTTGAGGGCGGGTTGCGTCATGATGTGTTACTTTCCCGCGGGTTCCGCATCAGTGGGGCAGCCAGGGTGAGGCACAGGACGCTGATGGAGGCGACGGCGAGAAGATACAGCCCCGGCG
The DNA here is from genome assembly GCF_011516735.1 of Acetobacter fallax. Lineage (GTDB taxonomy): Bacteria > Pseudomonadota > Alphaproteobacteria > Acetobacterales > Acetobacteraceae > Acetobacter > Acetobacter fallax. The sequence goes on along the minus strand of NZ_WOSX01000030.1, from coordinate 34,463 downwards.
TGCTGAGAACACCGGAATTCTGCGTGAGTGTGGACAGCAGGACGGGCGTGAAACCGCCAAACAGAAGCTGGCTGATGGCGTAGGCCAGCGCTATGGAACTGGCGCGATTTCTGGGAGGGAAGAGATCAGCCATCAGCGCAGGCACGGAAGAATAGTAAGCGCCGTAAATGCAGGTGATGAAGGCGCACTGCACAAGCATCAGGTGCAGGGCCGAGGGTTCGGCAGTCAGCCACGCAAAGAGCGGCCACGCGATGAGACCGCCGGTCGTGGCGGTGATGATCATCATCTTTCGCCGTTCCGTCCTGTCGCCGAGCGTGGCGAAGAGCGGTGGAAGAAAGATCGAGAGCACGCCGGAAACGATTGTGCCGGCGAGGGAGCCTGTTTCAGACAGATGCAGGAATGTCCGGGCGTATGTCGGCATATAGACGTTCAGGGCGCTTCCCGTGGCTCCCAGACCGACAGCGCCGACGGCGAGGATGATCCGCTTCTTGTCACTTCGGAAAATCTCGCGGATGGGAAGGTGATTTTCCCGTAAAACGAACTCTTCGGACTCAGTGCCGCGCAGACGCATCCAGGTGGTGAGCGGTCCCATGACGAGGCCAAAGAGGAAGGGCAGACGCCAGGCGCCGGCCTCGATCTGACTGTCAGAAAAGAAATGGTGGACGCACCAGGCGAAGAAGGCGGCCAGAGTGACGGAAACGCCCGAGGCGGACCATTGCAGGCTGGAGTAAAATCCGCGCCGGGCAGGATCACGTTCAGCCAGCATGGCGGACGCGCTGCCGAACTCGCCGCCGGCGGCGAAGCCCTGCACCATACGGGAAAGGACAAGCAGAACAGGGGCGAGCGGCCCGATGGTCTGACTACCGGGAATGAGGGCGACGACGCCCGTTCCCAGAGTCATCAGGACGGAGGACAGAATAAGCCCGCTTCGCCGTCCGTGCCGGTCAGTCCATGACCCGAGCCAGGCGGCCCCCAGTGGCCGCACGACGAACGCGACGCCAAAGCTGCCAAGGCTCAGTGCGAGAGCGAGCGGGCCTCCCTCACCGGTGGAAAAGAATAACCGGGAGAACGTCACCGAAAACAGGCCGTAGAGCAGCAGATCATACCATTCCAGCGCCCCGCCGAGCGTCGTGGCCAGAATGGTGCGTTTCCGGCGGGTCGCCGGTGGAAAGGCCGTCATTTCGCGGGGTGAGGCCATTCTCAGAAGCCGGTTGTGAGGGAAACGATACCGGAAAATTTTCCTCCGGTGATATAGGTCGGCTGGCTGGCGGCGATAGTGTGTCCGTAGATTCCCTTTGTGGCGACGGCGTTTGACGTCAGACCCCATGCGCCGGAAAGGTAATGCGAGTCCCCGACATTGACGAGGTTCAGCTGGATCTGCGGACGTTTGAGAAAACCGATGTCGCGAAACCGGTATCCCATGCTGACATTGGCTGTCTTATAGGCCGGGATGCTCTGGTCGTTCATGAAGGTGGTATACTGGGAATCGATGTAATTGAACGAGAAATTTCCGAACACCCTTCCGTCATCGTAGGACAGGCCAATCGAGCCCATGAATTTTGGTGTGAGGACTGCGGTTTTTCCTTTTGTCGGGAGATAGTCCCCGCCTGCGGCGATGTTGTTGTCCATGGTTGCGTGGAGATACTGCCCGGACAGATAGGGTGAGAAATGGTGCCAGGCGGGAAGGCTGAATTCGGCACTGACGCCACGCGTGGTCTGACCGCCGCCACTGAGCGACGTGGTGATGGTCGTGCCGTTGACAAGCGCGTTGCTGGTGAGCTGCCGGTTGGTGAAATTGTAGTTGAACAGAGAGACGGTAAGATTGAACGCGCCATAATGACGGTAACCGACTTCCTCCGCGATGGAATATTCCGGCTTGATATAGCCCGAATGGCTGCTCGTCATTTTGCCTGTCGCCACGCTGAACATATCGATGGACGGTGTGACGGCGGCGGCTTCACGGAAAGCCGTTGTGCCATTAATATAAATCTGGTCATGCGGCGTGATCTGATAGCTGATGGCGACGCGCGGCAGCGGCTGGAAGTCGCTGAAGCCTGTTGCGTAGGTGGCGCCCGGGATCAGGTTGGTTGCGGCGCGCGTCATCATAACGTTTTTGATACCGGCTGAAATGGTCAGCCTGTCACCGAACGCCTTGTAGGTGTCCTGGAGCGTGAGGGCGTTGATCTGCTGGATGACATGCGCGTCCCACTGGAGAAGTCTGTGGCCGTTCTGTGTGAGAACGGGGTAATTTCCCCACAGACTGGCTGCTTGTCCGTTGGTTCCGGGCAGGGAGTAGGAGGGATCTTCCGTGTAGTTCACATAGGAATACCAGTATCCGAGCGACAGTTCGTTATGACGATGTTTCCAGCTGAGGGCGCTGTTGAAACCGAAGGTCGATTCCCGGAAGTGATCGACCGAGACCCCGACAGTGCTGCCGGACGTTCCTGACGGAAACTGAAGAGTTCCGGCTGACTGGTTGCCGAGATAGCTGCCGGTCTGGCTGAGCGTCGTCGCGCCGTTCAGAGTGCCGTCCACATCGGAGACATAGGGCGTCGCGGTCAGTTCCAGGCCGTGGCCCAGATTAAAATGCGTCTGAAGGCTGGCGCGGGCATGCCGCCACTCGTACTGGTGGAATTTGTAGTAATTCGTATTCGATCCGGTGAATGTTTTTGAGTAGTTATAGGCATCTCCGTATTGCCTCCACTGCGCCATGGTCGGGTACGTGTAGAGGCTTTCCGTGACATCGTTATAGGACATGAAAGGGGAGATGCTGTTTCCGTCTCCCCATGTCTTCTCGCCTTTGAAATCGACGTGCCAGCGGTTGAGTCCGCCCGGGCCGCGCCAGTTCGTGGCGGTGGTGTTGGAGAACGAGGCGTAGGAGCGGAAACCGGAATGACCGATCTCGCCTGTTTCCGCGCGGATGAATTCGCGTTCCAGATCGTTGCCGCCGAATGTGAAATCGGCGACGCCGCCAGCCTTTGCGGACGGGCTGCGCATTTTCGCGCTGATGAGGCCACCGACGGCGCTGAAGGTGGGAGACATCAGATCGGGTGATCCGGGAGAGATGGTGATGGACCCGATATTCTCCGTGTCGGCCCATGTGGAGGACGCCGGGCTGTAATAGAGCACGTCCGAAGGATTCATGCCTTCGAACTCGTAACCGATTTCGTTCTGGTTCATGCCGCGGATGGAGATGCTCATACGGTCCGTGGCGCCGGTGGGGTCGGCACTGGCGACGACGACGCCGGGCGTGTTGCGCACGAGATTCAGCACGTTGGTCGTCGGGGACTGGGCGGCGATGTAGTCGCGCGTGATGGTGTTGCGGGCATAGGGCGAGGTCTGTTTAGCCATCAGGCCGCCGCCGGGGGTTCTGCCGGTCATTCCGGTCGCGGAGACGGCCCCGTGCACGGCGATGTTTTCGGTGCCGCCCTGCATTGAGGTGGCGTGAGCGGCGGCTGGAAGCGCGGTGGCGGGCGCGGTGCGGGCGGTGGATGCGGCTGGCGGTACAGCGCGCTTGCCGGAGCCATGCTGCGGATGGCGGACGTGTGCCGGGCGGGCTGACGCAGCATGGAGTGCGAGCAGGGAGACGCTCGCGCATGCCGCAATCATAACACCAGGAGCGCAGAGTCTGGGACCGGACATGAAGGCCTCACTGTCTACGAGGTGGAGAAAGACGGCGGATGCGCCGCTTCGTATACCGAATGATCTGACATCCCCACGGGAGGAGAAGGTTTTCATCTCGTGGGTTGCATTACGGTATACTGAAAAACCGTTTCCTGTCTACATCGTTTTGATGGTGCATCTATATTCGTATTTTTTAATGAAAAATATTGAAGGATTGGAATTCAAATCAATTCGAATCGCCTTTTTTCCTCTTTTCAGTATACCTGAATACGGTCTAAACCTCTGACAGAACCCATCACAGGTCCTCCCGGCATACGGTAATATCGCATTCTCTGGAGAGACCGGAAAACAGACGCGGAGCCCGGACGCCATGACGTCGCAGCACACTATGAGCCAGCATTATGATGTCGTCATCGCGGGCGCGGGCATTATTGGCCTTTCCACGGCGCTGTTTCTGCGCGAACGCGGCCTTTCCGTCGTAGTCTTTGACAAAGGCGAGGCGGCCTATGAGCAGTCAACCCGCAACTGGGGATGGATGCGCACGGTCGGGCAGGACATGGCGGAGCTGGAACTGGCGCTGACAAGCCGTCCCCTCTGGCAACAATGGGCGGTCGAGGGCGATTTCGGCTTCCGGAAATGTGGCCTTGTTTCCGTGGCGGATAACGATGAGGAGTGGGCAGCGCTCCAGGAGTGGCTGCGGCTTGCGGCGGGGCGTGGCCTTGATACTCGGGCGCTTGAAAGCGCTGAAACGGCGCGTCTGCTGCCCCAGTTCCGCCGACGCTGGACGGGCGCGCTCTTCGCTCCTGGCGATGCGGGGATCGAGCCTGATCTGGCCATGCGTTTTCTTGAAAAGAAGGTGCGTGCCGCCGGTGTCAGCATCGTGGCTGGTGATGCCGTCCGGAGCATCGATATCACCGGTGGAAAAGCGACGGCTGTGGAGACCGAGACGGGGCGCGTGACGGCGGACCGGATCGTGATCGCCGCCGGCGCGTGGTCGCGCTGGCTGTGCAGTACGGTCGGCATTATTATTCCGCAACTCAAGGTGATGGCGTCGGTTCTGCGGACGACGCCGGTGGAGGACGGACCCGAGCCTAATCTGGCCTCGACCCGTTACTGTCTGCGCCGCCGGAAGGACGGAGGCTACACTGTGGCGCGGCGCAATTCGTCGCTTACATGGGTGACGCCGGATTCCATACGGTTCATTCGTCAGTATCTGCCGAATTATCTGAAACAGAAGAAGCTTCTTCGCGTCCGCGCCGGAATGAGTTTCTTCAGTGAACTGCAGCTAAGCCGACGCTTCGGGCCTGGACGCGCCAATCCTTTTGAGGATTTCCGCGCCTGCGATCCCGCGCCTGACATCGACACGCTGAAGGAGACGTTTGAACACCTCAGGGACGATGCGCCGATGTTCCGGTCCGCCCGGATCGCGGCGTCCTGGGCCGGGATCATCGACGTGATGCCGGACGCTCTGCCGATCCTGTCTCCGGTGGCGCAGTATCCCGGTCTCTTCCTCGCGACAGGGTTTTCAGCGCACGGGTTCGGAATCGGTCCGGCGTCCGGTAAGCTGATGGCTGACATTGTGATGGGTGATGCGGCTCCGGCTTCAGCGGCTTCATTCCGGCTGGAACGTTTTCATCTGAACAACGACTGAGGCTCTGTGATGCTGGATTTCTCGTTCTTTAATCCGACGCGTGTTCTGTTCGGCAGAGACATGCTGGCCCGGATGGAGGATTATATCCCCGTCGGGGCGCGTGTTCTGGTGCTTTACGGCGGCGGGAGCGTCCTGCGGAACGGCACCATGGAGCGTGTCCGGTCCGGGCTGACGCAACGTGAAATGCTGGAGTTTGGCGGCATTGAGCCCAATCCGACCTTTGAGACGCTCATGCGGGCGGTTGCGCTTGTGCGCGAAAAATCAGTGGATTTTCTGATCGCGCTGGGCGGCGGTTCGGTGATCGACGGCGCCAAGTTTGTCGCGGCCGCAGCCGTCTGGGATGGCGATCCCTGGGGGATTCTGGCGACGCGCGGCAGCGAAATCCGCACGGCCATCCCGCTGGCTGCCATTCCGACCCTGCCGGCGACCGGCTCCGAGATGAACGGGACGGCGGTTATCACGCGCGCCGACATCGCTGCGAAGCGGGTGTTCAAAAGCGAGCATGTTTTTCCGGTGTTTGCTGTTCTTGATCCGACGCTGACGTTCACGCTGCCGCCCTGGCAGATCGCCAACGGAATTGTTGATGCGTTCGTGCATGTGCTGGAGCAGTATCTCACTTACCCGGCGGACGCGCCGGTCCAGGATCGTTTCGCCGAAGGTTTGCTCCACGTTCTGCTGGAGGTGGCGGACACCACGCTCGCGGAGCCGGAGAATTACGATGCGCGGTCTTCCCTGATGTGGGCGGCGACCCTGGCGCTGAATGGTCTGATTGGCGCGGGCGTGCCCCAGGACTGGTCATCGCATCTGATCGGGCATGAGCTGACAGCGCTTTATGGTCTTGATCATGCGCGAACGCTCGCTGTGGTCTTCCCGGCGATGCTGTCCGTGCGGAGAGAGGAAAAACGGGCAAAGCTGATTCAGTATGCTGAACGTGTGTGGGGCGTGCGGGAAGGATCTGACGACGAAAAAATCCGGTCCGCGCTGACTTTAACGAATGAATTTTTCATGCGTCTCGGTCTGGGAATTCATTTGTCTGATTACGGCCTGGGGCAGGGTGACGTGGAGGCTTTGCTCGCGGCGCTGGAGCGGACGCACGGGACATGTGCGCTGGGTGAGCGCCAGAGCGTGACGCCGGATGTTGCCCGGGCTGTTCTCGAAGCTGCTCTGTAGTGCATATGAGCGAAGCTGTGAGAGGCGCGACAGGCGGTATTATGGTGAAGGCGGACCTGCAGGTGACGGCTGAAGACGGGGAGATGCGTCGGCATTATACGGGTGAAGAGCTTTATCTCATTCTTCGCCAGGATCTGATTAACGACAGGACGCCGGGTGGTGCGGTTCTTCAGGAGAACGAGATCGCTGCCCGTTATGGCGTCAGCCGCACGCCGGTTCGCGAGGCGTTGCAAAGGCTGCATCAGGATAACCTGATCGGTCGGAAGGGGCGCTTCTACACGGTGGTTCAGCCGCCGGTGGAGCGTATCCGCGAGTTGTATGAGTTTCGGGAAGCGATTGAAGCCAGCACGATCGTTCTGTGCTGCCGCCGCGCCAGCGACGAAGAGCTTGAGCATATTTGTAAGATCGTCGACGATCAGCAGGAAGCGGTCTTCCAGAAACGGTTTTACGATTATGAGCGTCTGGACGCGCTTTTTCACGTCGGGATTGCGAACGGCGCAAATAATTGCCTTCTGACTCACCAGCTTGAGGTCAGTTATGACCAGATCTGGTTTTCCAAAGTCGGCAACCTTGTGTCGCTTCAGGAGTATTCAGTCGATGAGACGATCGCAGAGCACCGGCGTATCGTCGACGCTCTGATCCGCCGGAAAGAAGATGTGGCAAAGGCGGAGATGATCAGCCATCTGCGTGCGGCAATCGACGTCAGTGAACGCTCAGCCGGTCCGCGCAGAGGAAAAAAGAGATTGTGAAGATATTGGGGCGTGTCGCGGGTTTGTTCCGGCTCGCTGGCTAAATGTTCACCGGTTTTTTCTTGTGATCCCCGGCCGTTACTCTGGCCGGGGGGATATTGGTCAGCCGTCGATTTTCCTGCGCAGGATCTCGTTGACCATCGCGGGGTTGGCTTTGCCCTGCGTGGCTTTCATGACCTGGCCGACGAAGAAGCCGAAGAGTTTGTCTTTGCCGCCGCGATACTGTTCGAGTTTGTCAGTGTTGTTTGCGATGACGTCGTCGGCGGCTTTTTCGATGGCACCGGTGTCGGTGACCTGGCGGAGGCCTTTGCGCTCGACGATCTCGAGTGGGGTTTCGCCGGTTTCGAACATCGTTTCCAGCACGTCTTTGGCGATTTTACCGTTGATGGTACTGTCGGCGATGAGGTCGAGCATGGCGCCCAGTTTATCGGCGCCGACGGGACTTTCGTCGATCGACTTGCCTGTGCGGTTGAGGGCGGCGAAGAAGTCCCCGGTCATCCAGGCAGCGGCGGATTTGCCGTCACGGCCTTTGGCGACGCTTTCGTAGAAGTCGGCGATGGCCTGTTCGGCGACGAGGACGCCCGCGTCATAGGCGGTGATCCCGTAGTCCTTCTGAAAGCGCGCGCGCTTTTCGTCAGGGAGTTCCGGGAGGCTGGCTTTGAGCTGATCGACCCAGTTCTGCCCGATGACCAGCGGAAGCAGGTCGGGGTCGGGGAAGTAGCGGTAATCGTGCGCGTCTTCCTTGGACCGGAGGGAGCGCGTTTCGCTGCGGGCCGGATCGAAGAGACGGGTTTCCTGATCGACGGTGCCGCCGGATTCCCAGACTTCGACCTGGCGGGCGGCTTCGATTTCGATGGCCTGCATGACGAAGCGGATGGAGTTGACGTTCTTGATTTCGCAGCGGGTGCGGAACGGCTCGCCGGCGTGGCGGACGGAGACGTTGACGTCGGCGCGCATTGAGCCTTCGTCCATATTGCCGTCGCAGGTGCCGAGGTAGCGCAGGATCTGGCGGAGTTTGCGCAGATAGGCGCCGGCTTCCTCGGGGGTGCGGATGTCGGGTTCGCTGACGATTTCCATCAGGGAGACGCCGGCGCGGTTGAGATCGACGAGGGAGAGTTTCGGGTCCTGATCGTGGATGAGTTTGCCCGCGTCCTGTTCGAGGTGGAGGCGGGTGATTCCGATGTCGCGTGTGCTGCCGTCGGAGAGTTCGATCCCGATGCTGCCTTCGCCGACGATGGGGTGGGCGAACTGGCTGATCTGGTAGCCCTGCGGGAGATCGGCGTAGAAGTAGTTTTTCCGGTCGAAGCGGCTTTCCAGGTTGATCCGGGCTTTCAGGCCGAGGCCTGTGCGGACGGCCTGGGCGACGCATTCATGGTTGATGACGGGCAGCATTCCGGGGAAGCCGGCGTCGATCAGGCTGACCTGGGTATTGGGTTCAGCTCCGAACACGGTTGAGGCGCCGGAAAACAGTTTTGAGTGGCTGATGACCTGGGCGTGGACTTCCAGCCCGACGACGATTTCCCAGGTGCCGGTGCTGCCTTCGATTGTGTAGCTCATGCGGCTGCTCCTGCGCGCAGGTCTGGTCTTGCCGTGAACGCGGCGGCTTTTTCGAGTGCCGCGCCTGCTGCGATAAGGGTTTCTTCGTCGAAGTGACGGCCGATCAGCTGGAGGCCGAGGGGGAGGCCTTTGCTGTCGAGCGTGACGGGGACGGACATGGCGGGCTGGCCTGCCATGCTGGCCGGGACGGTGAAGATGTCGTTGAGATACATCTGCACGGGATCTTCGGGTTTCTCGTCGCGTCCGAAGGCGGCGGTCGGTGCTGTCGGGGTGAGCAGGACGTCCACTTTTTCGAAGGCGTTTGTGAAATCACGCTGAATGAGGGTGCGGACTTTCTGGGCCTTCAGGTAGTAGGCGTCGTAATAGCCTGCCGACAGGACGTAGGTTCCGACAAGAATGCGGCGGCGGACTTCCTCGCCGAAGCCGTTGTGGCGGCTTTTTTCGTAGAGGTCATCAAGGCTGGTGGCACCTTCGGCGCGGACACCGAAGCGGACACCGTCATAGCGGGCGAGGTTGGACGAGCACTCGGCGGGGGCGATGATGTAGTAGGTCGCCAGGCCATATTTTGTGTGCGGGAGGGAGACATCGACGATCTCGCATCCGGCTTCGCGGAGCATGTCGATGCCCTTCTGCCAGACGGCCAGGAGCTCTTCGGACATGCCGTCCGGGCGGTATTCGGCGGGGATGCCGACGCGCAGGCCTTTGAGGCTGCGGGTTGTGGCGGCGCGGTAATCCGGGACGGCGATGTCGGCGCTGGTGCTGTCTTTCGGGTCGTGTCCGGCCATGGCCTGGAGCATGATCGCGGCGTCTTCGACGGTGCGGGTCATGGGGCCGGCCTGGTCGAGCGAGCTGGCGAAGGCGATGGTGCCCCAGCGGCTGCATCGGCCGTAGGTGGGTTTCAGGCCGACGATGCCGCAATAGGCGGCGGGCTGGCGGATGGAGCCGCCTGTGTCGGTTCCGGTTGCGCCCATGGCGAGATGGGCGGCGACGGCGGCGGCTGATCCGCCGGAGGAGCCGCCGGGGACGAGGACAGAGCTATCGCCTGTGCGGTGCCAGGGGTTTTCGACCTCACCGAAGGCGGAGGTGAGGTTGGCCGACCCCATGGCGAATTCGTCGAGGTTGGTTTTGCCGAGAAAGATGGCGCCGTTTTTCAGCAGGTTTGCTGTGACAGTGCTCTCGTAGGGCGGGACGAAGTTGCTGAGGATGCGGCTGCCGGCGGTGGTTCTGACGCCTTCGGTGCAGAACAGGTCCTTGATGCCGAGGGGAATGCCGGTGAGGGCTGGCGCATCGCCTGCGACGAGGGCCTTGTCGGCTTCGGCGGCGGCGGCTTCGGCCTTATCGGCGGTGACGGTGATGTAGGCGTTCAGGCGTCCGTTGAGCTGACTGATGGCGCCGGTGTGTGCTTTTGTCAGTTCGGTGGCGGAGAAGTCGCGCTTGCGGAGGCCTTCGACGGCCTGGGCGATGGTGAGATCTGTGAGCATCATTCGACCACCTTCGGCACGGTGAAGAAGGGACCGGCGCGGTCCGGGGCATTGGAGAGCACTTTTTCCTGACAGTTGCCGTCGGTGACGACATCCGGGCGCTGGGCCAGGGCGGTGTTCATGCTGGTGCCGATCATGGGCGGGATGCCTTCGACATCGACCTCGTTGAGGATCTCGATCCAGCCGAGAATCCCGCCGAGCTGTGCGCGCACAGCTTCGGTTTCCTGGTCATTGAGGCCGATACGGGCCAGCTTGGCTATGCGTCTCGTGGTCGCGAGATCGAGCGACATGAAGCAGAAACTCTCATCAGGGGAAAAAAAGTGCTGGTGTCGCCACCGGCGGCGCAACATACCCTCAGGGCATGGCACTATTCAACATAGCGGAACTCATGGCGACCCTGGGACCAGGGCAGCGCCTTCTTGGAATTGATCCTGGCGCGAAGAGCGTCGGGATTGCATTATCGGATGTCATGCGGATGGTCGCGTCTCCGTACGGGGCTCTGAAGCGGGAGAAACTCTCGGTGATGGCGGGGAAAATCAAAGGGATTTCACGCGAGCACGGGGTGGCGGGCATTATTGCCGGTCTGCCTTTGTCGCTCGACGGAACGTTTGGTCCTGCCGCGCAGGCGGCGCGGGACTGGTCTCTGGCGCTTGCGGATCTGACGGGGATTCCGACGGCGATGTGGGATGAGCGGATGTCATCGAGCGTTGTGAACCGGACTCTGATCGGGGAGGCTGATATGTCCCGGAAGAAGCGGGCGGAGGTCGTGGACAAGATGGCGGCGGCCTACATGTTGCAGGGGGCTCTTGATCGCTACGCTTCGCAGTCCCGGCCGTCCTGGTTTAACGAGGAAGGCTGATTTTCAGGTCAAGGCGCCCCTTGCAGGGCGCTTTTGTTTTGGTGGAAAGCCGTCTGTCATTGTTTCTCAGGCGGCCATTGCGCCGCATCTGTCACGCAGAAAATCCAGCTGCCAGTTCATTTCACGGGGAGTGAGGGCGTAGTCGCCATCAGCCAGCGGGAGGATGGCGCGGGAGGGCGGGATGAGCGCCAGATGAATCTGGATGGCCGATGTCAGGGAGGCCGGCAGGCCAAGCTTCCACCCCAGGGCTGTGATTGCCCGTGCGTTGCGGCCGTTAACGGCCTCACGGGCAAGCTGTGGCGCGCAGCCCGGCAGGCGGGCCAGAACGTCGATCAGCGCATCGACATCGTTGTCCTGAAGAGCGCGTTTTGCGGCTTCCACGTTGTTGTCAGGCGCTGCCGGCAGAGTCGCGGTGTCCCGGGGAGGGGCTGATGTCACTTCGGACGCTGCGGAAAACTCAAACGAGAGTTCTTTTTCGATTTTCATGCGGACAGGCGGGACGAGGCTGGCACAGCGTTCTCTCACGAGCGCCTTCACTGTGACTGTGCAGGCGTAATCGAGAGCGGCTGGCCGTTCGGGCTGGCGTTCCATTTCATCCAGAGCCGGCTCGATCCGCGTAATTTCGCGGGTGGAAAGCGTTGCGGCCATTGCCTGCGAGCACGCCATTGCCGGGGCGGCGGACACGGTGGCGTTGTCTTTGCGGTGAAGCAGTTCATCGCTCAGCGTGGCGTCATCAATTTCTGCCATGAGGCGTGTGACCACCGAGGCGGACTCCGACAGAGAGCCCACAATGGCTATGGCCAGCGCGTCGCCGGCGGCGTCCGTAATCACACGCTGGGCGAGCTGCCAGTTTTCGGCGAGCAGATGTTCCAGAGTGCTCTGAAGGGATGCTGAAAGCGCATCAGTGCGGGCATTGCTGAAATCGGGCCGTAATGCCTGGATACGGGTTTTCAGAACGTTCCATGCCGAGGCGGATGCCTTGCCCGGGAGGGGGGCTTTTCTGTTCCGGCTCCTGATGCGGGAAGGCTCTGCCTGCGTCGCAGGGCCGGAAGAAAGCGAGCGGGTGGGCAGGATCTGAAAGAATTTTGGATCAATTGAATTTGTCATGGTGAGGACTCTTCCATGGAGGTATGCCAGCGGGCACCTCCGGCAAGTTTCACGCTGCGCATCGCAAGGCTTGCGCGATCGATAAGGGATTCGACTCCCTCTCCTGTTTCCCAGCTGCGTGCCGCGAGCCCGACTGAAAATGTCAGTGTGACAGGCTCGGCGAGGAAGATGGCGGCGCCTTGCTGGCAAAAGGTTTCGGCACGCTCGGCGGCAACGAAATGATCCGCGCCATCGAGCCAGAGGCCGAATATGTCTCCGCCGAGACGACCGGCGAGATCGGTCGGGCGGATGGCATCACGAAGATAGGTCGCAACCTGCTGGAGCGCGCTGTCGCCGGCTTCGAAACCGAACCGGGCGTTGATGTCCGCAAACCGGTCGAGACCGATGACGAGCAGCGTTCCGGACAGGCGCTCACGATCGAGACGGGGCAGGCGCCGGCTGATTTCGGCGATCATGCCGCTCCGGTTCAGCATGCCCGTCAGCGGATCAAAACGGGCGTTTCGCGCCAAGGTGCGGTTCAGCGCGTTCATTTCAAGGGCGGCTGCAAAGGTTGCCAGGGCCGCGTCGGCGAGATTGGCGTCGTCCTGCCCCCAGACGCCGAGCCCGTTGCGCCAGAGCGCCATTGCCGCCGGTGTGTTGTAGCGCACACGGCTGCGGCAGAGGATGACGTCATGCCCGTCGATCTGGAGGAAGCGTGGCTCGAACAGTTCTCCGTCATCCGGCTCGCGCAGTCTTGCCTCCATCGCGGCGTTAAAGGGAGTTGTGGCGCCGTCGATGCGGTAAACGAGATCGTCCTCGTCTTCTTCGCCGGTTTCTGTTTCACCTGATGGTGTTTCAGAGATCAGAATGCCGCCCGCAGCGCCGAGGAGAGCGGCGAGCTCTTCAAATGCAGGGGGGATGCCGAGCCGGGACAGGGCACGGGACCGCATCGTTGTGGTGATGCGCCGGATAATTTCACTGTGAAGCCGTGAGACGGAAAGATCGGCGTTCGCGTGCGCTTCATCCGAAACATCAATGCCCAGTCCGCGGACGCCGGTATGCTGGCCGGACGGTGACTGCAACGGCGTTGCGTAAATGAGCAGGCAGGCGAAACTGCCGTCGGCCCGCTTGATCCAGCAGCGGCGACCGCGCATGACAGTATGCGTCCGGAACGGATTGGGGCCGGGAGCGGCGTCCACGAAAGGAAGCAGGCGGGTACTGCTTTCACCGATTAATTCATGGTCCGCCCATCCGAGGGCGGAGCCGGCTTCAAAGAAGCTGAAACGTCCTTCCCCGTCGGTTTCGAAGATGAGATCCGCGACAAGCTGCGTCAGGCTTTTCCACCGTCTGCGACTGGCCAGAAGGGCGTCCATGAGTTCGCTGTCATTCTTTGGGGAATGCGAATCCGGAACGGAGGAAGGGGGGATCGTGTTCATGTCGACGCCATTTCACCCGCGAATGGTTTCCGCCACGTTAAGAAGCTCTGCGTTGACAGGAGCGGACACGATCAGCATGGTCCCGCAGCGAAGACATGCCCGCGGACTGCGGCGGCGCCGCGCAATGCAGCCAGTTTTGAGTGTGGAAAACGATGAGCGAAGATAAACTCCAGTCCCGGATCGAAGCGTTATGGGAGGCGCGGGCGTCTGTCTCTCCCGCGACATCCGGTGAAGACCGGTCGGCCATTGAGAGCGCCCTTGATGCCCTCGATTCCGGTCGGCTGCGCGTCGCCGAACCGGCGGAGTCTGGCTGGCGGGTGCATGAATGGCTGAAAAAAGCTGTTCTGCTGTCGTTCCGCCTTTTCGACAACGCAGTCATGGAAGCGGGCGCGGCCGGTGCTCCGGCGTTCGATAAGGTGCCGCTGAAATTTGCCGGATGGGATGCGGCCCGGTTCGCCAGCGCCGGTTTCCGCGCGGTGCCGGGAGCGGTTGTCCGTCGTTCCGCGTTCATTGCGCCTGGTGTCGTGCTGATGCCGAGCTTTGTGAATGTTGGGGCGCGCGTTGACAGCGGCACGATGATCGACACCTGGGCCACTGTCGGCAGCTGCGCGCAGATCGGAAAGAACTGCCACATCAGCGGCGGGGCTGGTATCGGCGGCGTTCTGGAGCCTCTTCAGGCGGCTCCTGTCATCATTGAAGACAACTGCTTTATCGGTGCGCGCTCCGAAGTCGCCGAAGGCGTTATTGTCGAAACGGGCTCCGTTCTGTCGATGGGCGTCTTTCTTGGCGCGTCCACGAAGATCGTTGACCGGGCGACCGGTGAGATTCATATTGGCCGGGTTCCGGCTTATTCCGTTGTTGTTCCCGGCTCTCTGCCGGCGAGAACGGCCCTTAATGACAAAGGCCAGCCCAATCCGGCTCTTGCGTGTGCCGTGATCGTCAAGCGCGTCGATGAGCGTACCCGTTCGAAAACCTCGATCAACGATCTGCTGCGGGACTGATAATCACCTGATGTCCGGTCCGCTTGATGTTACCGATCTCGCCGCAGATCTGATCCGCCATCCGTCGGTGTCTCCGGACTCCGGCGAGTCCCAGATTGCTCTGGGCGCGACATTGAGCGCGATGGGTTTTACCGTGACGCATCTTCCGTTCGGAGACGGTGCTGAGCGGACTCCGAATCTGTTTGCCCGTCTTGGCACCGGACATCCGCATCTCTGTTTCGCCGGTCATACCGACGTGGTGCCGCCGGGCAGCAGTGCCTGGGCTCACGGGCCTTATGCGGGCGATATTGAGAACGGTCTGCTTTATGGGCGTGGCGCCTGCGACATGAAGGGGGGGATCGCGGCGTTCGTCGCAGCGGTTTCTGCTTTTCTTGCCCGCGAGCCGCAGCCGCGTGGTTCGATCAGTCTGCTTATCACGGGCGATGAGGAAGGGCCGGCCCGCTTTGGCACACAGAAGGTGCTGGAGTGGATGGAGGCACATGACGAGATCCCTGATTTCTGCGTGGTTGGTGAGCCCACCAATCCGGCTGTCATGGGTGAGGTGATCAAGATCGGCCGGCGCGGGAGCATGAATGTCCATCTGACTGTCAGCGGCAGACAGGGGCATGTCGCGTATCCGCATCGGGCTGATAATCCGGTGCATCGTCTGTTGCGGGTTTTGCATGAGCTGACGGCTGTGCCGCCCGATCAGGGCACCGAGTGGTTCGAGCCTTCGGGTTTGCAGGTCACGAGTGTTGATGTCGGTAATCCGGCCACCAATGTCATTCCTGCGCAGGCGACTGCCGCGCTTAATATCCGGTTCAACGATCTTCATACGGGCGCTGCTTTGCTCGGCTGGATCAAGACGATCTGCCAGCGTTACGCGCCGGGCACCGTTATTGAGTCCCAGATCAGCGGTGAGGCTTTTCTGACGAAACCCGGCCCTGAGGTAATGGCTCTGTCTGAGGCCGTTCAGTCGGTCACGGGTCGTGAGCCGCGGCTGGACACGGGCGGGGGCACCTCGGATGCCCGGTTTATTGCCCGTTATTGCCCGGTTGCCGAGTTTGGGCTGGTGGGCACGAGCATGCATCAGGTTGATGAGCACGTTGCTGTTGATGATCTGGTGTCTCTGACCCGTATTTATGAAAATCTGCTTGAAAGAATGGTGGCGTGAGCAGTAATCCGCCGAACGAGACTCCGGACCCGAAATCTGTTGTTCAGGGCATGGCTCTGCTGGCCTGCGGGCGGGCGGAGGGGATTGAGCGTTTTCGGGGAACGGTGAACTCGTTTCTTGCGGCGCTCTCACCGGGTATTGCGTTTAATCTCGTCAGTTTCTTCCTGGCTTTGCTGCAGAAAGATACCATTGTCGGCCTGATCAGGGTTGAGCTGTCGCTCTGTGCTTTTCTGGCGCTGCCGGTGATTTCTTTCCTGTTTGCCCGGAAATGGGGCAGGGAAGATCGCTGGCTGCGTTATGCGACTGCTTCGGCCTGGAGCGAGTGGACGTCGTTATTCATCTGCGTCGTTGTCATGGCGCTTGCGGCGCTTGTCATGCCCGCTCTTGCCGACCGGCCGGGTTTTGGTCATGCGGTCATGTTTTCCTCGCAGCTTTATGATCTCTGGCTTGGCATGTTTATCGCGCGGTGCGGTCTTGATATCAGTCGCGGGCGTGCTGTGCTGGTTTATGGCGCGGCAACATTGTTTGTGCTTGTCTGTTACAGCGTCGCGTCGCTTCTGCCGCCGCATTATCCGTTTCTCACGGAGATTCTTCTGGGGGATTTCGGGCCGCATAATGCCGTGAAAAGCTGAGTAATCCGGTCAGAAGGCTGGGGCTGTGCCCTGGAAGCTGGCAGAGCCCTGCCTTTGCAAAGGCTCTGTTGTCGTTAAGTGTTGATCTGTGATTTTTCAAAGGATTAGCAAGACCGGGCTCTGCCCGGACCCGGCAGGGACCGCAGGCCCCTGCACCCCGATTTACTTATAATAAAATGGTTTCCAAAGGTCTGAGACCTTTGGTGGGTTCCAGGGCAAAGCCCTGGGAAGGAGCCAGCACTGAATGACAACAGAGCTTTTGCAAAGGCTCTGTCATCCGGGAGGTATCCCGGATTTTAGCTTCGTGTGCCTTCCAGAAAGGCTGCTGTTCGGGCGAGCACACGCGTTTCATCAAACAGCCGGATCGCTGCTGACCGGCCGTTTGCGCCCATTGTCAGACGCAGCGAGGCGTCTTTGACGAGCTGAGTCAGGGCTTTTGCCAGGGGGGCGGACTTGCCGGCTGGCACGAGAAGGCCGGTTCTGCCTGGCATGACCTGTTCACGTGGCCCTCTGATGTCGGTGGCCACAACGGGCAGCCCTGTCATCATCGCTTCGATGATCGACATTGGCAGCCCTTCGAAGTGGCTTGGCAGCGTGAAGATATCCGCTGCGGCCAGCACGGCGGGAACGTCTGTCCGGTAGCCGAGGAAGCGCACACGGTCGCCCAGCACCGCCTGCGCCCGGTCGAAGGCGGGCTGAAGTGACTCTCCGTGATCGCTCGTCAGCCGTTCCCCGACGATCCACAGCTCTGCGTCCGGGACGGATTCCATCGCTTCCAGCAGTTCCGGGTAGCCTTTATGGCGGACGAGTCGTGAGACGGCGACGATCACCACCTGGTCGTCCGGCACGCCCAGTTCCGTTCGTATCCGGGTTCGGGCGGCGGGGTCGGGCGAGAAGACTGAGGGATCGCGGCCGTTTCCGACTGCGTGCGGATGGCGATGGATATGCAGTCGTCGTGCGTCTTCCGCCTCTTCCCGCGAGACGGTGAGGTAGGTGTCCGTGATGCGTCCTGCCGCCCGTTCCAGTGCGAGGGCGACAAGCCGCCGCAGCCGTGATCCGGGCTGATTGAACAGGAAACCGTGGCAGGTGTAGGCGATGTGCGGCACGCCGCAGAGCTTTGCGGCGAACCGCGCCAGGAGCCCGCTGATGGGCATATGGGCGTGCACGAGGTCGGGGCGCTCGCGGCGGATCAGCCGCACCAGCGCCACGAAGGCCCGGAGTTGCGCGACAGGCGACAGTGAGCGGGCCATTGGCACGGTTATCACCTGGAAGCCCTCGGCGCGGAGATCGGCGAGAAGCGGACCGTCCGCGCAGACGCCGATGACGTCGTGATCGTGGCCGCGCAGTTCCCGCATCAATGGCAGCAGAAAGTGCCGGAGCGAGAAATCCACATTTGTGATTTCGAGGATTTTCACGCAGGGGTTCCGGTCCCGTGTGGCGCCACCTTATCCGTCGAGGCGGGTAAAGGCCCAGCGGATGCTGCTGGCCAGAACAGGCGGTGTCACCACCGGCGGTGTCACCGGCGCGGGCGATTCCTCCTCCGGAGACAGGGCGTCAGGCTCGTCAGCCGGCTCGTTTGCCGCCGGTGAGGATGGGTCCTGTCCGGGTTCGGTGGTTTCTTGCTGTGGGTGCTCATCCTGTTCGCCTGCATGGGGCTCTTCATCAGGGTGCTGCGCGTCTGCCGGGTCTTCCGGCATGTCATGAGGTTCGCCGGAGCGGGCTTCGTCGCCTTCGGCGAAGTCAGCGGGCTGCTCGTCGGAGACGGGCTCAACGGCGGGCTCTTCGGATTCCGGAAGGATTTCTGCCGGGCGCACCACGATCTGCAGCGTGGGTGTCGGTTTTGGTCCTCCGAAATAAACGCTCTCTTCAATCGATGAATATCCGTCGCTTCGGAAGCACCACATCTCTTCCTGTGTGTGGAGAAGGATGTCTGTGTCTTCCAGTTCGACCTTCACATCGGGGTGCAGGTGGAAGCGAACGACGAATTCCGGGGCAGGTCCCACGCTGTCCAGGCGGTCTTCGCCCCTCAGATCCGTTCCTTCCTGTGCCAGATAGAGCCGGCGGTGATAGGTGCCGGCGCCTGCGGGGCGATAACAGTCCGAACTGAGTTCGATCAGGTGATCGGTTCCGAGCACTGTGTGGTCGCTTTTGACGGCCGGGCGCGTTTCGACGTGACCGTCGCTGCGCCACAGGACCGGCGGGCAGGAGGGCAGGGACAGGACCGAATGGGCGGGTGCATCGCGCAGGGCGTTCCGCCAGGCTGGCAGGCCGCTTGCGCCGCAGTTTACGACGATCTGGCATCGCCCGGACGACAGTTCCATCGACATCAGGCCTGCATGTGTCAGCGCGTCGAAGCCTGGCGGCGGGGGGGGGCCTCCGTCAGCGAACAGCACCGTATTGCCCGATGCTGCGCGCATGAAGCGTCCGTCCGGCATTCCGCGCGCCAGCACATGGCCGCGTGGCAGGGCCCGGGCGATGATCAGATCAACCATCTCCGGCCGGTGCGGTCCGGTTCCGTTGAACAGCGCCAGGCGACCGTCACCATGCCGGAAGGCACGCAGAACCGGCGCCATACGGTCCAGCGCCGCTGCCAGCGTTGTTGGCATCGGCACTTTCGCTGTTTGCAGCAGGAGGCGCATGTCGGCCAGTTCCCGCAGAACGAGAAGCTGTGCTTCCGGGCTGCGCGAGGCATGGCAGCCGTCGGGCAGAACCTGACATTCCAGTTCCGCATCGATCAGCTTCATGTAGCGGGCGAGGAATCCGCTCTGTCCGGGCAGCGCGATCGCTGCCGCGAGCAGGCCTTTGAGCGCCCGCAATGCTGTCCAGTCATGCCGGTCTGTCGGCAGGAGGGCCATGATGGTCCGGGATTCGAGCACGATCCGCGTCATCAGGCTCCGGCGGAATGAATCATCGGCGGAGGCCGCGAAGAAATCATACTGGGACAGCCATGCGGCGATCCGGGCGCCGGTCACCGACGGGTCCTGCAGCGGGGTGTCGCTCATTGGCTGGCCGATCCAGGTGGCGACCATGGCGCGCGCTTTTGCCCGCGCTGATTCTGAGCCGAGTTCGCGCAGGTCGCGCAGCCATTCGAAGCTCTGGAACCAGTCACGAAACTGATCTGGCCAGTCGGCTCCGGTCCAGCGGGCATAGGTCAGAATCCGTGTGACGCCGGCGTGTGACGCCGAGCCCTGCACCAGCAGTTCTCCGACGGTCGCGTTGCCGGGCCAGGGGTCCCGGACGGTCTGTTCGGGCATTGCCGGAATGGAGCGCACGCCGCCGAGAGGGCCGAGCAGTGCCATGGACAGCCGCATATCACGCAGCCAGCGGCTTAGGCCCATACCGGAACGCCTCGCTTTACAGGTCGAAAATGAACGTTGGTCACGATGTCCGGGCGGCCTCCCGCAATCCGTGGATGGCGGCTGCATAATCATCTGTGCCGTAGATGGCGCTGCCCGCGATCAGCACGTCCGCTCCCGCCGCCACGGCAAGGGGAGCGGTTTCAGGGTCGATTCCACCGTCCACGGCCAGCCGGATATCCCGGCCGCTCGCCGCGATCATGGCCCTCAGGGTTTCGATCTTGCGGATCTGGCTGGTCAGGAATTTCTGGCCGCCGAAGCCCGGGTTGACCGTCATCACCAGGATGATGTCCACCATGTCGAGAACCTGCGACAACTGCTCCGGTGGCGTGGCGGGGCACAGCGAAACACCGGCCTTCACGCCAAGCGCCCGGATACGTTGCAGGGAGCGGTGCAGATGCGGGCCGGCTTCGGCGTGAACGGTGATGTGATCGGCGCCCGCGTTTGCGAAGGCTTCAAGAAAGAGGTCGCACGGTTCGATCATCAGGTGAGCGTCGAAGGGCAGCGACGAATGGCTGCGGAGTGCTTTGATGAGCGCCGGGCCGAAAGAGATGTTCGGGACGAAATGACCGTCCATCACATCAAGATGGATCCAGTCCGCGCCAGCTTTTCCGATGGCGGTCACTTCTTCCCCGAGCCGGGCGAAGTCGGCGGCCAGGATACTGGGGGCGATGAGAAGAGGAGAGGGAATCGTCATCTCTCCGTTATCGGTAATCGCCAGACCAGACGCAACCACCGTCAGAAACTCTTTTTCACCGGATCATTGCCGGAGTCCCGCTCTGGCGTATCTTCCCGGTCGGAAAGGGGATTTTCTGTCATGCCGGGGGAAGGGGCTGATGTTCGCAAGCGGTGATGTTTGCCGGAAAGGCGGGGTGGGATTCCTGTCTGTGGGGGGGGTGGGGAGTAAGCGTTTTTCGTCCGGGCCGCATGCATCAGTGCGATGCGGCAGGATCGTCTGGTCAGGGATATCCGAACCGGAACATGACCTGTCCCTGGCCGCCGGTTGCATCCGGTTCTTTGATGAGCCGGTTGCGCAGGTCCGGGACCAGGGCGAGGATGTCTCCGGGTGGGACGTGTGGCACGTCGATCTGTGCTGCTTCCGGTGTGTAACGTCGTAGCCTGGTGATGGTCTGCAACGCCGGGAGCTGGGTCCGAAAAGGCGCGGTTCCGCATATGGCGACGACGCGGCTGATTGTTTGTGGTGGTCCGGTAAACGCGTTCAGGGCTGCGGCTGTTTCTGTCGACGTCAGGTTTACGGTTCGTGACCCGAAGTGAAGTGACGCTCCCGTGGATGTTTCAAGGACTGTGTTGACAGGGCAGGCGTCATTATCGGCGATACTGATCAGGACGATTTGCGGGGCTTCGGGCAACCGGAATGCCGTCGCCCGGTCCCCGATGAGGCAGGCTTCTCCGGAATGGATCATTCGGCCTGTCATCGGGGAGGGAACGCGGAAAAACCAGCGTTCGAACAGTTCCTGCTGATACCAGAGCAGGGGGCTTTCCGGCGGGCTGGCCTGCTTCTGATCCAGATAGCGGATCAGCGTTCCCAGATGTGGCATCCGTTCCTGCAGGGTACGCCACAGGTGTCGCCCTTCGGGGCTGTCGATGTGCGCGGGCGGGCAGCCGGTTCGTTCGTTTCCGCCTGCGTTGCCGCTGTCCCCGGTCATGGGCTTTGCCTCAGGCGGTCTTCACAAAACGGGCCGCGAAAAAGCCGTCCATGCCGCCTCGCTCCGGCCACATGCCGGGATGGGTGCGGAGCCAGCCTTCCGCGGTGAGGGCTTCGGGGAGGTCGGCGAGTTCGTCCGGTCTGATCGGGTCGGGTTTCAGGCCGTATTTTTCCGCGGCCCGTGCCCGTTCCGGGCCTTCTTCCTGTTGCAGCGAGCATACGGCATAGACCAGCCGTCCGCCTGGTTTCAGCATCCGGGCGGCGGCGGCCAGCAGGGAATCCTGCGCTTCAGTGAGGCCGGCCAGATCACGGGGACGTTTGATCCACAGCGCGTCGGGGTGGCGGCGGGCGGTTCCGGTTGCTGAGCAGGGGGCGTCCAGCAGGATGGCATCGAGGGGCGCTTCCGGTTGCCAGGCGGCGGCATCGGCGCAGACCGTGGTGACGTCCAGTTTTAGGCGCGTCAGATTTTCCTGAAGCCGTTCCATCCGGCCCGGGTCGCGTTCCAGCGCGGTTACCTGTGCGCCGGCCGAGGCGAGCTGGGCTGTTTTTCCTCCGGGAGCGGCGCACAGATCGGCGACCTGTTCGCCTGGTTTCACGGCGAGGAGGCGGGCGGGCAGGGTTGCTGCCGCGTCCTGAACCCAGAAGGCGCCGTCTTCGAATCCTGGCAGTTCGACGACGCGGGTTCCTGCTGGCAGGCGCACTGATCCGGTGGGCAGGATTTCGCCGCCTTCGGGGATTTCCGCGTCCGTGCGCATGGTCAGATCCAGCGGGGCTTCATGCTCCAGTCCTCTGGCGATGGCCCGCGCCACGCCCGGGCCGAGGGCTTTCCAGGATGACCACAGCCAGGGCGGGACGTCGAGCCGGTCCTGGTCCAGGCCTTCGAGAAGCGCCGGGCCGCCATTCGCGATTTTTCGCAGGACCGCGTTGGCCAGTCCGGCGAAGGGCGCCAGGCCGCGACGGCGCATGAGATCGACCGTCGTGCCAACGGCCGCGTGGGGAGGTGTTTCGAGAAACAGAAGCTGTGCCGCGCCGAGGAGCAGGGCCGCGCGCACGGGTTCGGGCGGTTCCTTGCGCAGGAAGGGCTCCAGGACGGCGGACAGTGTTCCGAAATGGCGCAATGCGGAGGCGGCCAGGCGGTGGGCCGCCGCACGGTCACGCGCGTCCGCGACTTTTGCCTCGGGCGAGCGGGACAGCGTGGTTTCAAGCATCCGGCGGTTTTCGATCACGCCCCGGACGATGTCGAAGGCTATGTCACGCGTCGGGTCAGCACTCATGAGGGGCGCCGGGCCGCTGCCCTTCCGGTTGTGACTTTTCGAAGGCCCCCCTTTGCGGCTGCGAGGGGAGTGCTTCGGCTTCGGTGCATCGCTTGACGGAATGTTCATCGTTCCCGGGTCTGAATGTTCTTCGTCGAGGACATGACACGTCATCCGTTCCGGTGCCAGCCCGTTTCCGCACGACCACGCCACAACCCGCACAGGCAGGATAGCGCATAAACACCATGGAGAGCGTTCTCGAATCGCAGAAAGCCGCCGCGTCGATCGCTCCGGGGCTTTCTGTTTTCCTGCCCACCACCAGTCCTCTGTCAGGCGGGCTGATGCTGCGGATCTATCAGACCAGGCCGACAGAGCTTCTTCTGCCCAATCCGTTCGGCGCCGGTGTTCTGGTCGCGCCACCGGACCGGCTGGATGATTTCGGCTTCGCGCCTTCCGCGTTTGACCGCGTGATGATCCGGCGGATCATTGCTCTGAAGCCGGTTCGGATCAGCGATGTGCGCGACAGTGTCCGGGCCACCGCGCTCTCGGGATTTGCCGGTCGTGAGGCGCAGGTGCTTGCTCGCGCTGTCGCGGCGATCAGTGTGCGGCGGCGGCGGATGCTGCGTGATCAGATCGTTGCCACGGTGATGCGGCGCAACACGTCCCCGGATCTGCCGGACTGGCTGACCGGCGTGCTGATGCAGACCGGTCTTAATCCTCATGATCTGTCTTCTGTCCTGTGTGCGCCGGTGCGAAACCGGGCGCCGGGTGGGGGGAAGGGCGGCCGGGCGGCGGACCGGGACGGTGAGGCTGAGTCACGGCTTCCGCCCCGGCTTCGCCTGTTGCGGGAGGTGATTGGCAATCTTCCTGATATTCTGCCGCCGGATTATAACGGTACCAGCGCGGGGCGTTGTCTTCGTCTGGCTGAAAATGCGCTGACCCGGATGGAGGCGCTTTATACCGGTCTGGCGGAATGTCTGCTTGTGCCCGATCGCCTTGCCGGGCTGGTTCCGGCTGGCAGACCATTTGCCACCGATCTTGGTCTGCTCGCCGGGTGGACCAGGTTCTGTCTGATGGCGCGGGAGGTGATGCGCGCGCCGTCCCGCGCCCATGCCGTGGCGGACCTGACTGCTCTGGCGCAGGTGCTTGGGCACAAAAACAATGCCAGCGCACAGGATGCGCCTGTGCTCAGCACGGCGCGCCCTGGTCCGTCCGAGTGGCCACGGGAAATCGATCATGCCCTTTATCTTTCGGAGCGTAATGAACGCATGCTTCGTGCTGAGATCACTCTCGATGTAAGGGACGTCTGACATGCCGCTCCCGGTCTTTTTCTCTCAGTCTCCGGATGCCGATATGCCGGAGGTTGCCGGTCCCGGCACAACGCCATCTGATCTGCTGTTTCGTCCGCTCTGGCCGCTCGTCATTCCCACCGTTCAGTGGCGCGGTTCGCGGAAGGATGCGACGAGCCGTATTCCTGACACGCTGCTGGAACCGCTGCGGATCTGGTTCTTCGACTGTTATCCCGACGCTGATCTGGTCATGCGTCTCATCGGATCGGGGGATGGAAGCGCTCTTCCCGCCCGTGATCCTCTGGAGGAACCTGAATGGGCGGACCCCGTCCAGCGTGCGTCTGAACTGCTCTGGGTCCGTGCCGCCGCCGTGCTGTCCCGCCCCGTGCCACCGCTGGTCCTGGATGAAATGGCGGAAACATCGGGCCTGCGCACCACCGAGATTATCGGTCTTCTGCCGTCGCTTGCGGTGCTGTTCGCGGAAGCCTCGCTGCTGTTTCCGCACGGGAGCAGCCCTGTTCCCGCTGTGGTCAGCCGAAGCGACCTGCTTGCGACCCTGACCCGTATTGCCGGAGCAGGTCTGACTGCGTGGACCTTTGCAATGCCGCTTCTTCTCGCGGCTCGCAATGAAATTGACAATGTTCTTCCGGCTGCCCGTGCCATTGCTCTGACCTTTGCGGAAAAGGGCCGGTATGTCGCCGCCTGCGACGAGGCTCTGGCGGAAATTTTTCCGCTTTTCGAGGCGCGTTGTGCAAAGGTTGCCCGGCAGTTGCAGGGGGCGAAGGCTGTTGCGCGGGACGGGCGCCGGGTAGCGCTCTGGCTCAGTGTACCTGATTTTGCCACGATTCTTTCTCTTGTCCGGTTCGCGACACGGTGTTCTGTTCATGTCGTTCCCGCCATGCAGCTTCAGGCCACTGCCGCCCGTGCCTGCCGGGCGCAGTCTGATCTGCTTGTTGCGGAGGACATGCTGATTCACTGGCCGCGCGCTTCGTGGTCTGACTCTCTGATGATTGCTTTCGAGCGAGGGAATCTGCGGCTGCGCAATCTGGCGTCGATCGGGGGGGCGCTTTCTCATCCGTCTGATTACCGGCCCGGACTCGAACGGCTGGCGACTTATGTTCTGGAGGATATGCATCTGGGGCTGTCTCTGGTGGAGCGGATGCGCACGGCGGAATCGCTGGCGGATTTTCCGAAACCATCGGCTTTGCTTGATGATTATCTTGCCATGCTTCCACCGCCGGCGGATGAGCGTCCGACAGTCAGGCGCCGGAGGCGTGACGTGGCCTGGGATACGCAGCCCGGGCATAAGGTCTGATCGCCGTCGTCTGACGGGCGGTGAGTCTGAGGGAGTGTTATCGGACTGATCCGATCAGTTTCTTGACAGCAACGGCTCAAAATATAGAAAGGCCGCGACGGTGCCCCGCTTTGCGGGGTCAAAAGGGAATGCAGTGCGGACGGAAGTGTCCAAAGCTGTGGCTGCCCCCGCAACTGTAAGCGGTTTGCCCGAGCATCATCCGGACGTCATGGTCCGGGCCACTGGAAAGCTTTTTTCCGGGAAGGTTATGTCGGGTGTTATGCCGCGAGCCAGGAAACCTGCCGTCAGCTTTGGTTGCGATCGGGAAACGTCGGACGGGGTGTTCTGGCGGGTGATGGCTCTGGCTGCGGCACAATGCAGTTCGGGGACAGTGCGCTCTCGTGGCAGCGATAACGTGACCGCGAGACCTGAACCCGATGACTGTATTCCGCCGATTTCTGATCGCTTCCTCAATTCTTTCCGTCACAGGAATGCAGGCCGCCCGGGCTGAAGATGCTGTGCCGCAGAGCGGGACGGTCCGACAGGCGCGGCCGCATGCTGTGCAGGCGAAGACATCAAAAACGGTGGTTTCGCCGGTAAATCCGGGTTTTCCCGAACTGGTCAGCGTGAGTGCCGCGCGCAGGCCGACATCCGCTGATGAGATTGGCACGGCCATGACGATCATCACGGAACAGCAGATTCAGACCCAGCAGCGGCGGGGTTTGTCGGAGATCCTCGCCCGGCAGGTTGGCATGAACGTGGTCCAGTCAGGCGGGCCGGGTGCGACGACCTCCATCTTCATGCGTGGTTCCAATTCGAATGAAGTCAAGGTCCGCATAGATGGCATGGACGTCAATGACGGCAGCACGCCCAGCGGTCTGTTTGACCCGGCCCAGTTCACCACGGATGGCATGGGGCGGATTGAAATTCTTCGCGGCCCGCAGAGCGGTCTGTATGGGGCGGATGCGATGGCCGGTGTCATTGATATCACCACTGCGCAGGGGCAGGGACGTTTTACGCCGTTTGTGCGTATTGAAGGCGGTGCTTACGGCACGTTCAATCAGGCGTTTGGCGCGCGCGGGAGCAAGGGGCGCTTCCATTATAATGTCGATCTGTCTCACTACCGGATGGATGGCTTTCACAGCATTCCGAAATATGCCGAGCGGTATTACGGTGCTGACAGGCAGCAGAGGAACGAGGGAAACCGTAACGACAACAGAAGCGCAAATGTTCGCCTCGGTTACGACGTTACGGACAATTTTGATGTGGGTCTGACATCGCGGCTGGTGCAGAGTAATTACCATACTTATTCTATATATGATCTGCAGAGCGAAAATGCGTATGGCGATTCCGGTGTCAGGGAACAGAACAATCAGAACGAAGCGGTCGTGCGCGGGACGGCTCATCTTGTGTCCGGCGGTGGTTTTTTTGATCAGGTGATCGGGCTGGGCTACATGACCAACCGCAACCGCTGGACGGAAACCGGGACATCCTATGGCAGTCCGGTTAATCCTGATCCGGATTATTACCGTTCCAGCCGTCTCAAGATTGACTGGCATGGCACGTTCAATCTCAGGCAGTATGGCTCTCTCCTGATTGGCGCGGAACATTTCCACGATACTTTTAACACGAGCCATACGGCGGCCAGTGAGTGGGATACCGGTTACAATAACTCAGCCAGCATGGATACGACCGCGGGTTATGGGCAGTATCAGGGGAACTGGAATAAAATTCTGTACGGCGCGGCGAATATTCGTTACGACGCAAACTCCCGTTACGGGAACCATGTCACCTGGCGTGTTGCTCCGGCAATTCATGTTCCGGGGACTGGCACCATTATCAAGGCGAGTGCCGGTTCGGGCTTTCATGGTCCCTCGCTTTATCAGCTTTTTGCCAGTCAGGTCGGTGCCGGTTACTCGGAACTGGGAAATCCGAACCTGAAGGCTGAGAGGCTGATTGGTTATGACGCCGGTGTTGAGCAGAAGCTTCTGAATAATCATCTGAATTTTGGCGCGACCTGGTATGATAACCGGGTGCAGAATCTGATTCAGTCTTCCCTTGAGATTCAATCAGGAAATTACATTTATTCCTATGCCAATGTCGCGAAAGCGCGGATGTATGGCGTGGAGGCGTTCCTGAACTGGAAGGCTCTGGAGACTCTTGAGTTCAACCTGAATTATACCTGGACACATGGGCGGGATGAAACGAACGATACGGTGCTGCAGAGACGTCCGCAGCATAAGTTCAATTTCAACACGACCTGGACGCCTGTTAAGGATCTGACGTTTTCGGGCAATATCCTTTATGTCAGTGGCTGGCGCGATCTCCCGGTCATCGGAACGGAAACGTGCAGCCTTTGCGCGAAAGGTCATGGTTATTTCACGATCGATATTGCTGCAAACTACAAAATTAACCGGTATGTCTCGGTTTTTGCCCGTGCGGACAATCTGCTGAACAGGCAGTATGAGCAGTCGCTCGGTTATCTGCAGCCGGGGCGGGGCGGTTATGCCGGCTTTACGCTGACTTACTGAGATGAACGGGGCGCTGCATGTTGCTCTGGTTATCCTGTTTCTCGTATTGTCCGGCGAGGCTCAGGGGCGGGGAGCGCTGCATGTTGTTTCCCTCAATCTCTGCACGGATCAGCTTCTGATCCTGCTGGCGAACCCGGAACAGGTTACAGGGCTGACGCCTCTGTCCCGGGACTGCTCCAATGCTGTTCTCTGTGAGCGGGCAGGAAACTTTCCGGTTATTCGCCCGAGTGCTGAAAATCTGCTTGCCCGGAAGCCCGATCTCGTTCTGGGTGAAAGCTTCACTGCTGAAACGACGCTTCTCGCCGCCAGGTCGGTTGGTGCGGATGTGGAAACATTTTCGCCGGTTAACAGTCTTTCCGAAATTCCGCAGCAGATTGGCCGCATGGCCGGTCTGCTTGGGGTTCCGGAACGGGGCGAGGCTCTGATCCGTGCTTTCAATGACCGGCTTTCCCGTCTTTCGGTAACGACCGGAGACAGTGCTCCGGTTGCTGCGATCTATACAGCGAACGGTTACATCACCGGCAGGGATTCGCTTCCCGATGATGTTCTCCGTCATGCGGGTTTTCGAAATTTCATGAGCCTGGATGGCAATGGATATACCCGGGCCATACCGCTGGAAATCCTGATCGCCCGTCATCCTGACCTGCTGATCCTCGATTCTTCCGACAGCGGGGTTTCTCTTGCCCGGAGCATGCTGGATAATCCGGCTTTGCAAAGGGCCTTTAGCGGGCCGCATCGTCTGGTTATGCCAGCCTCACGCTGGTTGTGTGGTCTGCCGCAGACGCTCGATGCGCTTGATGCGCTCGTGACCGCCCGCCGCGCGCTGGAGGCCGGACAGTGACCCGTCACCCGGATTGTCGTCTTGTTGCGGCCCTTCTGGCGGGGGTTATCGCGCTGTTTGCGGCGGCTCTCCTGTGGGGGGAAACTGCGCTGGACATTCCGGCCGCCCTTCATGACCTGTTCGCCGGTCGTCCCACGATCGGCGCCATTATTCTTGGTCAGCTCCGTCTTCCGCGGGCGTTGCTTGCGCTGCTGATTGGCGGGACGCTCGGACTCTCGGGGGCTGTGCTGCAGGGGTATCTTCGCAATCCTCTTGCCGATCCGGGTCTGCTGGGCGTCTCCAGCGGTGCGGCGCTTGGCGCGGTCGTGACATTTTATACAGGTCTTGCGGCGACGTCCGCGCTGGCGCTTCCGGCGGGTGGGCTTGCCGGCGCTCTGCTTTCGGTTGCCATGCTCATTGGTCTGGCCGGGCAGGGGGGAACGCTGACTCTTCTTCTGGCGGGGACTGCGCTGACCAGTTTCTTTGCGGCTATGACGGCGCTGACTCTCAATCTGGTCCCGAGTCCGTATGCATCTTTTGAAATCATGCACTGGCTGATGGGATCTCTCGCAGACCGCACGATGACGCATGTCTGGCTTTGCCTGCCGGGTATTGTTGCCGGCTGTGCACTCATGTTTTCCACGGCCCGCACGCTTGATGCTCTGACGCTTGGTGAGGACGTTGCGGAAAGTCTTGGATTTCCGCCCGGTGGTCTGTCGGGCGCCCGGACGCGCATTGTGCTTGGGTCTGCGCTGGCTGTTGGATCCTGCGTGGCGGTTTCCGGCGCGATTGGTTTTGTTGGTCTTGTCGTGCCGCACCTTCTGCGTCCGCTTACGGGACATCGGCCGGGGCGTTTGCTGTTTCCGTCCTTTCTTGGCGGTGCGATTTTACTGTTGTTTGCCGATGCTCTCGCGCGGCTCATTCCGACGAGTTCGGAGCTTCATGTGGGCGTGCTGACTGCCATTGCCGGTGCGCCGCTCTTTCTGTGGCGCGTGATCAGACTGAGGCGGACCGGCTCATGAGTGCTGAGACAGGTGGGCTAAGCGCGGCGAATGTCAGTCTGCGTCTCGGCGGCAGGTCGGTTCTGAACGATGTTTCGCTTGAAGCGCGTCAGGGCGAGGTGCTTGGGCTGATTGGTCCGAATGGCGCGGGGAAAAGCACGTTCCTGCGTGTGCTTGCGGGGCTGCGCCAGCCGGATACGGGCGATGTCACTCTGGATGGTGGCCGGCTTGCTGACCTGTCGCCGAACCGGCGTGCGCGTCAGATTGCGTTTATGCCGCAGAATGGTGGTTCTCCGCCGCCTATGGATGTTTCTGATCTTGTTTCGCTTGGTCGGTTGCCTTTTGGCAGTGATCCGGCAAACCGGGACGCCATTGCTCAGGCGATGGAGGAAACGGGGACGGTGTCGCTGAAGGATCGCCCGGCCACGGCTTTATCCGGTGGGGAGCTGGCGCGGGTTCTGCTCGCCCGGGCTCTGGCGGCGGAGACACCATATCTGATCGCTGATGAGCCGATTGCCGCTCTTGATCCGGCTCACGCGTTATCCGTGATGAGCCTGTTTTGCGCGCTGGCCCGAAAGGGCAGAAGCATTACTGTTGTTCTGCACGATCTGACACTGGCTGCCCGTTTCTGCGACCGGGTGGTTCTTTTGCAGAGTGGCTGCATTGCAGGGAGTGGCACGCCTGCCGGTGTGATGACGGATGCTGCCATGCGGGATGTTTACAATGTGGATGTGCGTCGCGTGGAGGGAGCGGTTATTCCGTGGCGGCTTGTTCGTGGTGTTGATGGAAAGATCTGATTTCTGCTTCGATACCAAAAAGGCCTCCTGACGGAGGCCTTTCAGGGCGGGGGTGAAAGACTGCCCCCGGGAGTGACGTTTCGGTCAGAGGGTTACGTTGAGACCGAACTGGAACGAACGAAGGACAAGACCCTTCTGTGCCCAGGACGAGTTATAAAGATAGGACCCGTAGGTGGCGAAGTCATACGGTGCCCGGAAGCCGAGCAGGTTGTAGACGTTGGCGTAAATAGACCAGCGTTTGTTGATCTGGTAATTGACGGTGAGATCGACGTCCCAGAAGTTCTTAACGTGGCACTGGAATGGTGCGTAGCTGTTGAGGATCTGGGAAGCAGCGGCACAGCCTTGTCTGGAGCCGGCACCTGTATAATCCTCAGCAACCGTCTTGTAGCCGCTGGTGTAATAAACTGTCGGCGTGACTGAGAGGCCCCTGTAAGCGAAGGTGTTCGCCCAGCTGGCTTTCCAGCGTGGCGTTCCTGAAGCGGAGACGGCCTGATACGGCCCGATGGTGCCTGCGTAACTCTGCACGCTTCCGTCCGGCAGGGTCAGGTTGAAGCTGTGAACGTAGGTCGCCGTGCCGCGGCTGTACCATCTCACATCATGAAGGGCCCCTGGAAGACGGTGACTGGCGTCGATTGCCATGTCCACGCCATCTGTCACCAGTTTGTTCGTGTTGATGTAACCGACATTGATGAGGCCGGGACGTAATGCTCCCGCCGGATTCTGTGCATCGGAAATATCCGGTGTTACGGAAATGCCGGATCCGAAATCTCTCTGGCCTGCAAGGTAGGCGGCGGCGACGGTTGCGGGCGAAACCGGATTGGGCGCAATGTAGTTAGTTTTCTTGATGTAATAATAGTCGAATGTCAGGCTGAGCCAGTCGAGGGGTCTGATGATCGCGCCGCCGGTGAAGTTGGTTGAGATTTCCGGCTTGAGGCTGGAGTTTCCGGACGTGTTTACACCCAGGCTGTAACTCTGGGCGTAGGTGTCCGGCGTTCCGTTGGCATTCAGATGCTGGCTGATCCATGCCGTGTCTGTCGGCGTGTAGGTGGTGTAGCCGACATTTGAGCCACCTGTCTCAGCGAAGCTGGGGACACGGAAGCCTTTTGAGAATGTGCCACGCAGGGTGAACTGCTTAACTGGCTTGAAGTTTACGCCCACCTTCGGTGAAAAATGATGCATGCCTTCTGAATAATTGTCGTAACGACCGGAAATGTCGGCATCCAGCATTTTGACGAATGGCAGATACGTTTCGAAATAACCGGATTCCACCCAGCGGCTGCCTTTGGCATTGAAGGGATTGATCCCTGCATACTGCGCGCCCAGATCACTCTGATTGACCGGGTTGGCGTTCGGATCGTTCAGTGCCTCGTAACGGATGTTGCCGCCGATGGCGATATCCCACATGCCGCCGGGGAGCTTCAGAATCCCCTTGCTTGCCGACATATCCCCCGAATACTCCTGCGAGAGAGCATGCATTGTGTTTTTTGGGGCGATCGAATTGAGAACCGCGGCTGAATTTTCAGAGGGATCGACAAAATTATAAGTGCCGTTGAGGATCGCGTTATTGATGCCGTTAATTGTCGGATAACCGGTATAGGTGTTCTCAAGTGTGGTATTCATGCCGACGAAGTTGACGTCATACTTCCAGTCTGATCCCCAGTGCGATGCTGCCGTGCCTGAATAACGGGCTGAGCCACGGAAATTCTGGCTGAACTGCGTCTGTGTCGGGACGAGGCCACCGAACATGTTGTAGATCTGTGCTTCCTGCCCCTGTGCCGCGAACGGGTTGTTGGGATTGAGCTGTCCGTTGGGCAGATACACAGGCAGGAAGGTGGTGCGTGTGTTGGCGAGCAACGACTGAGTGGACGAACGCGTTGTGTAAGGATTATGCGAGATCGAACTCGACTGGACCTGAGAATAATTGAACATCGCTGTGAACTGCGAGCGGTTTGTCACATTGGCGGTGAAGTGAGCTGTGGCGTTGATACGCCGGAGATCCGGGCTGATCTGGCTGTAATCGCCGGTTGCATTCTGAGTGCAGGCCTGGCTCGTTGAACCCGCTGTCGTGCCTGAAGCATATCCGCTGACCACAGAGCCATATTTTCCGCAGCCGGCAGACTGATTGAGCAACTGCCACGGGCCGGTGCCACCGGTTGCGTTCGTAACGGGGCGGACCAGTGCGACCGGCGTCTGCCCGAAGTTTGCGATCGTGCCATCGGCACCGGCAACGTTTGTGTTGCCGTTGGTGCCGCCGATGCCTGTCAGATTTCCATTGTTGTAAGGATAACCGACCTGTCGATTATATAGCGCGTCATCCTGCTGGTATTCTGAGTTGACGTAGAAGTTATAGCCATCCTGTGCCAGGTCACCATGTCCGTAAGTGGCATAGAGACGCTGATGGCCGGAATCGCCACGCTGGCTCAGGCCGCCTTCGGCGTTGCCTTCGAAGCCTTTGATCTGCTTGCGGGTGATGTAGTTGACCACGCCCGCGACGGCATCCGCGCCGTATGTTGCCGAGCCGCCATCCTGCATGACGTCGATTTTTTCCATAATCGACTGAGGCATCCAGTTGGTATCAACGAAGTTCCGTTCGCCGTCATCAGAAAGCGGGTAATAGGAGAGGCGCTGGCCATCCATCAGGACGAGTGTGGAGTCCGTGCTCATGCCACGCAGCGAAGGGGCCGACGCGCCGCCGGCGAAAGCGCCGTTGGAGGAGAAGGCATTTGTGAGGTTTCCTGCACCGTTCGCGGAGAGGGCCTGGAGAGCGTCGGTGACGTTTTTGATGCCGCGTCGCTGAAGATCGGCTCTCGTGATTTCTGTCACCGGTGAGGCGCTGGTGAGGTTCGGATCACGCAGGATCGAGCCTGTTACAGTGACCGTTTCCGCCTGGGCTGGTGCCGCTTCCATTGAGGTGGCGGCTTTGGCCCGCGATATGGTCGCGGTCTTGTCGGAACGGGTCGATATGACCGGAGCCGCTGTCACGGGAGCCGCCGGCCCCGTTACTGTTGCGGTCTTCTTTACGCTCCGGGTCGTTGCCGGATGAGGCTTGCGGTTCGTATCTGTCTGCGTGGCTGTGCTCTGAGCAAAGGCGGGGGAGAGCATTGCTCCGCTCATGGCTGAGTAAGTCAGTAAAAGCAGCTTACCATTGCGAAAAACCTTTGAAGTCATCTGTTTCATTCGGTGCACACCCAGATAAATGGTTCCCAGCTTTCGATGGGGCAAACATGAGATGGTTGGATCGGTACCGTATCGATCCGGGTTCCAGGTAAGCGCGATGGCGTATCATTAACGTCTGGTAACATTCAGCTGTTCTGGTTTGGTGCCATGAAACAATTCTGCTCAGTTCCGAGACATACATGAAACGCTTCGTTGCATTACAGGCATGGCTGCCACCTGATCCTGGTAATGGGGGGGGGTGTCAAGCTGTTCTGTGGGTGAGTCTGATTGCAGAGGAAAGATTGTTGTACAAAAGTAACTATTTTTCCGGATTGGAAATGTTTTGAAAAATATGTCAAATTATGACAGTCTGTGTTGCGGGTAATAAATTCTATACTGTATGCAAAGAAATTTGTTGCAAACTATTTCTGGTGTTGATGGTATAACAACAATTGGGCCGTCGGTATCACTGCGATGGACCAGGAGGCACCCGATCTGATGGTCAGAAAGATGAGCCGGACTCTGTACGAAAGACTCAGAGTGAGGAAATTTTCGTCGTGCTCCATCTGTCCCGACAGAATGTTTTATATGAATGAGGTATCTGATTTTATACTGGGAGATGCAATGCAGGTCGGGCTGTAAAGTATAGTAATAGCTCGTTCTGTTTTATCGAAAAAAGAGGTGATATCTTACAAAAGTTGTGCTTCTGTCGGAAGAATCCAGTATGGTCGGCGCCTGGTGGGCTGGTCGTCGGATGGTTTTCTGACATCAAACATAGCTTGTTTTTGTAAGTGTCTGACCGAAAATGAGTTGAGTGATTTCAGCGGGTTATGATTCATGGGTTTGCGATAACCTGATGAGATCAAGATGGCCTGGACTGAAATCACCCGAGCGCAGTATC
>NZ_WOSX01000029.1 GCF_011516735.1 Acetobacter fallax | reverse complement strand
ACAATCCATTGCGTCCTCAACCGCATGGACATTGATCGCCTCGATCCGCATGCTCACACGACGGACAGCAAGGCATTGTCAAGCTTAAAAAACTTTCGAATCGGGCTCTGAAAGCTGGCCGATCGTTGGAAGTATAGTTGATGGCGTCCGGCCCGGCTTGTCGTTTCATAACCACATGATAGCGTAATGCCTGGCCTGAAACCTGAGGGAAAGCAGAATAATGTCGACCAGGCAGGCGCTTTCCGTGAAAGAAAAGATGGCCTACGGCTGTGGTGATGCTGCCTCCAACATGATGTGGGGCATGACGTCATCCTACCTGATGTATTATTATACAGACATATATGGTCTGCCGCTGCTTGCCGTATCGTGGATACTGCTGGTGGCCCGTGTTGTGGATGCCTTCTGCGATCCGGCCATCGGCTATGTGGTTGACCGTATCGGCGGCCTGTTCGTGCCGCGCCTGATACGCTTCCTTGCCATTCCGTTCGGCATAACGGGCTTTCTGTGCTTTCTGGCCCTGCCGCTTTCGCCCACGGGGAAAGTTGTGTGGGCCGGAGCGACCTATATCGTGTTTGGTGCCATCTATTCCTGCATCAATACGCCCTATGGTGCGCTGGCCGTCATGATGAGCCGTTCCGCTACACAGCGCGTTAGCCTGAATGCGTTCCGTATGATGGGCTGTCAGGCCGGATCGCTGCTTGTGGCGCTGCTGACCATTCCCGCCATCACCTGGCTGGGTGGAGGCGAAAGCGCAGCGCAGCATCGGTATGGCATGGCCGTCTATGTGCTGGCTCTGTCGGTTCTGGGCAGCATCCTGTGGCTGTGCGTGGCGCGCGGCTGCACCGTCAGGCATCCGCCAGCACCCGTCCGGCAGGATCTTCTGGTCACGCTGCGCCACCTTCTGGGAAACCGGCGATGGGTGCTGAGCAACCTTCTCGCATTCTTCTATTTCGTGGGGCAGGCGGCCCTGTTCGGGTTTGCCCTGTATTATGCCCGGATCGTTCTTGGTGGCACGGAGCAACTGGGCGCCAATATCATTACCTTCATCACCGTCCTGTTATTTGCGGGCGTGCCCGCCTGCCTGCCGCTTGCCAGACGGCTGGGGACTGTCCGCAGCGGGATCATGTGCCTGATCGCACAAGGAGCAGCCTATCTGGCGATGGCTGTGGCGGGCGCGTCCATGACAGGCTTTTTCCTGTCCATAGCTCTTCTGGCACTGGCTCAGGGCGTGATGTCTCCGTTCTATTACACCTTGCTCGCGGAAGCCGTCGATGATGGCGATCCGAAGACTTCGACCGGATCGGCTGGTCTGGCCTATTCGATCAACACATGGGTCACGAAACTGGCGATGGGGCTGACCGGCTTCGTTCTGGCGCAGTTCCTGTCACAAGGCCATTACGTCGAGGGCGGGGTTACACAGCCACCGGATCTGTCGTTCTGGATTATGGCTGGATTTATCTGGCTACCGCTTGGGGCAGTATGCATGCAGGCCCTCTGCCTTCTGGCATGGCGCGACAGAGAGTGAATATTCTGCCTGGACTGTAATCGAATGGGTCATGCATCTTGCCGGATTTTCGATATTTCCCCCAAAATCCTGCAGATGTCCTGACCTGATTCTGGCTGACTAAGCCCGTCCGGTTATGTTTTCAGATCAACTATGACCGGACCTTCTGCTTCCCCGCCTCACGCTCAGGGCTTATTCCCTGAGATGGAAGAGGAAGCTTGCTGCGATGTGGAGTGCGGACAGGGAGGTATGATCGCAGCTCTTTGAGTTTTGCGACCATGTTTTCGATGAGGTGGCGCTTTTTATAAGGCGGACGGGTCGCCCTGCCCATCACACACGTTGAGTTCAGACCGTGTTTTGTCCGTCCGATATGGCGGGGAAAAGCCCTTTCTTGAGCAGGGAGGCTGCCGTTCTGTGTGCCTTGAGGCGGGTCGCATCAATCATCAGGCGCTTTGAACGGGCCGCCTGTTCTGTCAGCACGACGAAGATCCGGTCAAAGACACCCAGGCGGGTCCACCGGATAAAGCGATTATATAAAGTCCTGTGCAGGCCACAGGCTTTCGGAGCATCTTTCCACTGAAGCCCGTTGCGGATCACATAAACAATCCCGCTCAGAACCCGTCGGTCACCCACACGCGGAACCCCATGCGCCAGAGGAAAAAACGGCCTGATCCGCCCCATCTGACGCTCAGACAGCAAAAATAACTCACTCACAGGCCCACCCTCCATCGGTAAGCCTGTGAATCAGAACACCCCGCTCAGTTCAATAAATTAATACGGCCTGAGCCTAAATTTATTTGCCTTCAAACTCATGGCGGTGCTCACCCCACCAAGAAACGAGATAATCGAGAGCCATCGGGTTTATTTTTTGCTCTTGGCCGGTTAATCGAGTAAAATATCGTCCTGCATATTCTACATTCATTAAATTCTTGTTGTTTTTTATTACATTAACCATAAATTCCAATCGATCCACTTTATGAATATCTTCCCGCTTTGAAATGTACTCTATCAGAGCGGGTTGAATGCTGGAAGGTGTTTCTTGAAATAACGTGGAGAGTTTATCGAAAGAGAGAGAGGATGGATCAATATTATTGCTCCAAGGAACAGTAAAAGTATCATACATAGAACGGCTGTGTGATAAAAATATTTGATTCCACGCAGCATAAGCTCGAGAAGAAAATTTATTACTTTTATCGCCTGCAATTTTCTTTAATTGATCAAACATTTCCCTATCATTGTTCTGCGCACCGATAACTGCCATTGTGAAATCTTCATCTTCTTTTATGCTTTTTAAAAGGACCTGTGCCGAGTTGGTGGCCGCATCCAGGGCTATGAGCTTTTTTTCAGCTTCCATCACCTGTTTTACGACTGTTTCGGAAAGTTCTTTCGCTTTGGTAGCTTCGCTTGCCACCAAATTAATTGTGGCTGTTTGAACTTGCGCCTGTGTTCTTAATTTAGAAACATCGCCCGCATCAGCAACAGCTTGTTCTGTGGCCGCCTGAATGGTGCCAATTGGCGTTTTGAGCGTAGTAATCCTATCTTGGATTATCAGCGCTACGCCAAAAAAGCCTGCCAATCCTCCAGCGGTAAGTATCTTCCCGCCGATACCTTTACGAGACTCTATAGAGCCTCTCTTTATCAGCCACCAGACAGGAAACCCCACGCCAAATAACACAAGAAAAATTCCAAATACTTTAATTACAAAATCCACGATAAGTATTCTCTATGCAACGCCGTTTAATTTGATAAAAATCAATACAAGGCTAATGATTTTATGATGCTATGAGGGAAAGATAAAGTCAATTTTATATAGATATCTGTTGCCGGAAAAAATTTCGACTCCACCAAGTCATGCGTGGCGTAGACGCTTGCGGCAACCCGCGGCGTTTTTGCACTGCACTGTGGTGACTATGTACTGGAGCAAATCTGCTTGCTCATGAAGAACGAAACTAGGTTCAGGACTCATTCTTTAAGATAGAAGATGAAGGTTGCAGCGATATGGATTGTGGACATGAATGTGTGAGCGCAGCGGTCGTATCGTGTTGCGACACGTCGCCAGTCCTTGAGTTTTGCGAACATATTTTCGATGAGATGGCGCCTTTTATACAGATGCCAGTCGTAGGGTGGCTTTGATTTCCGGTTCTTTTTTGGCGGGATACAGGCGGTGATGTTCCGCTCCGCGAGAGACAGTCTGATTTTATTACTGTCGTATCCCCGGTCCCCGAGAACTTCTTCTGTCTCTTCCGGCAGATCTGCCAGCAGAACATCCGCACCGTTGAAGTCGCTGACCTGTCCTGCTTGTCAGATGAAGGCGGACAGGCCTGCCCTGACCGTCACACACGGCATGCAGCTTTGAGTTCAGGCCGTCTTTTGTCCGTCCGATATGGCGGGGAAAAGCCCTTTCTTGAGCAGGGAGGCTGCCGTTCTGTGTGCCTTGAGGCGGGTCGCATCAATCATCAGGCGCTTTGAACGGGCCGCCTGTTCTGTCAGCACGACGAAGATCCGGTCAAAGACACCCAGGCGGGTCCACCGGATAAAGCGATTATATAAAGTCCTGTGCAGGCCACAGGCTTTCGGAGCATCTTTCCACTGAAGCCCGTTGCGGATCACATAAACAATCCCGCTCAGAACCCGTCGGTCACCCACACGCGGAACCCCATGCGTCAGAGGAAAATACGGCCTGATCCGCTCCATCTGACGTTCAGACAGCAAAAATAACTCACTCACAGGCCCACCCTCCATCGGTAAGACTGAGAATCACAACACACCGCTCAGTTCAGGAAACTAACCGGTCCTGAGACCAGAGTTTGCAGATGCATCTTCAGACGTGTTACGCGCTTCGTGTCGGAAAAGGCATGACCTGGTTTGGTAAGCCCAGGTTCTTTCGGTAACGAAAGCTCTGATCTTTGGTCTCATGCGCCAGATCCCCACGACGAACAGCAGGCACTTTCGGGTGTCCGGCCGTTCGTCCGCGTGGGTTTCAGCTTTGGGAAACGCTCCGGTCGAACATCGACAAGGGAGCAGAGATATGCCGAACAGTCTTCCGGATAGTCTTGACGTCATCATTGCGGGCGCTGGCCCCGCTGGTCATTTTGCGGGCATCCCGTTCTTCCACGATCAGATCGACACAACGCGATGGCCGTATCGTCTGTCAGGCTCGATGGGCAGCCTCCCGACCGACATGGCGGCCCTTGAAGCCGTCCTGACACAGCGTGCAACGGCCATGGGCATTACGATCAGGCGTGGTTGTGCGGTCGGGGATTTCGAGCAATCCGGGACGGAAATCCGTGTTCGCACGGAGACCGGAACATATCGCGGGCGCTGGCTTGTGGGCTGCGACGGTGGTCGCAGCACAGTACGGAAAAACGCCGGTATCCGCTTCGGCGGAACGGAGCCGGAATTTACAGGATATTCGGCGCAGGCGGAACTGGCCGATCCGGCTCGTCTGAAACCCGGCCGTCATTACACACCAGCAGGCATGTACACATACGCGCCTTCTGGCATGATCGCGATGGTGGACTTTGATGACGGGGCGTTTCATCGCACACAGCCGATCGACCGCACGCATATCGAAGCGGTGCTGCGCAGACTCTCAGGCATCGATGTCACGATCACCGGCCTCACGCACGCCACCACATGGACCGACCGCGCCTGTCAGGCGATCGACTATCGGAAAGGCCGCGTGTTGCTGGCCGGAGATGCCGCACATGTTCACGCGCCGCTGGGTGACCAGGGACTGAACCCTGGTCTCGGCGATGCGATGAATCTCGGCTGGAAGCTTGCCGCCACGATCCGCGGCACCGCCCCGACCGGGCTTCTCGACAGCTACGCGCAGGAACGATACCCCGCCGGAGAGCAGATCCTCGACTGGTCACGCGCCCAGGTCGCGCTCATGCGGCCGACACGCAGCACGCGCGCGCTTCAGGCCATAATCCGCGATCTGATCGGAACACGTGACGACGCAACCTGTTTCGCCGGGCGCGTGTGGGGCATCGACCTCCGGTATGATTTCCAGGGCACGCATCCGCTGGCTGGCCGCAGCGTTCCTGATTTCGAACTGGCCGACGGCACAAGGCTGAACGAACATCTTCGGAGCGGACGAGGCCTGCTTCTGGATGCTGCCTGCTGCGCGTCACGACGGTCAGCAGCCGAACGGTGCTGCGGCCAGATTGATTATGTCGCAGGCGCCCTGAAAGATTTTCCCGATCTGAATGGGGTCCTGGTGCGCCCGGATGGCGTCATTGCCTGGGCCAGCGATGATATCCCCAACGACAATGAAGACTTAACATAGGCCGCATTGCGCTGGTTTGGGGACGCATGGGAAGAGCCTTCCTTTCCACTCAGTTTTATTCAACAGCCGGCGTCCGCTATCAGGTGGGGTTCTCAGCCGGAAACCGGACCATCCGTTCTGACGTGCCCCCTCCGCCAAAGCGGCCGTCCTCCATAACACCGATGTCCCCTCAAAAACCATTCCACCCCCGAACCAGACTTCTCCGGAACCTTCTGGAATCGTCACCGTCCCCAACTTCGGTCAACGCCCCCACACAAAACAAATTCCCCCACCAGCCCGACAGAGACAGGCCCAATCACAGATCGCCACACAAGGAGCCCGGCCCATATCACCCCGCAGCTACCCTCACCCCAATCCCATCCGCTCCACGCGACCCGGCCTCTGCCAGCCACCCCCGAAACAATCCGTGATCCACACTCAGACACCCCCACCCCTTCTGGAAAACTCCCCCTGATCTGAGCTAACCTGAACGCCACAAGAGGAGAGTCCGCATGACCGCCGCCCCACTGCGCCTCGGCGTCAACATCGACCACGTCGCCACCGTCCGGAATGCCCGCGGTGGCACAAACCCCGACCCCGTTGAAGCCGCTCTCCTCGCCCTCAAAGCCGGAGCCGACGGCATCACCGCCCACCTCCGCGAAGACCGCCGGCATATCCGCGACGAAGACCTCGCCCGCCTCCGCGCCGAAATCCGTGCCCCCCTCAACATGGAAATGGCCGCTACCGACGAAATGGTCGCCATCGCCCGTGACATCCGTCCCCATGCCTGCTGCATCGTCCCCGAGCGCCGCGAGGAAGTCACCACCGAAGGCGGCCTCGACGTCGCCGGCCAGGCCGACTGGCTCGGCCCCGTCGTCCGCGCCCTCAGCAGCAAAGGCATCCGCGTCTCCCTTTTCATCGACCCGGCCCCGCTCCAGATCGAGGCTGCCGCCGCCATCGAAGCTGCCGTCGTCGAACTCCACACAGGCGCTTATGCCGAAGGCATGGACGGCGAACTCGCCCGTCTGAAAGTTGCCGCTGCCCAGGCCGCCGCCCTCGGGCTGGAAGTCCACGCCGGCCACGGCCTCAGCTTCGGCAACGTCGCCCCCGTCGCCGCCATCCCCGAAATCGTCGAACTTAATATCGGTCATTTCCTCATCGGCCAGGCCATATTCGACGGCCTCGCCCCCACCATCCAGGAAATGCGCCGCCTCATGACCGCCGCCCGCAGCGCATAACAACGTCGTATCGACCTGCCGGGAAGAAAAACGGGAGCAACCCGCTTCGCACCCGGGACAGATAAGCTCTGCATGACGTGTTCAGGAGGATGCGTCCGGGTCTGGCGGAAACGCGCGAAAAGCCGATCTGCCGGATAGCATCGTCATATTTTCCCATCAGATCTCTCGCGCCCCTTGCATTTCAGAAAGCACGACGGCATACCCGCATCAGATCTGATAATGAGACCTATTCTCATTATCTCACGCTGTAACGGATCAGCCCGTATCTGCTCAGTCATAAGGATCTGCGTGAGACGCATCCCATTATCCCGACACTCTTCCACCGGTCACAGAAAGCATCATCCCGTGTCCCTGTTCCCGCCCGCTCTCACTCAGGCCGCCTCACGTACAATCCCGGCTCTGGCTCTGCTTCTGGCCTCATGCTGCCTGAACCACGCTTTCGCCGCGACAACCTCCACTGCGACGGGAGACATCAGCGACACTAAGCAGAAACCAGCTGCAACCGGCACAAAACCAGCGGCATCATCCGCCCCTGCCAGATCCATTCCCGGGGCAGGCGTGGAAGCCGGACAGGGTGAAGACATCATTATCAAAGCGGCCCGTCGAAACCGCATGGAAGTCACCAGTGGTGGTCAGCTCGGCGCGCTGGGCAATAAAAAGGGGCTGGATGTGCCCTTCAATATCCGCAGCTATAATTCCAGTCTGATACTCAACCAGCAGTCCCAGACCCTTGGTGAGGTTCTGGAAAATGACCCTTCCGTCCGGACCACCATGGGATACGGGAACTTCGCCGAAATGTTCGTCATCCGTGGCTTTCCGGTTGACGGTGACGACGTTGCCATCAACGGTCTCTACGGCATCACCCCGCGCCAGCTCGTCTCGCCGCAACTCTACGATCAGGTGCAGGTCCTCAACGGAGCCAGCGCATTCCTTAACGGCGCCGCCCCCGGTGGTTCAGCCATCGGCGGCAATATCAACCTGATGTTCAAACATGCGGAGGAGTCGCCGCTGAATCGTCTCACTGCCGATTACACCAGCAGCGGGCAGGGCGGCGGCGCGCTTGATGTCGGTCGTCGTTTCGGCGCTGATAAGGCTTACGGATTCCGCCTCAACGCCGCCGGCATGGACGGCGAAACGTCCATTGATCAGGAGCGGCGCCACGATATCGCCATTGGTGGCGACTTCGACTGGCACGACGACAAAACCCGCATCTCCCTCGATATGAATTATCAGAACCAGGCCGTCGACTGGGGCCGTGGAGGCGTCTTTCTCGCTTCTGACCTCACAGGCGTTCCGCGCCCTGCGGCTCCGTCTCACAATTTTAGTCAGAAATGGACCTATAACAACCTGAACTACCTGTTCGGTATGCTCAACATCGAACATGACTTCGGAAAGCACTTTACTGTTTATGGTGCTTTCGGTGCGCTCAGCGGTGAGGAAAAAGGTAACTACTCCACGCTCACCGTCACCAATGCTCAGACCGGAGATGGCACAGCAGGTGCCATGTACGTCCCCTTCAACCAGATGAATGAAAGCACCCGTGCCGGCGTCCGGGCTCATTTTGACACCGGCCCCGTTCATCATGAGGTCAACGCCGGCGGCTCAGCTTTGTGGGAGGAAGATTATACTGCTTACTCAATGGCCCTCACGTCACTGAGCACCAACCTCTACAAAACCCCGCAATATGCCGCGCCGGAAGAAACCTTCTCCGGCGGCAACCTGCGCAACCCGACACGCTCGAACTGGACTAAACTCTACAGCCTGTTTTTCTCCGATACGATGAGCTTCTGGCATGACCGCATCGCGCTGACCGCCGGCTTCCGGTATCAGAATATTCTGAACAATAGCTACAATTATTACTCAGACGGCCGCATGAACGATCACTACGACAAAGACGCCTTCACACCTGTCGTGGGCCTTGTCATCCATCCGACAAAACACACAGCGATCTATTTCAATCGCATCGAAGGTCTCTCGAAAGGCCCCGAGGCGACCGGGACCAATCTCGTCAATCTCGGCCAGATCTTCGCACCCTATCAGAGTGTGCAATACGAAATCGGCGCCAAATACGATATCGGCCGTTTCACCACGACCCTCGCCTTCTACCAGATCTCACAGCCCAACGCGTATAGCGAACCCTACGGAAATAGTGGCG
This sequence comes from Acetobacter fallax, assembly GCF_011516735.1. Lineage (GTDB taxonomy): Bacteria > Pseudomonadota > Alphaproteobacteria > Acetobacterales > Acetobacteraceae > Acetobacter > Acetobacter fallax. The sequence continues at coordinate 34,766 of NZ_WOSX01000029.1, read as the reverse complement.
AACAGATCTACCGGGAGAACGGCCTTCAGCGAAATCGTGGCATGGAACTGTCGGTCAACGGCGAAATCATCCCCGGACTCCGTTTCAATGGCGGTATGACCCTTATTGACGCCTCCCTTCGCAGCACGGACGGCGGAGTCGATAACGGACATACCGCCATTGGAATCCCTAATTACACGGTCAATGGCAATCTCGAATATGATCTGCCTTTCCTGAAAGGCGCGACCGTCACCGGTCGTGTCGTCAACACCGGCAAGCAGTGGGTCAATACTGCCAACACACAGCATCTCCCGGTCTGGACCCGCTTCGACCTTGCTGCGCGCTATACCTTCCCCGTCGCGCGCAAACCTCTTACCCTGCGCTTTGGCGTTGACAACCTCGCTAACTCCCGCTTCTGGACTTCATCTTTTAACGGTTATCTGCTCGAAGGGCTTCCCAGAACCTTCAAATTCTCTGCTACAGTGGATTTCTGAAAAACGCCTGAAGGAATCGCCATAATTTATCTTCTTCGATCTTATGTGAATCTACGGGACAGACCTTTGAAGCCGGGCAGGTTCGTAAGACACTCTTAACCTGCCCCTAACAAACCCTGGCTAAACTTTGTCCTCATGATGGGCCTCAAACCCGCGCACCTTATTCGCCTGCGCGTCTTCGCGACATTTCTGTCAGTGACACTCCCTGGCCTGACAACTCGTGTCATGGCAGCTCGTCCCACTATGGCCGCACCGATGAGCTGCGAACAGGCAGCAACCATTGTCGAGCATGCGCTCGACCTCCCTCAGGGTCTTCTCGCCATCATAGGCCGCGTCGAAAGCGGTAACCATCCACTCGCGGTCGATGTCAGTGGCACCCCCATTCAGTTCGCCCGCCTGGATCTCGCCGTGGACGCCGTAGAGACCATGCTCCATTCCGGCGCTTTCGGAGCGCGGCCTCACCTTGATGTCGGCTGCTTCCAGATTAATCTGGGCTGGCATCCGGATGCCTTTGCTTCGGTCGAGAGTAGTTTCGACCCTCTTATCAACGGCGTCGCCGCAGGCCAGCTTCTTCGCCGCCTGCACGTCATGACCGGTGACTGGCACAAAGCCGTCGCCCGTTATCACGCGGCTTCTCAGGAAGGTGCGCGCTACGCATCGCATGTCTTCCGAAATTATGAAGCTCTGCCCAAAATCCAGCAGTCGCCGATCCCTGTCGCGACTTTAGATCCTGTATCACAATCTGCACCGAAAACCGCATGGCGACGCTATGCAGGTCAGCTCTGGATTGCCACTGCAACCGGACACGGAATCACCGTTTTCGAACCATCATCGGGGCATTGGACTTCAGGTAGACGCACTGTCAGCCGGCCCCGCCGTGCCGCCTGACAGTGCGTCTGGAAACATAGCAGCCATCCGCCGCACATTATGGATGATCGCAACTCTGCGTTAGTCTGTTGAAATACAGTCCTGCCGAGCATGTCACCACATTGTTCTGCTGCATCGTACTCGGAGCGTAGCCATTTCCCACAGGATAAGCCTGCTGCGGATAGGCATTCTGGGGATAATAGGTCTGCGGGTAATAATTCTGCGCTGGCATCGGTTGAGAATAGCCCTGCGTATAGTTGCCATAGGGCTGCTCGTAGCCTCCGGAGCCCTGGTAATAGTCACCACTGTCATAGGACGAACCTACAGCCGCCCCGGCGGCCAGACCGAGCAGTGAACCAAAAGCAAAGGGTGCGCCCCAGCCCCAACCCCATCCCCAGCCGCCATAACCGCCCCAGTAAGGATAACCACCCCAGCCATAATAGCCGGGATAACCGCCCCATCCCCAGCCTGGACCGCCCCAACCCCATCCACGACCACCGCCCCATCCGCCACCCCGGAACCCGCCGCCACCAAATCTACCGCCTGGACCGCCACCCCGGAACCCGCCGCCACCAAATCCACCGCCTGGACCGCCACCCCGGAACCCGCCGCCACCAAATCCACCGCCTGGACCGCCACCCCGGAACCCGCCGCCGCCAAATCCACCACCTGGACCGCCGCCACCGTGACCGCCGCCTCCGCCACCACCGTGCGCAAAGGCAGGCCCGGCGACACCGACAGCCAGCATGACAGCCATAACAGTAGATAACAGTTTGAAACGATTCGTTTTCATGGCGCTTCTCCCGAAGCCGATTCCAGCGGCAGACCTGAAAAACTATCTGCGGCCAGGTGGATCATTATCCGGATGACGCGACAAGATGCCCGTTCGTCGTCACGGATCATCACATCACATCACAAACCCTATATGGTCATAGATCCGGTAATGATCACCCTGCAGATGATTCATCACTCGTTTATGACCAAATCATGCCTGGAAAAGGGCAGTTTGTCCCACCACGTAACAGTGCAAGCCAGACCGGAATGGCTGTCCCGCACAGTATGCAGGGCCACATCATAATACACAGCAATTTTAAAACGGAAATAACCGGGTTTGTCGCCCCTGGTCGGAGTGAGAGGATTCGAACCTCCGGCCCCTGCGACCCGAACACAGTGCTCTACCAGGCTGAGCTACACTCCGATGGGGTGGGCGGCTAATACCGCCCATCTCCGCTCGCCGCAAGAGGGCACGATGGAAAATCCATATTCCCCTTCAATATCTGTGTCCCGTCTCAGAGACGGGCAACTGATTCCGCCTTTTCGGCCGTGCTCCGCGCCGTAGCGCCAATCGTCGTCAGCGCGCACGATACATCCGGCACAACCTGAACCAGCGCGCGCGCCTCCGGAGATGCAAAGCCCTGAGCAACAGCTGCATCCAGCATCGCCAGAGCAGGAGCTGCCCAGTTAGCGACATTAACGATCAGAATCGGTTTGGCATGAAGCTGCAACTGCTTCCATGTGATGATCTCCATCATCTCATCGAACGTGCCGAATCCACCCGGAAGAATCGCAAATGCATCAGCATCGGCAAACATCTGCTGTTTGCGAGTGTGCATTGAGCAGGTGACGATCAGTTCGGTAATTCCCCGATGCATCACTTCCCGCGCTTCAAGAAATTCGGGAATAATGCCCGTTACTGTCCCACCTGCCTCAATTGCCGCATCGGCAACTGCTCCCATCAATCCCACATATCCGCCACCATAAATCAGATGAATCCCGGCCCGGGCCAGACCGCAGCCCATCGCCACCGCCGCTTCGCGATAGGCTGGCAGATTACCGAAACGAGAGCCGCAAAAAACGGCGACAGATGCAATGCAGGCAGACATTGATGAACGGCCTCCTTGAACAGAACACAGGCAAACTCTTCACGACCCGTAATGAGCACAAAATCCGCGTGACGACTTCCGGCCATGATACAGGGACACAACGTTCCGCCAACCCGTAACGTATGATGGAAGTAAGGCCTCATTCCGACATTTTCAAAGATTACTGGTAAAGTAAAATATATGGCCCTGCCAGGATCGAAATTTTCTTCCTTTTCGGGTGCGCAATAAAACGTTCACCAAAGTGCGCGGACCTTTGATGGATCAGGGAAAAGCCCCGAATAATCCCGCCGCTAAACGGGAGCTGAGTCTTTACCTGTGCTCGGGCTGGCAGGGGTGGCATCCGCTAATTTCATGAAAACCGTTTTCCATTTTTTCAGATGCTCTTGCGCTTTGGCTTCAGAGCGAAACTGAGTCCCACACCAACGATTGAAAACAATGCGGCAACCATAAACAGTGTGGAAAACCCCCAGATCGGAATAATCATACCCAGGCCTGGTCCTGAAATCCCGATTGCCAGATCCAGAAACACCGAGAATCCGCCCAGCGCTGCTCCCCGGTTGGCTGGCCCGAGGCGCCCTACCGCTTCGACCCCCAAAGCCGGAAACACCAGAGAAAATCCGATCCCTGTCAGCGCGGCGCCCAGATCGGCCAGTAATGGCGTCTGCCCCCAGGCCAGAATAAATAATCCCAGAGCTTCCATTCCCATCGAGATCGCCGCCACCGAAGCTCCGCCGATCCGCGCGATCATATGCGAACCAAAAAAACGCGTTATTACAAACAGAATACCAAACAGCGCTAGAGCTGTTGCTGCCCCGCTCCAATGTTCTGCGTCGAAATACAGCGCCAGACAGGATGCAATTGCCCCGAAACCAATTGATCCCGCAGCCAGAGCAACTCCGAATGGCATCACGGCCCGGATGACATTCATGAACGATGGCGCTTTCGTCTTTGGCGCGGACTTCGTTGTCTCATGACGAGCGGCAAACGGAACACAGACCAGCATGATCATGCTAGCGAGCAGTCCTACCCCTGTGAGACCACCCAGAGCCCCGCTATAAAAAAAGATCATCGTCGCGATGGGTGCTCCAAGCGCGATACCACCATAGGAACATACGCCGTTCCACGAAATCACCAGAGCTGTACGCTCCGCTCCAGCTCGATAGATGTTCCAGATGATGACCCCAACCGCCACCCAGCTCTCACTGAACCCCAGCAAAAAGCGTCCGGCCAACACAAGGAGCAGAGATAGCAACGGCATGGATATGGTCTGTGCTGCCGCGACCAGCAGCAGGCTTGAAAAGCCGCCAACCAGCAGTCCTGTAACGACAACACCGCGCGCCCCGGTTGTGTCGATCCGATTTCCCGCCCACGTCCGGGTCGCCAGTGTCGCCAGATACTGCGCTGACACCGCGAAACCCGCGAGAACCGTTCCATACCCCAGTGTACGATGCACAAACAGAGGAACCACCGCCATTTCCAGGCCGATGACAATGTAACAGACAAGGTTGAATAGAACGATCGGGAGAATGCGTAACGTGGCGGAAGAAGTTGTTTCAGATATCCGCCTGGATATCTCAGTCATTTGATGCAACTCCCGACGGCATTGAAGCCGAATATAATAGCGTGGTGTTCTGCGCCTGCCGGCCATGGCAGCATATGGAAGAAAACGAAATAAAAAGACGTTCCCTGCCTCTGGTCTCGGCGACTGTTACGTCTCCGCCTGAACCACGGGCCTCGGCAGCCTCTGCCAGGTATGGGAGTGTTTGAAAGTCTCACAATATGTTGCTTCAACACTTAACGTGAACAGGACGAAAGGAAACCATCCCACATGACAGATCAGAATCCACTTAGCTCTGAAATTTTTTCTAATATGTCTGATGATGGTGGTTACATCACTGTATCAACGCGCATTGCCTATGAAAATCCATGGACAAAGCTACGTGAAGACATCATCCGTCGTCCTAATGGCCAGGAAGGCCTCTATGGCATAGTGGAGCGTGGTGAATTTGCCGTTATTCTGCCTCTTGGAGAAAAGGACGGCGAAAAAACCGTCACTTTGATCCGTCAGTTCCGCTATCCCGTTCAACGCCGAATGTGGGAGTTACCTATGGGAATGTGGGAAACCCGCCCCGACGCCATCCCTGATGACGTCGCCGCCGGAGAATTACGGGAGGAGACCGGCCTTATCGCCGCCCGAATGCAGCATATCGGTGTCACCTATCAGGGTGCCGGATACTCAACTCAGCGGGGCCACGTTTATCTTGCGACAGGCCTCACTCAGGGGCCCGACGCTCTCGAAGCCACAGAAGAAGATATTACTTGCCATACTCTGCCTCTCACAGAGGTCAGACGAATGATCCGGGATAATGAAATCACTTGCATGGTGACCCTTGCTGTCTTCGCCATGGTCGAAGCAAAAAGCCTGATTTGAAACACGCATGATCTGCCAGAGATCTGCGTCCGCTAAATATCGTTTTATCCCTCAGTTAAATCGAGGCGGGCAGGAAACCAGAATATCTGGCGTCTGCCGCAACTATCTCTTTCCAGTATTTCCAGAATGTCAGACCTGTTCCAACTGAACGGCAGAGCAGATCTGAATTGACAGCACAAACCAGGGCATCGTGTCTGACTCTATGTCGGGGCAAACGGGACGGCCATGAGGCACGGTGGCACTGTGCCTCTGTCGGATCACAGGGGCGGCGGATGGCAGGCCGGTGAAAAGGGACGGGCGGACATGCAGGACAAAGCAACAAGTTCCCAGACAGAAAGGGCACCCTCTGGCAGTGAACTCCGTAAAAGACCACCACCCTCCGTCCTCGCCACTGACCCGGTCGATGAAGTCGAAGCGGAACGCGAGCAGCAGGTCCGCATGCATGAGGCCGTCCGGCGCACGAGGCTGAGCGTCTCACAGGTCTGCCTGCTCATCCTGACTATTCTCTCCGTTTTCTATACTCTGCGTATAGCCGCCGGGATTGTCCTTCCGATGGTTATGGCTGTCGTAACCAACCTGATGCTCGTTTCTCCCGTCAGGCTGGTCACGCACTGGTTCCGTCTGCCCAAAGCCATCGTCGCTTTGCTGCTTATTCTCACTATATTTGGCGTGTTCGCAGCCATTGGCATGGCCGTCTCAGTTCCCGCCGCGGGCTGGCTTGCCAGTCTCCCGCAGGATCTTGCCGCCGCTCAGGTTAAACTCTCCATCCTGCGCGGTCCCATGCAACTGATTGAGACAACCAATTACCGTGTTCAGAGTCTCCTTAGCGTCGCAGCTGGCGATCACGCTCCCCAGGCCGTCGCTCCGATCACTGCGGGACTGGCTCCTATTGGTTCTTCACTGCTGCTTGGCACACGGGCCTTCATGGGACAGCTTTTCACGTTCTTCATTATGCTGTTCTTTCTCCTTGCTCAGGGAGACAGCCTTCTGCGCCGTTTCGTTGAAATTATGCCCACTTTCAACGACAAACGTCGCGCCGTACAAATTGCATCCCGTATCGAACGGAATATTTCAATCTATCTTGCCACCATCACTATGATGAATGTACTCGTAGGCGTTGCGAATTTCATTCAGTGCTGGCTCGTTGGTGTTCCCAATCCGCTTCTCTGGGGCGTCGCCGCCTTCGCTCTTAACTATATCCCCATCATCGGTCCCTTTACGGGCATCGTACTCTATTTTTTCGTCGGATTGCTTGCCTTCCCTTCTGTCATGCACGCTTTTGCCGCTCCGACAATCTATCTGTGCATCCATCTGCTCGAAGGCGAAACCATTACTCCGATGCTGCTGGCCCGACGTTTTACGTTAAACCCCGTCCTCGTTATGGCTTCCCTGATGTTCTGGGACTGGATGTGGGGCATCACCGGAGCCTTCCTCTCTGTCCCCATGCTCGCAGTACTCAAAATCGTCTGTGACCACGTTGATAGCCTGACGCCCATTGGCCACATCATCGGTGGCCCCGGCCGTCTGCATCTCTCCCCAGACCATCGGCACCCGACTTGGCCAGCGCACGATCACGATCTTTGAGTCGAGTGAGGCTACTCAGGGGTTTCAGCAGTTTGGCGCGAAAGGTGACCCTGATTACATAGCGGATTGATGGAGAGCCTCCGGGTATCGCGCCATTTTTCTGGTTTCACGTTTTGCTGAAGGTGCTTGCAATCGATAGATTTTATCCTTCATAGTGCAGATAAGTTCTCAGGGCGGGGTGCAATTCCCCACCGGCGGTAAATCAGGCATTTGTGTCTGAAAGCCCGCGAGCGGTCTGTCTGAATAGACAGGTTTAGCAGATCCGGCGAAATTCCGGAGCCGACGGTATAGTCCGGATGAAAGAGAACAACGGATGGCTCAGACTCCCTGGAAAGGGAGTCTGAGGTTTTGTCCTTTGGTCTGCCCTGAATCGATGTGTCGTAGTGTCGAACCGGTGGGCAGCAGAATGGCGGAAAGCCTTCATTACAGTCTGATAGGGCAGGCTTTTCGTGCCGCGATTGCCGAAGCCTGTCGTTTTGTCGGTGCCACGGCTCCAAATCCGCCGGTTGGATGTGCCCTGCTAGATGAACAGGGGGCTATTCTGGCTGTTGCTGCTCATCATCGTGCAGGCCGACTGCATGCTGAAGCGCTGGCACTGGAACAGTGTGCGGGATATGGGCTGACGCATCGTATTCATTCCGCAGTTGTGACACTTGAGCCTTGTAATCACACAGGACGGACGCCGCCCTGTGCTGAGGCTCTTCTGGCAACGCCAGTCAGAACTGTCTGGATTGGCTGCCCGGATCCTAACCCGAATGTTGCTGGAGGAGGCGCGGAGCGGCTGAAGGTGTCCGGTCGGGATGTGCGCTGGATTGCCGACGCGGTAAACCTTGTGCCGGACGCGGGGCTGATTTTTAACGAGTGCCGCGGACTGATCGCCCCGTTTCAGAAGTGGAGCAACCAGGGACAGGCCTGGCTCACGATTAAACAGGCAACTGATGCAAGGGGATCAATGATTCCTCCGGTGGGGCAGAAGACATTTACGTCTTCCGCAGCTCTTGAAGTGGCTCATCGACTTCGTCGTAGCACGGACGCAATTGTTACCGGGGCAGGTACAATCCGGTCAGACCTGCCGGGATTTGATGTGCGGCACGTGCGGGATCATCCGGCGCGGCGGCGTTTGTTGATGATTTGTAGTCAGAATAGAGATCTTCCGGAAAGCTGGCTTGATGCCATGAGGCAGAGATTTGATGTCCTGTGCTGTTCCGATATTGGAAGTGTCCCCCGGATCCTTGCGGAAAACGGGGTGCTGTGGGCTCTTGTTGAGGCTGGTCCGTCTCTTCTTGCCGCAATCAGAGAAAGAGAGTTGTGGGATGACTGGCTTCATATTGAAGTGACGCCCGACGGTTCAGAGCGCGTGAGCGTGAGGCAACGACATGCGGCGACGCCGCTTTCGCTATTCCCGGAGTTGGCCGCAACGCAACAGCATGATCGTATCGTTGAGCAGGTAGAATAAGAAATATGTTTTCAGGAATCGTGGAGCATCAGGGTGGTATAGCGTCGGTTGAAACCGGGAATGCATCATGCATTCTTGAGGTTGATACCGGTATGACGGATGTCATGCCCGGGGAAAGCATCGCCGTGAATGGCGTATGCCTCACGGCCACTGAGATTAGTGACAGTGGTCGTGTTCGTTTTTTCATCAGCGCCGAGTCTCTGGATCGAACGGCCCTGGGTCGTCTCCGGAGTGGGGGGACAGTCAATCTCGAGCGGGCTGTCACGCTGGCGACCCGGCTGTCCGGGCATATTGTGCAGGGGCATGTCGACGGCGTCGCAAAACTTGTTTCTGTGGATCTCGCAGGAGACGCCCGACGGGTTGTGTTTAGTGTTCCCGCAGTATTGCGGCAATATATGGTCGAAAAAGGTTCGGTCACGCTTGATGGGATCAGTCTGACTCTTAACGAAGTTGGTTCTCCTGTTCCTGATGGATTCGGTACGGAGAGTTTCCGGATTGCGGTGATGATTATTCCCCACACATGGGATCACACGTCCATAGGCGTACTTTTGCCGGGCGATCCGGTGAATGTTGAAGTCGACGTAATAGCGAAATATGTGGAGAGCGTATGTCAGTATCGGTGAAACACGCGGTGCCCGCTTCGCTCAGGCGCGCGATTGAGGCAATACGGACCGGTCATATGGTCATTATGGTGGATGACGAAGACCGCGAGAATGAAGGCGATCTTGTGATGGCCGCCGAATTCATGACGCCGGAGGCAATGAACTTCATGGTGACACATGGCCGAGGGCTGGTATGTCTTCCTCTCACGTCTGAGCGTGTGGATCAGCTGAAACTCCCGATGATGACGAGAGTCAATACGGCGCCGAGAAGCACTGCTTTTACTGTCTCGATTGAAGCAAAAGAGGGAGTCACCACGGGTATCTCCGCGCATGACCGGGCGCGGACTGTCCTTGCGGCTGTCGCACCAGGCGCGAAGCCGGCTGATCTTGTGTCGCCTGGTCATATTTTTCCACTCCGTGCGGCTCCTGGTGGCGTGCTTGAACGCAATGGCCATACTGAAGGTTCTATTGATCTGGCGTTGCTGGCCGGGTGCCGCGCGGCAGCAGTGATTTGCGAGATTATGAGTAATGACGGGACCATGGCGCGGCGTCCTGAACTGGAGGTATTCGGGCAAAAGTATGGTCTGCCGATTGTGTCGATTTCTGAACTTTCTGACTGGATCAGCCAGAATGGCAATGGTGCAGTTGAACTGTCTGAGGCGGTTTCTGCGACCGGATTGCCGTCTGTGCTTCTGGAAGCCGTGGCTGGCACGCAGCCAGCTGTTACTGCGGAAGTGGCTGAGGCCGCGTTGCCAGGTGTGTTTGGTGGTAATGATCTGATGATCCATGCTTTTCGCGATGGAGATGGTGTTGAGCATGTGGCTTTAGTGAAGGGTAATCCATCAGAGAAGGGGAGCGTTCCTCTTGTGAGGCTTCATTCAGAGTGCCTGACAGGCGATGCGCTGGGGTCGCTGCGTTGTGATTGCGGGACACAACTTCAGACGGCGTTACGGAAAATCAGTCTGGTGGACAGTGGTGTGCTGATTTATCTGCGAGGACATGAGGGGCGTGGAATTGGTCTTGGTAATAAGATCCGCGCTTATGCGCTTCAGGACCAGGGGCTGGATACGATCGATGCTAATCATAGGCTGGGATTTGCGACAGATGCGCGGGACTGGTCCTCTGCGGCGTCGATTCTGAGAGATCTTGGAGTAGTCACTCTGGATCTTATGACGAACAATCCGGAAAAAGTTCGCGCACTTGAAAGCCGGGGATTTACAGTGCGTGAGCGTATTGCTCTGGATATTCCTTCCAATCCGTTCAACAGGGCTTATCTGGACGCCAAACGTCAGCGGATGGGTCATTCGCTGCGTGCTGAATCTGTTCGCGACTGAGTAAAACAGGCAGTTTTTTATAATACATCAACTATTGAAATGCGGATTTTCCGGAGAGGATTGTTATGAGTACCTGTTCACCAGCATCTATTCCTGACCTGAGCCTTTCACCGGCTCCTCGCCTTGCGCTGGTTGTAAGTCGTTTCAATGAAGATATTACAGGCGGTCTGCGTCAGGGGACTATCGAATGGTTGTCAGAACATGGGATAAGTATTGCAGAGGATGACTTTTTTCCGGCTCCGGGTGCGTTTGAACTGCCTTTGCTTGCGCAGACACTTGCCCGCAGTGATCGATACGAAGGCGTGATATGCTTAGGCTGTGTTATTAAGGGTGATACAGCCCATTTCGAGTTTATCAGTCTCGGTGCGACTATTGGCATTATGCAGGCCTCTCTGGCCACAGAAACACCCGTCGCATTTGGTATTCTCACGACGTATACCGAGGCGCAGGCTGTAGAGCGGTCTCGGGAAGACATCCATAACAAGGGACGGGAAGCGGCTGCGGCTTGTGTTGAATCCATAGCATTACTCCGCAGGATTAAAGGCTGAACGATAACTGTCAGAAGGTTTTCTTATTTCGCTCTTTTGCCGGATCTCTGAGTATGATGGATCAGTGGTTACCCTGAGGTGATAATCCCGGACAAGGAATGTGGGGCTGCATGAAACGATTGACCATCCTTGCGGCCGGTTTTGGCGTTGGTCTGACAGTGTGGATGCTGGTCCGGTTTGGGGTCGGTTCGATCCTGGGACTGATTGCCGCTGGTGGATGGGGCATCGTTCTGGCGATCGTTTTTCATGGTTTGCAGGTCTTTTTATCGGCTTCATCATGGTGGGTGATCGGTGGCAGGCAGGTGCAGGATGGAGCCGTCCTGAATCTGTGGGATTATTTTCTTCTCCGCTGCGTGCGTGAAGGGGTGAATAACCTGCTTCCTGTCGCGCAGGTTGGTGGTGAGGTGGTATCGGCACGTCTTCTTGCGCATCGCGGGATGGGTATGCGCCGGGCGGCGGCTGCGACGATCTGTGACCTGACAGTCGAACTGCTGACGCAGGTGATGTTCACTATCGTCGGGCTGGCAGTGCTTTTGTGTCTGGTCAAACGGTCGGCAACCACGGACGAACTTGTTGAAAGCGGGTTCGTTGTTCTGCTGATTGGTGTCGGAATTTTTGGAAGTCAGTGGTTCGGGGTGGTCTCCGTCATTGAAAAACTGCTGGTCAGACTTTCAGCGCATCTTGGATGGACTGGTGTTGACGGAATCCGTGGGCTGCATGAGGAGATCATGTTGCTTTACAGAACATCATCGCGGACAGTGATTGCCGGGGTGGCGCAGTTTGCCGGCTGGTCCCTCGGAGCGGTTGAAGTCTGTATTATCCTGCATTTTCTTGGGCATGATCGCTCGCTTGCGGCCGGGTACGTTATCGAAAGTGTTGGTCAGATTGCCAAATCAGCGGCGTTTGCTGTGCCGGGCGGTCTGGGCGTGTCGGAAGGAGGTTACGTTCTGGTGGGAAGTCTGTTTGGGATGCCTCCGACGGTCTCAATTGCTTTATCCCTTATCAAGCGGCTGCGGGAAATTGCATGGGGTTTGCCTTCACTCGTCACATGGCATTGGCTTGAGAGCAATTGGCGCCCGCATGTCGGGATCAGTTCAACTTCGGGTGCTCATCAGCAATAATTGCGTCTTGATTATACACGTTGTCTTCAGATCCGATGGCAGGAAACAGGTTTGTGGTGCAGTATTATGAAACCCTGACGACCAGTGGTGTCCGGTTGTTCCTGGCGCGGCATGATGCTCTGGTTGTTCGTCTTGGCGGCGAGTCTGGTCAGTGGGATGTGCAGGAAGTCAGTGATGGCAATCTGAATCTTGTTTTTCTTGTGCATGGTCCGGCAGGGTCGGTCTGTGTGAAACAGTCACTGCCACATGTTCGGGTCGATCCGAACTGGCAGATGCCTCTTGATCGTACTGAATTTGAAGCGGCCTGGCTGCGCAGAGTCGCGCAGATCGAGCCGGAACGGGTGCCGGTATTTCTGCTATTTGATTCTGATATGTTTGTGCTTGTCATGGAGTGTCTCGATAACTTTGTGACATTGCGTCAGGCCGTGGGAAACGGTGGTGATGCTGTGGAGCCTTCGCGTGTGATTGCGGAATTTGTCGCACGCACAGCATTTTTTTCGTCATTTCTGGCGCGAAAGCTGGAAGACGTGATGCCAGATCTTTCGTTCTTTGCGAAAAACACGACTTTGACGCGGATTACTTTTGATCTCGTGCTGTCAGATCCCTTTCGTCCGCATTGTCGTAACCACTGGCTGAAGGAACTGGACCGCGACGTTGCCGAGCTTCAGAATGACGAAGCGGTGCTGCTTGCCGTAGCGTATCTGCAACAGCGTTTTCTGGCATCCCCTCAGGCACTTTTACATGGTGATCTGCATAGCGGATCGATCATGGTTCGTGGCGACGATGTCCGTGTCATTGATGGGGAATTTTCTCTTTATGGGCCGATCGGCTTTGATTGTGGTCTGTATCTTGCCCATTTGGTTCTGGCATGGGCTGCTGCTCCATCGGCTCCGAGGAGGGCTCATATTGTCGATGCCATTGACATTTTCTGGGCAGAGTTTCGGAAGGCTTTTCTCGCTTTATGGCAGGCTGAGGTGCCCGGAGGGGATCTGTGCTCCCGGGCGACATTTTCTGTTTATCCGTCCCTGTTGCGTTTGGAGCAGGAACAATATCTCGATAGTGTCTTTTCTGACATGGTCGGGTTTGCTGCAGCAGAGATTATCCGGCGTATTATCGGATATGCACAGGTTACTGATTTCGACTGGTTGCAGACAACATCCGAAAAAGCAGAGAGGCAGCGGGATGCTCTTGTTTTTGCCGCAAACCTCCTGAGGAAGGCACCGCAATCGCCGGAAGAGGTTTCTGCGCGATTGCGTATCTGATCAGGTAATACATTTCAGGGTTGGAATAAAAAACTGTCTGCATCCGGGAAATTATATCTCGCTCACAGGAGTCAGGTGCGCTGAAGCGCGAATTTCACCTATGAGGATATCGTTCCAGTTCCGAAGTTCTTTTCGGGTAAGGTCGTTCAGGACTGGATTTGTTGCAAAATCACTGCCTCCGAAACGACGGAGGAGAGCGGCCATGGCGGCTTCAGCGCCACGCAGAGCTCCGTCCTGGCACTTGATTGCGATGCCCAGCCCTGTCTGTGGCAGACTTGCGATCAGCACACCTTCTGCGCCGATTTTAGTAAAAGCTTTTGTGCCGAGTTCCTGCATGACGCGCGTGTCGAAACCGCCTGTGCCACTGATCATGAAGGGCGCTGCGGCAACGGCTTTGCGCAGGCGGCTGGCACTGGTGGCGCGGTCGGAGGAAAGAGTTTTTCCTGTTCCGAATCTGGCGAAGGCGAGAGCCAGGGCCCGGAGCGGGATAGCGTAGGTCGGGATGGAGCAGCCATCGATGCCGCGGTTGGCGGCAGTATGCGGAATGCCAGTTATTTCGGCCAGAGTCCGGGTGACGCGCTGCATGATCGGGTGTTCGGGGGAGATATAGCCTGTCGGGTCGATGTTTTCGGCACAGGCAGTGCAGATGAAACCAGCGTGTTTGCCTGAGCAGTTGTTATGGAGTGCGCAGGGGGCGATGCCAGTGGCAGCGAGAGCGCGGGTTGCCGCGGCGTTTGTTGGCCAGTGGACTCCGCATTCCAGAGAAGCCTCGTCGCGACCCGCACGTTCGAGCATCTGGCGTGCGGTTGCGGCATGTTCGGGCTCGCCACGGTGGGAGGCGCAGGCGAGCGCGAGTTCCTGGTCGGTGAGGTTGTAATGATCAGCAGCGCCTGATTCCACGAGGGAAAGTGCCTGGAGAGCCTTGGTTGTTGAGCGGGGATAGACAGGGGTTTCGATGTCACCGAGAGACAGGAGGATGCTTCCACTGTCGTCGACGACAGCGACTGAGCCGAAATGGATGGATTCAACGCGTCCTCCTCGCAGGACTTCGGCGAGAGGGACGGCTGTTCTGATTGCAGATGGTGTTTCAGTCACTCAGCCTGTCTCCTGTGAGCAGATAATGTCTTTTGCCTGGCTGCTGCGGTGCATCCGGATCGGTTTCAATGACGCTTCTGACGAGGCTGCGTCTGAGGCGGAAGATGGTCGGTTCACCTGCTTCCATGTCATCGTCTGGTCCGTCTTCGTCGAAATGAGCCAGCCATGAGGTGACAGCGCCGGCTTCGCGCAGAATGGGAGGTTCGTCGGCGTTCGGGATAAGACCGTTTGCATGAGCTTCGCGGGCTCCCCCGGTGTCGTCAGTGCAGTAATATAGCCAGTGGTCGAGTGTGTTGCTGCTTGCTGTAGCAATAAATTGCCTGATCCGGACCGGGGAGAGGACAAAGTAAACGGGCTCGGTGGTTTTGTGCTCCGGTAAGTTCGGTTCAGGCGGACCGGCGGGCAGTATGGGGGCTGAGGGGGGAGCTGAAAACAGATCGGGGTGGTCAGGTTGGGATATCGGGCCTCCGGGGAGGAGCGGCTTCCCTGCTGATCGCGGCTCTGCCGGTCTGATTTCTGTTTCGATGAGATCAAACACGCCTTGCAAGGGGCTCCGGTGCCGGGCCATCAGCGGGATGTCCGCCGGCTTTCTTTACTCTGATCCGGGCCTGCTGCTGGCGGTGTTGCGCTGCAGGAAGCGCAGACGCCCTCGATTTCGATAGTGGATTGTCGCACTCTGAAGCCGACATTTTGTGAAGCTTCGAGAATGGCTGAGAGAATAGTCGGCTCTTCCAGTTCGGTGACATGAGAGCACAGGCCGCAGATCAGGAACTGGGTTGCGTGGATGCCGTTGCTGTCATGGCTGTGATCATGATCGAGTGTGTGCGTGCAGGGCACGAAAGAGGATAAACGCTCAATTTTGTGGATCAGCCCGGTTTCGAGAAGAAAATCGAGAGTTCGGTAAACGGTCGGCGGTGCGGCGCCCGGGTGACTGGTTTGCAGACGATCAAGCAGGTCGTAGGCACCAAGTGGCTGATCCGAGGTGAGCATGATGCCGAGAATCTGGCGGCGCAGTGCCGTAAGTTTGACGTTTTTTGCGGCACACAGGCGGTCGGCACGGTCGAGGAGTCTCTCCGTGCGGTCGGAAAAACGGTCCAGGGCTGGAATGGGCGTTTTCGTCATGCTGTCTGGTATTGTAGGGCATGTTGGAAGCGCTGCCCATCCCTGCCGTCCGGATGGCTGTTTTGAGTTGATATAATATAACATTCTCTCTACAGGCTCGTGCCCATGTGGCTGTCCCGGTTTGTGGTCCGATCCCTGTTTTTTTGTGTTGTCATGCAGGCGCCTGTCGTTGCGCGTGCAGAGGGCGTGATGCCGGTGGTTGCCGCGGAGAATGTCTGGGGCGACGTGGCTGCGCAGATCGGTGGTCGGGATGTTTCTGTAACCAGTATTATCAGTTCGCCGGACATTGATCCTCATCTTTTTGAGCCGACGCCAGGGACGGCGAGGGCGATTGCCGGGGCGGCGATCGTCATTGCCAATGGTGCCGGGTTTGATCCGTGGGTGGACCGGCTGGTTCTGGCGCGTCCTCAGGATCAGGGCACGCGGTTTATTCGTGTAGCTGACGTGGTGGGCTGGCGCGACGGCGACAATCAGCATTTGTGGTTCGATCCGGACAATGTGGCGAAGGTTGCGGTTGCTTTCGCGGCGGCGTTGCATGGCGCCGGATCCGGGTCTGGTGTCGATGAACGCGTTTCCTCGCTGGGTCATGATGTGGTGGCGCTGGATGAGCGGATAGCGACGATGCGGCGCCGGTTTGCCGGGATGCGGGTTTCCGCGACGGAGCCACTTCTGGGCCATCTGGCTTCGGCCCTGGGACTGGTGATGGAGGATGATGCTTTCCAGCTTGCTGTGATGAATGATGTCGAGCCTGGACCTGCGGAGGTGGCGCGGTTTGAGAGTGGTCTGCGTGGGGGGCGGCTGCGGGTTCTCATTTATAACGAGCAGACGGTGACACCGTCTGCATCGCGGCTTCTGGGGATTGCTCATCAGGTTGGGGTGCCCTGCGTTGCTGTTACGGAGACTTTGCCGCCCGGACTGCACTGGCAGGGATGGATGACGCATATCCTTGATTCGCTTGAAAAGGCACTGGAACAGCCAGTTGGGGCTGGCAGAGCGCAGTGATAAAAGCACCGGGGAGGCGCGGGAGTGCGGTTTGCTGTCGTGGAGTGACGCTTGATGTGGGCAGCCACGCGATTTTGTCGGATATCAGTCTGACCGTTGAGGCCGGAAGTTTTGTAGGGCTGTTTGGTCCGAACGGGGCGGGGAAGACGACATTTCTGCGGGCGTTGCTTGGTCTGGTACAGGTTGAGAGTGGCGACATCATGCTGTTTGGCGATGCTGTGACACGGGGAAGCCGCAGCATCGGGTATATGCCGCAGAGCCGGACGCCGAACGGGGCGACGCTGACCGGACGTGATTTGCTCGCGTCCGGATTTGATGGCGGAAAATGGGGCGTGCCGTGGGTTTCGCGTGCCGGTTATGCAGAAATC
The DNA here is from genome assembly GCF_011516735.1 of Acetobacter fallax. GTDB lineage: Bacteria > Pseudomonadota > Alphaproteobacteria > Acetobacterales > Acetobacteraceae > Acetobacter > Acetobacter fallax. Next base: position 17,618 of record NZ_WOSX01000029.1, on the reverse strand, counting down.
GAGGCGGTGCTGGAAGCGGTGGATGCCGTGTCGCTGGCGGACCGGCGGCTTGGGTCGCTCTCGGGCGGGGAGCGGCAGCGGTTGCTGATTGCGCAGGCGTTGCTGGGGTCGCCGCGTCTGCTGTTGCTGGATGAGCCGCTGGCCAGTCTGGATCCGGCGCGGATGCGGGAGATGGCGCTTCTGCTGCGGGATGTGGCGCGGAAGCGGGAGATGACGGTGATCTGCTCGGCGCATGACATCAATCCGTTGATGGGGGTGATGGATACCGTGCTGTGTCTGGCGCGTGGTCAGGCGCGGATCGGGCCGGTGGATGAGGTGGTGACGAGTGAGGTGTTGTCGGCCTTGTACGGGGCGCCGGTGGAGGTGTGTCATGCACCGTCGGGCCGGGTTCTGGTGAGTGCGGACGGGCTCTGATGCTGGCTTATGACTTCATGCGCATGGCGTTCGCAGCTTCGGCCTGTGTGGCATTGCTGGCTGGCCCGGTGGGCTGGTTTCTGGTGCTTCGGGGGCAGAGTTTCGCGGGGCATGCGCTGTCTCATATTGCCTTTGCCGGAGCGGCAGGGGCGGCGCTGGCCGGGATCTCGCCGCTGGCGGGGCTGCTTGGAGCAGCGGTTGTGGCTGGCGGGGCGATGGGGCTGACAGGTCGCGACACGGGAGAGCGGGATGTGGCGATCGGGATGGTGTTGTCGCTGGCCATGGGTTTCGGGGTGTTGTTTCTGCATTTGCTGACGCGGTCTGCGGCTACGGCGACGGCGCTGCTGTTTGGTAATGTGCTGGGGGTGAGCGGGGGGATGCTGGCCTCGCTGGCGGCTTCGGCGGTGGCGGGGCTGGTGGTTCTGGGGCTGTTGTCGCGGCCGCTGCTGTTTGCCAGTTTGCAGCCGGAACTGGCGGAGGCGCGGGGTGTCAGTCTGCGGCTGGTCTCGACGCTGTTTCTGATGCTTGTGGGGGCGGCGACAGCGGAGTGTGCCCAGATTACCGGCGTGCTGCTCGTCTTTACGCTGATGGTGGGACCAGGGGCGGCGGCGCAGCGGATGGGGCTGGCGCCGCCAGTCGGCATTCTGTGTGCGACCGGGCTGGCGCTGGGCGAGGCCTGGGGTGGGCTGACGCTGTCATGGTGGACGGACTGGCCGGTTTCTTTCTGGATTGCCGTGCTTAGCGTGGTGGTCTTTTTACTGGCGGGGCTGCGCCGCTTGTGACAGTGCAGTTCTGACATGAGGTTTGTGACGGGGTGGTTTGTTGCCTGTCCGGCGAAAACCGGGTGAGAATGATCTGTGATGTCTGGCGACTGGCTGAGAAGGATGGGACAGTGAGACGCAAATTGCTGTGGCGTGGATGTGGTGCGGCGCTTCTGGTCTGTCTGATGGCCGGGCCGGTTCTGGCTCAGCCGCCGGGTGGTGGCGGAGACGGCGGTGGCGGTGGTGGCGAAGGGGGCGACGACGACAAATCGGGGCCGGACATGCATGCGATGGCATCGCGCATCAATGCGACGCGGGTGCGGAAGGATTACAGCTATATCAGCCGTCCGGCGGGAGATCGGATTCAGGAACAGCCTGATCTGGACCGGCTGCTGTTCTGGTCGAAGGACGGCAAGCCTGACGGGTATGCGCAGCGGCGTGGAGACAGTGTGATCTATTACGACTCTGCCGGTCGTGCGTCCCGGGTGCAGCATCTGGCTCCTGGCCAGGGTGACTGATTTCGGGGACTTCTGTTCGGCTGGTTTTCCGGAACGGGCAGGGGGTTCGGTGGCGGGTGTAATGGGGGCTGTTGTGACATTCCTGGCACGTTTATTTATTTCGGAATGAGTGTGTTGCGGGCTGGCTCCTGGTGATGCTGCGGAGGTGACGGGCATTGTGGCCTCTGGTGTGGTGGGTCTGACAGGGTTTCTGACGCAAACGAGAAAGCAGAGATGTCCCCGCCCTGGTGCGGGGATTTTTGTTTGTTGCCGGGCGTATGAAACTGTTTGGGATGTTGCCGGGACGTTTGGATACGGGGGTGAAAAGTCCGGAGTTTTATGGACTTTTTTGTTTCGGATCTGAATCGGTGATGGCGAGGCTGACGGGCTGTCCGGTGCGGATGCCCGGGCGGTGTGGGTGACGCTTTATGGATGCGGGCCGGAGTGTGTTGCCTGAAAGTGTCTGACATGGTGCTTACAGAATGGTTGTTGTCGCTTTGCGAGGCGGTCAGGGGGAAACGAAAATGTTGCTTCATATTCCGGATGTGCTGACGAAAGAGGAACTGGCGCGCTGTTGTTCTGTTCTGGAGGCTGCATCCTGGGGCGATGGAAAGGTGACGGCGGGACAGCAATCGGCTCGGGCGAAGAATAATCTTCAGTTGCCTCTGAATCATCCTGAGCATCGGGAACTGGCGGAACTTATTTTGCGGGCATTGGGGCGGAATGTGTTGTTTAACAGCGCAGTGATTCCGCTGCGTGTCGTGCCGCCGCTTTTCAATCGTTATGATGTGGGCATGGAGTTTCGGGCTCATGTGGACAATGCGGTGCGTCCGGTCCCGGACTCCGGCGGATTGCGGATCAGGACGGATGTGTCATCGACACTGTTTCTGACCGATCCTGACGAATATGATGGTGGGGAACTGGTGATTTACGATGAGTCCGGGACGCGGGAGGTGAAACTGCCCGCGGGAGACATGATTGTTTATGACACGACGGTCCTGCATTCTGTGCAGCCGGTAACGCGGGGGAGCCGCTGGGCGTCTTTTTTCTGGACGCAGTCGATGGTGCGTGAGGACAGTCAGCGGCGTCTTCTGTTCGATTTTGATCAGAGGATTATGGATTTGCGGTCACGGCTGCCGGATGATGATGTGGCAGTCTTGGGGCTGGTGAATGTTTATCATAACCTGATGCGGCAGTGGTGCGATCTTTAAGGGGTTTTCGGGCAGGTGTTTCCTGCTCTGACGCTGTTTCGGGCTGATGCGTCTGTCATCGGGACCGGAAAGACGGGATGTATCGTGAAGGCTGGTATGCTGACGGTTCAGACCGGAAATGGTTACGGGGTATCAGGGTGACGGAAAAAACGAATTCTGAACGGATTTTTCAGACTGGCAGGAGGTCAGTCTGCGCGATGTTTGCCGGGGTACTGGCTGGTTTTGAAAAAGCGAGCGCCAGAGGGCCTGCGTCTGAGGCTGTTGCTGTTGTCACACCGCCGGATGTTGTGAGTGCGCCGCCCCGGATGTGGGGGGACGGGGCGCCGGTGGGATATGCGCCTGATCCGGATATTATTGTCGAAGATCCGTCTTTTCGTGATCTGCTCTATGGGAATGCGTTGTTGACGCAGGCCTGGCGGGGGGATGTGAAATGGCTGGAGGGGCCGGCCTGGTGTGTTGAGGGGCGGTTTCTGCTGGTCAGTGATGTGATTGGCAGTGTGCAGTATCGGTATTCCGACAATGAGCGCACGATGGCGGTGTTTCGGAAGGAAAGTTATCATTCAAACGGGAATACGTTTGATGCGGACGGTCGGCTGATAAGCTGCGAGCACGGATTGAGGCGGGTCATCCGGTGGGAACATGACGGGCGGTGCCAGGTGCTGGCGGATGCCTGTGAGGGGAAGCATCTGAATTCTCCGAATGATGTGGTGGTTCATCCTGATGGGGGCGTGTGGTTTACCGATCCGCCATTTGGCGACCGGTTGTGGGAAGGGCATCCTGATGCGCCGGCTGGTCCCGGCGGCGGGACGGTGCGGTGGGATCTGGATGCCGAAGTTCTGACGGAGATGGGGGGCAGGGTTTCGCAGCCGGGGCGGGTTTATCGGGTTGATCCGAAAACGGGTGAGGTCGCGGCGGTTCTTTCCGAAGGGCAGCTGTTCGGGCCGAACGGTCTTTGTTTTTCGCCTGACGGGAAGACGCTTTATGTGGTGTCGAGCGGGCGGAAGGGGGGCGGGGCGAATGAGGCTTTTCCCATTTATGCATTTGATGTTTCGGCCGGGATGTTGTCGGGGCAGCGTGTGTTCTGTGACATGATGGTGGGTGGTCGGGCGCTGATCGCTGACGGGGTTCGGGCGGATGTGGCGGGGAATATCTGGGTGGGGACGAGTGGTCCGGTCGGGCTTTGCGGGGTGCTGGTTTTTAATCCGGCGGGAAAACGGATCGGGCGGTTGCGTCTGCCGCGCGGGATTTCCAATCTGACGTTTGGCGGGACGCAGCGGGACCGGTTGTTTATGTGTGCTCAGGATGCGATTTTTACGCTGGATGTCGCGACGCAGGGCGCGGGATTTTCCTGAGGCCAGTTGGTCTGACAAACGTGGATCAAAGGGTCTGCGACCCTTTACGGGTTCGGGCAGAGCCCAGGCTTTTGGTGTGAAACATTCCCGATTTTCTGTGGTTGTCCTGCTTCAGGGCGTTGCCCTGGGACCCGGCAGAGGCTCTGTTATCGTTCCGTGTTGATCTGTGATTTTTCAAAGGGTTAGCAGAATCCGGGCTCTGCCCGGATGCTCTCATCGACAGGTCAGTCTTCACAACCTCTGGTATTACCTGCCGGAACTTTATTCCGGAATCGGAGATGGTGATCGAAGCTCTGCCGGAAGGCCGGGATGTTGTGCTCCGGGGCAATAATTTCGATACAACTCTGACGGCAGACGCGGTTCCGGGTCTTTCGCCCTGCATCATCAGCTTTACTGAAGCTGGTTTGCGGGAGAATGCGGAGAAATTCGTGCACATGGATATGGTGAGTCAGCCGTTCAGACCTTTGGGATCTGCGGTTATTGGGTGACTCCGGAAGGTGCCCGGACTTTCATCAGGACCTGTGTTCCGATCAGGGAGGTGAGTTATGTCCACTTTGGGATCAACCGGGAGGTTTCGAATGGTGGGATCGATCATATTATGTCCTGTCATTGCAGGGACATGGACTCTTGTGTGAGTTTTCCTCATCTGTGCATCACGAAGAACGATAAGGCAGTTTCAGCGATTTCGCCTGTTCGCTGATGTGCGTGGTGTCAGGGCGGAGGAGAGTCTGTCGCTTGCCTGGGCAGAGTTGAGATGATAATGCGATTGTCTCGCAATAACATCTGGCAGGCTGTTTCATGTTTTCCGCCCTGCGTCGTTCCGCGCGGCCTCGGGTCGGGCGGGGGCCGCTTCCTGAGCATATTGAGGCGATCCGGATCGGGGCGCTGAAGGGTGATCCTCTGGCGCAGGTTCAGTGGGGTCAGGCGCTGCTTGATTGTGAGTATATGGCCAGCGATCCGAAGGCGGCGATGGGCTGGTTTTCCATTGCGGCGGATGCGGGGTTCGGGCCGGCGCATAATATGCTGGGGCGGTGTCATCATTTCGGGCGGGGGTGCGGGAAGGACCTGGCGCTGGCGGCGGTGCATTACGGGCGGGCTGCCGCGCTTGGGGATGAGTGGGGGCGGTATAATCTTGGCATTCTGACGTTACGCGGGCTGGGGATGCCGGCGGACCGGGCGCGGGCTTTTGCGCTGTTCAGCGAGGCGGCGGGGAAGGGTCATGCGAAATCCATGAACATTCTGGGCCGGTTTCTTGAGGAGGGCTGGGAGACGGAGCGGAACCCGGCGGCGGCGCTGGAATGGTATCGGCGCTCGGCTGAGGGTGGGGATTATCGCGGGCAGCATAATTATGCGACGGCGCTGGCGGAAGCGGGGCTGGTTGACGAGGCTCTGGGCTGGTGGCGGAAAGCGGTTGTGGATGCGACGTCTGACATTCTGCTGGCGATGGACCGGTCGCTGGAGCAACTGGGGGCGGACGGAGATGATGTGTTGCGGGCGCGGGTCCGGGAGCGGCTGATGGAAATGGGGATTGATGTGCCGGGTGATGCGGCTGGCGGGGACTCACGGACCGCTGGCTGATGACCGGGGTTTGCCGGTCGGGGCTGTGGGGGGGGGGGGGGGATACAGTCTTATGCGAGCTTTCTCCCCTGTGCATCACGAAGAACGACAAGACTGTTTCGACGATTTCGCCCGTTTACTGAGTGCTGACCGGGGGCTCAGGGCTGACGAGGTCAGGCCCTGAGATGATGGAGGCTGTAAGGGCCTGTTTCGGGGGAGTGTCAGAGGTTCAGGGTGCGTTTGAGGGCGGCGCAGTAGGAATCCATGAAGCGTTCTGAGAGTTCGGCCCCGGGCACGAACATATCGAACACATGGTAGGCGCCGGGGACGACGGAGACTTCGGTCGGGACGCTGGCGGCCATCAGACGGGTGGCATAGTCCAGATCCTCGCACAGGAAGAGATCCATTGAGCCGACGCCGATGAAGGTGGGGGGCAGGCCTGTGAGGTCTGTCGCGCGGGCGGCGGAGGCGTAAGCGGGTGTTTTATCGCCGCCGGCGGCGTCACCAAGATAGGCCTGCCAGGCGAATTTGTTCGCGGAACGGGTCCAGACATATTCACCGAAAGCCGGGGGCGGATTCTGCTTTGTCGCTGTGCGGTCATCAAGCATCGGGTAGATCAGCACCTGATACGCGAGTTTGTATTCGCCTTTGTCGCGGGCCATCAGAGAGAGAGCGGCGCTGAGGCCGCCGCCGGCGCTTTCACCGGCGACCACGACCTTGTCGCGGTTGATGCCGAGGCGGGCGGCGTTGTCATGGACCCATTTCAGCACGGCGTAACAGTCTTCGATGGCGCCGGGATATTTCACTTCCGGGGCCAGGCGATAATCGACCGAGAAGATGTGCATGCCGAGGCGGCTGGCGAGGATCTGGCATTTGGGATCATCGACTTCCGGGTGTCCGGAGACGAGACCGCCGCCGTGGATATAGACCATGGCGGGCGCATCGGGGGTGGTTTTGCGAGGGCTCCAGGACAGAACGCGGACATCAGGGGCGTTGTTGAGGCCTGGAATATAGTTTTCCGTGCTCTCGACGTCAGGTGAGGGCCTGCCCTCTATGAGGCGGACGGCGGTGAGGAAAATTTCACGCACTTCTGGGAGTGAGCGCTCCGAGAGGCCATCGAAAGACGGCATTTTCGCCAGAACGGGAAGAAATTCCGGATTTACGACATTCTTTGGCATAATCGTGTGATTTCCATTTTGTGGATTTTGCGGACCGGAGACTGATCCGTCTGGGCGATCATCGGTGTGGTGGATTTGGGAGGCTATGATGTATGTCACTGAACAGACAGACATAGTGAATGTAATTTATTCATCGTGTATAATATATGCCTTATAAATATCATCTGTTATTCGAATAAAATTCAGTTTTGTAACGATTTTACCTGCTGTAATTCTGGTTTTTTAATGGATTTTCTGGTGTGGTGTATCCTTTTTTACGGGGAGATTGTGGTTTGCCGGGGATCAGCCGAAGCGGAACCCGGAGATGGATTTTCCCGGGGCGTGGCCATGGAAATCCACGATGCCCGGTTCACCGGTCGCGGCACCTGCGGCGACCATGAGCGGCAGGAGATGATCCTCATGCGGGTGTGCATCGCGCGCCGATCGTTGACGCCCGTTCCACCAGAGCGGCGTCACGACGGGCCGGATCAGGCATGACCGCCCGCAGTCAGGCGTCGAACGCTTCAGCGTCAGGGTCCGATGCGCGTCCGAAAAAGCCATTCATGTTGTGGTAGCTCTGGCCACTGCTGATGATCAGCACGCCTTCGCGGCGCAGCGGGGTCAGGCCACGATCAGGAGCCAGATGAAATGCCGGATCAGGGTTCGTTGCATGACAGTTGCACAACAGGCACGTCCGCGTCGGGCATCATGACTTTGAAAGGGCTGGCGGAATCCGGGCTCTGCCCGGACCCGGCAGGGACCGCGGGCCCCTGCACTCCTCTTGATTAATAATAAAATGGTTTCCAAAGGCTCTGTTGTCGTTAAGTGTTGGTTCCTTCCCAGGGCTTTGCCCTGGAACTGACCAAAGGTCACAGACCTTTGGAAATATGCTTATTTATCAACAGATTGGGGTGAAGGGGTCCGCGACCCCTTCCGGGTTCGGGCAGAGCCCGATCTTTTTCTAACCCTTTGAAAAATCACAGATCAACACTTAACGACAACAGAGCCTTTGCAAAGGTCTGTGACCTTTGTCCGGGTTTGGGGCGGGGATCAGATGCTGCTGATCACGCCGCCATCGACGCGGACGGCGGCGCCGGTTGTGGCGGAGGCCTGGGGTGAGCAGAGATAGACGACCATATTTGCGACTTCTTCCACCGTTGCGGCGCGGCGGATGATGGAGGAGGGGCGGTGTTCCATGACGAACTCCGCCGCGACTTCCGTGATTGGTTTACCGGATTTTTCCTGAGCTGGTTTCAGCATCTGTTCGAGGCCTTCGGAGAGGGTCGGGCCGGGGAGGACGGAGTTTACGGTGACTCCGGTTCCGACCAGAGTTTCGGCGAGACCGCGGGCGATGGAGACCTGGGCGGTTTTGCTGAAGCCGTAATGGACCATCTCGACGGGAATGTTGAAGGCGGATTCAGATGAGATGAAGACGATGCGGCCCTGGTTCCTTGTTTTCATAGCCGGGGCGTAGGCGCGGGAGAGGCGGACACCGGACATGATGTTGATTTCGAAGAAGCGGGTCCAGTCTTCGTCGGGAATGTCGAAGAATTCTTTGGGTTCGAAAATGCCGAGATTATTGATGAGAATGTCACAGGTCGGGTGGGCTTTGATGAGGGCCGCGCATCCTTCGGCGGTGCCGAGATCGCCGGTGTAGCCGATGGCGGGGGCGGTGCCTGCGTCTGAGACGGCCTGGACGGCGCGTTCGACGGCATCGGCGCGGCGACCGTTGACCACGACCCGGGCACCGGCTGCGGCGAGGCCTTTCGCGATGGCGAGGCCGATGCCGCCGGTGGAGCCGGTGACGATGGCTGTGCGTCCTTTGAGATCGATCAGCATGTGTTTTCTCCAGTGAGGGTCCGGGTGGGTGGGGAGGGTACACGAAACGGGAGGATGTGACAGGGGGTTGGCCGGGTGCGTGCCCCGGGTGTCGTGTCCGGAGTGTCGTGTGTGGATGTTGTCGGCTGGTGTCAGGGCGGACGCTGTCAGGACCTGGCGGGGACTGCGGTTTTGTGCGTCCCGGTTTCGTTGCGTGAGAGGGTTTGCGGAGGTGTGCGCCATCTGGTGAGGCCGGGGCAGCCGGGCGGGGTGGCAGCGGCTCCGACATGGCCGGCGGCGCCGGGGACGAACTTACAGGATGGTTTCCTTCTGAGGCCGTGGGCTGGGATGATGGCAGGGGCTGGTTTCGCGGGCCGGCCGGTGTGCTTTTCCGGCGCGGTTTTTGTATCAGGGGTCTGGTGCCGGAAAGGGGTGTGCGGGGATGCGTGTCGGGGTGCGGGTGGTGGAGTTGGGCTGGGTTGAGCCCGGTGCTGCTTTGTCTGCGTTTGCGGGTGAGCCGTGGATAGCGTTTGCGGATAGTGGTGGGGATGCGGCCGGGGAGCGGGCGCGGTGGTCGTTTTTGTGTCCGTGGCCGGTAGAGACGCTGCTGTGTCGGGATGGCGGGGTATGGCGAAACGGGGAGGTGGTTTCGGGGGATGTGCGGGAGCATCTCCGGGAGATGCGGGCGCGGATTTGTGGTGATGACATCTCGGGATTGCCGTTTTCGGGTGGGGTGATCGGACTGGCGTCCTATGAGGCGGGGATGCGGCTGGAGGGTGTTGTATCGCGGCATCGGGCCGCGGGTGACCTGACCGCGCCTGAGCTTGTGGCGGCCTCTTATGAGGAGGCCTTGGTGTTTGACCGGCTGGAGCGGAGGGTCTGGTGGGTGAGCGGGCGGGGGAGGGGGGCGCCGGATTTGCGGGTGGTGGCCGGGGGTTTCGGCGCGGTTCCGTGGTTGTCGTTTCGGGCGGATATGGGGCGGGACGCGTGGCTTGAGGCGGTTCGGGAGGTTGTTCGGTTTATTGGCGCGGGGGATATTTTTCAGGCCAATCTGACGATGCGGTGGCAGGCGGAGGTGCCGGTCGGGTTTGATGACATGGCGGCTTATCTGGCGTTGCGGGAGGGGTCTCCGGCGCCGTTCGGGGCGTATTTGCGGACGCCGGGGTTTTCGCTGCTGAGTGCGTCGGTGGAGCGGTTTGTGTCGATGGCGGCGGACGGGGGAATTGAGACGCGGCCGATCAAGGGGACGGCGCCGTCGGGTGCGAGTGAGGCGGAGGCTGCGGGGTTTGCGGCAGCGCTGGCAGCTGATGAGAAAGAGAATGCTGAGAACCTGATGATTACGGATCTGATGCGCAACGACATTGGTCGGGTGTGTGAGATCGGGTCGGTGTCTGTGCCGCAATTATGCGGGGTGGAGCGGTTCAGGCATCTGCATCATCTGGTGTCGTGTGTGCGGGGGCGTTTGCGGGGTGGTCTGGATGCGGTGGATCTGTTGCGGGCGACGTTGCCGCCTGGGTCGGTGACGGGGGCTCCGAAGCGGCGGGCGATGGAGATTATTGACGCGCTCGAGGGATCGGCGCGGGGGGCGTATTGCGGGAGTGTGTTCCGGATCGGGCGGGACGGGGCGCTGGACAGTTCCGTTGTGATTCGCAGCATTTCACTGGTGGGGAGGCGGCTTTTGGTCGGGGCTGGCGGCGGGATTACCTGGTTATCTGATCCTGAGCGGGAGTATGAGGAGATGATGCTGAAGGTGGCGCCGTTGCTGGATGTGTTTTCCGGCGGGTGTTGACAGGTCGGACAGTCTGCCTGTGATGATCTTTGGGGGGCGGCCTGTTTGTCGGCTGACTGGTGTGCCGGATTTTGAGTTCCGGAGACGGAGGGCGACATGAGTCTCGTATGGCTGAACGGGCGGCTGCTGCCGGTTTCGGAAGCGCGGATTGATCCTTCGGACCGGGGGTTTCTTCTGGGGGACGGGCTGTTTGAGACGATGTGGCTGGTGGACGGGGTTGTGCCCCGGCTGGAGCGGCATCTGTCGCGGCTGGCGGACGGGTGTTCGGTTCTGATGCTGTCCTGTCCGGAGCCGGGGGTTTTGCGCGGTGCGATTGCGGATCTTGTGGATGCTCTCAGGGTTCGGAACGGGTCGCTACGGCTGACAGTGACGCGGGGGTGCGGGCCGCGCGGGGTGATGCCGCCCGGGGATGTTCGTCCGACGGTGTTGCTGACCTGGGCGCCGCCTGTATCGGGCGGGGCTGCGCGGACGATCCGGCTGGGGGTGAGCCGGTATGTGCGGGACGGGGCGTCGCCGCTGGCGCGGGTGAAGTCGCTGAATTATCTGCCTTCGGTGATGACGCGGATGGAGGCGGCGGCGGCGGGGTTTGACGATGCGCTGCTGCCGGGCGTCGGAGGCGTTGTGGCGGAGGCGAGTGCGGCGAATGTGGTGTTTCTGCTGGACGGGATGGTGGTGACGCCGCCGGTTGCGGACGGGGCGTTACCGGGGACGTCACGGGGGCGGTTGCTGGAGACGGGGTTTTGTTTTGAGGGATCGGTGCCTCTGGGGCGGCTGAAGGATGTGCGGGCGGCGTGGCTGGTTTCGGCGTTGTCGGTGGTTCCGGTCGGGGCGATCGGGGGGCGGGCGCTGGCGGGTGATGCGGGTCTGGAGATGGTAATACGGGCCTTGCTGTTTGGGTGATGCGGGTTTTAGTGTGATGATGGATTCGGTGTGGCAACATTCTGGAGCCGGGCGTTTGTGTCGGGTTATGGTGGCTGAAGAGAGTGACTGAATGAAAAAGTGTTTGCCGGGACTGGCTTTTGTTGTCTGTCTGTTTTCTGTCGGTGTGGTTCGGGCGGAGGAGAGTAATGTGGCGAAAGTCTTTCGTATTACGCCGGTCAGACCTGTAGCCGAACTGATGCGGGAGGCATTGCATGCTGAGGCGCCTGTGCCGGCGCCGGGCATGAGGGCGCCTGATCTGGTTGATCTTTCCGGGATTGCATCGGGTTTTCGTTTTGATGTTCGGTATGCCACGTCACGGAATTTTCTTGGGACGCCGGTTTATTCCTCGTCTCATGCTTTTATGGAGCGTCCGGCGGCGGAAGCTTTGGTGCGTGTTCTGGCGGTGCTTCGGTTGCAGGGATATGGGCTGCTGATTTTTGATGCTTACAGACCGTGGTATGTGACGAAGCTGTTCTGGGATGCGACGCCTCCGGACAAGCATAATTTTGTTGCGAACCCGGAGCCTGGCTCGATGCATAACCGGGGGTGTGCGGTTGATCTGACGTTGTATGACCTTCGCACCGGTCAGCCGGTTTCGATGCCGAGCGGGTATGATGAGATGACGGAACGGGCTTTTTCCGACTATCCGGGTGGAACGGCTGAGGAGCGGGCTTCGCGCGAAATTTTACGGAAAGCCATGGTGCAGGAAGGGTTTTTTCCGCTTCATGATGAGTGGTGGCATTTCGATTATAAGGACTGGAGTTTGTATCCGGTTCAGAATGTCCGGTTTGAGGATATTGGAAAATCCAGGCGCTGAGATGGGTCGGGTGATTGTTTTTCTGAAGAGATGAGGCTGGAGAGGCCGATATCGGGGTGAGATCCGCCGCCTGCGAGGCCGGGTTTCATGCTCCACTGATCGGGCGGCCCCTGCACCCCGGTTTGCTGATCATAAAACGGTTTGCAAAGGCGGGCCTTTGCCGGGTTCCAGGGCAGAGCCCTGCCACTCCCGCACCAGCCAGTCTCACACAGGTCAAAGGCCAGACCCTCTGGTATAATGTGTTGGCTCCTTCCCAGGGCTTTGCCCTGGAACCCACCAAAGGTCGCAGACCTTTGGAAACCATTTTATTGTCAACAGATCGGGGTGAAGGGGTCCGCGACTCCTTCCGGGTTCGGGCGGAGCCCGTGCTGCTACCGGACCTTTGAAAAATCACATGTGAAAACGTCATGATAACAGATCCCCTGTTTCAAAAAGCGGGAGTTGGGCAGAGGGCTGGGTGTTCCTGGAACATGTCTTTCAGATCACAGGTATGTTTCGTTTTCAGGGCTCTGCTCCGCTCCCCGGCAGGAGGGGCGGTTTATGGCCTGGTCCGGGGCGTCAGAGGGAGATTTCCGGAAGGTGGGGGAGGAGTTTGTCGGGGGTGATGGGGAAGTTGCGGATGCGGATGCCGGTGGCGTTGAAGATGGCGTTGCCGATGGCGGCCGGGGCGCCGCAGATGCCGACTTCGCCGATGCCTTTGATGTGCAGGGGGTTTGAGACGGGTTCATCTTCGGGGAGGAAGGTGGCGTCAATATGCGGGGCGTCGGCGTGGCTGGCGACGTGGTAATTTGCGAGATCACGGGCTGTGAACTGGCCGGATCGCGGATCGACGGGGTTGGCTTCGAACAGGGCAGCTGAAATTCCCCAGATCATGCCGCCGATGGCCTGGGAGCGGGCGGTGCGGGCGTTGAGGATGCGGCCGCAGGCGAAGACGCCGGTCATGCGGCGGACGCGGGTTTCGCCAGTGACAGCGCTGACGGCAACTTCGGCGAAATGGGCGCCGAAGGAAGCCTGTGACCAGTCTTTCGCCTCGTTGCCGGGTTTGATGCTGCCCTGGGTGGTGAGGCCGTCGCGGGGGACGAGTTGAGTGAGGGGGATGGTTTTTGTGCCGTTCGTGAGGCTGGCGTTTGAGAAGGAGAGTGTGCTGAGCGGGATGTTTGCGAGGGGACCATTCTCGGTGGTGGCGGTCCGGGCGAGGCGCAGGCGGAGGGTTTCGCAGGCGTTGTAGAGGGCGGAGCCGGCGCTTTCGGCCCCGAAGGAGCCGCCGGAGCCTGCGGCGGGCGGGAAATCGGTGTCGCCGATGGTGACGGTGATGCGATCGGGTGGGATGCCTGTGGCTTCGGAGGCAATCCGGGCGAGGATGGTGATGGTGCCGGTTCCCGGGTCGGTCATGGCCATGCGGACAGTGAGATGTCCTGTCTGGCTCAGGATGATTTCGGCCTGGGAGGGACGGACGAGGTTGTAGCGCATCGCTGACGCCATGCCGGTGCCGATGAGCCATTCGCCTTCGCGGTGCTGGCCAGGTGTGGGGTTGCGGGCGGACCAGTTGAAGCGGGTGGCGCCGGTGCGGAGACATTCGGCGAGTTTGCGGCTGCTGAAGGGGCGTTTCGCGGTCGGGTCGGTTTGTGTGTCGTTGGCGAGGCGGAGGGCGACGGGGTCCATTCCGAGAGTGTGGGCGATTTCGTCGAGACCACATTCGAGGGCGATCATGCCGACGGCGTCGCCGGGGGCGCGCATGGAGTCCGAGCGGGGGAGGTCGAGCTTGTTGAGCAGCGCTGAGGTGGTGATGGCATCGGCACCGTAGAGGCCGCGTGTGATGGTTGTTGTGTCTTCCACGAAGTTGTCGAAGGAGGCGCAGTGGGAGAGGGCGTCGTGGGCGATGGCGCGGAGGTGACCGTCACGCGCCGCGCCGATGCGGATGCGCTGGCGTGTGGCGGTGCGGTGGGTGGTGGCGGTGAACATCTGCTGCCGGGTCATGGCGACGCGGACGGGGCATTTCAGCATGCGGGCGGCGATGGCGGCGAGGAGGGCGTCATCGAACCAGGGGAGTTTGCCGCCGAAGCCACCGCCGACATAGAGGCCGACGATGCGGACCTGTTCGGGTTTCAGTTGCAGGGTGCTGGCGATGCCTTTCTGCGCGGAGTTGAGGATCTGGTTCGAGGTCCACAGGGTGACGTGTTCGCCGTTTGCGTCCCACAGGGCGGTGGTTGCGTGGGGTTCCATCTGGGCGTGGCTCTGGTGGGGGGTTTCGTAGGTGACGTCGAGTTTCGCGGCTGATGCCGCATAGCTGTTTCTGAAATCCCCGATACTGGTGCGGGTGGGTTTGAAGCCGTTCAGGGTTGGCGGGATGATGGCGGTTTTTTCGTCGAGTGTGACGGCGGGTGTTTCGGGTTCGTATGTCGCGCTGATGGTTTGCGCGGCGGCGCGGGCGGTTTCGAGCGTATCGGCGACGACGAGGGCGACGGGCTGTCCGAAGAAGCGGATGCGGTCATCGTGCAGGGCGGGCTGGGAGCGGGCGAAGCGGTCTCTGGCGACGAGAGGCCCCCAGTCGTTCTGGGGCGGGGCGTTGTCGCGGGTGAGGACGAGGCGGACGCCGGGGCTGGTTCGGGCCGCGGTTGTGTCGAGGCTGACGAGGCGGCCTTTCGCGATGGTGGAGAGCACCATGAAGCCGACAAGGGGGTGTGTCGGGCTGCCGATGCGGCGGGCAGTGTGTTCGTTGGCGTAGGGGGCGGTTCCGGTGACTTTGAGGGGGCCTTCGACGCGGTCGATGCCGGGGCCGAAGGGGGTGTCGAGCGGGGCTTTGGGGAGGGTGTCGGTCATCGGGCGGGACTCGCTGTCGGGGTTTGTGAGGAAGGCTCGGGGGCCGCCGGAGTGTGGGGGCTCCGGGTGTCATTATGTTTTACAAACCGGAGGGCGGGGGCCTCTGGTCCCTGCCGGGTTTGTGTGGAGCCCGGGGGATGGTTTGCCGGTGGGGTTGTCTGTCTGATGCGGCCGGGACGCTGCCCAGAGCCCGCCGGAGTTCCGGACACCGGACCGGAGTTGCATGGCTCAGGTTGCTCCGGACGGATCCATGGGGATGGGATTGCGGGCGGTGTGGGCGATGACGTGGGTGAGGGTCCGGCGGGCGAGGGGGATTTTGAAGTCGTTTTCGCCGTGGCCGCTGGCGCCGGCGAGGGTGAGGTCGGCGGCGCGGTTCAGGGCGTCGCGGGTGAGAGGCTGGTCGGCGAGGGCGGCTTCGGCGGCGGGGATGCGCCACGGTTTTGTGGCGATGCCGCCAAGGGCGAAGCGTGCGGAGCGGATATGGGGTGAGGCGTCGGGTGTCGGGTCGGCGTCGATGATCGCGGCGACAGAGACCAGCGCGAAGGCATAGGAGGCGCGGTCCCGGACCTTTCGGTAAACCTGGCGTCCGGGAGGCGGTGGCGGAAGGGTGAGGCCGGTGATGATGTCGCCGCGTTCGAGCCGTGTTTCGTGATCAGGGGTGTTGCCGGGCAGGAGATGGAAGTCGGCGATGGGGATGGTTCGGGTGGTGCCTGCGGCAGTGGTGACGTGGATGGTGGCGTCGAGCACGCGCAGGGCGACGGCCATGTCGGAGGGGTTGACGGCGATGCAGGAGGGGCTGCCGCCGAGGATGGCGTTCATGCGGTTGGGGCCATGCAGGGCGTCGCATCCGGCGCCGGGAGTGCGTTTGTTGCAGCGGGCGGCGGGGTCATAGAACGGGATGCAGCGGGTGCGTTGCAGGAGGTTGCCGCCGGTGGTGGCCATGTTGCGGATCTGGGGAGAGGCGCCGGAGAGGATGGCGCGGGAGAGCACCGGATAGTGCTGGCGGATGAGGGGGTGGGCGGCGAGATCGGCATTGGGGACGAGGGCGCCGATATGGACGGTGCCGTCGCTGGTTCGGGTCACGGTGTTCAGGTCAGGGAGGCGGGTGATGTCGATGATCTGGTCGGGGTTTATGAGCTCGGGTTTGGCGAGGTCGAGCAGATTTGTGCCGCCGGCGATTGGCATGGCCCCGGCCGGGGTGGCGCGTTTCGCGGCTTCGGCGACGGTGCTGGCGCGGGTGTAGGTGAAGGTTTTCATGCGGACTGTTCCGCGACGGTGCGGATGGCGTCGGCGATGTTGGGGTAGGCGCTGCAGCGGCAGAGATTGCCGGACATGCGCTCGCGCAGTTCGTCGTCGGTGAGTCCGGGGTGCGGATTGTCCGGGCTGGTGTGGAGGCTGGGGCTGCCGTTACGCCATTCGGCAAGCATGCCGGCGGCGGAGCAGATCTGGCCGGGGGTGCAGTAGCCGCACTGGAAGCCGTCGTGGTGAAGAAAGGCGGCCTGGAGCGGGTGGAGGTTGCCGGGCTGGCCGAGGCCTTCGATGGTGGTGATGCTGTCGCCTTCATGTCGGAGGGCGAGGGTGAGGCAGGAGAGGGTCCGGCGGCCGTTGACGAGGACGGTGCAGGCGCCGCACTGGCCGTGATCGCAGCCTTTTTTCGCACCGGTGAGTTCGAGGCGTTCGCGCAGCAGGTCGAGCAGGGTGGTGCGGTTGTCGACGGCGAGGCTGTAGCGGGTGGTGTTGATCGTCAGGCTGACGGCGGTGGTGGGGACGCCTGGTGGCGGGGGTGGTGTGGGGCCGGTTTCCGGGTGGGTGACGGGCCGGGTTTCGGCGCGGGTGCAGGCCAGCACGGTGGTGGCGGCACTGCCCTGGAGGATGGTGCGGCGGGGGATTCCGGAAGCGGTGCTGGTCATGGTTCGGGCGGGCCTTTCCGGGCGTGACGCGACGGGGGTGTAACGGGGGTTTTCGTCAGGAGCGTTGCCGGGGATGCATCCGGTGACGGGCTTCGGTTTGTTACGTGTGTGAGAGGAGCGGGTTGCCGTGTGGGCGGGCGGCTCACGCGGGTGTGAAGTTTTGTTTCTTTGTTCTGTATTCTTGTGAATATGGTGTTGCGGATGAGTCTGTGTTCGATCCGGGTGGGTGTGTGGAGAGGCTGACAACGATGTGACGGATGCCGGGGAGAGATCGTGCGTTGCTGGTGGTCGGTTTTCTGGCGGTGATTGTGTTGTCGTTTCTTTTGAGTGTGAGCCAGGTGTTTTCCGGCTGTTGAAGTTCATGGTGTATTATCCGGCGTATCGACGTGTCATGAAGGAGACTGGTTCGCCGGGGCATTGGCACGGGCGCTGGAATGTGACGCCGCAGGGTGGCTGTGGGCTGCCTGATGGACTTCTTTTCTCTTAGTGTCTGACCGAAAATGAGTTGAGTGATTTCAGCGGGTTATGATTCATGGGTTTGCGATAACCTGATGAGATCAAGATGGCCTGGACTGAAATCACCCGAGCGCAGTA